>JAEYOY010000009.1 GCA_023411215.1 Bacillota bacterium | reverse complement strand
CCCCGATCCTGCTCCAAGCCCCAATCCTGCTCCGAGCCCCAATCCTGCTCCAAGCCCCAATCCTACTCCAAATAATAAGGAAAAAACCGAGGGTGTAGTGGAAAAAATCCAGCAGCAAAACGACGGTGCTCCGGCTGTGAATCTAAATAATAGCAATGATGAGCTGAAGACTAGTGTATTGACTCCCGAGGAACAGGAAATGGTAGCGAAGGGAGAGAAAGTGCAGGTCATTCTGAGGGCTATGGACATCGGTACATCTGTCAGTGATGAAGAAAAGAAGCTAATACAGGATAAACTGGCTGCAGAAAATGAAGTTTCAAAGGATGCGGCTGCGAATATACCCGTTCTTTATATTGATCTGTCTCTCTATAAGCAGATTGGTAGCCAGGAAGAGTCAAAGGTTACTGAAACTAAGGGAAAAATCAGTATCAATCTCGAGGTGCCAAAGATGTATTGGAATGCGGATGCAACGAAAAGCAGGGAATTCTACATCATCCGAATTCATGATGGAGAAGCAACCAGGCTTGATGGAAACTATGATCCGGCAACCCATCTGTTTACCTTTGAGACTGACAGATTCTCCACCTATACCCTGACCTATAAGGATACTACCACGATACAGACCTATCAGGATTTCCATCATCTACAGTTGAAAGCGAAAGCTAGCAAGACCTCGCAAACCTTATCCTATAAGAAAATTGAAAATGTGGATGGATATCTGATCTACGGCGGAAAATGCGGGGAAGAGATGATTGAATTGGCCGACCTTCCAGCGAATACTACCAGCTACACGGTTGGGAACTTGAAAAAGGGAACCAATTTTAAGTTCCAGGTCAAGGCTTACCGGATGATTGACAAAGAGCGGGTAATCATAATGACCTCAAAGGTAGTACATTCTGTTACAGAAAGTAAGACCTATGCCAATGTAACAAAGGTAACAATGAATGCAACATCAGTAACGCTTAAGGCTGGAAAATCTAAAACCGTGACCGCTCAGGTTGTTCTGCCAAAGGGTAAAAAGCAGAAGGAGCATACGGCAGTCATTCGCTATGAATCCTCAAATAAGGAGATTGCAACCGTAAATAGTAAGGGGAATATAACTGCAAAAGCAAAAGGAACTTGCTATGTATATGCTTATGCACAGAATGGAGTGTATAAGAGAATAAAAGTTACGGTGCAATAAGACATATTATTCGAGGATTATAAATTTTATAACATAGAAAATAGACATGGGCACTGCCCATTCCCGGCCTCTGGAATAAATATGGGTATATAGGCAATAATTATTGAGCCGATGGGATAATTGTAACCGGCGCAAAGGTTCAGGTTAACTGAATTTAACGCCGGTTACTTTTTACAGGTTACTGAGCCAGCCTGTCATCAAACAGGAGTCCAAGAGTATTATGCTTCTTATTATATCATTGCTAAAATGGAAGAAGGGGCTGATGACATCCCAATAACTTTCCCGGTTGATTGCATCGGGATCCCGGTCTGTCTGTTTTGGAATTGCAGGATGATATGTCCGATAATAAACTCTAAATCATCAAATACTATGATTTACACGGGATGAAAATAAATGTAGCATAATGGTAATAATAATGGTATAATATTATAGTTAGAGTGGCGGGAGGACAACCCGAGACTTCTGAAAAGAATATCGGAAATTCGTTAATTCGGTAGGTTTTTCAGTTGTTTCGGTTCCTCCGACTCTAAAAATTATTTCTCTTCAGATTAGTATCTGAAGAGCTACGTTATTAATTTAGAAAAGGAGATTAGACTATGTTCAAAAGTTTTTCTATGGAATTAGCAGGCAGAACACTTACTGTTGAAGTTGGCAGAGTTGCTGCTCAGGCTAACGGTGCTGCTTTGATGCACTATGGTGATACAGTAGTATTATCCACAGCAACAGCATCCAATAAGCCGAGAGAGGGAATTGATTTCTTTCCCTTAAGTGTTGAATATGAAGAGAAGTTATATGCAGTAGGTAAGATTCCCGGTGGATTTATTAAGAGAGAAGGCAAGGCTTCAGAGAATGCAGTTCTTACCTCTCGTGTTATTGATCGTCCGATGAGACCTTTGTTCCCGAAGGATTACAGAAATGATGTAACTCTGAACAATTTAGTTCTTTGTGTTGATCAGGATTGTTCTCCTGAGGTTACAGCGATGTTAGGTTCTGCAATTGCTACCTGTATCTCTGATATTCCATTTGACGGACCTACCGCCTCCACGATGGTTGGTATGGTAGATGGTGAATTAGTATTCAATCCTACCTCCGCTCAGAGAGAAAAGTCAACCTTAGCATTAACCGTTGCTTCTACCAAGGACAAGGTTATTATGATCGAGGCTGGTGCAAATGAGCTTCCTGAGGATAAGATGATTGAGGCTATCTTTGCAGCACACGCTGTAAACCAGAAAATCATCGAATTTATTGAGACAATTGTAGCAGCGGTTGGTAAGCCGAAGCATGATTATATTGTATGCGATACACCTGCAGATTTATATGAGGATATGGTGAGCTTTATTACTCCCGAAGCGATGGAGGTTGCTGTATTTACTGATGAGAAACAGGTTAGAGAGGCTAATATCAGAGAGATTACCGATCGTTTGGTTGCTCGTTATGAGGAGACTCATCCCGAATGGCTTCCTTTACTCGGTGAAGCTATCTATAAATTCGAGAAGAAGACCGTGCGTAAGATGATCTTAAAGGATCAGAAGCGTCCGGACGGCAGAAAGGTTACTGATATCAGAAGACTTGCTGCTGAGGTAGATGTTTTACCCAGAACACATGGTTCCGGTATGTTCACACGTGGACAGACTCAGGTTCTTACGATCACAACCTTAGGTGCTCTTGCTGAGACCCAGAGATTAGATGGTATTGATGAGAACGAGACCGGAAAGAGATATATGCATCACTATAATTTCCCTTCCTACTCTGTAGGTGAGACAAGACCTTCCAGAGGTCCCGGAAGACGTGAGATCGGTCATGGCGCATTAGCTGAGAGAGCATTGGTTCCGGTTCTTCCTAGCGAAGAGGAATTCCCTTATGCAATCCGTACTGTATCTGAGGTTCTGGAATCCAACGGTTCCACCTCTCAAGGAAGTATTTGTGCTTCTACTCTGTCCTTAATGGCGGCTGGTGTTCCCCTTAAGGGTATGGTGGCAGGTATCTCCGTTGGCTTAGTAACCGGAGACACAGATGACGATTATATTCTTTTAACAGATATTCAGGGCCTTGAAGATTTCTTTGGCGATATGGACTTTAAGGTTGCAGGTACTCATAAGGGTATCACAGCAATCCAGATGGATATTAAGATTCATGGTTTAACCAGAGAGATCATCGAACAGGCTATCTATAGAACAAAGGAAGCCAGAACCTATATCTTAAACGATGTTATGGCTCCTGTAATCGCTGAACCCAGACCGGAGGTTGGTCCTTATTCACCTAAGATCGTTCAGATCAAGATTGATCCTTCAAAGATTGGTGAGGTTGTTGGTCAGAGAGGTAAGACCATCAATGCAATTATCGAACAGACCGGTGTTAAGATTGATATCACCGACGACGGCGCTGTATCCGTATGTGGTGTTGATAAGGATAGCATCCAGAAGGCAATTGATATCGTTAAGATGATTGTAACCGAGTTCGAAGAAGGACAGTACTATACCGGTAAGGTTATTAGTATCAAAGACTTCGGTGCTTTCATCGAGTTTGCTCCTGGTAAGGAGGGTATGGTTCACATCTCCAAGATTGCGAAGCACAGAGTTGAGCATGTTGAGGATGTTCTCACCTTAGGTGATGTTGTTAAGGTAGTATGCCTTGGACAGGATAAGATGGGAAGAATTAGCTTCAGTATCAAGGATGCACAGTAATATTGTCAAATTATGAAAACATATTTGGCACAATGTAGTAAATTGTATTATCTGTAGTTAAAATAAGCCATTCCATATCAATATGGATGGCTTATTTTTAATCATTCCTTAACTTGACTTTCGAGGGTGGCAATATTATCATGAGTATTAAGTCGTTATTACAAATGTTGGATGAGCTGGAAAAGCTGCCTCGTGCTGTAGTAACAGACGGGACTGGACGTAGAAAGGGAAGAAAAAAATGATGAAGAAAAGACTAATATCACTTTTACTGGTTCTGATGCTTGTTATCACCATGATACCGAATACACCGGCATTTGCAGCAGAACCGAAGACACAGAGTAACGAGGAACTCCAGAGCATGGCAGCCGGCCAGATCTACAGTGATTGGGCGTTAGGTGATCTGGTTGTAGCAGAGTCCTACGGATTATTTCCCAATACATGGTTCACTAAAGACATGACAGTGCCCATTACCAGAGCAAAACTGTTAGTCTTAAATTCCGGATTGAGATATAAGATGATAAATACGGAATGTGTAAAGTCGGAAGGAGATTTTAAGTATAAGCTGGTTGATAAGATTACCGTAGAAGAGGTTATCAAATCTTTATATAGTACAGTAAATACTTATACCCTTACAAAGGACCTAAACCTTGACAACACCAATGCAGTTGCGTTTATGAAGGAAAACGGTATCTATACCGGTAAGAACGGTGAATTAGCATTGAAGGATATCTGTTCAATTGAACAGGCGATTGTACTTGCTACCAGACTTGTTACCTGTATCTATGATAAACTGGATGCATCCAGTAAAGGCTTTCTATGGGAGGCTAAGGCAAATGGCAATACCGTCTATATGCTTGGCTCCATCCATATGGCATCCACCGATATCTATCCGATGAGTGATAAGATATTATCTGCTTATAATAGCTCAGAAGCTTTGGCTGTAGAAGTAAATCTCTTTGATCAAGCAGGTGCTCTGGCGATTGTGAACAATGCCTTCTATACCGACGGATCTACCTTAAAGGATCATGTATCCCAAGGAACCTATGATAAAGTAATTGCTCTGGCGGCTAAATTTGGTGTACCGGAAGCTCAAGCGGCCTTGATGAAGCCTTGGTATATCTATATTTCCTTTACTTCTTTATCAATGACAGAATCCGGTTCGATAGACGAGGCAACTACAAGCGCAAATCTTGGTATCGATATGAACTTCTTAACGAATGCTATGCTTAATGGCAAAAAAGTGCTTGAGGTTGAAGGCTATGGGGTGCAGGGTAAAATGCTGGAAAGCTTCTCCAATGAGCTTGCTGAGTATCTGGTGAATGAGACCATTGATGCAGTGAATGATTCGATGGATGGAAAAGATAATACGAATCCAGAAGGACTTGCTTCTATGTTATCCTTATGGCGTGCCGGTGATGCAGAGAACTTCAAGCAATATAATTCCTTTGAATATCAGAATAAGGATATGCTGGAGGATGGCACCACGGACGAGGAGATGAAGCTCTTAAGAGAGTTCTACGACAAGCTCTTCATCCAAAGAAATGCAACTATGGCTGAATATATTGAGAATCTCTTGAAGACAGGCAGTGGCCATACTTATTTTGTCATTGTTGGCAGTGGTCATTATTTGGGGGATTCGGACATAATAGAGCTTCTAACAGCAAAAGGCTATGAAATCACCCAGATTAAATAAGATATTTTTATTTGCATAATAATTGAAAATCCTTAAGAACCAGAAGAAGCGCGCTATGTGAGCTTCTCCGGTAGGCGTACGTGCTCGAATATATTCAAGCAAGCTTGCTGATCTCAATTGGCTTACGCACAAAGAATTAAATGACTGCGAAATGGTATATTTACGAAGGCTCTGAGTATTTTAAATCATAACTTCGTTTTATGGTACATTTCGCAGTATTTTTATGAAAATTTATTGAATGGTCTGTGGAGTGGTTGTGATAAAGTAATAACTTGACTGATTTTGCTTAAATGAATATAATACTGTTACTCGTTGCTATACCAATATCTGTCTGTTGGTATAGAGTTAAGCCAAATCAAGTAAACCATAAGGAGACTAATATTATGCATAAAATCAGAAAAAGTAAATGGAATAGAAAATTATTATCAATCCTATTAGTGGGTTTTATTAGTATGAATGCCTTAACCGGATGTTCTTTATTGACTAAGGAAGCAGTAAATAATGAAACCGATACAGAAATCAATGCAGAAACAAATACAGATAACAATACTGAAACAAATACAGATGGTAGCAGTGATACGAAAGAGGAGCTGGAAAGCCAGCAGGAATATGTAGCAGATGCCTATGTAAAAGCGATTGATAGCGAGAAAAGAACGATTATTGTTGATCATGCAGAATTACTCTTCTCTACAGATGAAGAAAGGCTGAAGGAGATTGGTATGAAAGGTGACGATTTAGTAACCGGCTTCTATCTATATAATGAAGAGGAGAAGGATAGTTTACTAAGCTATGACGAGAATTTGACCGTTGAGCTTCTGGATGATACGGTGTTATCGGAAGGTACCTTGGAGGAGTTAGAAGAGCTTATTCTTAATAATAATGAACTCTGTAAGATTACAGTGAAAGATAATGTAGTGGTTAAGATTAGTCAGATCTATCTTCCGTAAAGTTTTAATTATAACTTGAAATTTTTTTGCTCCAGCTTAACTATTCATCTTGTTGTAAACAGTATAAAAATATGCTAGAATCAAGTAAATGGTGTAAATTAAAAGCAATTTACACGGGAAGTACCGCGAAGTCCGCGCGAAGGCGTGGATTCCTTGTTCTTCCAGTCTCCCAGTTACATCATAGATGCAGATGGGATGTTAAGGGTATTAATGATGAGGCTGTTGTATCAAAAGCAACCATGCTTCACTAGTGTGAAAATAAAACCATAAATTATGTATCGGTATTTTAGTCAGTTTGTAAAGTTTATCAATTAATACGGAATTATGTAAGTCTGATTAACAGTAGTGGGAATTAGGTTTGTATATGGTGCTGGCTGTATGGATAAATCACTCTATGGATAGGAAGGGACCTATATGACGAAAATTAATCAATTATCCAACAAGATTACAGTAGTAACAGAGGTATTACCATATTTACAAAGTGCATCCTTCGGTATTTGGGTTAAAGCAGGCTCATCCAATGAAGATGATAGTAACAATGGTATTGCTCATATTATTGAGCACATGTTATTCAAAGGAACAAAGAATCGAAGTGCAAAGCAAATTGCAGATGAGATGGCACGAATCGGTGGCAATATGAATGCATTTACTAGTAAGGAATGCACCTCTTATTATGCGACTACCTTAAGCGAGCATCTGCCGATTGCAATTGATATCATCTCAGATATGCTCACTAACTCACTGATTGAGGAAAAGGCATTAAAGAAAGAAAAAGGCGTTATCATAGAAGAAATTGACATGTATGATGACTCACCGGAGGATCTTGTACATGAGATGCTGCAGCAGAGAATTTGGAAGGATCATCCTCTTGGGTATATGATTTCCGGTACAAAAAAAATCGTGCGTAGCGTTACCAGAGAACAGATTAGAGATTTTATGGATACCTATTATGTCGGTGAGAATATGATTATTTCAGTAGCCGGTAATTTTAAGGAAGAGAACGTGCTTGAACTACTGGAAGAGAAATTCAGCGGTATCAAAGCAAAGAATCAAAAGCTAAGTACGACGCAGTGTAAGCCGGAATATAACCGCGTACGTTGTAAACGACATAAGGATATTGAGCAGATTCATTGTAATATTGCATTTGACTGTATTTCCTATCTGTCAGAGGAGAGGTATGTGCTATCGATACTCAACTCTATCTTGGGGGGAAGTGTTAATTCAAGATTGTTCCAGAAAATTAGAGAGAATAGTGGTCTTACCTATTCCATATATTCTTATGGAAGCTCATACCGGGAGACTGGATTGTTCCATATCTATGCGGCCATGAATCCCTCTCAGGCGCCTGTTGTGGTGAAGAAGATATATCAGATAATTGCTGATATTAAGAAAAAGGGTGTGACGGCTGAGGAGTTGTCTATGACAAAGGAACAGATAAAGACAGAGCTGATTTTAGGCAATGAAAGCGCGAAGAGTAGGATGAATTCTAATGGGAAAGCGTTGCTTAATCGTGGACGCCTGTTACCGATTGAGGAATTAATAGAAGGAATAGATAAAGTAAGTCTGACCGAAATTATTGATTTTGCGAACCGTTATTTTGATATGGCATCCGCTTCCGTCTCGCTGGTGGGAAATCTAAAGGATGTAGACATGAAATTATTAGAATATTAAGTGTTAAGCTTGTAATTAAAAAATTGGAGGTAGTAGAATGAGATATGAAATCGTAGGTGAGCCCTTACCCGTCGTTACCTGTTATGTTACTGCGGGGGAAACTCTGATTACAGAACGTGGCTCCATGAGTTGGATGAGTCCGAATATGAAGATGGAGACTTCGACCAACGGAGGAATCGGGAAGGCACTGGGAAGAATGTTCTCCGGTGATTCCTTGTTTCAGAATCGATATACCGCAATGGGCGGAGAAGGTATGATTGCCTTTGCATCCAGCTTCCCCGGTTCCATACGGGCTCTGGAAATTGGTCCGGGCAATAATATGATTGTTCAGAAATCTGCCTTCTTGGCATCGGAAGCAAGTGTTGAACTTTCACTGCATTTTCAGAAAAAACTTGGCGCAGGTCTGTTCGGTGGAGAGGGCTTCATAATGCAGAAACTGTCCGGACATGGAATCGCATTTATCGAGATAGACGGATATGCGATGGAGTATACTCTGCAGTCCGGTCAGCAGATGGTAATTGATACAGGGTATCTGGCCGGAATGACCGAAAGCTGTAAGATGGAGATTCATACCGTTCCGGGTGTTAAGAATATGCTGCTTGGTGGTGAAGGTATCTTTAATACCGTGGTTACGGGACCGGGTAAGATTATTCTTCAGACGATGCCGGTATCCAATGTAGCGAATACCTTGAGACCGTTCCTTCCATCCTCACATAATTAATCCTTGCTAAACGATGTAATAGGATAAAAGAATAAGCGATAGAAAGCTGGCTACAAGGCCTTCTTTGTAATGAACGGTGGAGAGCAGGCTTTATGATTTTACTATTGTTAGGAATAATAATCAGTGTTTAAAGTATCATGATATGCTCCGCTTGCGATAGACAGTTGAATTAATAAAACAGTCTACAACAAGAGGAGCATATATGATTCACAACAATAGAAACACTACATCATTCATGAATCAGAATTGTATAGGATGCTTCAAAAACCTCACCTGGATTTAAACGATTGCCATATTCCCGTTCCTCCAGGTTACCAATAAAATCAGCAGCATCACAACGCCCGTACCAGGGCTCGATGCAGACAAAGGGGGCGTTCATCTTTGCAGGCGACCATAAACCAAAGAGCGGAGCATCAAAGCTGACCGTCAGATATGGCTTTTTATTGCTGTCGGCTAAGGAAATACGATGGAATTGGTTTTCCTCTATGATTAAAGCATCACGGTCAAAGAGATGGGTATAGATTGGCAGGAAGCCGTCTTCAGTAGTCAGAATATGCTGCTCAGAGAAGGGCTTTTTCACCACCAGTCCATTCTCGTCAACAAGCAGGTAATGTATTGGTTGATCCGAATCAAATAAGATATAATGATCCGCTTGCCTTTCACCGTCTTTCAGTGGACATAGGAAAGCCGGGTGTCCACCAATGGAGAAAAACATTTCATCATAGCCGGTATTAATCACCCTCCAGATTGCGGTAACCTGGTTTTCCTCCAGACGGTAACCCAATTCCAGACGAAAATCAAAGGGATACACCTTCTTGGTGTCCTCTGTAGCTTCCAATGATAACCAAAGCTCGTTGGTCGTCTGGCTTGTTAGATTAAAATTCATATCCCGGGCAAAGCCATGCTGAGGCAGAGTATAAGTCTGTCCCTGAGAGGTATAGGTTTTATTTTTAAGAGATCCCACCACGGGGAAGAGAATTGGAGCGTGACGCTTCCAGTAAGCCGGATCGGCATTCCACAGATACTCTGTATTGGTGGGGGTATGGAAAATTGAGGTGAGCTCAGCACCGATTTCCTCTACTTCAATCTTTATGATATTATTTTGCAGTGAATAAACTGACATACAAATTCTCCTTCGGAAGGTATTTTAACACAGCATTATTTTATCATAGGAGGATTACCTTTACCATAGCTATTTCATGAACTATCCAGTAATACCAGTCTTTCCGAAAGGATAAAGTTGAATTAGACTTGACAATCAAAATAGGAATGATATAATAAGCTTTAGTTATTAGTTAAATATTAAAACGTTGACGAGAAGAGTACTGTGCAAAGTAATCCAGCGAGAGATATAATTGGTGCGATTATCTTATTATGTAGCATAGGAAGACCAACTCCGAGTGACCCCAATCCGGTCCGGTGATTCCGTTATCATTGAATGAAGTGGGTGCTATACACCAACAAGGGTGGAACCGCGACGTATCTTTTACGCTCGTCCCTTTCGATAGGCATAAGTGCAATCGGAAGTGAGGCGTTTTTTTTATACTTATATTTATGATTGCCATAACCTAATGTCATTTATTTTAACTGGGATTGTTACCCTGTGAAAAAGGGAGATTAATTCTACTGAGTAAGATGCCATTAATATTCTAAATTCTGAAAGGAAGTATAAATTTCTCAAAAAAATTATCAACAAATTTACCTTGAAAGGGAGATAAATTCTCCTCTATAAGGTGCCATTGATATTCTAAATTCTGAAAGGGAGAATAAAATCTCCCCCAACAATTATTAAGTGATTTTATCTTGAAAGGGAGATTAAATTCTCCTCAATAAGTTGTCATTGATATTCTAAATTCTGAAAGGGAGAATAAAATCTCCCCCAACAATTATTAAGTGATTTTATCTTGAAAGGAGATTTTGATATGAAAATTACATTAAAGGATGGCTCTTTTAAAGAGTACGACAAGGCAATGAGCGTGTATGAAATTGCAGCTGACATCAGCGAGGGTTTGGCAAGAATGGCCTGTGCCGGAGAAATAGACGGTAAGGTGGTGGATCTTAGAACAAACGTGGATCATGACTGCAACTTAAATATATTAACCTTCAACGATGAGGGTGGTAAGGCAGCTTACCGACATACTACCTCTCACGTATTGGCTCAAGCTGTTAAGAGGTTATATCCGGAGGCAAAGCTTGCAATCGGACCCTCCATTGATACCGGGTTTTATTATGATTTTGATATCCCTTCCTTTGACCGCGCAGCGCTCGATGCATTGGAAGCTGAGATGAAGAAGATTATTAAGGAAGGTGCAGAGCTGGTTCGTTTTACCCTTCCCAGAGCGGAGGCAATTGCCTTAATGCAGTCCAAGAATGAACCTTATAAGGTTGAACTAATTGAGGATCTTCCGGTAGATGCGGAGCTTTCCTTCTATCAGCAGGGTGATTTTGTAGATCTTTGTGCCGGACCTCATTTGATGAGCACGAAGAATATTAAGGCATTTAAGCTGATTTCCTCCTCCGGTGCTTATTGGAGAGGATCAGAGAAGAACAAGATGCTGACCCGTGTATACGGAACAGCATATACGAAGAATGCTGAGCTAGAGGAATATCTGGTTTATTTAGAGGATATTAAGAAGCGTGATCATAACAAATTAGGCCGAGAGATGGAATTGTTCACTACTGTAGATGTTATTGGTCAGGGACTTCCGTTATTGATGCCCAAGGGAACTAAGATTATTCAGACTCTTCAGAGATGGATTGAGGATGAGGAAGAACGTCGTGGTTATGTAAGGACCAGAACTCCCTTGATGGCAAAGAGCGATCTCTACAAGATCTCCGGTCACTGGGATCATTACAAGGAAGGTATGTTCGTTCTTGGTGATGAGAAGGTGGATAAGGAAGTATTTGCTCTTCGCCCGATGACATGCCCATTCCAGTATTATGTATATAAGAACAGCCAGAAATCCTATCGTGATTTGCCTCTTCGATACGGTGAGACTTCCACCTTGTTCCGTAATGAGGATTCCGGTGAAATGCATGGTTTAACCCGTGTACGTCAGTTCACGATTTCAGAGGGACATTTGATTGTACGACCGGATCAGATGGATGAGGAGTTTAAGGGGTGCCTGGATCTTGCAAGATATTGCTTAAGAACCTTAGGTGTTGAGAATGATGTTACCTATCGCCTCTCCAAGTGGGATCCCAACAACAAGGAGAAATACATCGGAACGGAAGAGGTATGGGAAGAGACTCAGGGTAGAATCCGCAAGGTATTGACTGAGCTTGAGATTCCTTTTTACGAGGAAGAGGGCGAAGCTGCCTTCTATGGTCCTAAGGTGGATATTCAGGCAAAGAACGTATATGGCAAGATGGACACAATGATTACTGTTCAGTGGGATGCGATGATTGCAGAGCAGTTTGATATGTACTATGTGGATCAGAATGGGGAGAAGGTTCGCCCCTATATCATTCACAGAACTAGCATGGGCTGCTATGAGAGAACGCTTGCTTGGTTGATTGAGAAATATGCCGGCTTATTCCCGACCTGGTTATGTCCTGAGCAGGTAAGAGTATTACCAATCTCTGAGAAATATCATGATTACGCAGAGAAGGTTAAAGAAGAGCTCTTAAAGAATAACGTTCTGGTAACCGTGGACGAGAGAGCAGAGAAGATCGGTTATAAGATCAGAGAAGCAAGACTTGATCGTATCCCCTATATGCTGGTAGTTGGTCAGAAGGAAGAGGAGGAAGGCGTTGTATCCGTAAGAAGCCGTTTCCTTGGAGATGAAGGTCAGAAGCCACTTGCAACCTTTGTTGATGATATCTGTAAGGAGATCAGAACAAGAGAAATCAGAAAGATCGAAGTGACCGAAGGAAATAAAGAATAATTGAAATGACTAGAAAAAAACTAGAAAAAACTAGAAAAATTGATGAATCAATTCACTTGTCATGAATAATAGAACGTATGCTATACGATTTTCTATTATCATGAATTAGATGAATTGATAATAAGAGAATACATGATTGAAAGCGGAGAGGCTCACTATATGAGCTTCTCCGCTTCCTGTTTACCGCTAACTATCGTTTGTATGGTATCTGCCTAACAGCTTTGATGAATAACAGCTTTTCATAATAGAATTGAAACTATCGATACAAGGGACCATAAGCCTGACAAGCCCGGTAGTCCTGACCTTCCTTATCCATACCGAAGGCATTCCAGGAGGCTGGACGGAAGATCTGCTCTTCGGGAACATTATGCATACTTACAGGAATTCGTAGCATGGAGCAGAGCGTGATCAGATCGGCTCCGATGTGACCATAGGAGATTGCACCATGGTTTGCACCCCAGTGATTCATAACATCATAAGCGGTTTTAAATGCGCCCTGTCCTGTTGTTCTTGGGGCAAACCAGGTACAAGGCCAGGTATAGTCGGTACGTTTCCAAAGTGTATCGGTTACGTTCTCAGGAAGCTCAATTGTCCAACCCTCTGCAATTTGCAGACAGGGACCGAGTCCCTTCACCAGGTTAAGGCGGATCATGGTTACCGGCATTTCTGACTTAGTGATAAATCGGGAAGAGTAACCGCCACCTCTGAAATACCCATTATCAGCCGGGTTCCAGGTGGTTGCCCCCAGAATTGCTTCCTGATCCTTATCGGTTACCTCCCACCATTTCTTCATGATTCCCTGTCCGTTCTCATCCTTCGCTTCTCCACAAGCATCCAGACATGCAGCTCCTGAATTAATTAAATGGATAAATCCATTAGAATCCTTTGCTTTGCCACAGATATCATATCCGGTTGCCGACTTCACCGCTTCCGGACTCCAATAGGTCCTTACGTCAGCAAATATCTGTGCGCGATTCGTTAATAGCTTCATAAACAGCATACCGATACCATTCAGAACATCATTCTCGGTTGCGAGGATATATGGTTCCCTTGCACCGTCCCAGTCAAAGGAGGTATTCAGTAAGGCTTCACAAAAATCGCAATTCGGATAGAAGTCAGTCCATTCTCGTTGACCCTGGAAGCCTGCAGCGATAGCATTATGTCCAACGGCTTCCTCCTTGTAGTCTGACCCTAGATTTGAATTACCGTTCATAAGATCTTTGATGATTATCATCATTTTGACCACGAACTCCCAGTCACTATCCTTTTCCTCTCTTGATTTTTGAAGCTCAGTGGGATTCTTATCAAAGCCTTCTAGGCATTTGGCACGGGTCCAGGCAAGGGCTCTATGATATTCTTTTTCGTCGTAAATACCATCAGCCATTCTTCGGATTATCTCCACCTCATCCACGGATTCTACCCGCATCCCAAGATACTCTTCGATGAATGCCGGATCGATGATGGATCCGCCGATACCCATGCAAATAGATCCGATCTGGAGATAAGATTTCCCGCGCATGCTTGCGGCTGCAATTGCAGCTCTGCCGAAGCGAAGCAGCTTCTCCTTCACATCCTCGGGAATAGAAGTATCTGTCGCACTCTGTACATCATGCCCATAGATGCCAAAGGCAGGAAGACCTTTCTGTGCATGGGTTGCAAGTACGGAGGCGAGATATACAGCACCCGGTCGTTCTGTCCCGTTAAAACCCCAGACACCTTTGATGGTCATCGGGTCCATATCCATAGTTTCTGCTCCGTAGCACCAGCAGGGAGTGACTGTTAAAGTGATATCAACACCCTCTTTTCTGAACTTAGACGCACAAGCAGCGCTTTCTGCAACGCGGCCAATGGTAGTATCCGCAATTACAACCTTAACCGGCTCTCCGTTGGAATAACAGAGATTCTCTGTTAATAGCCTTGCAGCAGCCTTTGCCATATCCATTGTCTGTTCTTCTAAGGACTCACGAACCTGAAGTACACCTCTACGACCATCAATGGTCGGACGGATGCCAATGACGGGGTAATCCCCGATTAATCTGTTCTTAGCCATTGTTTCAACCTCCTTCATACATTATAAATACGGATCATTATACTCTACTCAATATCATGATAATCAGGATTGAATAGTCTGTAAATCAGTATAGTTATCTTGGTTACTTAAGTACCTACCTTAGTAGTTATATGTATCCTTCTGTCTACCTATAATTATATTGTTGTTTTACCAGATTTTCCTGTGATATAATTACTTATAATATAAAAATATTCACTTTTGGGGGACGGAATGAAATACCTAGACTATAAAGAGCACAGGCAGCAGGGGACGATTGAATTTCCATTGGCATTCTATCATATGGAACCCACCGATCTCCGTTATCAGATGACCTATCACTGGCACCCGGAATATGAAATTATTCTGATTAAGGAAGGGAGCTTTCACCTTACCTTGGATGGAGAGGTTCTTCAGGCAAAGCAGGGAGATATCTATTTCATACCAGCCGGTGTGCTCCATGGAGGAGTTCCTGAAAACTGCATTTACGAATGTATTGTATTTGATCTAAAGCTACTGATCGGTGGTAATCAGACTTGTAATAAATTGTTGCAGCGAATGATGGAGGAGGAGATATATTCTCCCTTAATCCTATCGGATATTGATACACGAATCAATGAGACAATTAAGACTCTTTTTCGTTTGTGCAGGAAGCAGAGTAGAGGTTATGAATTTATGATTCAGGGATGTTTATTTCAGTTAATGGGTATACTCTGTGAGCTTAGCTCCTCTTTGAAGAAAAATGAATCTCACAGAGAAACCGTATGGTATATTAATCGCTTAAAAGAGGTTATCCTATATATCGAGAATAATTATACGGAAGCAATCACCTTGGAGAGTATGGCGAAGACTGCAGATCTGAATCCAAGATATTTCTGTCGATTTTTCAAGAAACTGACGAATCGGACACCGATTGAGTATCTGAATTATTATCGAATTGAATGCGCTTGTAATCAATTGAAGGAAAGGGCACTTTCGATTACCGAGATTGCCCATAATTGTGGCTTTAATGACTCCAGCTACTTTATTAAGGTATTTCGCGCCAGCAAAGGGTTAACCCCCAGGCAATATCGGATGCTGGAAGGGATCGACTAAAATCATATTCAATCAGTAAATTAATACTGCCGCCTCAATTCGTGGCTCCTTGGCTTATTATCGGGATTTCTGTCAGCAAACCGTCCCTGGAATAATATACCAGAATTAACTGACCATAGCTTATAGTTGACAAATATATTTCGAGGCTATATGATTACTTATAATATTAATTGAATAATAATACATAATAGATGAGGAAGGGCGAAGGTTATGAAGAATTATCATATTGAGACTAGATGTATTCAAGAAGGCTATCAGCCGAAGAATGGAGAACCCAGAGTGTTACCGATTTATCAGAGCACGACCTTCAAATATGATTCCAGTGAGCAGGTAGGAAGGTTATTTGATCTTACAGAGGAAGGCTTTTTCTATACTAGAGTGGCCAATCCAACCGTGGATAGTGTAGAGAAGAAGATCGCTTCCTTGGAGGGTGGTATAGGTGCTATGTGTACCTCCTCAGGTCAGGCAGCAAGTCTGATTGCTGTACTTAATATATGCTGTAGCGGTGATCACATGATTTCTTCCAGTACAATTTACGGCGGAACTACAAATCTCTTTGCTGTAACCTTAAAGAGAATGGGGATTGAAGTAACCTTTGTTGATCCCGATGCTTCCTTAGAAGAATTACAGAAGGAAATCAGAGAGAATACAAAGCTGGTATTTGCTGAGACGATTGCTAATCCGGCTTTAATCATTACCGATATTGAGAAGCTGGCAACCTTTGCTCATCAGAACGGTATTCCATTGTTTGTAGACAATACCTTTGCTACTCCGATTAATTGCAGACCCTTTGAATTTGGTGCCGACATCGTTGTACATTCCACCTCCAAATACATGGATGGCCATGCGGTTGCTCTTGGTGGCGTGATTGTAGACAGTGGTAATTTCAATTGGGATAATGGGAAATTCCCTGGCTTATCGACTCCGGATGCCTCCTATCATGGTATGGTATACACCAGAGACTGTGGTAAAGCTGCTTTTATTACTAAGGCAAGAGTTCAGCTGATGAGAGATCTCGGTGCTGCACCTGCGCCGAATAATGCATTTTTATTAAATCTTGGACTGGAAACCTTACATTTGAGAATGGAGAGGCACTGCAGTAATGCCCAGAAGGTTGCAGAGTATCTGGAGAAAAATGATCAAATCGCCTGGGTAAATTATCCCGGTCTAAAGAATAATAAATACCATGAACTAGCTTTAAAATATCTTCCTCAGGGTTCTTGTGGTGTTATCTCCTACGGAATTAAGGGAGGCAGGAAAGCGGCTGTGAAATTCATGGATAGCCTCAAGTTGGCTGCTATTGTAGTACATGTAGCTGATGCAAGAACAGGGGTATTGCATCCTGCCAGTACCACCCATCGTCAGCTTACCGATCAGCAGCTGATTGATGCCGGCATTACACCGGATCTAATTCGTATGTCCATCGGCATTGAGAACGTAGATGATATTATAGCAGATATCGAGCAGGCCTTGGCTCAAGTTAGCCAATAAGTATAAAATTCAAGAGACTGTTTCAAAGCATTTTCATTAGTAAAAGGCTAGAATCACAACGGCCTTTGCTAACAATACTTGCTATGAAGCAGTTTTTTGTGTTTTGTATCTTAGGTAGCTATACTTTTGCTATGGACACAATTCTGATCTTGTTTTATAATTATTAAATGATGTATTTATTATGACTTGCATTTACAAAGAAGCCTTAGCAGGGATGCGAAGGAATACTAAACAAGAAGATATACTAGGAGAACGAATGAGAAGCATAAAGACAAAGGGAATGATTTTTTCGTTGGCGATGATATTAATCGTAGCCTCAGCCATAAGTATCAGTGGTTATTTACGGTTTAAGGATATATTAGTGAATGAGGTTAACAATGCCGTCGAGCGAGTAGCAACCGAATCAGCATCCAACTTATCGAATTATATCCATCAATTTGTGCTGCCTTTACATAATCTGGCGATTGATGAACAGATGGCAAGTATGAATTGGGAGGCTCAGCGTCAAATCATTCAGAGTCAGATAAATACCTTCTATTTGAATATTGCTGTTGTAGATATGTCAGGGACTGCTCATTATCTTGACGGTTCCTTTCTAAAGCTTGATGACAGGGATTATATTAAAAGGGCATTATCGGGAGAAACATCCTTCTCTGAAGTGCTCATCAGTAGAAAGACGAAGCAACCGGCGATTATGGTAGCAACTCCAATCCTTCATAAGGGCGAAATTAAAGGTGCCTTAATTGCCAGATTGGATGTGGACTTTTTATCGGATTATGCCTTGTCCCGCGGATATGGAATAAATGGAAAAGCATACATAATTAGTGATGGAGGATCCTTCATTTCACGCCCATATAACGATAAAGTCGAGGGGGAATATAATCTTTTTGATTTGGCTGCAAAGGAGGAGAAATACAGCTCCTTAGCTGAATTCGTCCGCTCTGCTGACAGCATATTCGGCGGGCATGGTGCATACACCTTTGAGGGTAATGAAATATTGATGGGCTATGCTTCCGTAGATAATACAGATTGGAAGATATATATAGGCACAAATGAGAAAGAGGCTTTAAAAAGCCTGAATGGTCTCAAAAAACTTTTCCTGTCAGTTACCGGTATCACTTTACTCATCAGTACCTTATTAGCTTATTTCTTTGTCAGTCGTTTCTCAAAGCCTATCATGGAATTGGAGCAGCTATTTGCTATCGGTGCAAAGGGCGATCTCACTATCCGTTTTACTAGAAAATCCAAGGATGAGATCGGAAGACTGGGTGTAAGCTTTAATCGTATGATGGACAAGATCAAGACGCTTACTCAGTATGATCCGCTAACCACCTTATTGAATCAATATGTTCTGGAAAAGGATCTTCTGACTTTGGAACAAAGTGAAGATAAACGGGAATTCTCAGTAATTATGTTTGCAATTGACAAATTCAGCCACATTAATGAGACGTATGGGTATACCACAGGTGATATTATTCTTTGCGAGGTAGCAAGGAGAATTCTATGCTGCTTGAATGAGGACTACCAGATTTATCGTTATAAGGGAGATGAATTTGTTGTACTGGTGAACAGCAATGTGACGGAGGAGGAGCTGGCTAGAAAAGCAGGGGAGATTCTTAAGAAGATAAAAGAGAGCTATCTTGTAGCCGGAAGATCCATTGATATCCATTTTAGCATCGGTCTTTTTCAATGTAATGAGGATACTAGAGCGGAAGAGCCGTTAAAAGCTGTAACGCATGCGAAAAATTACGCTAGATTCCATGGCAGTGATCAGATAAAAAAATATGATAAAGAAATCTATCAGAAGCTAACATCATCCTTAGAGCTTCAGGCGGATATTATTCACGGAATTCGTTCAAATCAATTTTTCCTTGTTTACCAGCCCTTGTTCTATCTGGGAAGCGAGAAAATTGCGGAAATTGAGGCTTTGATTCGCTGGAACCATCCTGGTAGAGGCTTATTGTATCCGGATCAATTTATTGATATGGCGGAACAAGCCGGTACCATTATTCAGATTGATTATTGGGTCATTGAAAATGCCTGTAAACAGCTGAAGAAATGGAAGGAAACAGGGATTGATCCGGTTTTACTGTCCATCAATATCTCAACAAAAACCTTTGAGACGAAGAAATTCCTTACCGATTTGATGGATTTCGTACGTCTATATCATGTGGATCCTTCTTTTATCCAGCTAGAGTTGACAGAGCGTATCATTATCAAAAATGTGGAGGAGAGCATACAAAGGTTGCAGCTGTTAAGGAATATGGGGTTCCGCGTTGCAATTGATGACTTTGGAATCGGATACTCCTCATTGAGCTACATTGTCAGACTGCCGATTGACTGCATCAAAATCGATAAATCCTTCGTTCAGAATATTGCAACCAGCAGGGAAGCCAAGACAATTGTCTCGACCATTATCAATCTCTGTAAGGATCTGAAGCTGAATGTTATAGCAGAGGGGATCGAGAGTGATTTGGAGCTGGAATATCTCAAGGGGATTCAATGTGATATCGGACAGGGTTATTATTTCTCAAGACCGATTGAGATGGAAGAAGTAGAGAAAAAGCATCTAGTAGATTCCAAATAAGTGATTAATCTCAGAAACATAAAAATGGACATATCGTTATAGTAGCAGAGTGGATGTTCTAGGAAAAGAAGGAAAGCTGCCGGTATTCATAGTCCTTACGATAAGCCTTGATGATGTCCTCCATGTGATAAAGGAGCCCTAGCTTCTCACATTCTGATATAAATAAGGTACGGAGTTCCTTTTCCCTTGGACTATGGCATTCATAAGAAGAACCGTATAAGCGGTTATAGTTATCCTTTAGCTTCTGCCCCGGAAAATATTGTTCCAGCTTCTGATAAAAGTATTCCCGTTGTCCACTTCTTAAGGAAAGACCGAATAAAGGATAGATAAAACGTGCGCCGCATTCCTTAGCCTGATGAAGGATGGACAGCACATTCTCCGGAGTATCGGTAAGGTAGGGCAGGAGGGGCATCATTAGTACACCGGTAAAAATTCCTGCTCCGGACAGCAGCCGGATGGCTTCCAAACGCTTGGAGGTAGCATGGACACCGGGTTCAATGGTTCGACTTAGTTCATCGTCAATGGCGGTAATGGTGATTTTGCAGATTACTGGAGAATGAGCTTTTATCTTCGTAAGAAGATCAATATCGCGTGCAATCAAGGCACTTTTTGTTGCTATCGCAACTCCAAAATGATATGTGTTGATGATGTCAAGGGCTTGCCTGGTTAACTCATATTTCTCTTCATAAGGATTATAAGGATCACTCATAGAACCGGTGCCGATGACACCGGTTTTTGTTTTGTGGCGAAGCTCCTTCCGGATGATATCCGTTGCATTTTCCTTGACTCGCACGATATCAAAATCCGGAATCTGATAGCAATCGCTGCGGCTGTCGCAGTAGATACAGCCATGACAGCAGCCCTTATAAATGTTCATATTATATTCGGTCCCAAACCAGGAGGTATCCTTGCGACTGGCAACAATGGTTTTTGCAGGTATCGTATTCATAGTGTTCCTTTCAAGTTCCTTTCAAAAGCTTGATGAACTTTGGTACGGAGAGAATTCTCATTTTACGGAATATGGACATCGCATTTCGGCAGACAGCAAGGGTCTAGGCAATGGGATGTCTGAGAATTGTCTTTCGGTTCTCGGGCTTACATTTCAAGGGGTTGCTAAGATAGATTTCATGATGTCTGCGGGGTTTACCTTCCACAGAACGGCTATCGATCGCATTCACCTTGCCGATCTTTGATAGGTAACGATCCATTTTAGCGATGGTCTCCGGTTCGGTGTCATAGGGACCGATATGCATACAATGGAGACATAAGCCCTCCGTGTAGGTATCAAGTCTAGCAGTGGAGGTATCCAGCTGGGGTTTCTTCGTTGCTACTAATTCCTTCGCTAACTCAAAATGCTCCTTGGTTACAAAATCCGGCTGACGAATCATTGAAGTCCAGCAGTAGAGATCCTTCTGGGTAAAATCACGGTCCGAACTGTCCTCCAGCCACCATAACCCCTCAAGGGGTAATACAACATAGTCATAGGAGGCTGGGTCGGAATAATTGATGCAGTTCATCTTTATCGTGTAGGAGAGAGCGTAAAGCAGCTCAACTGACTTTTGATATTCACCTCCGGCATCGTTTGGATTACCATGACCGTCCACCATAATAAATTGCATAGTCGGTACCTCAATTAAGGTTGGCCTATTCTTGGGAGCGTAAAGTTCTTTATAAACCTTCTTGAAATCTGTTCTGTTCATTTAGAATACTTCCTTTCTTATCTATAATGGATTGTTGTTGATAAGATAACGATAACATGGATAATATGACATCTTGATGTCATATTAAATATATAATTCATAACATAAGAAAGTTTGCGTAGCCTGATTTCAATCGTTTAATCGTATTATGATATTTATAAGATATTTTGACATTTATGGAATATCTTTAAGGCTGATATTTTTGGATATTGCATTTTTATACTTTTGTAGAATATCCTCTCGTAACTCCTTTGGCTCTATAATTGCCAGGTGATCCTCAAAAGACATGAGATATCCAGTCAGCCAGCTACCACCTTGTAATACTGTTCGCACGAGAAAACTACCATCCGCATTTTTCTGAATATGCGCACCGGGGAAATCATCATAGACCCGATAACCCATCTCTGCATCCAGCTTCAGGACAGCCGGAATCATTGGATAGCTGACGGATTTATGGGATTCCTCCGATGGCTTTGCAATGGCTGGGTTGTAAGTAAAAGTCTCATCCTCGACTTGCAAATCACGAATACGGCTGACCTTAAAAAATCGGCTATCCTTCTTGTCTCTACAATAACCGTAGAGATACCAGGCTTGTCCCCGGAACATCAGTTTATAAGGCTCGATACTACGATGGGAATCCTGACCATTGGAGTTGTAATAATCAAAGGTGAGCACATTATGACTAAGTATTGCCTCCTTCAACTGATGGAATTTACTTTTTTCCAGCTCATTGTTGTTCCAGTTGGAAAAATCCACTTCGATCCAATCCAAGCTTTTATTACCGAACAATGCGCCTAATTTATTGATCACCCGGTCAGAATCTATATTAGTTGTAGCTTTAAAGCCACTGAGAGCAGATAGGATCTCATTCTGTTCCTGCTCCGAGAGAATGGATTTGTTAAGTACAAAATGATCCATGAGTGAAATCCCACCACCCTTACCCTTTGTGGTATAAATCGGAATTCCTGCCTGACAGAGCGTCTCAATATCCCGATAGATAGTCCTTTGAGATACCTCGAAATGCTCACAAAGCTCCTTGGCTGTGGTATTCTTTTTATTCATTAAAATATATACAATTTCAAATAATCTGCTTATCTGCATATTAACACCTCACAATACCGTTCTATGCAATACCTACACTTTGAATTAGTTTGTGCCGAGTGTGTAACGCCTCGTATGTGAGACGGTTTACACTTTGAAGGCTGCACAACCTAAGAAGAACAAGGAGTTCGCTCCAATGGGCGAACTTCGTAGTTCTTCCTAAGGATTTTGTTTTACAAAATCCTTTTTTCAAAAACTATGCAATACCAACACTTTGAATTAGTTTGTGCCGAGGAAGACGCAGGCACAAACTTGGAAGTGTGAAAATTGTATTTTATTTTCACACTATGATTGTAGCAGATATAATATGACAACTCAACGTCATATTTTAATTCATAAGGATAGAAAGTTCATGAAGCGTACTTTTATCACTGGAAGTATCAGCGCCTCCAATGTAAAATTGAAACGGAAGAAATCGTTGCTAAGTTAATTGCGTTTCACAAAACATAATGATAATATGTATTAATACGAATGATCACTATAGCGGAGAGTAGCCGGATATTGTGAAGTAACCTATGTCATAGGCATAAGAATAAAAAAAGAAAGAGGTGTCTTATGCAGATATCGAGAAAACTAAAAAAAATTAATATTTTATTTCTATTAAAAACAGGGATCGGCTCAGCAATTGCAATTTTGATCGCAAATGCATTTGGTCTATTATATAGTCCGTCCGCAGGTATAATCACATTGCTGACAATACAGAATACCAAGAAGGAAACTTTAATTATTGCTGTAAAAAGGGTAGAAGCCTTTGTGCTTGCTACTATTTTGTCCTATCTAGTCTTTGAGGGCTTGGGCTACACTGCTTTAGCCTTTGGAGCCTTTGTAACCTTGTTTGTAGCATTGTGCTTCCTGCTTGATTTAAAGGATGGCATCTCGATGAATGCGGTCCTTATGACACATTTCCTGATTGAAAAGCATATGGATTCCTCATTAATCCTCAATGAAATCAGTATTCTTATCATTGGTATGGGAATCGGCATTGTGCTTAATCTGGCAATGCCAAGGAATATCGCAAGAATACGCAAGGAACAGATGCTTTTGGAAGAGGAAATGAAGAAGCACCTTAGAAGTATGGAAGGAATACTCCGAAAAGAAGAACAGGAAATAGATTTTACAGCCCTGGAGCACTTTGTAGAACAATTATTGAAGAGTGCATACGAGGAAGCGGATAACCGTCTTCTAAGTGATACCAGATATCTGGTATCGTATCTGGAGATGAGGAAGCTTCAGGTAGGCGTGCTTAAGGATATCACGGCAAATTTACTACAAATTGAAGCTCTACCGGTACAGGCAGAGCCTATTGCAGAATATATCGAGCATATGGCTGCTTCCTTCCATGAGAAAAATAATGTGACAGGGCTGTTAACCATATTAGAACAACTGAAGGAGCATTTTCGATTAGAGCCCTTGCCAAGCACCAGAGAAGAATTCGAAAATCGAGCCATGTTATACCAGGTGATGAAAGAATTGGAATATTTTTTGGTCTTAAAACGAAATTTTATTTTGGAGCTAGAAGAAAAGGATATGAAAACCTATTGGAAATAGGCTTTTTTATAACCGCATAAAATCCTTATCTTTTCACATAATAACTGAGTAAATAGTGTGAATTATTATTATTATCATAATTCACACCAAGCGAATGCTAATTTGAGATTTGTGTCTTCAGTCATCAATGTGTAAAGGACACACATGGCACAAACTAATTCATTAGGAAGGCATGTTGTGTTAGTGTAAATGTGAAAGGAAAGAGGACAATTCATGCAAAAAGATTACTTATTGGAGAATGATATAAATAATTCAGGTGCCATACAAGGTACAGGGAAAGAAAAAGCTCCAGAAAAAACTGCGGACGATGGAAGAAAGAGTACGCAAGAGGAACAGGAGAAGGAAAAGGTAGTTAAAGAGAACGAGGATCTGAAGGATCAAAAAATCAGTGAATACGGACAGACCATATTGGAAAATGGAAAAAAAGATCATAAAATACATCTGTTATCCATCATTGGAGAAATAGAAGGACATGAGGTTCTTCCGCAACATAATAAAACAACTAAATATGAGCATGTTCTGCCTCAGCTTGCAGCCATTGAGGATAGCACGGATATTGATGGTCTGTTGATATTAATTAATACCGTCGGCGGAGATGTGGAAGCAGGTCTGGCGATTGCCGAAATGATAGCGTCATTAAGTAAACCGACTGTTTCACTGGTTCTTGGTGGCTCCCATTCAATTGGAGTTCCGCTCGCGGTTTCAGCGAGCATTAGCTTTATCGTTCCATCAGCTACGATGATCATTCATCCGGTACGAATGAGCGGTACGGTGATCGGAGTTACACAGACCTTTGAATATTTTGAGAAGATACAGGATCGAATTATTAATTTTGTTGTTGATCATTCCAACATTGACTACAATAACTTTCGTAATCTGATGTTGGATACCCACCAGCTTGCGAAGGATGTAGGATCGATACTAGTAGGAGAAGAGACGGTTAAGAAAGGGATAATCGATGAAGTCGGAGGTATAAAGGAGGCCTTGGCAAAAATCAATGAGATGATTGATGCCAATAATGAAGGGAGGTAATGCTATGTTATACACCGTGAGACCATTGGAACGGATATATGCCCGTCCAGCCAGCTATACCGACATTAAGCAGGAGAGGCCAAAGGATCAGACAGAGGCACAATTTCATGAGGTCACCCTACAGCATGGAAGAGTCGTAACGCGTAGAGAGGGAGATGCCTATGTAGTAGAGGGTGTCAATTCCACCGATATGCAGGACTATCTGAATGAAAAGTATTCACCGGGTAAAAATATTAAGCTTTAAGAGAGTAATTTAATATTGAAATAAATATCATTCTTAGGAGTTGTTGTAATAAATAAACTGCAGCAGCTCCTTTTCTATGCCTTATGGTAGGTACCAAGTTAGACTTGCATAACATTTTTATAAAAGGTATAATAAATTTTGAGAGAAATCTTACATATACAAGAGGGGGAACTAGTAATAATGGCTCCAGCACAGAAAAAGAAAAAAACAACAACAAGCACACGCAAGAAAAGCAGTAGCAAGGAAAACCAGAAGAGGGTAAAGGAAAGTGGAGCATTGCAGGATGAGATCATTCTGGTTATCGCATTGGTCGTATCTATTTTACTCTTTTTGAGTAATATAGATTTATGCGGTAAGGTGGGACATGCTGTAAGTAGCTTTGTATTCGGTATGATTGGCGCCGAGGCCTACCTATTACCTTTTATTATATTCTTTATGACAGCCTTCCATATCTCGAATATGGGTAATCGTCGGGCCGGTCGTAAATTGCTCAGTGCCTCCGTGTTCTTTGTGGCATTAGCAGCCTTCATAGAATTGGTCACTCATTCTTATCAGCCAGATACCAAGATATTTGAGTATTTTACAAATTCCATCAGCGCAAGAAGCGGCGGCGGAATCATTGGCGGAATTCTGGTTATGATCTTCTGTGGTTTATTCGATGAGGTAGCTACCTATATTATCCTGATTGCCATCATGTTGATCTCCATCATCGTAATATCAGGGAAAGCTATTCTTACCTATATTGCAAAGAAGAGTAAAAACTCACTTGACGAAAGAAAAGAATATCAGAAGCTTCGTAAGGAACAGCAGGAGGAGCTTGAAACGATTGCTAAGGCAAATGATAACGGTAGAAGACCACCGAAGACCTTTGTACTTGATCCGGCTACCGCTGCATCCGGGATCAATTCTAACCCGAAGAATGTAGAACAAGAGGCTTCAAAGCGTAAACAGGGAAATGCGGATACCGTAATTAATCTTAAGGATCGCAAGAATAAGAAGGAGAAGATAGGCAGTGAGGGGGAATTACCTGTTCTGAACTTTCATAAGCTGTTTGATGAGACAGAGCCTGCGATAATGGCTAATGATCCGGTGAATAGTCTAAACAATCCTGCTGGAAATGAAGCAATACCTCTTTATGAGGAAGAATTGCGCATGAAGTTTGGACAGGCTGAGCTCGAAGAAGAAGTCGAAAAGCAAGAAATCGTAGAAGAGCAAGGAATGATAGAAGAGCCTGAAGTGCTGGGTCAGGACAAGACTACATCTGTAGTTGAGCATAATTCTGGCACAGCGGAAGTTAGGAAAGGAGCAAAAACTGAGTCTACTGATGTAGAAGATCTAGGAATCTCACAGGTACCTCAGCAGAACGAATACATCTTCCCTCCTTTCAGCCTACTTGCTGCGCCTAAGGTTAAAGCAGGTAAAACCGGATCCGGAGACAGAGATATTAAGGATACGGCTATGAAGCTACAAACGACCTTAGAGAGCTTTGGCGTTCATGTAACCATAACTAATGTCAGCTGTGGACCCTCCGTAACTCGTTACGAGCTTCAACCGGAGCAGGGTGTTAAGGTTAGCAGAATTACTGCTCTCTCCGATGATATTAAGCTTAATCTGGCGGCAGCGGATATCCGTATTGAGGCTCCAATTCCAGGAAAAGCGGCAGTAGGAATCGAGGTTCCGAATAAGGAGAATTCGATGGTTGCCTTCCGTGAGATGATTGAAAGCAAGGAATTCACAGGGCATCCATCTGATATAGCCTTTGCAGTTGGTAAGGATATCGGAGGACAGACCATTATCACAGATATCGCTAAGATGCCACATCTTCTGATTGCCGGTGCCACCGGTTCCGGTAAATCGGTATGTATTAATACATTGATTATGAGTATTTTATACAAGTCAAAGCCCTCGGATGTCCGTATGATTATGATTGACCCGAAGGTAGTTGAGTTAAATGTCTATAATGGAATACCACATCTTCTGATTCCGGTAGTGACGGATCCCAAGAAGGCTTCGGCGGCATTGAACTGGGCTGTCATGGAGATGACGGAGCGTTACAAGAAGTTTGCCGATGTCAATGTAAGAGATCTGAAGGGCTATAATGAAAAGGTTTCCGAAGTGGCTTACCTGAATGATGAGAATTATCAGAAGCTCCCCCAGATCATCATTATCATCGATGAGTTGGCCGATCTTATGATGGTTGCACCCGGAGAAGTAGAGGACGCTATCTGCCGTCTGGCTCAGATGGCAAGAGCAGCCGGACTGCATCTTATCATTGCAACACAAAGGCCCTCGGTTAATGTTATTACCGGTTTGATTAAGGCAAATATTCCTTCCAGAGTCGCCTTCGCAGTATCCTCAGCCATCGATTCCAGAACTATACTGGATGGCAGCGGCGCAGAGAAGCTGCTGGGAAAAGGCGATATGTTATTCTTCCCATCCGGTTATCCCAAACCGGTACGAATTCAGGGTGCCTTTATCTCCGATAAGGAAGTAAGCTCTGTCGTGGAATTCCTAAAGAAGAATAATACAGAAGCAAAATACAGCGATGATATTCATGAAAAAATTAATAATGCAAAACCTGGTGATGCTTCAGTAGCAGGCGGCGGTGACGAACGAGATGAATATTTTGCAGAGGCAGGTAAATTCATTATTGAGAAAGATAAGGCATCGATCGGTATGCTGCAGAGAGTTTATAAGATCGGCTTTAACAGAGCGGCACGTATCATGGATCAGTTGGCCGAAGCAGGAGTAGTTGGTCCGGAGGAAGGAACCAAGCCAAGGAAAATCTTAATGTCACAGGAGCAGTTCGAGCAGTACTTGGAAGAATACTAGTAATCATATTTATATTATGTCTAATCCCGGATCAGCGTATAGCAGATATCCGGGAATATGCAGATAATCGGAAAAGTTCGCCTTGCGACCTTCTAGTGTCATGAATGAAAGTAGATAAGTGGTTGTATAAGATAGAGGATACAATAGCTTAAGGAATATATGTTGGAAGGTTGGGATTATTTTGAAGGGATTACTAATCGTTAATGAATTTCTTCATTCGAATAAATTTAATGAGATTCATAGCTGGCTGCTTGCCTCGGCGAGAAAGTATGGCATAGAGATGGTACTTCGCACCAATGCGCAGCTTCTTATCGATATTTCTGCCCTACACGGTGAGCAGCTGGCAGATTTTATACTCTTCTGGGATAAGGATGTCAAGCTTGCCTCTTATCTGGAGCGGTTGGGTTATCCGGTGTACAATTGCTCTAGAGCAATCGAAGTCTGCGATGATAAGGCTTTAACCCATCTGACTTTGATGAATAAGGATATTCCAATGCCAAGAACGATTGTTGCTCCGATGACCTTTGATAACATCGGTTATACCAATTATGAATTTCTCGAGGAGATTGTGACGCGACTTGGATTTCCTATGGTGATTAAGGAATGCTTTGGTTCCTTTGGTCAACAGGTCTATCTGGTTCATACTCTGGAGGAGACCAGAGAGAGAATGCAGGTAATCGGAGCAAAGCCAGTGTTATTTCAGGAATTCCTACAGACAAGCTTTGGACGGGATATTCGACTTCAGGTGGTAGGTGGTAAGGTGATAGCAAGTATGTATCGCTATTCGGAGAACGGAGATTTTCGTGCCAATCTCACGATTGGAGGAAAGATGATGCCTTTTGAACCAACCGTGAAGCAGAAAGCACTTGCAATCCGTTGCTGTGAGATAATCGGATTGGATTTTGCAGGAGTTGATTTACTTTACGGCGAAGGGGAGGAACCCATCGTCTGTGAAGTGAATTCGAATGCACATTTTAAGAATATTTTTGATTGTACCGGTGTAAATGCAGCGGATGCAATTATGGAACATATCCGTAATAAGGAGTGTGGAAGAAATGGTTGCTTGGATCATATATCATCGTGAAAACGCCATCTATAATCAACAATATATCCGTTTCTATATCGAAGAAGGAGCAAAGCAGGGAATCGACTTTAAGCTTCTATTGATTGAGGAGATGGAGTTCGGAGTAAGGGATGGGCAATGGTTTCTTACCTATCAGAAGGAAGAGACTGCATTGCCCGATTTTGCTATCTGTCGGGCTATTTATCCATTGCTTAATCGACAGCTGGAGTATTTGGGTATCCCGGTCTTTAATAACTCCTTTGTAGCTGAGATTTGTAATGATAAAGCCAGAACCTATCAATACTTGGCAGCCACCGGAATTAAGATGGTGGACACCAGCTTTTATCGAAATGCTCAGATAAAAGAGGTGTTTCATCAAGCTGAGACCCCAACTGTAATCAAAGCAGTCGCCGGGCACGGAGGAAGTCAGGTATTTCTACTTCACGGTAATCAGGAAGGGGAAGCGATGGAATATCCTTCCCTAATCGATAAGCTGGCTGGAAGTGATGTCGTGGTTCAGCCCTTGACCGGTACGAGACATCAGGATTTAAGGGTATATGTGATCGGAACAGAGATTATAGCAGCAGTGCTTCGCACAGCCAAGGATGGCTTTAAGTCTAACTTTAGTCTTGGGGGAGAGGTTACCCTTTATCGATTATCGGATTCTGAAATTGAGATAGTCAATCGCATTATTGGTCAATTTGATTTTGGACTTGTAGGGATCGACTTTATTATCGGAGACGAAGGTGAACTGATCTTCAATGAGATAGAGGATGTGGTTGGTTCACGAATGCTTTATCAATGCTCGGATATTAATATAGTAGAGAAATATTTGTCCTTTATCAGAGGTAAGCTAGTATAATGGTTTGATAAATATAAATCTATTTTCATACTATGAAGTTTGGTCTGCTGTACTCAAGTGCAATGGATACACTTAGTACTAACTTACATCATTGAGGGAGCCGTAATAGATTGAAAAATAAGGATTTTTCAATCGGCAATCGATAGAAAATACGCTTCACAGACTTTCTAATGTCATGAATTAATACTGTCACCAAAATTTGCAGGTATGGGGGCGGCTGCATTAAAGATATACATAAGAATAAATATTATAAAAAAAGATGGCCTTGCATCGTTTATTGATGTTAGGTCATCTGTTTTCTTATTCAAGACAATAGTAAGCACGCTTCGCATATTTCTGTCGTTATAATTATTACCTAGATGATTGTTAGTAGCTCCTTGGGGGTATCAATCAGATAATCGGCACCTTCACTTCGAAGTACCTCACGGCATCGAAAACCCCAGGTTACACCGATACAGGGGATACCAGCATTCTTTGCTGTTCGAACATCGGTTTCAGAATCGCCAACAAGGATGGTAGAGCTTAATTCAGAGCCTAATTCCTGCACGGCAGTATAGATGCTGTCGGGAGCAGGCTTTCTCTTAATCTCGGCGGTCTCACCAATTGCAACCTGAATCAGGTTACCGAAATAAGTTCTTGCTAATTCTTTCACAGCAGCATCGTATTTATTTGATACAATCGCTATCTTATAATTATAACGGGATAAGTCTAGTAGAAGCTCCATAATACCATTATAGGGTCTTGTCTTATTCTGCATATTATGCCTGTAGTTTTCCTTGAATTCCTCCATTACATCGACAACAACCTCGTCATTGCATTCCTCGGGTATGGACCTACGTATGAGATTTTTAACTCCATTTCCAACGAAGCGCCTAACCTCCTCCAGACTCTTAGGAGTATAACCCTTTGAAGTCAACACATCGTTCAGGCTATCCCGTAAATCGTCTAAAGTATTCAATAAGGTTCCGTCCAAATCAAAAATCACGGTATTATATCTCATAAGGAACATCCTTTCTATTTCTGTAAGACAGTATCATTTAGCATGTAAATTATTATTAGTATAACTTTACCCATTTCTAAACGCAAGAACTTTTTATTTTTTCTTATTCGACGGCGATAGACAATAGTCTTTCTCTGCATTCATTATTTTCATTGAACCAAAAGAAACGATTTAGTATAATGTAAACGTAGTGAATATAGTGCGAGAAGGATACTCGCACTGCAAGCTTGCGATTTGATGATATGTTTGTATTAAATGGAAGATCGTTAAATTATTATTATATCTAATAAGTAAAATTAATTATGATATCTTGATTAATATAGTATAAATGCTACAATCATTATTATAATACCTATCGAATCACAAATTGGGAAAGGCAGGGCAATACGGAATGAAATCAGACATTCAAATCGCGCAGGAAGCGCAACTTAAGCATATCAGAGAGGTAGCAGAGAAACTTACTATCTCTGAGGAGGATCTGGAATATTACGGCAAATATAAAGCGAAGCTATCCGATGAATTATGGGATAAGGTGAAGAATAATCCGGATGGTAAGCTGGTGCTAGTTACTGCGATTAATCCTACTCCAGCCGGAGAGGGAAAGACAACCACTACAGTTGGCTTGGGACAAGCCCTTGGTCTGATGAAGGTTCGCTCCTGTATCGCTCTGCGTGAGCCGTCCCTGGGACCTTGTTTTGGTATCAAGGGTGGAGCAGCCGGAGGCGGTTATGCGCAGGTAGTACCGATGGAAGACCTGAATCTACATTTTACCGGAGATTTTCATGCAATCACATCAGCCAATAATCTTCTGGCTGCTATGCTGGATAACCACATTCAGCAGGGAAATACACTGGGGATTGATACGAATCAAATTGTATGGAAACGTTGTGTCGATATGAATGACAGGGTGCTCCGTAATATTGTAGTTGGTCTTGGCCGAAAAGCGGACGGAGTAGTTCGTGAGGACCATTTTATCATTACCGTAGCATCAGAAATTATGGCGGTGCTTTGCCTTGCAGATGACATGTATGATCTTAAGGAGCGTCTTGGACGTATTGTTGTAGCTTATACCTATCAGGGTAAGCCGGTCACAGCAAAGCAGCTGAACGCAGTCGGAGCGATGGCAGCCTTACTTAAGGACGCACTAAAACCGAATTTGATCCAGACGCTGGAGAATACGCCGGCTATTATTCACGGCGGACCCTTCGCCAATATTGCTCATGGCTGTAATAGTGTAAGAGCGACCAAGACAGCCTTGAAATTGGCCGATGTTGTGGTTACAGAGGCAGGCTTTGGTGCTGATCTGGGTGCCGAGAAATTCCTTGACATCAAATGCCGAATGGCAGGTCTTAAGCCCGATGCAATCGTATTGGTTGCGACGATAAGAGCCTTAAAATATAATGGCGGTATTGCTAAGACGGATCTGGGAACCGAGAATCTGGAGGCACTGAAGAAGGGTATCGTCAATCTGGAAAAGCACATAGAAAATCTCCAGAAATTCGGTGTTCCTGTAGTAGTAAGCCTTAACCGTTTTGTATCAGATAGCGATGCGGAGCTGGCTTATGTAAAGAAATTCTGTGAAGACAGAGACTGCGAATTCTCTCTTTGTGAAGTGTGGGAGAAGGGCGGTGAAGGTGGAGTTGACCTGGCGAAGAAGGTTCTGGCAACCATGGAGACGAAGAAGAGTAATTATAAACCCCTTTACGACATAAACTTATCCATCAAAGAGAAGATTGAGACCATTGCAAAGGAAATCTACGGTGCAGATGGTGTAATCTATGAACCGGCAGCCGAGAGTGCCATCAAGACGATTGAAGGCTTGGGCTTTAAAGAACTGCCGATCTGTATGGCTAAGAATCAATATTCTCTATCGGATGATGCTACAAAACTTGGCAGACCGACCGGTTTTACCATTCGTATTCGAGAGGTGTATGTGTCTGCAGGTGCAGGCTTTGTTGTCGCTATCACCGGTACGGTGATGACGATGCCCGGTCTTCCAAAGGTACCGGCTGCAGAGGGCATTGATGTTGATGATAGTGGCAAAATAACCGGATTATTTTAACGATATTATCAAATAAACTGAACAGCACTCTACCATTCATTTTGATAGAGTGCTCATTTTACTGTATTGAAATTTCATATAATCGTATAGTCTATAATATTACCATTCATTAGTTTGTAATTTGTGCACTATTAAGTCTTGTTATAGTGAAAAGTAATTCATGGAGGTGTTTTATGAAACAAGTTTATGAAACACAAAGGCTTTTATTAAAAATAGTTGACAAGTCCTTTGCTGATTTAGTTGTAGATTATTATTTAAGAAATAGATCCTTTTTAGAAGAGTGGGAAGCCGTAAAAAGTGAGGATTTTTATACAAAGCAATATCAGGAAGAACAATTAGATAAAGAGTTATCTGATATTGATAATAATAAATCTTTCAGGCTATGGATATTTAGAAAGGAGGACGAAACTAGAATAATTGGTTCGATTGGCTTTAGCAATATTGTAAGAGGAGCATTTCTGTCCTGTTATCTTGGGTATAAATTAGATAAGGATGAAATAAATAAAGGCTTTATGACCGAAGCAATTCAAAAGGGAATAGACATTATGTTTAATGAATTTGGGTTACATAGAATTGAAGCTAATATTATGCCTAAAAATAAACGCTCTTTAAGGGTGGTTGAAAAGCTAGGATTCTATAATGAAGGATCAGCCTATAAGTATTTAAAGATTAATGGAAAATGGGAAGACCATATACATATGGTTTTACTAAATGATGAGGTTTAATAAAGGTAATGTAAATAATTTTGTGTCTTGGTAATAAAAACCACTTTTCTGGTGAGAATTAGATATGAATAATCTCATCCGAAAGGTGGTTTTTATATGGCTATAGCAAAGGAACAATTACGACAGATTAT
>JAEYOY010000075.1 GCA_023411215.1 Bacillota bacterium | reverse complement strand
CAATGGCTTTTATGACTTGGCCATTGCATATCAGTCTGTGCATGTCAACTATTGAAAGCGCCGTGTACCGAACGGTACGCACGGTGCTGTGAGAGGACGGCGGTTAATCACCGCCTCCTACTCGATTCCTGCCTATCTACCGCATTTGATTAGATTAGTATAAAGTTGCTCAATACTATAACGCTTGAAATAATTGGCTTATCATATTCTAAAATAGGTTTTACCATCGTAATTTAGCAATGTAAGAACATCGGCAGTTTAGTGCATTTTTCGTGGTTTCATGAATATACTGTATTGAGTATGTATAATGGGAGAAGCTATGGCAAACCAAAACTATTTACACACCGCTGAGATAATGAAAGCCGCCTTACCCTACTTTGATTCCATGACCAAAGTTCGAATGGAATTCTTCACCAAGGCATTGGATCTTATGGGAAGTCTCAACAACTTGTCCAGCCGTAATAGTATGGTTGCCTGTGGCTACGAAAAATCGAGCATCGATATGGAAGGCCTTTTAAATGGGATCCGTCCCTTATGTGATAATAAGGAGCGGGTAATCATAGACCGCATTCTTAATATATTCAACATGAAAAGAATGTTCGAAATGTACAATAACCTGATGAACACTATGAAAACTATGCAGGAATTCGGAGGTTTTCCCTTCACCGACGAAGATAATAAGGATGATACGGAGACAGTCACAGGCAATTTCACCGGATCAAATTTTGATTCTATCTTTCAGGGAGATGGCTCAGAGGATACTAGTTCAGAGGATACTGCTTCCCGGGATAATCAAAGCCATACTCAAAGCAATGAAAATAGCTTTACCAATGACAGTCCGATGTTCGAGATGCTTAAGACAATGATGCCGCCGGAGCAGCAGAGCACCTTTGAAAACTTAAGAATGCTTTTAAATACCATGTCATATGATAATAATAGTAAATCGGATGATAGTAAGGAGCATGATAATGGCTGATACATCTTGGACCAATAACCCCAGGTTAAAAAATGTTGACCCTAAAAAACTTACCATACTCTTGGAGTTAATGAAGGAAGCCGAGGGTAAACCAATGGATAAACTGTTACCCTTACTTATGACAACGAACAAACGGCTTCAGGAACAGAATCTCACCTTTACTAAGGATGAAAGTGATTTAATGGTAGAGATTTTGACCAAGAATATGACCCCGAAAGAGAAGCAGCAATTCGAGATGATTCGTAAGATGATGGCAGCAAACCGAAAATAAGATACACTTTTATGTTATTATCGTGACTGAATTCATTTGTTCTTTCATGGGCTGGAACAATATGTAAAACGACTTAAAAAGGAAAGGGTGACTCATCCGTTAATCGATCGGATGCGCCACCCTTTCCTTTATCATTTCTAGTTCCTCATTGTAACCCTTATACTATACCTCACCATATGCTTTCTCAAAACATACCTACATTTATTCCATTCATGCTGGATAGGAAAGACACTTTCGTATATACATATTAATTCCAAACTTCATTTGCATAGTCCCGAATGGTTCTATCGCTTGAAAACTTACCGGCATTCGCTGTATTTAATAAGCACTTTCTGCGGAATTCATAGGTATCGGAGAAATCCCGGTTTACCCTAAGCTTCGCTTCACAGTAAGGAATAAAATCCAGAAGCAGGAAGTAATGGTCCGGCTTATGCCAATGTGCACCGTAAAGGATTGCATTGTACAATTCCTGGAACATACCGGTTCCGCCATCACTGAAGGTTCCGTCCACAAGAGTATCTAATACTCTCTTAATTCTCGGATTTTGTTCATAAATCTCTTTCGCATTGTAAGAATTCTTAATATTCTCAATATCCTCAACGCGGGCACCAAAGATATAATTATTCTCTTCTCCTGCCTGCTCCACGATCTCTACATTAGCACCGTCGAAAGTTCCCAGGGTTACCGCACCGTTTAACATGAACTTCATATTACCGGTTCCGGAGGCTTCCGTACCTGCGGTGGAAATCTGTTCTGAGATATCAGCCGCCGGAGTAAGCTTCTCTGCATAAGATACATTGTAGTTTGATACAAATACTACCTGCAGCTTATCCTTCATCTCCTCATCATTATCAATCATCTTAGCGATTTCATTGATGAATTTAATGATGCCCTTCGCTCTGAAATATCCCGGAGCTGCTTTTGCACCGAAGATGAACGCGGTGGGATTAAACTCTTTAATTCTGCCATCCTTCAATCCGAAATAAAAATCAAGAATTGAAAAAGCATTCAATAGCTGACGCTTGTATTCATGAAGTCTCTTTACCTGTATATCAAATATGAACTCTGGATTTACGCGGATATTTTCCATCTTATAGATATAATCTGCCAATTGTCTCTTCTTAATTCGCTTAATGTCTCCAAACTGCTTAATCACAGCTTTATCATTGGCGAATTTCTCAAGCTCCTTCAGACGGTCGAGGTTTGTAATCCAAGAGCTTCCAATCTTATCAGTAATAAATCCGGACAGCTCCATATTAGCAAGTGCTAACCAGCGACGCTGTGTAATTCCGTTAGTCTTATTATTAAAACGCTCCGGATATAGCTCATACCATTCCTTCAGTACATCGTTCTTTAGAATCTCGGTATGAAGCTTCGCTACACCGTTTGTAGAATGACTAGCGAAGATTGCAAGCCTGGCCATGTGTATGGTGTCATTATCAATAATCAGATATCGTCTCAGCTCTTCCTCAGTCACCTTACCAAAGGTCTTCAGTTCCTTTAGCAGTGCCTTCTGAAGCATTACAATATACTTATAAACATTTGGTATTACTGCTTTGAATAGATCGACATTCCATTTCTCCAGAGCCTCACTCATAACCGTATGATTCGTATAAGCAAAAGTCTCCTTTGCAATACGAAGTGCTTTTGCAAAGGTCATCTTCTCCTGCTCCATCATCAGTCGTATGAATTCCGGAATTGCGACTACCGGATGAGTATCATTCAATTGAATGGCATATTCTGAGGAGAAATGAGTGAAGTCATCCCCATGCTTCTTCTTATATCTGCCGATTACATCCGCAAGGGTCGCAGCCGAGAAGAAATATTCCTGCTTTAATCGCAACTTCTTACCTTCGTCCGTATTGTCATTCGGATAAAGGAGACTACTGATTGCCTCCGCCTCGTTCTTATTCTTATTTGCCTTATCATATTTCTGCTCATTGAACAGCTCAAAATCAAAGCTGCTGATGGGTTCTGCCTGCCACAAGCGTAGGGTATTCACCTTTTTGCCACCATAGCCGATAACCGGTGTATCATAAGGAACTGCATATACAGATTGGTTCTTATAATCGATGCGAACCTTCTCTTCTTCCTTACGAACTGACCAGGGATCACCAAAGCGTTGCCAGTCATCCGGGATTTCCTTCTGGAAGCCATCTTCAAAATACTGCTTAAACAAACCATACTTATAACGTATTCCGTAACCGTTCAGAGTGATATTGATGGAAGCGCCGGAGTCTAGGAAGCAGGCTGCCAAACGCCCTAAACCACCGTTACCAAGGGCAGCATCCTCAATATCCTCGAACACTCGGATATCTACATTATTCTCGCTCATCAGCTCTGAGAACTGGTTAAATAATCCCATGTTATATAGGTTACTATAAACCAGACGTCCAACCAAAAATTCTGCTGATAAATAGCAGACCCTTTTATCCGATGCATCAAGTCCCCAGTCCTTCCCCAGGTTCTTCATTGCTGCTTTAGAAACAGCATTGTATAGCTGTATGGTCGATGCTTCTTTAATTGTCTTCCCATAATCCAAATCTAGTATTGTTGCTACATTCGTCTTAAAACTGCTTTCCATTTTTCCTCCTAACTATCCTGCGTAACCCATTGAAATCGCTTACACCAATTATGTCTTTCTCGCTTTGGTTCGCAGGACTTCACCTCATAAATACTTCCAATACAATATTATCTATTTATATCATGATTACTTAAAAACAAACCTTTATAGTTTCGGAAATTTTCGAAACTATAATCTTACATTATCATTATGAGTGGCCTTTGTCAATATACTTTTAAGCTGAAATCTTCGATTGCGGTGGTATGAAAATTTATAAAACTAAGAAAAGACAAATTTCACAAAAAAACGCAAGAATCTTAAGCATAAATCTATGAGAATAGTCGAATTCTTAAAGACATATTGAAAATGAATTTAGTTCGGTTTATACTTATTTCTAAAAGTAGAACTTTCTAGGAGGCATATCCATGGCTACGATCAAAGAAATTGCCAATAAGCTTGGAATCGCAGTAAGTACCGTGTCAAAGGGATTAAATGGTGCGAGTGATATCAGTGCTGAGATGAGACAGCTGGTATTAGATACGGCCGTGGAGATGGGTTATGCTTCTAAAAAAATGAAGTCAACCGGCACAAGAAAAGTATGTATTTTAATAGAAAATATGGATTATGAGAACATTGAACAGTTCGGTTATGAAATTATTGTCGGCTTTAAGCTTTCAGCCGCCAGAAGACATTGGGATGTTACCGTAGTTCCTACCAACCTGAATATGCAGACCGCTGAAAAATTTGATACATATATGTTGAAAAACGGATACAGCGGTGCCTTTTTGTTAGGGTTTACGCTCCATGACGATTGGGTATGGCAGTTGACCAAGACCACGGTACCTACCGTTCTTCTTGATAACTATATTGAACGTAATAACCATGTCGGTTATGTAGGTACCGATAATAATGAAGGGATCGATCTGGCAGTAGATCATCTCAATAATCTGGGGCATACCAGAATAGCATTTTTGAATGGTTCTAAGAACTCTATGGTTTCCGAGCAGAGACACCAATCCTTTATCAATAGCATGGCAAAGCACGGTTTAGAGGTTGATGAAAATCTAATAGAATACGGTTATTATGTACCGGATTGTGCTAGGGATCATGTACCGGGCTTCCTTAACAATGGGGCCACCGCGATTATGTGTGCCAGCGACTTAATCGCCTCCGGGGTTATTAATGAAGTGCAGAAGCATGGATTAAAAGTACCGGAGGACATTAGCGTAATTGGTTTCGATGATCTACCGATAGCCGCCCAGCTTACCCCCAAGCTAACTACAATTCGCCAGGATCGAACCGATCTTGGCAAGAGTGCTTTTCTTCTTTTGGATGGACTTATTCATAATGTAACCATCAGTAAGCTTTTGCTCCGTGCCAAGTTCATACAGAGAGAAAGTACTGCCCCCTGCAAACATAGATAATTCTATCGATGTGCAAATTGACGAGTATAAGTTCTTTGCAGGGCTTTTGATACTCCAATCATATTTATATATTAAAGAACCGCTCCTACTTCGCAGACAGTCTCCATTGCTACTGTCTCCTTCCTTGGGAGCGGTTTTTTTGTTCATAACAATAGAAGGTTCACGAAGCTTTCTTTCTATTGTTTATTCAAATTTGTTCGATGATATCTTTCGAAGTCTCAGTCTACGGTTCGTTACCTCCCTCAGCAAGGTATAGATAACGGAGAACATCGGAATAAAAATCAACATTCCTGCTATACCCATGGTGCTGCCGCCAATGGTAACCGCAACCAGTACCCACATGGATGGAAGGCCAATGGACCCCCCGACTACACGAGGATAGATCAAATTACCTTCGATTTGCTGCAGTATTACGAACATCAGAATAAACAGCAGCGCGGTTAGCGGATTCACGATTAAGATTAAGAATGCACCGATGACACATCCGATAAAAGCACCGAAGATCGGTATTAATGCTGTAAAGCCAATTAACACACTGATCAAAAGTGCATAGGGGAATCGGAATATGCTCATTATAATAAAGAACATCAATCCCAGAATCACTGCCTCTAAGCACTGGCCGGAGAGGAATTTGGAAAATGTACTTTCCGATAAAGAGCATATGGATAACGTCTTAGCTACGACCTTCTCCGGAAGATATGCATACATCAGCTTCTTTGCCTGCTTCCCCAGCTTCTCCTTCTGTGCCAGAATATAGATAGAGAAGATAAAGCCCAGGAAGAAATCAATCATTCCTCCAAAGATATTGAAGGCCGTACTGAAAGTAGATTGAAGTATATTGGCAACACTGTTCATGATAAAGGTATAAATATTCTTTATTAAGCCCTGCCAGTCAACCGTGTTTATATTAAGATAATCCTTTAAAAATGGATACTTATGAACTAAATCATTATAATTTCCTTCCGCCCGATTAAAAAAATCATGTAATATATTGCTTTCACTGATTGTACGAAAAGTATTAACGATTTGAGGAACCACCATAAGCATAACCAAAACGATGACACCAATTACAAGAATAAGAGTAATAATCAGACTGAGCGGTCGCTTCATTTTTCTTTGTAAGTTGCCTCTCATACTCTTTCGTGCAAAAAGCCGGTGCTCAATTGCTCTCATAGGCACATTAATAATAAAAGCAATGGCACCCCCCAGAATAAAAGGAAAAGCCAAATTAATACAAAAATATAATGCTCCTATTACAATGACTAAATTCTGCAGCCCAACATAAAGTAAGACCGTGAAGGTAATGATACCAAGTATTTTTTTGATATTGCTTTTATTTAATTCCATCTTCTACTCCTTTTTTTTCTTTAAGCTGTGATACATTAGGACGTATTCGTTAATATACATCAGAAAGGAAAGGAGTAGAAACGCCCCGCAGACTATCATCAGAATATTTGTAATATCAACCCTCAGAGTAGGTAGGGCAACCAGTACCAGCATCGTCGCATAAAAAACTGTGGTCGAAACCTTACCGAACCATTTTGCACCATTGAGCTTTGTTCCCTTTTTCAACATCACGATACCTGCGATTAATAAGAACAGCTGCATGATTACAAATAAGATTAATAACAAGAACATCCATTTGATTTTAACTACCAGAATAAAGATCAGGGAAGCTTGGGTAAGCTTATCAGCAAGAGGATCAATAATCTTTCCAAGTTCCGTTATCATGTCAAATCTTCGTGCTATGAAACCATCCAGAAAATCTGTCAGACCTGACAGAAAGACAACTGCCGCTGCCTGGATATATTGCTTTGGCTCATCCGCTCTGATATATGTGACCAAAAATACCGGTATCAATAAAAAGCGAATATAGCAAAGAATGTTCGGAATGCTCCAAAGATCCTTTTTTGTAAATTTTGTCACTAACTTCATTCAAATTCCCCCTAGTTACGTATTTATATAAATGTTTGATATTCACCGTTTAGTACACGAAATCAATCTTTTCTCCATCACCTTATATCGGTCTTGTTAATCTTCTGCATGTTAATCTTCCTGTTTATCTCCTCGTATTGTTCTCGTATTTAGTACAATTCTAACACAAGAATTTATACTTTCATAGGTTAATTTTCCATTTTTTAATTAGAATTTGCTTAAAAAACAGAAAGCATCTTATGGTTCCTTCCATTTGTAGTCAAGTATGACGTTTTTTTGCATATATATTCTGTAACTATATTCATCAGGAGTAGCCATGCGCTTTATTCAAGAATTCATAGCTGAATACGGGACGCTTGCCATGTTTATCATAATTCTTATGGAATATGCCTGTTTCCCGGTATCCAGTGAAATTGTCCTCCCCTTCTCCGGGGCTATTGCCGCTGCCAATCATACGGATTTTCTTGTTATTCTTCCACTCAGTATTCTGGCCGGGCTAATCGGTACCGGTATCTGCTACCTTGTCGGTTGGTTTGGAGGAGGTGCTATCCTTCACGCTATTGTACATCGCTTCCCCAAAGCACGAAAAGGGATCGATCATGCCAATAAGAAGTTTCTCGAACATGGGGGAGCCACCGTATGTATCGGAAGAGTCATACCCATCATACGTACTTATATTTCCTTGGTGGCCGGAGCTGCAAGGCTGTCCCCGGTTACCTATTTCACCTATACCTTTCTTGGAATTACAGTATGGAACACTCTCTTAATAGGTCTTGGCTATACACTTCAGGAGAATTATCAAAAAGTAGCCGGCTATTATGAAAGTTATAAGTATAACCTTCTTCCGGTAGCCGGCTTTTGTATCTTAGCTTTGCTGGGAAATCTTATTTATCAGAAGTATAAGAAGCGTAAAATCAACTCATAGCTATGAAGCTTGAACTATTGATTTTCTCTCCCATTTTCCCGAAGCAACACGGAAGATACCTACCAACGAGGTAATGAACCAGTTTAAGCCGGTAGCCCACCAAATACCCGAAAAACCAATCATCATAGTGAGAACATTGGCGAATAATATTCTACAGACTACCTCTGTAATTCCCATTACCATCGGCACATTGATATCTCCGGTACCACTGAGGAAATTACGACTGACAAAGATAAGTCCAACCGGTACATAGAAGAAACAGGTAATCCGGATTGCCATGATACCTGTAGCAACCACTTCATAATTCTCCTTCTTTGTAAACAGCTTCATAATGTACTCACCGCCAAAATACATAGCAGGAAGCATTATGAGGCTAAATACTATTATTATGATGGATGCAGACTGATAACCCTTTTTAGCACGGTCATTTCTTCCCGCTCCCACATTCTGACCTGCAAAAGCAGATAGTGCCGCCCCCACGGACATACCCGGCTGAAGAACCAGCTGCTCTATTCTCGATACTACGGTATGGGCAGCAATGACAACTTCACTATATCCGTTGATTATTCCCTGAAGAGCCATTAGTGACACAGAGACAAGGGCATTTTGTAGGGCTACCGGAATTCCTAAACGGATACATTTTCCAAAGATAACACGGTCAGGGCGAAACTGCTTTAACGGCATTCTTAGTATCTTTACTCTAGCCATAGCATATATAATGCAACCGGCTCCCGACACGAATTGGGAAATGATCGTTGCCAGGGCAACGCCTGGTACATCCCAGTGAAAGACAATAACAAATAGCAAATCAAGAACAACATTAAGGACACTTGCTACAATCAGGAAAATTAACGGTGTAACAGAATCTCCCAAAGCCCTAAGAATAGCAGACATACCATTGTAGCAGGCTGTACCAAGAATTCCGGCGAAGGTAATCTTCATATAGATATCTGACTGATCAATAATGGACGCCGGAGTATTAAGAAGCTCCAATAGCCAACGGCTAGAACAAAATCCGACGACACCTAATATAATGGCTGCTCCAAGTACCACATAGGTTGCCGTCGCAAAGCCTTTTCGTACATTTTCATAATCCTTTGCACCAAAGTACTGAGATATAACGATAGATATGCCGGCAGATAAGCCAAAGCATAAACCAATGATCAAGAAAACCATGGAACCGGTTGCCCCAACTGCTGCCAAGGCATTACTATCTACGAACTTACCGACAACAATGGAGTCCACCATATTATATAACTGCTGGAACAGGTTACCGATCAACATAGGAATGGAGAATTTTATAATTAACTTGGCCGGTGATCCATGCGTCATATCACGGGTAATTGATTTTTCCATATTAATACCTTTCTGTTATGTATACTGATTAATCTGATTAATTCAAATTTAGATACTCGAAGTATTATACTCTGAATTTCCTTAAAGTAAATAACTTTTTTCATAATTATGATGTCATGAACATTATATTTAGCTCTATACGCCCTTATTATAGGGCTGTCGCAAAACAGATTACCATTGGAAGAAGGATGGATTGGCTCCGATCGCATGCATTCAAGCAAGCTTGACATGCGAGTGTCCTTCTCGCATTATGTTCACTACGCTTTCGTCATACCATGAACAAAATCAGTTCATGGTCTCTAGCTCCGATCGCATGCATTCAAGCAAGCTTGATGCATGTTCACTACGCTTTCGTCATACCATGAACAAAATCAGTTCATGGTCTCTAGCTCCGATCACATGCATTCAAGCAAGCTTGATGCATGTTCACTACGCTTTCGTCATATAATTAAAAGAAGATTTAGGACACCGGGAGTGATACTACTTATGCAATGGCATAGTTTACCGATCAGCGAAGTCCTCGAGGAACTCGGGGTAACACATAATCAAGGCTTATCAGCCAAGGATGTAAAGCAAAGACAAGAAACCTTTGGCCGCAATATTCTGGAGGCGAAAAAACCCAAGAGCATCCTCATGAAGTTCTTAGCTCAGTTTTCTGATTTTATGATCATTATATTGATATTAGCTGCTATCGTATCTTTTGTTGTATCTTATCTGGATGGCGATCCGGATTATGTGGATCCGGTTATTATATTATGTATCATAATAATAAACGCTACTCTTGGGCTGCTTCAGGAGGCGAGAGCCGAGAAAGCCCTTGAAGCCCTGAAGAAAATGTCTGCTCCAACCGCCCATGTTCTGCGTGAGGGCAAATTCAGTGTGATTGATTCTGCTGAGTTGGTTCCGGGTGATATCGTACTACTGGAAACCGGTGGATTTGTTCCGGCGGATGCAAGGCTCTTGACGGCTATAAATCTGAAGGCCGAGGAAGCTTCCCTTACCGGTGAATCCCATGCGGTTGATAAGATTGCAGAGCTGGTACTGAGACCTGAGACCAATCTTGGAGATCGTGTCAATATGGTCCTGGCTACCAGTACAATAACCTATGGCAGAGGCATTGCAGTTGTTACGGAGACAGGTATGAATACTCAGGTCGGACATATTGCAAAGCTGATCATGGAGGAAGAGACTCCTATGACTCCACTTCAGAAACGTCTTGCAAAGACCGGTAAGGTATTAGGCATAGCCGCTCTGATTATCTGTGGTGTAATCTTTTTCCTTGGACTGATGAAGCAACTACCTATATTTGATATGTTTATGACTTCCGTCAGCTTGGCAGTCGCCGCTATCCCTGAAGGACTTCCGGCGATTGTAACTATCATGCTTTCTTTAGGCGTTCAACGGATGGCGAAAAAAAACGCGGTTATCCGAAAGCTTCCTGCGGTAGAAACCTTAGGTAGTGCCACCGTAATCTGTTCTGATAAAACAGGCACACTGACACAGAATGTTATGACTGTAACCCAAGTTTGCTCAATTGATGGTAAAGAGAAACCCAACAGCAGCTTTGGTAGCTTTTTGCTATCCCATGCAGCTCTATGTAATGATACAATATTAGCAATCGATAATAATACTCTCTCACTCACCGGAGAACCCACAGAGAAAGCTCTTGTTTTGGCAGCATATCAGGCAGGAATGAACAAAAATGAACTCGAGACTACTTATCCGCGTGTATTTGAGATTCCCTTTGATTCGTCCAGAAAGCTGATGACTACGGTTCATAATTCACCTGAACGAGGCTATCGCAGTGTCACAAAAGGAGCCTTTGATTTCATGCTGAGCCGCTGCACCCACTATTATCAGGATGGCAAACAATCCCCACTGACGACAAGGGATAAAAAGAGACTTAATTCTGTAAATAATTCAATGACAGAAAAGGCACTTCGCGTTATTGCGGTTGCCTATAAGAATCTTCCAGAAAATAATAAAAACATAAAAAAAGAAGCACTAGAAGAAGATCTTACACTGATCGGCTTAATCGGAATGATTGATCCCCCCAGAGAAGAAGTCAAATCTGCAGTTGCTGTCTGTCGCCAGGCAGGAATTAAGCCAGTCATGATTACTGGCGACCATGTGCTGACTGCTCAGGCCATTGCCAGAGAGCTGGGAATACTGGCTGATGGTGAAGAGGCCATCAGCGGGGAGCAATTAACCAAAATGAGTAACGAAGAACTGGTAGATAACATCTACCGTTACAGTGTATTTGCAAGAGTTTCCCCTGAACATAAGGTTCGTATTGTAAAGGCTTTCCAGTCCAGAGGCGAGGTGGTCGCCATGACCGGTGACGGTGTGAACGATGCCCCTGCCCTGAATACAGCTGACATCGGCTGCGCAATGGGTATCACCGGCACCGATGTGGCCAAAAATGCAGCTGACATGATCCTGACCGACGATAACTTTGCAACGATTGTTTCTGCTGTCAAGGAAGGTCGCGGTATTTATGAGAATATTAAAAAAGCGGTACATTTTCTCCTTTCCAGCAACATTGGTGAGATTCTTAACATCTTTGTAGCTATCTTATTGGGACTACCTACACCACTCGTTGCTGTCCAGTTATTATGGGTGAATCTGGTTACAGACTCTCTTCCTGCTATCGCACTTGGTGTAGAGCCGGCTGCCAAGGATATCATGTTGAAAAAACCTATCTCTCCAAAGAAGGGAATGTTCGCAGATGGTCTGGCAATCCAGATAGTCCTTGAGGGCATTATGATCGGTTCCTTAGCCTTATTGGCATTTGTGATCGGCTTTCATGTTTATGATACCCCTGCTTTCTACCGTTCCCTGCTTCCAAAGTCGGATGGGCCTGTTATTCCTGCCACCTATATTCCCTGGGTTGGAAGGAGTATGTCCTTCGCTGTACTCAGCCTATCACAACTATTCCACTCCTTTAACATGAGGAGCGAGCACTCTCTCTCTAAAATAGGTGTATTCACAAACCGTAAGCTGGTCTATTCCTTCCTTATCTGCGCCTTTTTACAAGTTATAGTATTAACAATTCCTACTTTAGCAAAGATTTTTCAAGTAGTACCGCTGTCACTGAGACAATGGGCAATTACACTCTTTCTTTCTATGGTTCCTATTCTCGTTGTAGAGCTACAGAAGAAGGCATCCGATATAACCGGAAAGAAAAAGAAATAGTTTATGCTTTGGACAGTACTACTACACTGTAATACAACTTACGAATACGCCTCTGATTACGGAGACATTGACTGGACTCATATTAACAACTTGACCAGAATCCGAACGGTGGCTAATATTGTATTTATTTCACAATAGTCCATAGTCCCACTTGAAATCCGCTCGAAATCGTTATATAGTAAAAGGACAAATATGATAAGAGGTGTTGACGTGGATACCAAAAAAACCGAGAATACTCCAAAGATGAAGCCCTACGATGCAATGTTAGGGGAACACTGGTCAATGTATGATGCCATGCCATATGTTTGGGACCCGGATTTGAATGTTGAGAAAGTCTTCAAGTGTATCAGCGGCAATATAATCAAATTTTATCGCTTCCAGATGGATGAACCTTATGAGATAAGATACGAATAAAGCACAGAGGTGAATTTAGTGAATGTCATTACATTAGTATATAAATCAACGAATAGCTATTTGATTCAAACAGACGGTGGATGGCTTATGATTGACTCAGGATGGCCTGATACGTTTGCGCAGTTATTACAGCTGCTGAACCAGAATAACATATCCGTCCATGAAGTTAATTATCTGGTGATAACACATTTCCATCCGGATCATGCCGGTTTAACCCAGAATCTAAAGGATTTTGGAGCCACATTAATCTTGCACGAATATCAAGTTCCCTATATTAGTAAACTGAATCTCTTATACAAGAAGAACCCAAAGGCTAATTTTAAGGATATAACCAACAGCAATAACCTGGTACTCTCTGAAGCCAAGAGCAGAAGCTTCCTCAAATCCATAGGAATTGAAGGAGAGTTGATCTCTACACCGGGTCATAGCGATGATAGTATAACCTTAATTATTGATAACTGTTGTGCCTTTACCGGGGACCTTCCGGCTTTAGATCTGACTGAAGTTTATGATGATATTGTTATAGAGGATAGCTGGGATATGATAAAGAAGCATTCTGTCAAAACGATCTATCCAGGCCATGGGGCTTTCTACGACCTGTCAAAACCGGAGGATGTATAAGCTTCTATTACATTTTAATATCTTGATTGATATAAAGGCTTCCCACTAATGTAGGAAGCCTTTCTTATGTCTCGTCTTATTTATTATTATCTAGTCTTATTAATTCTATCTAGTCTTATTTATTCCAACCTATTCCCGATAATAATTAGAATACACGGAAGGCATCCTTACCAAGATATCTTGCTGAGCTGCCAAGCTCCTGCTCGATGCGGAGTAACTGGTTATACTTCGCTACACGATCTGTTCTGGAGGGAGCACCGGTCTTAATCTGGCCTGCATTGGTTGCTACTGCGATATCTGCCAGAGTCACATCCTCGGTCTCGCCGGAACGGTGGGATACTACTGCGGTCCATCGATTATTCTTAGCCATCTCGATTGCATCCAGTGTCTCAGTCAGTGAACCGATCTGATTAAACTTAATTAATACCGAGTTGGAGATACCCTGTGTAATACCCTCTGTGATACGGCTCGTATTGGTAACAAATAAATCGTCTCCGACCAGTTGAATTCTCTTGCCGAGGCGTTCGGTTAATAGCTTCCAACCCTTCCAATCCTCTTCTGACAGACCGTCTTCTAAGGATATTACCGGATATTTTGTACATATCTGATCCCAGAAATCAACCATTTCTTCTACTGTCTTATATTCTCCGGATTTCCAGAAGAGATAATCTCCCTTTCTTCCTGCCTTTGCGGCTTCATCATACATCTCGGTAGCTGCTGCATCGATTGCAATGTAGAAGTCTTCGCCAGGACGATAGCCAGCAGCTTCAATCGCTTTCACAATATAATCGAGAGCTTGGGTATCACTGTTGAATTTCGGAGCAAAACCACCTTCATCACCGACTGCGGTAACATATCCATCATTTTTCAGAAGCTTCTTCAGGGTATGGAATACGGTTGCACTATGCTCAAGAGCCTCAGAGAAGCTCTTTGCACCAACGGGCATAATCATAAATTCCTGTATATTAAGACTGGAGTCAGCATGCTTTCCGCCATTGATAATATTCATCATTGGCACCGGAAGAGTTTTAGCATTAACACCTCCAAGATAACGATATAACGGTAAATGTAAGGAAGCAGCTGCAGCCTTTGCTACCGCAAGAGATACACCAAGAATAGCATTAGCACCAAGCTTACCCTTATTCGGTGTGCCATCCAACTCTATCATCATCGCATCAATATCTCCCTGTTCTAAGGCACACATGCCAAGGAGCTTCGGTCCAATGATTGTATTTACATTCTCTACTGCCTTCTTAACACCGGTTCCTAAATATCTGCCTTTGTCACCATCTCGGAGTTCTACTGCTTCAAAAGCACCGGTGGAAGCTCCTGAGGGAACTGCTGCTCTGCCAACACTGCCATCTGCTAAGGTTACTTCTGCCTCCACTGTAGGGTTACCTCTTGAATCAAGAATCTCTCTTCCTATCACCTTTTCAATAACCATATTTTTCATTATAATTCCATCCTTTCCAGTATTCATTCTATGGTATTTTATTATATTATTTACTCTTACATGGATACTATTCCTTATATTTAAGTACATTTATATACTTTGTTGCCTTTATGTAATTTGGTACTTTTATTTGCTTTCGTTCACTTACGTGCTCTGGAACATTTAAATACTCTGTTACACTTATGTACTTTCGTGCATTTATTGAACAATAATATATCCATTGCACTTTGTATAAGTATAACAATCACCAAGTGAATTGAAAGTGATTTGAATCACATAATTAGGTGTAATATGGTATCCATACCTTATATTTTAGCTTCTCCACCTCATCTTAGCAAGCTCTAATTAGTACTTTTTGGTATGTTTTTGATTGTTATACCGTCCAAAAATTGATATACTATCTAAAGAATGATTTTATTATTCAAAGATAAATGTGTACTGCCTCACGGCAGAATGGAGGTCAAAATGAGTAAAACATTTGAGAAATTACAGCCCTTACTAGAAAAATCCATGGCATTGCAAACAGCTCGTAATCTGTTTGAATGGGATGATCAAACTGTAGCACCCTTTGAAGCTGCTGATTACACCTCGAAGGTTGTAGGTATCCTGTCTGATGAATATATGAAAAGCATGATTAATGATGATATACGAAAGCTTCTGAAAAAACTCCATGAGGAGAAGGAGCAGGAGGAGCTTACCGAGACGCAGAAAGCCATCGTGAAGGAACTGAGTAAGACATATGAGCAGCTGGAAAGTATTCCTCCTGAAGAATATCGTGCCTTTAACGAATATACTTCCATAGCCAACCGCAAATGGGCAAAGGCCAAAAAAGATAATAAATATGAAGATTTTGCACCTTACCTTAAGAAGATCATCGAATACAAGAAGAAATTTGCCGGTTATCGGGCCAAGGGCAATAAAACACCTTACGAGGTCCTTCTTAGTGATTATGACGAATGCTTCATGGTTGAGGAATTAGACACATTCTTCGATAAAGTCAAAAGTGAAATCATTCCACTGCTTAAGGAGGTTGCTAAGAAGTCAGAAACCGTTGACAAGAGCTATAATTTCTTATCTTATGATGTTGATAAGCAAAAGGAATTCTGCCGATTTTTAGCAGGGTATGTCGGCTTTGACTTCAATCGTGGTGTGATTGCTGAGAGTGCTCATCCATTTACCCTTCAGCTTCATAACCATGACGTACGAATCACAGACCGATACCTGGAGAATAACCTTGAAAGTGCTATGTTCTCAATCATTCATGAGAGTGGTCACGCTCTCTACGAAATGAATATCGATGATGCAATCACTCAGACACCGGTCGGCGGCGGTGCTTCTATGGGTATGCATGAATCCCAGTCACGCTTCTATGAGAATATCCTGGGAAGAAGCAAGGAATTCTGGGAACCTATTTATGATAAGCTGGTCAATACCTATCCCGATAATCTTAAGAATATCAGCCTGGATCATTTCATCAAAGGCATTAATAAAGCTGCACCCAGCTTAATTCGTACCGAAGCCGATGAACTCTCCTACTGCATCCATATCATCATCCGTTATGAGATAGAGAAGATGTTGTTCAACGAAAATGTTGATATCCAGGAGCTTCCGAAGATCTGGAACCAAAAGTATCAAGAGTACATGGGCATTGAGCCTTCCACCAATGCGGAAGGAATCCTGCAGGATACTCATTGGTCCTGTGGTGATTTCGGCTATTTCCCCTCCTACGCTGTCGGTACTGCGGTTGCCTCCCAGATCTTTGCCTGCATGAAAGAGAAGATGCCGGTAGATCAATATCTGAAGGAGGGTAACTTGACCCCAATCCGCGAATTTCTGAGGGATAATATTCACAAATATGGTGCGGTTAAGAACACCAATCAACTGCTGAAGGATGTATGCGGAGAAGAATTTAATGCTGAATACTATGTAACCTATCTAAAGGAAAAGTACAAAAAACTTTATAACCTATAATCTCCATTTTGAAAAATCCCCATTTAATAAGCATCGCTTTTATCCAGTCCCTGTTATGAATACAATCGGATTATGATATTCATGTAATGTATAATAATACTTAATTATTGCTATAAAAGTCAATATCAATGTATTAATTGACTATATTGTGTATATTTATAAATTTTATATTGCATTATTTTATATTATGATGTAATATGATAGCAATATTAATGATAACTAAATTAATCTCGAGTATACAATAGAAAGTACGCTTCGCGGACCTTCTATTGTCATGAATAATCATGGTATGGACTGCCAATATGGAAGTACAGGAGTGAATTAAATGCCTTTCACTCTGAGATTTTTATGATGGCACAAAACGCCATAATGGAGGTAAAATATGAAGCTGTGGGGCGGACGCTTTACTAAGGAAACAAATCAGTTGGTTCATAATTTTAATGCATCAATCACCTTTGATCAGAAATTCTTCAAGCAAGATATTGAAGGTAGCATTGCTCATGTTACCATGCTGGCTAAGCAAGGGATTATCTCTGATGATGAATGCGATCAGATTATAGGTGGTCTTTCCGGTATTATGGAGGATATTCTAAGCGGAAGTCTTGAGATTACCATGGAGCACGAAGATATTCACAGCTTTGTGGAAGCTCATCTTATCGAACGTATCGGTGAGGCCGGTAAGAAGCTTCACACAGGCAGAAGCCGTAATGACCAGGTAGCACTTGATATGAAGCTGTACACCAGGGATGAAATTGAAGTGATTGATGATCTGGTGAAGGAGCTTCTCCTCTCTCTTCATCATATTATGGCAGAGAATACCCAGACCTTTATGCCCGGTTTTACTCATCTACAGAAGGCACAGCCTATAACACTGGCCCATCATATCGGTGCATACTTTGAGATGTTCAAGCGCGACCGCCAGAGACTTACGGATATCTCTAAGAGATTAAACCTGTCACCCCTTGGCTCCGGAGCTCTTGCTGGAACCACATACCCCCTGGACCGGGAATATACTGCTGCACTCCTCGGCTTTGACGGACCGACACTGAATAGTATGGACAGTGTATCAGACCGTGATTACTTGATTGAGCTACTAAGTGCTTTATCTATCATCATGATGCATTTGAGCCGCTTCAGTGAAGAGATCATCCTCTGGAACAGCAATGAATATCGGTTTGTAGAATTGGATGATGCTTATTCCACTGGCTCCAGCATCATGCCTCAGAAGAAGAATCCCGATATTGCCGAATTGGTGAGAGGTAAGACCGGACGCGTCTATGGTGCATTGATATCCTTACTTACTGTGATGAAGGGACTCCCCTTAGCTTATAATAAGGATATGCAGGAAGACAAGGAATTAACCTTCGATGCAATTGATACCGTTAAGGGCTGTTTAGCCTTATTCAATGGTATGGTCTCTACTATGAGGTTCCATAAAAACTATATGGCGCAGAGTGCGAAGAACGGTTTTACTAATGCAACCGATGCAGCCGATTATCTCGTAAACAAAGGGGTTCCTTTCCGTGATGCACATGGTGTGGTTGGTCAACTAGTGCTCTATTGCATAGAAAAGGATATTGCTCTGGAACAGATGAGTCTGGAGGAATTCAAGCAAATCAGTCCTGTATTCGAAGCAGATATCTATGATGCTATAAGTCTAGTCACCTGTGTTAATAAACGAAATACCATCGGAGCCCCCGGCTTAGAAGCGATGGCACAGGTAATACAACGAAACACAGAATATCTTAATCAATAAAACTTTTTAAAGTTATAACAAGTGAAATGCTTTAATCACGAACTTTCTATTGTCATGTATACAAAGACCTAAGACATTACATTCTTCAGCTATCTCTGATGTATCTTGTCTTAGGTCTTTTTTCGATTTTTTATAGTTGGAATACCAACATTACGATATTCGCTACCACTATGATTGTGCTTACAGCGATATATTTAAGCTGCTCAAATTTCACCTTACGATTTCCTATCAAAAAGAGTAACAGTATAATTCCTACTGTAATCAGCATATAGGTTAACTTAGGCATGGTATTGGATACTCCTCCACGGAAGCTTAACTGTGTAGCGATCGTATCCGGCAGTCTAGGATAAGCATAGGCATCAAATAGCAATGTAATTACCAGATAGATTCCATTTAGTATCGGATAGATGTTTTTCTTGATTTGATTCATATTGATTCACTGACCCTTCTATCATCTTCCAAAAGCATCCAAATTAATTGCTTTTTTCTACCCATGATTATATTCTACTCTGCCTCAGATTGCAATCCTCTCACTGTATCTTAGTTTAATAAATCAAATGATACGAATGTTCCATGATAGCTTGAGCTGTGTAACCGGTGAAAAAGCCAGTTTTAAAATCGAAAAATTCGCTGTTTAGATTGACACTTTTTTAACAATGTACTATACTGGTATGGATAATGTATTAAACTTTCTATGCTTTAAAGTTTAATGCGTACAAATTTAATCTTAAATACAAATGATATCGATTAACCATAGGAAGGGAGCTTTAACATGAATATTTATATCTGTGTCGGTAGTTCCTGCCACATTAAAGGTTCTTATAACATCATTCAACTTATGAAGGAAGCAATAGAAAAGCACCATCTGGAGGAGAAGGTCAATCTGTCTGCTGCTTTCTGCCTTGGACGCTGCACAGATGGGGTTACTGTCAAAATCGATGATGAGATAATCTGTGGTGTATCTGCGGAACGTTTTTCTGACTTCTTTGAACGATATGTTCTGGCAAAAATGTAACTTTATCATACTCAGTGCTTATAGCAAATACACTGATAACCATTAGAAGCTGCTAATCAAGCAGCGCTACTTTGAAGGTCGTGAATTATGAATCATTACATACAACTAAAAAAATCAAATTGTAAGAATTGTTATAAATGCATTCGTCATTGCCCTGTGAAATCGATCCGTTTCTCAGACCATCAGGCTCATATCGTTAAGGAACAATGTATCCTATGCGGTGAATGCTTTGTTGCCTGTCCACAGAATGCCAAGCAGATTCGCAGTGATGTCAGTATTGTGAAGGAGTTGCTGGCCACGGGAAGGCCTGTCTATGCCAGCGTAGCCCCTGCATTCATTGCCAATTATGCCGGTTCTGATCTATCCACTTTGGCAGCTGCCTTATATAAACTAGGTTTTGCTGGTGTGGAAGAGACTGCTCTCGGTGCCACTATCGTGAAAACGGGGTATGAAGCCATGATACGTGAGGGAGATGGTAAAGCTATTATCTCCTCCTGTTGCCATACCGTTAACGTATTGATCCAGAAGTATTATCCTGAGGCACTCCCCTATCTGGCTCCGGTATTATCACCGATGCAGGCTCACTGCAAAAAGCTAAAGACGGAGCACCCTGACGCCTATACCGTCTTCTTAGGTCCCTGTATCTCTAAGAAGGAAGAAGCAGAGCTATACCCTGGAATCGTTGATTGTGTTCTGACCTTCGAAGAGCTATCCTCTTGGTTTATTGAAGAGGACATTGAGGTAACTCCCGTTGTTTCTGACTCCACCTCCGATCAGGGCAGAGCCAGGCTTTTCCCTATCCCCGGTGGAATTATACGTTCCATGTTCACCGAGGAACTCGAATACGACTTTATAGTAATTGACGGAATCGATAATTGCATGAAGGCACTTGCTAACATAGTAAAAGGCGAGCTTCGAAACTGCTTTATCGAGATGAGTGCCTGCTCGGGAAGCTGTATTGGCGGACCTGCAATGGACAAAGAACACCGTATGCCTGTCTCCGATTTTATTCGTGTGAACCGCTTCGCTAAGGAGAAGGATTTTGCTCTTTCATATCCCGAATCGGAGCAGTTAATCAAACATTTTAACTACATGGGTTGCCATAATCAGATGCCAGGAAGCATTGCCATCGAGGAAATACTGCATAAGATGGGTAAGTCACTTCCAGAGCATGAGTTGAACTGTGGAAGCTGTGGTTATAATACCTGTCGCGAGAAAGCAATTGCGGTTCTCCAAGGAAAGGCCGACTTAACAATGTGTCTTCCCTATCTGAAAGAGAAAGCCGAGAACTTCTCAGATAACATTATCTATAATATGCCTAACGGTGTTCTTGTTCTCAATGAGGAGCTGGAGGTACAACAGATTAACCGAGCCGCAAGACAGATCTTGAACATCCAGCATAAAAGTGATATTCTCGGTGCACCGGTGATCCGTATCCTGAACCCCTCTCCTTATCTCGAGGTTATGACCGGTGGCCGTAATATACATGATAAGCTGAGTTATCTGGCCGACTATGAGAAATACGTGGAAGAGACCATCATTTACGACAGGACTTATCACATTATCATCAGTATAATGAGGGATATCACAGCAGAAGAAAAAGCACGTCTCAAAAAAGAACAGATCAGTAAGCAGACCATGGAAATCACAGATAAAGTAATCGAGAAGCAGATGCGTGTCGTTCAGGAGATTGCCTCTTTGCTTGGAGAGACAACCGCTGAGACAAAGATTGCCCTTACGAACCTGAAGGAGACGCTGCGTAATGAATAATCTATGTACCGATATCGGATATCACAGCTTGAATAAAAATGGCGAACAATTATGCGGAGATCGCGTAGAGGTTGTAGAGGGTGTGGATGGATCTGTGGTCATGGTACTGGCAGATGGACTGGGCAGCGGAGTGAAAGCAAATATCCTCTCTACCCTGACCTCCAAGATAATCTCGACGATGATGGCGAACCATATGACCATAGAGGATTGTGTTACCACCGTAGCCTCTACTCTACCGGTTTGCGAGAAACGAGGCATCGCCTATTCCACCTTTACGATCATTCAAGTAGTGGATAATAAATACGTCGAAGTAATTCAATATGACAATCCGCATGTTATCCTTCTGAGAGACGGCGTCAATTGCGATTATGAAAAAGTCGGCATGCAGATTGGTGACAAAAATATCTTTCAATCAAAAATAGAGCTATCCCCCGGAGATGTACTCGTGGCTATGAGTGATGGTGCAGTATATGCCGGTGTGGGAAAAACCTTGAATTTCGGATGGCAACGGGATAATATCATCGAATTTTTGGAGGCGGTGTACGAAAGCCACTATTCTTCCAAAATGGTAGCAACAATATTACTGGACCAATGCTCTCAGCTTTACGGCGGATTACCCGGTGATGATACGACCATTGCTGCTGTCAAGATCCGCAACCGTCAGCCAATTAATCTATTGATTGGCCCTCCCTCCGATCCACAAGACTTACATAAGATGCTGTCCCTTTTCTTTGGTAAGGAAGGTAAGCATATCGTCTGTGGCGGAACCACCTCTTCTCTGGCTGCTGAGTTCTTAAATAAAGATATGGTGACCGGAATAGATTATCCAGATCCTGAGATTCCTCCCATCTCCAAGGTAGAGGGGATTGATCTGGTGACAGAGGGAGTAATCACAATGAGTAAAGTACTCCAATATGCCAAAAGCTATCTGGAGGATAACGAGTATTATTTACATTGGAGCAGTAAAAAGGACGGAGCCTCCCTCATCACCCAACTACTGTTTGAAGAGGCGACCGATATTAATTTTTATGTCGGACGGGCGATCAACCCAGCCCATCAGAATCCAAACCTACCGATCAATTTTAGCATCAAGATGCGACTTGTAGATGAACTAGCTGACTGTCTTCGTAGTATCGGAAAGCGGATTAACGTCTGTTATTTTTAAAGGGCTGTTGCATCATGAATTAGTAGTAATTCGTTATGCAACAACCCTTTTTTAAACGCCATATATGAAACATCAATACTATTCACCTAAACCATAATCAATCTTTTCAAACCATTTGAATTTTGGGTATTTGAATAGTGCCCTTCCACGGATATCCTCCAATGGAATATATTTATCGGGCCATAGTCTTGCGTCTCCCGAAACATTCCGGTTATCGCCCATCATCCAGTAATGTCCTTCCGGGATCTCATATGGACCAAAAGAACCCTCCATGTATTCCCAAAGATAATCCTCCTTCAAGGGTTGACCATTAATATATACGACTCCATCCTTGCCTTCCACAGTCTCACCGGGTAAGCCGATGATTCTCTTGATATAATCATCCCCTTCTGGCTCCAATGGATTTGCAAATACTACGATATCACCGCGCTCCGGTTTATGAAAAATATATGCCAGGCGGAAGACACCTACCTTCTCATCGACAAGAAAGGTTTTCTCCATCGACGGGGTTGGTGAACTGATTGTATAATAAACCCATTTATTAACAGCCATAGCCAATACGAAAGCCGCCGCAATGATCAGCACCCAGCTTAAAATTTCTTTAATCACTTTTTTATCCATACTTTTCGTCTCCTCATATGAAATTCGCTACTCATAATCCACGGAACCAAACCAATGGAACTTCGGATATTTCAGAATAGCTTTTCCTTCAATCTTATCTCTGGCTAAAAATTTATTCTCCCAATACCTGGAGTCCTGAGAATTATTACGGTTATCACCCATCATAAAGTAACTGTCTTCCGGAACATCATAGGGCCCAAAGTCACTATCTAGTGCTTCTTTAACGTAAGACTCCTCCAAAGGTTCCCCATCAATATATACAAGACCATCCTTGCCTTCAATTCTCTCTCCGGGCAAACCGATGATCCGCTTGATATAATCCAGTTCTTCATCATCCGGATAGGGGAATACTACGATATCCCCTCTCCTTGGATTACTCGATAGATAGGATAATCTAGATGTAACAACCCGGTCGCCGATCTCTATTGTATTTTCCATAGAGCCTGTTGGTACCTCCACATTAAATATAATAAACTCTTTGATCAAAGTTGCTGCAACGATTGCAATCACGAAAACCAGAAGCCAGCTGATAACTTCCTTCATAACCTTTTTACTCATGGCAATCCCCTTTAGTAATAGAATGCAAAACTTATATGCAATTATACCCTTCCGGTTGTATTTTGTAAATAAGGTTTCCAACAATCACCACCAAGAAGTTCCAATATAGTAGATCTAGATAACATTAGTAATATGAGTACAATTCGTGTTTGCGAAATTGGAGACGCTATTGTATAGCTGTACCATTGAACATAATATAACAAACTCAATCACAAATAGTTATGGTTGGGTCTGAACTATAATACAATTTAGAGCTTTACCGTCTGATTATGATAGTTATATCTTGGTTACGCTAAACCGAGATGCTACCACTAACCATAGACCGGGAAAGAACCTCATAATCTGCCATACACCCGCACCTCGCAAACCTAATTCCGGTATCAAAGAGAACTTTGCATTCATGCTTCTGACATCGTCAAACCATACCACATGCTCTACTCCCTCCGCGGTCGTATAATTATAGAAAGGAGCCTGCGCCAATTCATCGAATTGTATCGTCACACCATACTGCACCCCACGTTCGATTGCCTGCTGATTACCTATGGATTCTGCAGCTGTCTCTCCCCTTACGAAGGGTAATGGCCAATCATACGCATAATTTGGAATTCCCATCAGAATCTTATTGGGATCAATAACGGTCACGCCATATTCCAAAACTCTGCGTACATTGTTCAGAGGCGCTGTTGCCATAGGAGGGCCATAAGTATATGTGCATACTTATCGCAGGTAATTGATAATTAAATAGTAAAGGGGCTGATGCATAACATATGGTATAAATGAAGGAAAGAACAAAAAGAGCCCTGTATATAACCTGATGAGGTAATACACGGGGCATCTATTATAATGATATATACTAATTACTTTTTGACTAATCGCTCTTTATCCTTACTATAAATATCATCAAGATATTCAATAACTCCTAAATGAACTGCCCATGCAATTTTATTTTGGTATTCATCCTTGCATAAAAGCTCTGCTTCCGCTCTATTTGATAAAAAACCACATTCAACTATCACAAGAGGGCATTTCGAATTTTTAAGTAAATAATATGTACTATTTGGCTTAGCTAATCTATGATTACCATCATTTATGTTTTCTTTTAAACACTCTTGTATAATTTCAGCAAGAACACGTCCTTTCTCTGATTTTTCATGATAAAAAACTTGCGCTCCTCTCGCAGAACCTTGTGTAAAACTATTCTGATGTATACTTATAGCTATTACTGCATCGCTTGCGTTAATAATTTTTATTCTCTTATTCATATCCTCTTTCTTCATGCCTTGGCTTGATCTTGAACTTGAAGATAAATCCTTGTCTTCCTCACGCGTCATAATTACTTTGATATCGTGATTCTCCAAAAGAGTTTTTATTTTAATTGCTATGCTTAAATTAATATCTTTTTCTAACACATCATTAATTCCTATCTTGCCTGGATCAAAACCACCATGACCTGCATCAATCACTATAATTGTATCGTAGGATTTTTGTTCAAGCAAAAATTTAAAAACACTATATTTCTGATCAATCATTAAGATATATGATAATAGAAATACTAAAAAGATAGAGATTACTATAGATTTTTTTTTCATTCTGCATGCCCGAATTTTTATTAGTTTATTATATGATTAAATACCATAATAAAGAAATGAAGTTTTATAGTGTCAGTTATTATCTGAATCAGTGATATGTTTTATCGTAGCTAATCCTTCCTTCATTAATTTATTCATCGGATAGTTATGGGAACGACAAATTCTTTTTAATCCAAATAAATCATCTTTACTATTTTCATTAATCACATTTATGCCATAGGTTACAGAAAGAGAGGACTTAAAGCCCAATTCCCTCAGAATGACATCCGTATTGTTACAGTATCTACCATATGGATATGTAAAGGTATTCGGAGCTAAACCTATATGTGACTCAATTTCTTCTTGCAGTTTCATAACATCATCGGATAATATGGCCTTGTATTGTGCAGTGGTCTCGTTCGCCATTTGGCAGCACCCATATCGTCCTTTACTAACTTTATGAAAGTTATATGAATGGTTCTGGATCTCAGCGAGTCCCGAATCATGCATCTCTTTCACTTGATCCCATGTCATATGAGAATAATTAATATTAACATCACTGACCCTGGAAAAATCATCAACACTTTTTCCAATGATTGATAATACTATTTTCATATTATATTGCTTTAATAATGGAAAAACATATCTATATGTACTTAAATAGCCATCATCAAACGTTAAAATAATTGGTTTTGGTGGTAGCTCCTTTCCTTCATAAACATAATCAATTAAATCTGTCATAGTTATTGTGGAATAGCCGTGTTCTGATAGATATTTTAAGTCTTCCTCGAATTCATATGGGCTAATAACATCCTTGCCAAAATTTGAATTTTTAACTTGATGGTACATAATGATCGGAATGCATTGGATATCTTGCTGGAAGGTGGATACCGTATACTTTACTGTTAAATTCATCGTGATATCAATTGCTAATAGAATAAAAATAATCAAGAAAATGATATCCTTCTTATTAATTTGATAGCTCTTCATGATAAATACCTATTTTTGTAGTTATTATAAAATACTATGTTATAGTTGTTCGATATACCACTAATTTTATGTTCTCATGCATACAAAATTATATTTCTCTTATCCGATATAGTAATTCATCCATCCATGATAGAGACTTGATTTAAAGCATTCGAAACAACCAATAATTAAGTAAAGTTAATAACTTTTGCGGCGCTTAATAAGCACCGCTTTATCTAATTCTTTGGTTTTGCCCTAAATACTTCCCTAAACTCGTCCATGTACATTTTTCTCGCTCTCCTCTTAGTTTCTTTCCTCTCGGTCCATTCAAGAATACACTGAACCTGCTCGAGATCATCTTCATAGCGTTCATCGTTTGATATCACAATCATTTGCTCCCACCTCTTTTTCTGCATTTGATATTCTGTGACATTATTAGTATTTCAAATTATATATAAATTATTTTTGAAATATTTATAAGCTTTTTAATGATAATGTCCTACCTCCTTCTTATAGAATTGTGTAAACTTGTCCCTCCTGCCTTCTACTCAGAAGGCTTATTTTAATTCCGCTCGGCGGCTATTTCTGCTTTTTTTTGCATAGTTAACTGCAATTGCATCCTTGCCGCTACTCGGTTTAATACCTCTTCCGATTGCTCCTTGGTTACATTGTTCTTGGATATGTAATCATCAACAAAGATAACCGTTGCTTGCCTTATCTTCAATGTCTTTAATACCATAATGATCACCCCATAACACTCTCTTCTATAGCTTATGACCTTAGGTTAGTACTAGTTTCCATATAAATACACGATTGCCGCTCCTTATCTATGCTCCATTTACTATTTGCATTTACTTCTAAATGTGTTTATTATTTTTTTTGGGAATCTCATATAAATACTAGAGAGGAAATTTTTATCCACCTATATCAACCGGGGCTATTAATATGGAGGAATTATTATGGAAAAGTATGTAATGTACTTAAGAAAATCCAGGGCCGATATTGAATTAGAATCTCTAGGTGAAGTTGAGACCCTGCTTCGCCATGAGAAGCTGCTTCTCGATCTTGCTAAAAAACAAAAAATCCATATTACCGACATCTACCGAGAGGTTGTATCCGGTGAAACGATTGCCGCACGTCCCGTTATACAACGGCTGTTGTCCGAAGTATCAGAAGGAGCCTGGGATGGTGTCTTAGTCACAGAAATTGAAAGGTTAGCAAGAGGAGATACCATTGACCAGGGATTAGTTGCACAGGCCTTCCAGATTTCAAAGACCAAGATCATCACCCCTAATAAGACCTTTGACCCTATGAATGAATTCGATGAGGAATTTTTCGAATTTAATTTGTTTATGAGCCGTCGTGAATACAAGACGATTAACCGTCGTATTCAGCGCGGCCGTATTGCATCAGCCAAGGAAGGTAAGTTTCTTGGTTCAACTGCTCCATACGGGTATGAGAGGGTTAAGATTGCCGGTGATAAAGGATATACTCTTGCTATAATCCCTGAACAAGCTGTCGTTATCAGTAAGATATTTGAATGGTATACGATTGGTGATCTACAGCCAGATAATACATACCTCAAGTTAGGAGCTCAAAGAATTGCGAGAAAACTGAATGAAAGTGGTAGTAGACCACTGGTTAATGATAAGTGGACTAAGTCTTCTATTTCTGATATTCTTAAAAATCCGGTTTACGCTGGTAAGATTCGGTGGTCCTATCGCAAGGAGAAGAAAGTAGCAAAGGATAGTAAAATATCTAAGGTTCGAAGAAAGTCAGAGGATTATATCGAAGTAAAAGGCTTACATGAACCTATCATCAGTGAAAACACCTTCCATGAAGCTCAAATCGTTAAATCGATTAGAGGACATGTCACTGTACCCGGCAGCAACATACTGAAGAACCCTCTTTCGGGACTTATCTACTGTTCCAAATGCGGAGCATTAATGACCCGGCTTGCGCAGACTTCAAAGACACCATATGATACCATCAAATGTCCGAATATCTATTGTGATAATATCTCTTCCCCTCTCTATCTTGTGGAAGAGGTTGTTATCGAAGCACTGCGTGACTGGCTGACTAATTATAAAGCTAAGTGGGTATCCGAAAGAACCGATATTCCCTATTCAAAAGAAATAAAACGCACGGAAGAAGTGTTGGAACAACTGAAATCGAGTCATGAAAAGCTAAGTGCACAGAAGGATAAGCTATATACTCTTTTGGAGCAAGGAGTCTATTCCGTTGATATTTTCAAGGATCGTAATAAAAAGCTGGAGGCAGAGGGTGAACGCTTGTTATCTCTGATTGCAAAGACAGAAGTAGAACTATCCGAATTATATAAGAAAATAAGTTACAATGATATCTTCATTCCCAAGGCAGATCATATTCTAACTCACTATTTTGATCTACCTACTGCTGCTGCTAAGAATGAGGCTTTACGAGATATTGTATTTAGCATCAGTTACCTTAAAACGGAACCTAACAAGAAGGGCAACCGTGATAAAACTAACTTTACAATCTGTTTAAGTCCCAAGGTTGTAAATAGTTATTAATTAGTATAGTTCCAGTATGTGCATATGTATATCCCCATTCATAAGTCATTAGCAGAACATAATCGGCAACCGCACCAATCGTCGGATAGTCATGGGCTTCATAAAGTAAACCTACCTGCTCTCCTGAAATCTTCGGTGCCAACGCAACCATGGTAATAAAGCCTTCCGTATCCAGTCTTTCATTTACAGCTGTAATAAAATTCAAGAAATTCTCTTTATCCTCCGGAAGGACGAATTCAAAATCAATATCGAGACCAACGTATCCCTTCGCCTGCATATTGGCAACAATATTATTGATTAAATTCGCCTGCCCGGTGGGATTAACAAACATATCATGGGCGATACCGCTATCAAAGGCCTTCTCCGCATTCATCGGAGCCAGCATCATGATTGGACCAACCCCAAATTCATCGGCAATTGCTATCAGCTCCTCATCCTCTACAGGGACCAGCTCTCCTTCCGGTGTAAAGCCATAAGTAAAGATTGACAGGTATGTCAGAAATGGCAGAGTGCGCCGCAGTACCTCCCGATCGATAAAAGGATATGCATATCCGTTGATAATAAGCGTATCTTCTACCTGATCGCCTTCATAGGTTATCACTAGCTCCTCACCAACTCCAAGGAATTCATCAGCAGCAACTCTTGGATTGTTTTGGAGTATACGGTTGGGTGTCACATCATACTGTTCTGCTATACTAAACAGAGTATCTCCCTCCGCCACGGTATGCACTACATTAGGTACCCGGATTCCAATACTCTGCCCTACCAACAGGTTATCTGGGTTGGGAAGTTCATTTTCTATTATAATTCGCTCTGAAGTTACTCCATATTGTTCTGCAATCGAGCTTAGCGTTTCTCCGGCTTGCACTACATGTATTGTCATATACAACATCCTTTTATTTGTCAAGACTATGTAATTAGTATATGCTACCCTACATTGTTTGTGAAATTATTAATGCATCGTTGCATCCCACTAAGTCTTATCGTATAATACATATATAGGTTATGAGAATGTAAAATGGAGGATGTCCAGCAGAATAGTAGCAGAATCAGTCGCCTAATCCTTGTATTGTTTTCTGCTAAGCTGGCAAAAATATTAAAGGAGAGATGAAGCTTATGAATGAATTTAAAGAGATATCACCGGATATGATACGTCGAAATCCGTTCCAGATGATTGGTAAGGAGTGGATGCTGATTACTGCAGGTGATGAAAATAAGGTGAATACAATGACTGCCTCCTGGGGCGGCCTTGGTGTTATGTATGGTAAAAATGTCGTGTTTATCGTGGTTCGTCCCCAGCGTTATACGAAGGAGTTTTTAGACCGGGAGGATACCTTCTCCCTTAGCTTTCTGGATAAGAAATACAAAGATAAACTCAATTACCTCGGATCGGTTTCCGGTCGTACCGAGGATAAGATAACCAAGAGCGGTTTGACAGTGGATCGTTTTAATAAGACTCCCTTCTTTGCAGAGGCTAATAATGTTCTGATCTGTAAGAAGCTCTATGTACAGCAAATGAATGGCGATTGTATTCTGGAAGAACGTTTTAAATCAACCTTCTACCAAGACGATGACTATCACTATCTATATATCGCTGAGGTAACGAATGCCTTTAAGTCAGTAAACAAGATTCCGACAGAATAATAAGGTGTACTATCAGCACAAAGTAATACCTTACCATAGTAATGCAGATATCAGAAAGAATCTGAGCTGTAGTCTATGGTAAGGTATTTTTTTACAAAAGGAAGCTTTCAAAGCATACCTTCTATTGCTTTTCTATCGTTCTATAGGTTATTAATCCAAGCTCCAGCCATTGACATCCATGACTGGCACTGAGTTGGTAACGACTCCTTATTATGAATACTTCTGGTCTCTTCATTTGCGAGTGAAAGTCCATGCTCGCCTTTTGGATATACGTGTAGCTCAAAGGGGATCTTCTTCTCATTCAATGCCTGAGTGAATAAAAGTGTATTTTCAATCGGAACCAAACCATCCTCAAAGGTATGCCATAGGAAGGTTGGTGGAGTAAATTCTGTAACCCTCTTTTCCAAAGACATTCGTTCAACAAGCTCATCATAACGGTCTTGTAGCAAGGCTACAAAGGAATCTCTGTGGGCATATTCGCCAGAGGTGATTACCGGATAGCTAAGCAGCAAACCATTCGGTTTATAATTTTCCTTTGGTTGCTGCATAATCTCCTCGAGAAATGGCTCATGCCATAAAGTTCCCATACTGGCTGCCAGATGGCCGCCTGCCGAGAAGCCCATGACAACAATCCGATCACTCTTTACATTCCATTCCTTCGCATGCTCTCTAGCATAAGCTACAGACTTCGCCAGCTGTGTTAATGCTGTTGGGAACTTCGCCGGATAAACCGTATAACGAAGGATTACCACATGAATTCCCATGGCATTTAACTGAATTGCGATCGGCTCTGCTTCCCGCTCCGATACAAAACGATATCCCCCTCCGGGGCACAAAATAACTAGCGGACGGGTTCTGTTCTCATCTATCTCCTGTGAATTGTTAAGAAGATACGTGGTTAAGGTTGCCTCTTGTCCATCTGCCTGGATCTTGATTTCTTGATACAACATATGAATTTATCCTTTCTCCGTACATATTATATTCCTATAATTTATCTCATGCTTGTATATATCTACTGCCAGTCTTTGCAAACATCGACCCAGTGGCTGCTGCCGGAATACTCCACTAACTCCTCACAGGTAAGCTCTATGGCCGAATTGCTGCTCCCACAAGCAGGGAATACCGTAGGAAAACGCTTCAAAGAGATGTCTGAATACACCGATACCCCCTCGTTAAGTGCAAAGGGACAAACACCACCGATTGCATGTCCCGTAAATTCAAGAACCTCCTCTGGAGTGAGCATTTTTGCTTTTCTATTAAATTCCGCTTTAAACTTGGCATTATCAATCCTGGCATCTCCAGCCGCAACTATTAATAACGCTCCTTCCTCTGTCCGAAAGGATAGGGTCTTGGCAATTCTGCCGGGAGTAACTCCTAGGGCATTTGCCGCTAATTCGACGGTTGCACTGGAAGTGTTGAATTCGAGAATGTCCTTATCTCTCCCCCACTGTTTCAAATAGTCTCTGACTTTATCAATCGCCATAGTATTTCGTCCTCCTTATCTTAAGCCTGTAATCAGGTCATAATATTTCTTGGCCACCAGATGTCCGTCCCCCTGCTCTATCATGGCAAAGCACTTATGATAGAGGGATATATTCAATCCAAGTGCCAGAATTTCCTCATCACGATGCTTGACCAACCTCATGGAATCCCTCATTTCCGGCATAAGAGCCTGAGGCTCTTCCTGCCCTCCATCATTCACCCTACCCATAAGACTACTCTCCTGCTGCCTTCGGTATGCCTCCATATGTAACTGTTCTTCCCGTTCAAGTCTTAACTTCTCCTCACGGAGCTTTTGAAGCTTGTCCTGAATACACTCATATTTTAACTTCTCTTCCTCGATCTGATCTTCTATCCTATCACATAGAGCCTCAAAGTCACAAAGCATCTTTCCTGTAGTATCCATAGAGAGTTCTCTAATCGGATAAGCCTTTTTGCAATGTTTAAAATGCCGTTCCTTACCCAGACGATAACCAAAGCTTCTCTTCAGTATCAATTGCTCTTTCTCTGTATCCAGAAAAACCAGATATCCCATGGCATTCTGGATTAAGGTCTGGTACCAATCAGGTTGCTTTATATCCTTATCCTGGCGTTTTCCAAGAATATAGATCACCTTAATCCGGTGTGTCTGATAATAATCATCCCTCAAGCGGAATTTCTGGAGACTGTTATTGACTAGTCGATAATCCATCGCGATCAATTGACTACTATTGTCGCAGAATAGAGTACTGTACATCCCATTCTCCAATCGATACCTCGCCTGAATATTACTGTCCGGGAAGCTTCGTTTCAGTAAATGATACAGAAGCCGTTTCCCCTTCTTCAGCTCCTCCGATTCCTGCCCGCTTCCATACACACATTCTTCTATATCATAATGAGCAAAATATGGCTCCTTAATTGGGCCCGCCGCAAGATAAACAGGAGCACCACAATCCACACAGTGAAGACCTCTGTCGGCTGCAGCTTCCTTCCACTCCAGCACCGTATCTTCATAATATATCCCGTTCTCATCCTTTAAATCATAGGTACATATCATCTTTCCCCGGTATATGCTGTTCTCCATCTCGGCAATCTCCTTAACTCATAACTCGGAAGAACAAGGAGTTTGCTCCAATGGGCAAACCTCGCAGCTTCTTCCCGTGTGAAGATGTTCTTTTCTTCACGCTAATCATAGTACATTATCATTCGAATTTCAATCATGATTATAGAACAAAGTGTCTGTTTTTCGACACTTTGCATCCGAGCGGACCAGGCAGCAATCAATTTCCGAATGCTTTCATGTGTCTGTCTACTGAGGTGCATCATCTCTAAATGAATTTCAGTTGAAAAACGCTTCGCGAGTTTCTCCGGTTATCGCAGCCTTGTACGTATCACTTCAAGTAAACTTGAATGATACTTCACTTCGCCTTCGCGTAAATAAGATGAATTGATAGTACAATTCACTTGTCACGAATAAAAAACCCTGCCAAGTACGGACTGGCAGGGTAGGAATTTCTATTATTTATGTTCTTGAATATTCGATTTGTAGTTTATGTTCCATAACTAGCTTATTCTCAAAATGTTCTAGTGCTATCTCAAAGAACATCAATATTGCATCAACCACTTTAAAACAAAGTTCAATGATATAGTGAATATCACCTTTTACCGTCTTAATCGCTCTCAGATATTCCCTATGGGTCTTCTGAATGAAATGACTAATTTCCTCGATGGTATGGGACTTCTTAAACTCGTTGCGTTCTCTCTGCGCTGAATCACTTTGCACATATTCTCTAAGGGAATGCTTTAATTCCTTCTCATAATAACAATGCTCCGTGAGAGATCCTGTAAAGATTGAATTGTGGGGAAAGGTACAATAATCGGACAGATAGTGGGTAATAACCCCCAAATGTCTGGCATAATAGCTATTAATGCCTCGATTAACATCATATTCTACTGTTATCTTCTTAATCTCATCGATGAGAATATCAAAGGTCTCTTCTATATTATGTCTCTTTGTCAGAAATGATGGTTTTATGTCGGGTAAAATACTACCAATGTAAAATGCTTTCTTATGTTCCTGTAAGTCCTGTACATTCATGTTATTCATCAAGTACTTCGCAAGTGATATATGGGATTTCTTCCTCAATTTACTTCCTCCTAGGGTGCTATATAGATAGCTGACAAAAAACAAAACCACTCTGTTTTAAATCATACAACAAATCGGGACATTTCTCAATAGGAATCAACTGCTATAAATAGCACATTTTTGTGCCAAGGACCCATTTCGACATAATCCATGTATAAATTCCACTTTCAAACTGTCGTTTTGTCCTTTGCAGGTGCCCCTTCCTGATCAAGCAAATGCTTGAAAGAATAATGAAAATATATCCAAAAACTTGACAATATATCACTCTTACTGTAATATGAGGAATTGTATAGATAACTATTTTTTTAACGATTCTTAATTTTAGGAGATGATATTTTGGACCTCGGTGACGCCACGCAACCGATTATATTGTTTATTCTTTTTATACTGTCCGCATTCTTTACTTGCTCAGAAGCCGCTTTAAATGGTGTGAATAAGCTTCGTATCCGCTCTCTGGAGGACGACGATATAAGAGGTGCTAAAACCGTAAGTAAATTGATTGAAGAACCACGAAAGATGCTAAGTACCATTTTGATCTGCAAGAATGTAACGAAGCTTTCCGCTTCTGCTCTTGCGACAACCATGACGATCCGTTATTGGGGTAACGAATGGGTAGGTTTATCCATCGGAGTACTTATTCTTCTCTACTTAACCTTTGGCTCGATATTGCCTAAGACGATATCAACCATCTTCCCGGAGAAGGTAGCGTTTGTAATTGCAGGCCCAATTTACTTATTAACAAAGCTGTTAACACCCCTGGTATATGTTCTGATCAAGTTCTGTAACGCTGTAATGTTTCTCTTCCATATCGATGCACAAGCTAAAACCTCTCCTATCACTGAGACTGAGCTTCGAACTCTTCTCGATTATAGTCACGAGGAGGGTGTCATCGAAAGTGAAGAACGTAGAATGATAACCAATGTAGTTGATTTCGGTGATGCATTAGCGAAGGATGTCATGGTACCTCGTACCGATATGGCATTTGCTAACGTAGAGTTAACCTATGATGAATTGGTACAAGCCTTTTCAGAGGAAAAATATACAAGAATGCCTGTGTATTCCGAAACTCGTGATAATGTAATCGGTATTGTGAATTTAAAGGATGTCTTCTTCTATCATGGCAATAAGGAAGACTTTAATATCATAAATGTCATGAGAGAACCATACTTTACTTATGAATATAAGAAGACCTCAGAGCTGTTGATTGAGATGAGGCGCAACTCCATCTCCCAAGCTATCGTACTTGATGAATACGGTGCTACTGTCGGACTTATTACCATCGAAGACTTGTTGGAAGAGATCGTCGGTGACATCCGTGATGAATATGACGACGATGAAGAGGACAGCATCCAAGCTTTATCAGAGAACGAATATCTGGTAGACGGATTTACCAAGCTTGATGAGATTAACGAAGCACTTGGATTGGAGCTTGAGTCCGATGATTACGACTCAATCGCAGGACATATTATATATCTGCTTGATCACCTTCCAGAAGAGGGAGAGACGGTAACAGACAACCATGTAGTGTTTACTGTTGCCAGTGTGGATAAGAACCGAGTCGATAAGGTTCATATTCTACTGAAGGGTAAAGCTTCAGATACAGAGACGGATAATGAGAACGAAGACAATTAAATAATACAGTCAAAAAGGAACGTCGTATGATTATATCGGACGTTCCTTTTATATTGCTCCTAACAACTAATGCTTTCACCTTTCAACATACTCACCCTTTAATCTTCGAATAATTGATACCGCTAATGCACTACTCAAATACGCAATAAATGCACTATAATCTCCAATCCGATAGCTTACGTATAAAATAAATACGGCAACTACAATTAACATGGCAACCTTCATTCTCCTTGGCATCGAGCGAATACGTTGCAGCAAAGACTTCTCCTGATCCTTAGGAGCATCATTAAGTCCGTTATAATTCTCTTCTTTCAAGCTTAAATCCTTTGCAGTATCGCTCTGATTATCCCGAATTAACTCATCCAATGTAATCTGAAAAAAGTCAGCTATCTCTATTAGTTTATTAATCTCAGGATAAGTCTGGTCCAGTTCCCATTTCGATACAGACTGTCTACTCACCTTCATCACATCGGCAAATGCTTCTTGTGATAAATTCTTCGATTTTCTAAGCTTTTGGATTTTAAGTCCTAATGACATAATCTCACCTCCAAATCAAATCATAAAGGTTGTTACGATTTATATCTACCAAACTACGGTTGAACTTTGTCAACCAGAGGTTGCAATTACTAATTTAATTATAAACATTGAATTACCAATTCTTGTTATTACTATTACATAATATATTATCTTTCTTATGATTTCAATTAGTTCCAAGAGATACAAAAAAATATTATCATGTGTTGACAAATTATTTTAAATAGTATACAATCTAATTGTAAATAATATATCAGCCGAAAGAGTGAGCCATATGAGTATATACGATTATACTGTTAAGGATTCGAAAAGAAATGATGTCTTGATGAGTAGCTATAAGGGAAAGGTACTTCTCATAGTCAATACAGCTACCGGCTGCGGTTTTACTCCTCAATATCAAGGTCTGCAGTTGTTATATGAGAAGTTGTCCGGCAAGGGCTTTGAAATACTGGATTTCCCTTGCAATCAATTTGGCAATCAAGCACCGGGATCAGAGGATGAGATTCATACCTTCTGCATGTCCAGATATGGAACAACCTTCCAGCTGTTTGCTAAGGTTAAGGTGAACGGTAAAGAAGCAGAACCTTTATTTAAATACTTGAAGAAAGAAAAAGGCGGCACCTTAGGCAACAGCATCAAATGGAACTTTACCAAGTTCTTAGTTGACCGTGACGGCAAGGTTGTGAAGCGCTACGCTCCAACCGACACTCCGGAAAGCATCGAGAAGGATATTGAGAAATTGTTGAATACAAAATAAATAATTTGAATAAGACTAAAATAATAGCAGCATTCTAATATTGTTGTCCCTGTAACCAATAAAATAAACCCAATCAAGTAATAGAGATGAGAAAGGAATGAGTATATGAGTATATATGATTTTAAAGCAGTAAATAAACAAGGTGATGAAGTTGCATTATCCGAATACGAAGGAAAGGTTCTGTTAATCGTGAATACAGCTACTCAGTGTGGCTTCACTCCCCAGTATGATAACCTACAGGATCTGTACGAGAAGTATTCCGGTGAAGGATTTGTTGTTCTTGATTTCCCCTGTAACCAGTTCGGCAATCAGGCTCCCGGCACCGATGACGAGATCTATACCTTCTGTGAGTCCAATTATGGTATCTCCTTTCCTAACTTCTCTAAGATCGAGGTAAATGGAGAGAATGCTCATCCATTATATAAGTACTTAACCAGCCAAAAAGGCTTTGCAGGCTTTGATGAGTCTCACCCTATCGCACCTCGATTAATTCCTAAGCTGGAAGCAGATGATCCCGACTATGCAAGTAAACCCAGTATCAAATGGAACTTTACTAAGTTCTTAATCGATCGCAAGGGTAATGTTGTAGAACGCTTCGAACCTACTGCAGATATGTTCATAGTTGAAAACAGGATCAAAGAACTCCTTTAATCGTAAACAAAATTACTTCCCCTTACATTTATAATATATAGACAAAGCTGATTGATTTCCTCAATCAGCTTTGTCTTTTTTATAATCATGACAAGTGAACTGGCTTACCGGTTCATCTAGTTTGATACATAAACTGTTAAGAATTCATACATATCTAAATTGGCCACTTAATTAATCGCCCTCTCACCGCTCCAATCACAATAAGACGACGAAGCTAATATTTATGATTTAGCTTCGTCGTCTTATCACGGGTAGCATTTGGATGCCATAATAATAATTAAGGTGGAGACAGAAATGTGAATGTTGAAGCAGATAATAAGATGAAAAGAGTAAGAATTGCCAGAATTTCAAGATATTAAGAATTGTCTACATCCCATTATTATATTGCTTAATAAGTACTATTTCTTATGAGCAACGCCCCTTATATTTCCATTAAATATCAAATTATTGTAAAAGTCAACTAATTTTTTCAAATTTATGTAAAATATCCAATTTTGTCCTTGGGCATAATGCACTATGCCTAAATTAATTTGTCGATAATTGTATTGGGTACTATTTACCACTCAACACCGTATGAATTTGCTAATCTATTTCGATTTTTCTCTTGATATAAAATAAGCTGCAAAAAACTATCTAAGTAACCGATTACAGCTGAATTTTAACAATTTATTTCGCTTTCTCTCTCAATCTGCATGTACTTAAGATGGATATCTTCTTCCGTCTCAGCCACTACCTTTACCTTATGTTGATCTCCCGATTCCGTTTTGAACAGCATTTCGATTGAAAGGGGGAATTCCTTAGGCATATTTTCTTTATGTTATCCTTTTTGCGTTCAGCTTTATAGCAAGAACTAATATTGTTTTTTATGTAACTTCATGGAGATGATGAGTAAGTATAGCTGATATTTATTGTTTGATCATTAACGTCCTGTGTGAATTTTACCTGTATTGAATATTCACTACATATCTCGCTAATAACATTTTGAATTTTTAAGCTAAAGTTTTCTATCTCATTAGATATCTTATTCTTTATAACGGGATCATCTACCATTTTATACTCTGTAAGCAGCTGAAAGTTATTCAATGCGTCTTCTTTTAACTGCATAGCATATACCACTTTTTTATCAATTAATGTATTGTAATAATCATCCGGTGGTAGTTCAAATGAATGAGCGGCATAGTCATTATATATTTCTAGTATACTGTTGATTTCTTCGATTACCTGTTTCTTTATAATCCCTGCTTCATGCTTGCTCCCGATTGGATATCCTAATTCATTTGAGATACCGATATCCGGCGAAATAAAAAAAACAGGAAAAGGCGGACACTAAATATTATAAATCCAGTCAAACCAACTCCATAAAATGCTTTGCTCTTTATGGAGCTGGTTCCTCTCTGATATTTTTCTAGATTTTTAAAATATTCTGGGTTTTCTCTTTTAACAGCCTTCATCTCTGATCGGATTTTTTTCTGCACTTCGGTAAGCATACTACGATCCTCCTCATATAAGTTAAAAATTAACGACATAGTTATATTCCATGCTCTACCCCCTATAAACACTACAATAGAAGGCATTTTGTCGGTAATAACAAAAAAGACACAAGTTCAAAACTGACAACGGTATTGTAATCTAATTGAAATAAAATTTCAGTTATCTAAAATATTTCGAAAATCCTTGGTGCATTTCATATCCTTCATACTGACCTCTCGGACTTCCGTTTGTTTGAACCTTAAATCTGCGTGTCTTCTCCCAACCTAATTCTATCAACTTATTAATAATTTCAGTATTTCCCTTTATGGGAATCGAGGTTGATATGCTATAAAGCTTTTCATTGCTTCCACCAAGGCTTTGTACCGCCAGACTATTTGATACACTTTTTAGTTCTTTTTTTGCATTGATTACAATGTCACTTTGATACCAATCTTCCATGTGACTCTCCTTTACTAGATCTTAGTTTTAATAAATATATGGAAATTTGTGGTGTATTGTTTTATAATAAGAGCCAGGAGACCAGCTATGAAAAATCAAGTATAAAATAGCAGGAAATTTCTTTTTTTATCAATGGTAAAAAAGGGTAACCTTAAGAAGGCTCCCGTATGGGCGCATTTTCAAAATCTATCGATTATGTATCAGATTTCTCAGTCGAGATTAAATTTGACTTCGTCAGTGAGCATCTTGTGGATGACTCTGACAAGCTTGCCGGCACAATGCCCGAGAGCATTGTAGTGAGTTCGACCTTCCTCCATCTTGGCATCGTAATAAGCCTTGAAAGTGGAATTGTTTTTCGCAACATTGTGAGCAGCATTCATCAATGCAAATCGAAGAACTTTGGATCCCCGCTTGGACATTTTGGTATGTTTAGCGCTGAAATTACCTGACTGATAAACAGAAGGGTCTAATCCAGCAAATGCAAGTAGCTTACCCGGGGTACTGAAACGGTGTATATCACCGATTTCTCCGAGAATCATTCCTCCGTTGATGTAACCAATGCCTGGAATGGTCATAATAACCGAATTATTGTACTTCATGATCTCGGTCATCTCGGCCTCGATTTGATCTAATTGGCTATCCAATAACTCAATCTGGGCAATGGAGTGAGTTATCTGAATAGATAAAGCACTGTCGTTAGCGCCGACAGACTTCTGTGCAAGAGCTCTTAATGCCTTCGCAGTTTCTTTCTTAAAATGGCCGTGCGAGGCTATTTCAAGAAGATGCGATAGATGAGTCATGTGCATGGAAGCTATGGCCTCCGGTGTCGGAGCCTCCTTTAGGAGGGCATAGACAGAGTTTTGATGCAGACCTGATTTGAAAAAGTATTGTAGTTCCGGAAAAACCTGATCAACGTAAGAAGTCAGCTGAATCTTTAATCGAGTTCGCTGCTTCATGGTTTTTTGACGGAACCGACCAAGCGATTTCAAGTCCATTAGGTCCAAATCTTCAAAAGAGTAGAATCTGCGTGAGGACTGCATCATAAGAGTTTTAGCGATAATGTATGTATCAACCTTATCCGTCTTGGTTTTGCGAATGCTGTTTTTTCGCATAGTAGACGTTTGAATCGGGTTGATAACACATACATGATAGCTGCAGGCAACAAGATATCGAACAAGGTTGTCGCCATAGTGAGCCGTTGTTTCAAGACCGATGATGATGCTGTTCTTATCGAATGATTCGAGCTTAGAGACCAGCAATTGGAAGCCATCACCGTCATTCGTAAATTTGAACGGCTGAATGAGTATTTCGCCATCAGAAGATATGGCTGAGGCAAAATGGTTTAGTTTGGCACTATCAATGCCAACATAAATCATGAGGAAACCTCCCTTCCTAAATCTGATACCGTGATATCCACGAAAGATTATCATCGTAGACTTGATTGAAATAAGTACTCAGGAGAAACACTCCGGCACATCCAGCAAAAAAACAATTCAGATAAAGTTAGCGGCAATACACTCCTGTTGAGTAGTCAAAGCTACAGGAAATAAATCAAAAGTACACAGTATCTGAATGTATTATAACCACGATATTAAAAAGAAAGGAAATGTGATGTTTAGCTTCTATAAACATCATACAAGGTATAATATGATAAATACAGAAACTTTTGTTAGTATAATGGTTGCTATTATTATTTTTTACATCTCATGCCTTTTTCCTATTTTATCTGTTTATGAGAACAATATAAAGAAGCACAAAAAAATGATTATCATTTTAACTATAATTTTTCTTGTATTGCTAATAACTGCAATTGTTTTATATCATGTTGTATCGCCTAATCAACTATTTAATATCTTTTATAATCAAATTATGTACATACTTGAATTTATAAACACTAAACAAGAATTAATTAACAGTGAAGACTATATAATTATATTTTTCTCTGTTATTATTAATGTACTCTTTCTAACCTCCATGACATTATATGAATACGTTAGTGATAGCTATAAAATATCTGATAAAATGTTAATAATAGGCATTTATTTAGGTTATTCTTTTTGCACATTAGTGTATGAACAGTATCTTATAGAGTTAATCTTAAAAATTTGCTCTGATAATTTCTTATTAACCTTAATAATCACTATGACTATAAATGATGTACTATCCATATGCTTGGATAAGATTGTTTTTTTTATATTTGACTTAGAATATGATTAGTTTACCACTGTATATTAACTCTCTCTTATCAGTAAACTAAATCTTAAGATGATGCAGGAGCCGGCGAAGCCAGTCGCTCCCACATCTATATTAATACCGGGCTTACCGGACGTATTGATTAATTCAGTTAAAATATCTTTGTGAAGCATACTCACATATTTCATCTTCGAGACCATTCCAATCTTCATTTTCAATAAACTCTCGAAAAATTTCCTTTTCTGATTTAATCATTTCAGTTACTATTGTTGCAAATTCATTTGCGTTCATATATACCTTCTTTCTGCTGAATTTAATCAGCTAAATCTTAATTTAGTTCACTTTATATCGTTAAAGCATTTAGAAAAGATTGTATTAGCCTACAAATGATTTAGTTATTCTTATGAATATTCTGATTTACTAATATATCGCTCCTGATATATAATCTTCACTTACTGATTTTGAGCTATAGTAGACTACAAAGTCTCCCGCATAGAATTGGAAATCTGCACCGTCTGAGTTCTTCTTTGTTTGCACCGGTCCTTCCTGAAGCCACATACTGCAATTACCATTATCACGATAATTGGCAGCATTAATATAGCTTAGCCTATGGCTACCATCCTCTCCGATGGTTTCAATTGAGAAATTGACAATGATATATCCATCCTTTTTCCAAAAGCTCTCACTGTAGTCTACACCGTATTTATCCGCATAATCCATGACATCAAAATCCTTTTCAACTACGTGGACCTTATTCGGGATGTAATACTGGCCGTACCAGCGTTGCATTCTCTCAAGCAGGTCAGCTTCCTTGATTCCGGTAGCTTTTAAATCATCGAAAGAATCATAGCCTTTTACAATATTCGTATACTCATTATTGATATAAGTACGGAATGCCCAATTTAAGCGAATCTCCGAGAAATTGAACATAGGAGAACTCTTTGCCGTAAATTGTCCAAACGTCATGCCCCTAAGCTTTGCTGTCTGCTTCAATTCTGCTGCCGGTATGCCCATATAGATATCTCCTGTTCTAACCGTCTTCAGATTAATCTGATCCAAGGGACTACCAACTTTAGCAAGGTGTTTCGTCTTATTATTAATGAATTCCGTATAATATAGATCCACTGGTATTCTATTCTTCCCGTCTTTATCCACATAATAAAATTTCGGCTTAATTGATATCTTACAGCTATCTGAGAACATACTGCCGGTGGTATCCAGTAGAAATCGGACTAGGTACCCCGTTTTTAAGATACCCATATTTTTGTAATATGGATGACTTCCATTCACTAGAGGGAAGGTATATTTCGTATTTCTGCCGCTATCCACTCCATACTGATTGTTGGTTCCAAGAGTGTAGGTGTAGGACCTATTCTTACTATAGACTATTGATCCTGTTCCAGGAATATATTTAGAGAAATCCTTCTTAAAATCCATTGAGTTTTTTACACGAAAGACTTCTTCCCAAATGGGATAATCCGTAAGATCGTATATAGTTAAGCCGTAGATACGCCCTGATACCTCCACATTGATTGTATTGGTTGCAACATAATTGATAAGATTTTTATTCGCAAATTCTTCTACTTGATTAATGAAAGGTAATCCATTCACTGCTACTGTTCGAAATTGGACCGTATATACCCCTTCATTGACTGTCATCGGTAGGTAAAATCTTGGTGCTGTCCGTCCAATCGTAAGCCAGGTATGCGATTTAATAAACTTATCATCGGTTCGATCATTCGCAACTCCCTTGTCCATATATACATCGAACGGAAATTTGACCTGGTTCATTAAGACTCCATCATCCTCTGATATATAAGATATGTTCGGATCTCTTAAGCTTCTTGAAAAATCCCTTGAATAATACCCCTGCTTATAACTGTGATGTCCGGTATTCGAGATTGATACAACAAAATCGGATAAGGTTGGATCGGGATCAAGTACGAGTTGATTACATCCTTCGGTCGGATTGATCAGCTGGCTATGCTTGTCATTATCATCTGTAATCGAGGGATTACATACGACAGGAGTATGGATTACTACTTTATTAATCCCATCGATGCTGTACTGCGGATTCGCGGGCCTGGTTGGATTAACCGTCGCAATCGCAGTGTAGGTTATTGTTCCGGAGGAAGCATTGGTTCCATTCACCTTTGTGTCTTTAATGATATTGTTTGGCTTATACAAGACATTATCACTAATGAAGGTATCGCATTGTGGAACCCCGTTTCTGTTAATGTCCGGTGCAATCGTCTGTGCGACTGAATCACTCATGACCGTTGTTCCGTTAAAGGCGAGATAGTCACTTTTTACGCTGATACTGCCTGTCATATTCCAGGCTGCACTTGTAAAATCCTCACCGCCAAAGGCAGGCATTGATGATCCGGAGGATGTAATATTCTGTGTTGGTAAGGTTATTCCATTCAGATACTCATTTGGAGGTAGGATGTGATAAGCTTCATCACTAGAATGTCTTACAGAGATTTGCGGTGGGTGATAATAAGAATAATTAGGATTGATGGTAATTGCTTCATTTGGTAACGCATAGTTTCTTAGGATTGCACTTCCAATCTTATAGCATTCGAAATTCTGTATTTCCCAATAGGCATAGGCTCTGGTAACCGTAATAGTCTGCCTTACGGTAACCGTCTCTGACACCGGCTTAGGTCCTCCGGCTGAGATGGGTGTAGCCGTCATCCAGGAAAGATTATAATTCTTGCTTACGGTGATCGGATAAGATCTTACCCCTGTCTTTTTTACAAAGCTGAAACCAACCAGATAATCTTTGGCCGTTACCCGTCCATATAAGCTCTCTGTCGTAGGAACCCCTTGGACAGCAGTAAACTTTTCCGCTCCTCGGTTATCTGCTAGGATCACTCCGGTATTCACTTGGGTAGTAAACTCCATCTGATGAGAATCCGAGGGTGGTGGAGTAATATTCGGCGGAATAAAAACGTCTGGTTTGGGTGTCGGTGTGGGAATTGGCGAAGGAGCTGCTGTGGTTCCATATATCATATGAAATACCGCGGTGCTATCCTTTTTTGCATCGGGCATTATGTAGTCCTTTATGTCCTCCTTGTTCTCAATATCCGTTGTAACCTTATTGCCCGACTTATTTGTATAGGTTAGTTTCCATTTCTTCTGATAATTGTAAATGTTCTTAATCACCCTTGATGCAGTCGGTACCGTATAATTAAAGGCAGCTCCTCCATAGGTGTCTCTCTCACTTTGCAGATCCTTCAGATGGGTACCCTCTGCAGTCTCAGCCACTACCTTCACCTTATACGGGTCTCTCTGGTCCGGTTCGAATATCATGTAGACAGTAAGAGTAGAATTAGCCTTAGCATTTGGCGCTTCAAAAGCTGGAATGGAAGAAGTGAAATACTTACGTTCCTGCTCTACACCTTCTTCATTTTTAAAACGATACATATAATGCTTATAGGTATATTTCTGATCATTAAGAACCAGCTTCTTATTCTCCGGCTCTAGTGTATATTCAAAATCCTCACCATATATAACATACTTTGATTTTAGGGGATTGGTTATAGTCTCATTAAGACGATTTTTTGCACCGCTGAGGGACTTCAGGTTAGGGTCCACAGCGACAACCTCAATCTTGTAGGTTGCTTCGGGCTTCAGTAAAAAGGTATAATTATAGTAACTATCGATAATATTCCTTGTTTCCGAACTCCAAGCCTCTGCCCTTAAAAACTCCTGTTTACCCCATAATGGCGTATGAAGAGTAGCATCATTCAGATAAGCTTCAAAGACATTATGGACATATACCTTTGCCCCGCCATTACTTCGAACATATTCTCCGGTAATACCCAGCTTGGCTGCTGTTTTGATAAAATCGCTGGTTTTGAAGGTGTATTCGATGTTCTTATATCCCTCAGCGTCAATATCCAGATCTCTTTTTTTAAATGGTAAATCTTCAGGTTGAATGTTGGCATTACTTCCTTTGGTAAAATCAATAGCTGTATTATATTCCTGTTTAGTCATCCTATATCCGATGGTTCGATAACGGATCACACCATCCTTGGCAGGATTATGACTACCGTTTTGGATTATATACCTTTCATTAATCGTAACGGTTTTTTGGTATTCCTTCGGTATAGCATCGATCCGGTACTCCGTTGCAGCAACAGCCTGCTTTGTAGGCAGGCTGTTCGTACATTGGAGCAAGAGGAGAACCAGAATACCAAGAGATGATATCATACGTCTAATGATTCTTTCCGTTCTCATCGTCACTATTTTGTCACCTTCTTTCCCAAATAGATTGCATCATTAAATTCTACCACTGATCCGCTGACCTTTCCAAAATATTGATCAAGGCTGACCTCATAGTACCTATCTTGCCATTCCCCCAACTCCGTTTTTCTGATGTTTACAAAATAAGGACTGTATAGGATGCTGTTATGAGCTTCAGTCTCATGAAGGGTATCCGCAGCCATATTAAGTGATACAGAGGTAGATACCACCCTGAACTTCACATGGACTCTCAGGTATAAAGAATCAAAAAAATATAAGGAGGAAGGATCAATATCCACCTGCTTGCATTCCACGATTGTCTTATTCTCCTTCATCTTCTTCACATACCGTTCCAGACTTATTCTCCACATATTTTCTGCATACCGAAAAGCATCGTTGGTCTCTATCATTCGGTCAATCCAACTCTCATCGATGGTGCGATAATCCACATTTAAAACATTGTTAAAATACACCTTCGCATCGTTGATCCACTTTTCCATCCGTTCCGCTCGGATGGCAGCCATATCACCATAAAAGGTAATCTTATTGACATCCACTGGTGCAGCATAATCTACTCCGTCAATCATCTCCACTACCTTATTGTTTACATATGTGGTTACTCCTTCGTATCTGAATTTCCAATCATAATATTCATTTGGAAAGCTTTCGAGTATATAAGGATAATTTTTCGCTGTCTTTGGTAGATTTTTTGTTCGTATCAGCTGTCCATCCGGACTAATCTTTGCTCGCTTGCTCTTATCCTTCAACATTGCGATACAGGATAATGCACCCTCCTTCGTTATCTTTTTTGTGACCTTTAGCTCGCGATCTGTACAATAAGCTCCATTGGAATAACCTTTCATGAATCCCTTCAGGTAAGCTTTTGCTACATCATCTCTCTTAACATCAGCAACCTTACCGATATCGGAGATCCGCTTATCAATCGCTGTCTGAATCAGCTCCGAGGTAACCTGAGTACCGTTGAGATAATCGTCTGCGTGAGATAATATCACCAATGCATCACCACGGGTAATATTCTTACTATACGAAGAAAATTCACCCTCTCTAATGATGCCAACCGCCTTCAACCCCTCAGCATAGCTATCATTTACAGCTGCTACTTTAATCTCGTTTGCGATTGCCTTGGAATAATCTTCTACCGTCATATAAATTTCAGCTGCCTCAGCCGTCTTTGAATTTATATTCTGAAACAATGCAATTAACATAGCTGACATTATAACAGTAGCCAACACCTTCTTAAGTAATTTCATCCTTCAAATACCTCCATAGATAAATTTGATGTCCCCAACCACCTGACAAATATCATTTCTAATGATTCGTTTTCAAAGCATATGTAACTCCCGCTGCAAATGCCCCCACTAAAATTCGGCTTTATAAGTATAAGAATGCTCTAACTATAAAAATGGTCAGAACATCATTATACATCCATAACTTCCTACGACTAACGCTCCATCAAGCTACGATAGAAAACAAAAGAAATGATTTGTGGATAAAGTATAACATAAGTCTGTTGTTATACTATTATTTTACAATATAATATAATTTTAGTATATCATCTACAAAGTTTTCCATCAATCTCATATTGCAAAATTTGTAAAAACAGCATGTGTGATAATGTACTTGAATAGAAAGTTAGACCCTAAAATAAAAAAGAGTCCCTCAAGCCGTAGTTTATTTGTATAGAATAGGTGTAATATCCTAATACCACATTACAAAGAAAAAGTGCAACGATTGACGTCAACATACTGTATATATCTACCTTCAGTATCTAGGTATTTATAATATAGATATGAAATAGTATCGATACGATATTAATAAACACAAACCTGTAAGGCATTGGCTTGTCCTCTCAAGGCAAATAATCCGGTGCATTAACCCCAGATTCCTCATTACAAATCGGGCAAGCATAGGCTCCTCTTTTCGTACAGCTCTCTATGTTATATTGCGGTTCATCAAAAAGTATGAGCCCCCCATTCTCTAGTTCCGGACAATTATATCTGTGATATACATAGTACCAACCAATCTGTTCTAAATAGAATAATCTATTCTTTGATATCTTGGCTCCGGAGGAGGCGATACGGTTATAGACCTCTCCCAGCTGGTCGCCATAGAGATATCCTTGAAATACCACAAACATACTTACATCATCCAGATACGGAGCCCACTCTTCTTCTCTCATCACCGGCAATGAGAAATTGTAGGTTATACCAAATTGCTGAGCGATATGATTATGATGACTTGTATAATAAGCCATTGAAGCTTCTATGCTTTTTATTATGGCTTCTTTCCGTGCCAATTCAAATTTCTCATTATCTAATAGAATGCTATTTGGATTGGAATTACGAAACGAGGAATATTTATCTCCATCCTGAAGTTCATGATAATCCATGCTATAAACACTTTGGTTCGATCCCTCTCCAAGACAATTCTTTTTATCGTAAAGCGTGACTACTTCACCCAAAGTGAAACTATATATAAAATTCTCATCTTCATAAAAATAGGGCAATTTTTCTGTCCAGCTTTTTGATATGTTCTTATAGCCATCGGTAGCCCGGTACTCATCCGAGTAGAATATGTAATATCCATCCTCCATTGTTATAGCTATGACCGGGACGTATTGATTAAGCTTTCTAATGCTATCTCTATCATCTGTGATACCAAAAGAGGAATAGAGAGAAGAAAAAAAACTGTTTGATGCTGCTTCCTTATCAATCACTAATTTATTATTCTCATCCATCTGAACAAGACTACCAACTCCATCGTCTATCGCTACAATGATATTTCGATCTATTTGTTCTTTGTTATTTGCGACAGCTTCCAGATTATCCGATTTGATATCAACAACCAGAAAGGTGCAGATGGCAATAATGACGAAAATAATAACATAGTTATGTATGCGCATCGTACATCTCCTTTTCTAACTATTTTCTACTTATAATAGTACCCATCTTCTCTTACATAACCGCCTTTTATCACATGAATTGTATCTAAATTGTTATTTATATATATTGCAGATATCAAACGTGTTCCTGTACTCCCTCTTTTACTCTTTATCGATATTTTCAAAAAGTCCTCATTGGTAAATCGATAGATTCCGTCCCCCTCATAAAGAGCCTCAAGGATGTCCTTCGTATATTTCTTCCTATCATATCGCATAACATTTCCCGTAAATATCGGGGTACGGGCAGCACACCATGGACATCCCGGATCACTATCGTCCGGATGAAGCTCGTAGTGTCTGTGACATACCGGACATAGCTTCAAGTTTCTTTTTGTCACGACCATCAAATATACATAATGCCCCTTATAACTCATGGTTACACTCTGTGATCCAACATAATATCGATCGAGATTATCAATATACTCTGACTCTAACAGTTCCGTATGGCCGTCTAGGTAGGTTGCTAGCAGAGTAACCCCATTCTCTGCAAGAGTAGTTCCACGAAAGATGGTGAAGGTCGGAGTGGTCGGAAATTCAATCCTTAAGCTGGCAAGCCAAGCCTTACAAAACGGGCACCCCGGATCACTGCCATCGTTACTAAGATTATAAGTATGTCCATGGATGCAGGTTTTCGTTCGTGGAACCACTGTTACAATGATGGTACAGGTTTTTGTATTTCCATAGGAGTCGGTCATATTTAAGGTAACTGTTTTATTCGTTATCGGAGTATTTGTGTTAAAATCAGTATTCGCAACTGCTACTTTCGTACTTCCGTCCAAATATATAACCGTAACGGTTGAAATTATTGCTTCTCCTGTAAATACAGCCTGGACCGGGTGGGTAGGAACAATACTAGCAATCACCTTATCGCATCTCGTTGACTCCAGTTGGCCACAAGTATAAGCTGATCCGAATGTTCCACAGTAGGGGCAGCCTCGGTATGGCCGCCATACAATATCCCACTTACCATTGCTAAATTCACTTAGTGGCATCCCGGGTAAAAGGAAAGGAACGGATCTTGTAGTGTTCCAGTTTCGCCCATTAGGAGATACGTTCAGTGATGGTGTATTATATTTTGTGTTACTTATCACATTCCAAATACTATCGACTTTTGTTGTAATATCATTGAATGCTTGAATTTGTGAGGCATCTACCGGTATTAAGTCCATCCCGGCTCCAGCTGATATATTTTTAATCTGACCTAGATGATTATAACCATTAAAATTTGTACTTATATCTGACCTCACCCTATAACCATTAATCTGTGGGAATGCTGCACTAGCATATGTGCTTATCTGAAGTAAAACACCGTTACAATCAGCACATGTCAATGTTATATTTCCCATTCGATCTCCGAGCCAGCCATAATAATCATTCGTACTAAACCCAGCGCTGAAATTTACATTTGTTATTTTGCCTACGGGATAGCATGCGGCAGGATTCTGATGTCTCTCTGCGTTTACATTAGAACACCCTAGATATGGTATGTATGAGAGGTTTCCAGCTGCGTCCCACTTTGGATAGCCTTCCCAGGGAAATGCGATTATCCCTGCCTGTTCATATTGGGTAAAATTATAAATTTTGTTATTTATTTCATTTAGGAGGAAATTACTACCTGTCCACGGGATCGGAACCGTTGTAGTTGTACTGCTTTGAGTGCCTGCGCTATCATAGAAATAATTACGATAATACAGATAAGATGTTTTACCATATGACAAATCATAATAGAATGAATATAACCTTCTGTAACACAAACCGCACATAACATTTGCTCCATGATACGAATATCCCATTATTGCAGTGCCAGCATCATTATAAAATTGCTGACTATTGTATTTTTGAACTATAATTGGAGAATTTGACATATCGGTAGTACCATAAGGATTGATATGCTTATGAGCAAAACATGCATCCGTATGTACATGGCCATTCGATGGAGTATTCGAAGATTTTGCTAGTATACTTGCATTGGTCTCGGTATTCATCGTCAAACCGCTATTATCAATCGGATCGGTAACAACCGGGATATTGGTGCTTACCGGATAGTAATGATATACATTCGATCCGGTGAAGGCCTTATTCTGCTCCTCCAGTATTTCTTCGATGGTACGGAAACGATATTCCGGCTCTAGAATTTTTTCTCTATGTTCTAATGTGATATCATAAAGCAAGCCTGTCTTCGATAAAGACTCTTGGAACTCTTCAAACATCTCCCTTGATAAGTAGCCGTGGCTCCTGGTTTCATCCACGATTAGTGCCGTCTTCTCTGAAACTACCGATCGGATGAGATCGTCTTTCTTAAGTCCTAAGAAGATCAACGGTACCAGGAATAGAATCGCCAGCCCGATTAAAATATCTGTTAAATGGTCTATAGCATCAAGCAATTAAGAAACCTCCCCGCCGAATGTATACTCTCTTTTTAGGTAACCGGTGAATATATTTAATAGCTTAGATAAGATGGATACATTCCTCGGTTTTATCGTTACCTTTAAGTAATCCCCTTTCTTAAGCGGATACTCTCCGTTCGTATAGATCGCATCTATGATAAAACCCGAATAAGTGGTATCAAAGTAGAATAAAGCCTCTGCTTTTCCCTCTGTCCCACTACAGTAGGGACAGCCTGGATCGCTACCATCCGCATTCAGATAATAAGTATGACCGTTAGGACAAGTCACCTCCGGCAGCTCATCTACTACCTCAATGTCCAGCTGGTCGCTGAATCCGCTATAATGGGCGGTGATTGTCTGGTTTCCTAGCTGACCAGGATTATAATCACTTACCGTCCAGCCAGTGTAGGTCAGTTCCCTATGCTCGTCTTTGAATAGCTTTGTGATTTGCAGGTTCAGTTTGCTCTTATAAGGTACCTTTGTTCCGCCACCACGTAAGGAAGCTTCCATTCCGGTCAAGGTTACATAACAGGAGGGACATCCTTTGGGACTGTCATTAAAGAGATATTTTAGACCACAATAGGAGCATTCTATCTGTCCATCTTCCATTACGGTTACCGTGATAATGTCCGTGACATTTTGATACAATATCATAACCTCGTAGATACCGGCTGCATCTGCCATAAGATTAGAGGCCCAGTCATTAACAACCTCGGTATGACCATCTTTAAAGGTTGCTTTGACTGTAATCGGTAACGATTGGTGCTTATGGATGGTCAACACCTTTGGAGTTGCATCAATACTGACTACTGTCTTCTTACATGACGGGCATCCGGGATCCGTACCGTCATCGTTCTGCTCATATTCCTGAGAGCAAATGCTACAGGTTTTTAATTGATTTCTTACCTCCACTCGGATACTGGCGGTAAAGGTCTGATATGAAATTATCACATCCTGAATTCCAACCTGAGACGGATCATAATTGCTTGTCCAACCGGTTACAATACTTCTGCTACCATTCCGATAAGTAGCCTCGACGGTTATATTCAATGGCTTACCCTTATTTAGAACGATATCATTCGGACTGGCTGATATACTTACAATGGTACTCTTGCAGTATGGGCAGCCTGGATCTTTATCATTATTATCCAGATAGTATCCTGTATAACATATCGGACAGACTCTGGTGAGGTTCCTAACGATTACATTAGCCGTAGCGGATTTTGTTACACCCGATTCCGTATAGGTAATTGTGACTGTCTGTGTTCCCAGAGTGCTACTGTTATAATTACTGATACTATAACCTGTCACTGGCTTAGAGGTCCCATTATCATAATTTGCCGTGACAGTGAAGCTGGGTGACTGATACCGAAATACCTCCTGACTTATAGGAGCTACTGTAAGACTACTGAGTTTATACGCCTCCTTAACAGTCACGCTAACCGTGCAAGCCTTGGAACCGGTTGTCTTCGCTTTATCAACAAGCCCATAATAGGTCAGCATAACCGTCTGTGCACCAAGCTGATTCGGGTTAAAATTGCTTGAACAACTGACTATCCCGACATGTCCATCCAGATAGGTTGCCGTTGCTGTTGTGATTATACTCGTCCCTCTATTTACCGTCTGATTTGGATTTGTAGCTGTGATCGATGTAACTACCCGGTCGCAATCGGTTGTCTCGTCTTGAACTTGACCACAGGTATATGGATGTCCATTTAAGTTAGGGCAAACTGTGGGTAAGTAACCAGAAATATTACCTTGAGCATTAAATGTAGGAATTCCGGGATAGGTCGGAAATACTTCTGACCAGTATTTAGGCGAAGTTTCACCATAATTTGCTTTGATTTCATTATATACAGCATAATAAAAGTCTTGCCATAAGAATTGTCTTACACCGAGTGCGTAATCGATCCAACCCGTATAAAAAGAAACCACTGTCCCATCATCTATTGTAACAATGTTGTAATTACCCTCCCATGTAGCAATAAAAAGGATTTTTCCGCATTCAGCACACTTGATGATATACTCCCTACCACCGTTTGGCAATTGTTTCATCTGTGCCACTATTTTATTTGTAGGTTTGCAGGCTGAAACGTGCCTGTGCCCTTCATAACAATCGTCTGTATGGGTATGTGCTGCGAAGGATCTTATCTCTTCCTCATGATTGTGATATTCGCGGTTTTCTTCTTCACAAGCATCAATCTCACCGACTTCCTCATAAATATACGAAGTATTTAAAACCTTATATTCAGATAATTCGTCTCCCAGCTTCGTCTCTTTGATTTCTACACCGGATACCGGATGGGATACTTCGATATCTATATCATACAATTCTCCGGTACGATCCAGCTCACGGATCATATCCTCATAGTTTTCCTTGGTAATCGTACCTTGCTGCCGCATCGCATCTACATATTCCGTTATATTGGTATTAACCAGATCATCTACTGTCTTATTTACGGCTTTCGCTATATATGGTAATGGGAATAGAAAAATGAGTACAACTACCAACACAATTGCTATTGTCTTCCCTAGCGGGCTTATATCCATTCCTTCGTCTCCCCTACGATTCTTTAGTGTAATTACGGTCTTTCATTCTTTACTGGTATATGTAATCAATATGATATTACCGTTCTCATCATATTGATATTCCTTCCGATATTCACCGTCTTCAAGACTATATCCCGAAATCTTATCGATATCATGTTCGTTCCTCTTTATCAATTGTCCATCGATTACAATGTCATATTCTAAATCATTTAGTAATGAAGCAACCAGCTCAGCATAAGCTACTATCTTAATGTCTTCTGCATAATATTGTTGGTATAACTCCTCGTCTTTCAATTGATTCCGGACTACATCGAACATATCTGAAACAATTCGTGTTTGAAATAAAAGTAGATAGAGTCCTATGCAAAGTACCAAAACGGATGCTGCTCCTATTAATAACTTCTGACCTGCTTCCATCTCTTAACTCCTCTTGATTTCAGGCAGCAGATTGATTCCTGCTGCCTGAGCCTATTATAGTCACCTTTGAATAAAATCAATTCCAATTATTACCTCATTCGTGTTTTTTACTACATCTCCACGAAAAATGGCGGTTGGTTTTATATAACGTATATTAGTAAAATTTCTTACATCATTTATGAACGAACCATTCGTATATGTATTCGTCGCAGTGGAGGTTTTTACATGCACATAGATTGGAGCAGTCTCGGTTGAGGTATAGTCCCCTAAATTCTCCTTTATGCAGTTCACAACATCACTTCCATTTACCTCTTGATCCTCATACTTCATAATTCCGCTGTTCCTAATGTCCTCATTTAACTCACTCATCTGGGTTATTGCTGCAAAACCAACTTGTCTCCCTTCTTTTGCTGTCATGAAAAGGAGAACAGCAAACAAAGCTGTGATTAATGTACCTACTCCGAACAATAATATTTTTAAACTTGTATTCATGCTGTCGTCACTCCTCTTCTATATTATTTCTCCTGTTCAAACCAAAGACAGATGATATTATTATTAAGATCCGTTTCAACTTCACATGCATAGAGTGAGTTACGATTAATGTACGTAGGACTTGATTTTCTATCTTCTATGTCAATGGTTCCACCTGTTTTAGTAATAACAGATTTCTCTGCATCGTATTTATAGTTATAATCTGTTCTGGAGCCATCCAGTGTACGTACAACGATGGAAAGAACATCCTTGTTATCAATCGTATCCTCAATAAGCGTTACCAGCTCACTCCCTATGACAGAATTACCATCATATTTTGCCTTAAGTAAACTAACCTTATCCTTTGCAGCCTCTTTCACCTGAGATGTACCTATTTCGGCTACTGCCTTCCCTGTTGCTCCCGTGTTTATGCTTAATCCAATAAAAAGCACAATAATAACTGCTCCGACAGCAAACAGAAATATCTTCAGTCCTGTATTCATAATTTTCCCTTTCGTATATAAAGTTATTTATGCTGTGTGAATTCAATACAGATGATATTATTGTTTGCGTCCCTATAAACCTTTCCTTTGAACTGTGCATTAGGATTAATATAACTTGTACTTATTATATCCGTCGGCACCGCTGCTTTTGGAGATTGCACCGTTATTGTGTTAGTCTCTGTACCAGTACCTATATTCATAGTATAGTTGTAGTAAGCACCGCCAGTATTTGCATTTGTTATCACTCTTATGGCTAATTCCTCATCCTTTTCAACAACTGTGTTTATGAGATCCGTTAATGTGCTTCCCAGTATATCAGTGTTATCATATACACTGCGATCTATCTCCGAATACTCATTTGATACTTCCTTCGCTTGCGCTGTTCCTGAGTTTGCGATTTTCTGTCCCTCTGTAGCTGTTGTAATACCAATTACAACGAAAAAAGCTAATACAAGAGCTCCGACTGCGAATAATAAGATTTTTTGTGCTGTAGACATGTTATTTTCCTCTCTTTTATTTAAATTATTTTTAGTACATACCGGTTTCTTTTAATAGTGCTAATACATCTTGAAGCGCCTTCAGTGACATAACCATCACTGGCAAAACTAGATAGATCATTACCAGAATTCCTGGCAAGAAAGCTAATGGCTTAATACTGTCCGCCTTTCGTTGAATCGAGAATTCATCCTCTTGCTTACGTCTTTCGAAATAATTCTCTCTGTCAGCTGCTATTTCATTAAAAGCTTTGTATATCGGCATGTCATCACAACGAATTAAATTTGATACCAGATGTCGAAACGAATCATTGGTCTCTCGCTCCTTCATTCTTTCTAATGCTTCAATATCTCCGCTGTTAAATTCATTCAGACATTCACGAATTGTGCTCTTAAAAACCACTGCGAATACTTCCATTTGTTCCAGAATGTCAGCAACAGTAATGTAATCCGAATACATCATCATATAAATAATTGAATTAAACTGTACTACTTCATCATCCATCACTCCAAGCATCAACTTCTTTCTGTATAATATGAGTAAATACGGAGTAATAAAGGCAAACGCTGATATTGCTAAACATATGAGCAGTTCGTAGTACTTGAAGTATTCCTTACTGTACTTTTTAGTGCGTTTGATCACTTCAGCTACTATTCTCTCAGTAATAAGTTCATTTCTAAAGCTATTTCCTTGGGATATTTCAGACTTTAGTTCATCCTCCGAAACTACTTCTTCTTTATACTTATCAGTATAATAAAGAATGGTTTCTTTAACCGTTGAGAGCTGTGTCTCAGTAGCTGCCGAAGACAGTGCTCCAACATCGTCTACATTCTCAAGCAAAAGATCTTTCGTATTGCTGTGCATAGCAAATATAAATACGATACCGAACAGAAAAGTGGACCATGATAACAATAAGCATTTTAATAGCAGCTGATTCGGAGTAATGTTTTCCCCAAGCCTTTTTAATGTATCCTTTAAGTGATGCATACGGCTATAATTCTTCTCATTAAAATTATCAAGAACCACCTTCACAAGCTTATTCTTTTCAATTATCTCGAGGTACCAATAATTTCTTACCGTAGGTCTCTTCACTTCTTTCGCGCTATTGGTGAGCATATAGACAATAATAGAACACAGATAGATCAGACCAATATAGAGAATTCCAAATAATCCTTTATAAAAAGTAACAAGTTCCGGTGAAATGTAGAGTCCAAACTCCTGTATCGCCGATATCGGAACACATACAGCTACCGACGCAAATATACTTCCTGAAAAAACAAATTGCAATTTCTTCATTTTTAGATAGTCCAGATTGATTTCTTTTTTCAGATGTATCAGATTAGCTGCCAGCATATTATTTTCTTTCTCACTGCCGTTACTTCTCTCAACAACATTAATACATAGTGAAAGGAACATCTTCATGAACTTATCATGGGATGCTGCATTATAGCGTTCCACTTCCTCCCTCATATTGTTGGATATAGTAATATCATACAATGCCTGGGCATGGACTCTCATTTCCTTACTCATAGGTGAATCCATTGATCTGAGAATAGCATCGTCAATATAATAATTGCTAAAAAAATAGCGACCTACATTCGAAATAAATCGCTCCTGCTCCATTCTCAGTCGTATTTCTGCAGCATTTACATAATAATTAATGATTTCATTGTTTATCACAAAGGTTATGTAAACTGCTAATACAAAGTGTTCTGTACTTGGTTGTAATATGTATATAAATGTTAATACAGCCAAACATAATCCAAAGGCAATTCCGGTAATCGACATGGTTTTCTTTGCAATATCACCGGGTTTCCCTGGGCAAAGCATCTCATATCTTCTACTTATTTTTGTTATATAGCCCCTGGTCAAGGGGAATCTCAACATATATTGATATACTATTTCTGTATAATCTTTACTCAGCCAGCTCTTATATAACCCAACACCATGGTTACTTTTTAATCTTTCTTTCTGACCCCTATGGTAAATATATAAGCTAAATAGTGATACCATTGATATATAAATTAGGCCCATGAACAGGTAGAACTTAACTGACATACTCTACTCCCTTCATCCGATCGGAATGAGCATGAAGTTTCTCCATCTCCTTTGTAAACTCGACAACATCATCCTGTGAAAGGTTTCTTAATATACGATTAACCGAACCACTACTAAAAATATTCTGAAGTACATACCGCCCATCTTCATAAATGATTAGCGGTCTAACCTGGTATGCTCGTTTTCTTGACATGAGTCGCAATGTATTGGATATTTTAGTAAGTGGCTCCTCACCATCATCGTTGAAGTCATCCGGTAAAGGTACTATTTCATTGATATAACTAATGTATCGCTTTCCTTCCGGAGTTTTTGCCCAGTGTATATCCATTTGTATGGATTTTGCAATTTGTTCTTCCGCTGCGATTTCACTTCGGAATAGATTAGTATACATTCCTCCGTTCTTCATATAATCGATAAGGTCCGGTGTCGTCGTGGTATGAATTGTCGCAACCGTTGACCGCGTCCCGGCCTGACATAGGGAGAGATATCCTCCCGCATACTCAAAATTGCCAATCTCCCCAAGCATCATGATGGCTGCATCCATCTTCTTAGCAATTGCAATAATATCGAATAGGGGGACATCCTCAGATGCCCGCAGACAGACCGCATTCATACTGGTATATGCACTATTAAGCCAAATCTCGAATTCCTGTTCCATGGTTCGAATGGGATTCCTTCTGTCAAAAAAAACCGCAAGAGCCTTAAAGAAGGTAGTCTTACCTGAATTCTGATCACCAGATATCACAAGATTTAGACACCCTCTGGCTGCCCATTTGGATAGTGCAATCACATATTCCTTTCCATCGTCTATTAAAAGATCCTCAATAGAAAGATTGTTCGCACTATCAAATTTTCTGAGAAAGAAGGCCCAATGAGTAGCTATGATTGGCCGTATCACCACGACGCGGCAACCATCTGCCTGATAAGAAAGTTTATATCCGATTTTTGACGTAAGATGCCCTACAGTACCAAAACGATACAGGTTCTTACATACTCTAATCAGATCTTTATCATCCTTAAAGCTCAAGAAGGATAAATGAATTGCCTTACCCCGATAAAAAATCCAGATGCTATTATAGGTCATTGATTTTCTTGTATTACCGGACTCCATTGCTTCCTCCATAAAATTATACTGCTCTGAAGAAGCTCCGGATACACCGCCCGATATGCCGTCGATTTTCTTATCATATCTTAAAATATCAACTACTGAGTTACCATATCCCTCTTGGTATATTCTCTGCGCGACTATCTCTAACTTGTCCACAAATCGTAATGGCGTTGCCATTGCCGAATATGCTGCATGGATATCCTCCGGTGATATTTCATAGTAGGTACCAGACTCATTATGCTTCTCCCGATCAAAATTGCACGCGTCATTTAAATTAGAAAAAGCCGTATTGTCCTTCTCTCTGTTATGTATGGTATACAAAATTTCAAATTTATCCTGTGCATTTAATTTACTCACCATATGGAAGGGTATTACCATATCGATTGTTCTTTCATTTATCCTATAGTCATCCTGAAGAATTCTCTTAATCATATCCTTCATATATTCTCGTTCTCCCACATTACCCTGGGCACAGTTCCTGGTTGCTTTATTTAGCCTTGCTTTCTGATGCTCCCTCTTCTTTGTTTCCTTTTTGTTAATCTTAAGCTCGTATATATTGTCACCAGCGATCTCGCTGATTTTCAATTTAACCACATCACTCAGATATGGCAATGAATAAACATCTGTTATATTTTTTTCCTCAACTTCCATCTCCTTTTTAAATATGAAATATATGATTATTAGCAATATCGCCATTATGAAAGTGATCAGAATAATGTTAAGTTCGCTAAACGCCATTTGACTACTCCTTTTCCATTACAACACCAGCCAGCCTCAGAATCTTTTCAGTCGAACTGATTGCCTTCTGGATGAAATAATAATTAGGATCCTTTTTCTTACATTGCAGGTTATTACGTATATAATCTGCTACTCTACCATCCACCTGTGCATCATGGTACCCTGTATTATAAGGAATCACCTCAGAGTTCTTTGAATTTAAGTATTTGTGATACTTTTTGCGGATATTGTTCAGGTTATATTTGGAGCGATAATCATAATTCCCAATAATATAAAACACCTTATCCGGAAGCTTGTCCTTATAATTTTCGAAGAATAGGTTAATCACATTCATATTCTGGCTTAGATTTACAACTACGATATCAGCTTCTCCCATAAGCTTCATAGAAAGAGGGTTACTACCGGAGCTTATATCAATGAATATATGGTCATTATATGCTTCCATCGCTTTCAATAATGGTATCATTACGATATCCATTTCATAATCAAAGGATTCTCGAACTGTCTGGGTCGTACCCGGTAATAGCTTCATATTAGAATTGGTAATTTCGGTACAACAATAATCCATCCACTCCTTCGATAATTTCTCCACCTTAAAGTTTCGTGCCAATGCATCGATTCCAATTTCCCGAAAGAATTTTCTGTACTTATTATTATCTGCATTCGCTTCCAGTAAGGGGGCCTCGAGATTATTGTAGTTAAAATGTGTCTGTGTGATAAGTCCTCTCATATTAAAGTACTGTCCGGCAATCAATGCAGTTACCAAAAGATTACTCGTAGAGCCAGTCTGACCATGAACTGGTGCCCAATATAAAGCTTTCATATCCTATTCTCCATTCCTGGCCTTTCTATAAGCCTCTCTTATTTCCTTCCTGGTAAAATAGCTACACATTGATATTGCTAGATCAATTAGATATTCTTTGTATAATTTTGATAGGTTTAAGGTGAATACTTGATTAATGTGACTGTTCAGGCAACTTTCGTAATCAGCTTCATCTCGAAACAGAACCTTTGTCTTTTCTATAGATATTTCTTTACTAATTTGTTGCGATATACTATCCACAGAGATTTTAGAATATACAGCATTTCTTATCAAAAGTAGTTTTTCGCATTTGCATCTATCATATTCCTCTATGTTAGCTATTCGTCGTATGTTATATTCAAAGAGATCCGTTACATAGATAATCCTTGTAAATAGAGAAATCGAAGTAACCGGTGCCTTCATACCGCAATCAATCAAGACATCATCATATTCTGCTGCAAGTTCTTCCGATACAGGTAAATTGGTAAAGTCCACTCTCCTATATGTAATGGTCGTCTCATAGGTATTGATTTCAGATATTCTTGGAACCGAAAAGGTCAATGCTAATGTATCTGAGTTATCCACCATAAGTACTCTCCGACCTAACCTCTGCAGAATTCTAGATAGATATAATATTGTATCAAAGCTCTCTAAACCGACGTAAGCTACAACATTATTCGCCATACTCCATTACACCATCCTTTGCCTCTTGTTCTTCTGCATAATAGAAATATTCAGAGTCGCCATTGCTTCCCAGCTCTTCTGCTGCCCCACCATTCACTCCAACGCCTGTTTCTTCCATGGCTTTCTCTGCTTTATTAGACTCTGATTTATCTTCCTTATGCTTATTCTGATCACTATTAATTTGTGTCACATTTTGCTTATGTGAGTTTATATCCCAGTTAATCTCTGAAACATTGATAGACATGCTGTACGCTAAGCGATTTTCTAATGCTTTTCGTACCTCTTTCTCTAATTCTTTCGAACTTCTTTCCAAGATGTTAGGATCCGTCTCCAAAAGTTCCAAAATAGAGATGCTGGGAGTATAAGTAACCTCTGATGCATCCTGGAAGGAAGGCTCAATATACTTCGTTGTAATTAGCCTTGTCCCTGGATATAATGCGGCATCAACAATAGCCGCTGACATTCTTAATATCTCCTGCGCATCAAGCCATAGGTAGCACATCACCGAGGCATCGGTAATTCCTTTTATTACTTTTTTAGATAGCACAACGAAGTTTTCTCCATTAGGAAAGACAATTCTTATATCTACAGTGTCATTGCCTATGATGTTGGAGTTGATGTTAAAAATCTCATATTCAACCTCTCTCAACTCAGAGGATACTATATTATCCGTTAACATCGTCTTTATTAACTGTGTATCAGTAGGAATATCAATTAATGCCAGTTGCCCAAATTCATGATTGGTAATAAAACTGTTCTGGGGCTGAGATGAATACACCGTAACCTTTTTGGTATTATTATCAGTTATTGCATCACCTGCTGTGATATCACTCATAGCTACGTATACATTTCTTTGATTTTGCTTCCTGTCATTCTCAGCCTCTGTAAGCAGCGCATTATATTCACCTTTTATCTGATTTGCAACAAAAATTGTGGTTAATATGGAAGCACCTCCGATAATAACGATACAAATTATGGCAACTGTGATATACTGCTTTGTGGTGCGCTTCATTCTATGATTTATCTTCATTGTTCACCTCTGATATTCAGTTCGATCAATAAAAAACTTAAGATAATGAAAAGAAATAATAAGAGAATATAATATCTGATAATCTTCGGTTTCCCATGATCATGTTCTATTTTCATTTGTTTTGTGCGTCGTTTGATATATCTAGCTTCACATAATCCGATACAGTATAAAAGGATGTAAAAGAGTACGATTCCTAACAATCCAACTGACAGAATATGAATTATTGTCATCTGCCACACGGAAAGATCTCCTTCTGCTTTGCTAAGGCTTCCATCTTCATTAATACGATATTGGATGCCTTTCTGACTGCTTGCGTGAATAAGTAATTTGGATTCTCTCTATTGCAATTGATATTTCTTGAAATAAATTCGTGAACATATCCATTATGGTATGCATTCTCATATCGTTCGTTATCCGGGATTGGGATTATTAAGCCAGGCGAAATATTGTATTGATTGGAAATCTGTCTAAGAGTATATAAAGAATGTTGATTATAATGACTGATAATAAAAACAGCCTTAGAGATAAGAGAAGAATAATTAAGAAAGAAATCTTCTAGAACACTTGATTTTTGGCATAAATTAACGACGATGAGATCGGATTCTTCAAGTATAATTTTTGTACTTAAGTTATTATTACTGGCTGTATCAATGAAACACAAATCTGTATTATCATCTATTATACGAAACAGCGGTTCAATACAATGATCTAATTCATAATCAAATATCTCATTATGTAATATTCTGCTTTGTGGGATGTAATATAGATGTTGATTAATTATCTCCGTAATGTACGACTTTAGAATTCCGGGACGAGAGTCTCCGCGATATATCTTACGGAGTAAACCTTCAAAGCCGCTTCCGTCATAATAATTAGTACCTACGTCATCCAATATATTAGCTCTAAGACCTCCGTTATAAGCTTTTCCAAGATTATGACTACACAAATGATTCTCCATAGAAATGATTGAATAGGAACTTCGAATTGCGCAAGCTACACTAACAGCAGCTAAATTGGCCGAAACGGTACACATTTCATTCGCATTGCTCCAGAAAGAAACCTTCACATTAAAACCTCCTTATGAAATTAATAAAGTTGGGAAAATGAATTGATAAGTAGATTTAAGAAATTTGATTTAGAAAGATATTCTTATCATAATCCAGAATACATTATTTGTAAATAACTTTGTGACAGGAAAAACAAACAAACTTTTTAGCAGTTTATGTATATATATAACAATTATTGTATTTTTCTAAATTTTCCTTTATTAAATAAGTTGTACGTAACAGCTTCTGGTTGCATACATGGATGTATTTTGAGGTATGTCATCTAAAATTGAACGAAATCATTTTCACAAAGCACTTTTTATTCACTACAATTGAATCATAGGATGCAATCTCCTAAGTAATGAAAAAGATAGTTATCCTCAAGCTTACGGTCTCTTGGATAACTACCTTACATTGAAAACATATGTATTATGTTATTCACAAACAATCTACTTTTTCATTTTACTAATATAACCAAATCCAATATGATAAGTTGGTTCTTATTACCTTGTCGGGACATAAGTTTTCCTACTTTGCATGCTTCTTATGGATTAATCTACGTTCACTTTACTCTGTGTTCAGTCCAAATCTATAATATGATACTTAAATGATACTAAAGACTAATCTCATCCCCAGCTCCTACAATCAGCCGATTCTTCGCTGTGAACGTCTCAGCCATGCTTCGATCGAATAGCTCGCCGGGTTTCATGTGAATCGGTATTGCATGCTTAGCCCCAATCAGTTCGGCACAGGCTGTTGCTTCTTTGGCGTCCATATTATAGATACCATCAATCGGAAGTAAGGCATAATCTAGGTGCAGAGCAGCCATGTCCTTCATTTCTTCGGTGGTGGAGGTATCTCCGGAGCAGTAGACCTTTACATCATCCACTGTAATAATATAACCAACAGATTCCTCTCTTTTGTGATTTTGGTTATTGGCAGATACAGCCTGGATGTGGGCTCCATGAATAACAAAGCTCTGATATTCCCCTCCCGCAATTGCATCCTTCTCCTGAATGATGGTACAGCCGGGTTTCTTCGTAACGAGCTGTATCTGATTATGATCTCTATGCTGATGAGTTACCAGAATAATATCCGCTGGAACCTCATATCCCTTCCCTGCATATGGATCAATATAGATTACCACATTATCATTGCTAATGATTCGATAGCTTCCATGTCCCTGATACAATAATCTTGCCATATTATGTAATACCTCCATTTCGAATTAGAATTTATCCTGCTTGTTTTTCCATGCTTTTCATAAATACTCGCACTTCAAGTATACAAATTTTCATTATGATTATCATGATCAGATGTAATCGAAACCCTTACCTGTAAAGCTGCACCGAACAATAAGAATTTATTCATATCTGACTTCTGCTTGATCCTATACCAGCTTCGGCTCAATTCGCTTGCCAATGGTCCTCTCTACAATATAGGCATTCTCCAGCAATTCCTTATCCGTCAGAGCTGTCAACTGAAGCACTGCCGGCATTCCGTCCTCTCTCACCCCATAAGGTATTGTGATGACTGGCAGCTCGGTATACTGAAGGATACTACTGAAGCTATACATGATACAGAGGTCCGTATTCTTAAGCTGTTCCCGAATTCGCTTCATACTCACTTGACGATCCTTTAGGATATTAAGATATGGTGCATCCTTTAAGGTCCCGGAGGCATTCTCTTTGGCATCCGTGAGTAATATCTGCCCATATCGAAGTGCTGTCTCCGCATTTCTGTTATTATAATCAATGATGTCTTGAAGGGTCTTAATCGGATAATCGGTAGGCAGCCCCTTCAGATACTGGTTCATCGCATACATGAATTCAAATTTCATCACATCCATGATATAAGGAGTCTCGGGGATCTCCACCCTCTTTATGATTGCTCCTGCTTCTTCCAGCTTCCGAACCGCACCCTCTGTATATTCGAGCCATTCCTCTGAATCTGTCGGTCTCCAGGTATTATAAGCAATAATTTTACCCCGAATATTCTCCTGCTTATCCCGTACTACTTCCTGACTGGTCAAAGCTGCGAACAGAATAGCCGCATCTTCTACTGTTCTGGTAAATGGCCCGGCGGTATCCAGTGTAAAGCTGATTGGTATGATGCCCTGCTGGCTGATGGCACCAGTACTAGGGCGAAAGCCTACAATACCACTGGCAATCCCAGGTCCTACGATGGAGTTGCAGGTATCCGAACCGATCGCTGCTGTACATAGATTGGCAGCTACTGCTACTCCGGAACCGGAGCTGGAGCCGGAAGGATCCTTCTCCCTGTTGTATGCATTCTTAACCTGACCGCCTCTGGAGCTATAACCGTTCGGCATATGATCTGTCATGTAATTCGCGAACTCCGTCATATTGGTCTTGCCTAATATGACAGCACCGCTCTCCCTTAATCTCGTCACAAGCTCTGCATCCGTTACTGCAATAGAATCTGCCAAAGCTAAGGACCCTGCCGAGGTATGCATCCGATCTGCTGTATCAATATTGTCCTTGATTAGGACAGGTACCCCGTAGAGTAGCTTGTCCTTCTGAAAGCCCTGCCGATCAAGTTCTTCTGCTATACTCAGCACATCGGGATTAATCTCCAACACACTGTTCAGACCTGTCTCTCCTTGATCGTACCTCGTAATCCGATCCAGATAGCTCTGAACTGCTTCTCTCACAGTTAGTGTCTTGTTCCGATACAAATCCTGCAATCTTTCTATCGTTATTTCGTTCAAGTTCATCACAATGTTATCTCCTTTATATTCCCACTGATCAATGCGTAGCTTCTGCCATCATCTCTCATTCTATTATACTATCAATCAATTAATACTTCTACCTCCGTTAATGTAATTGTTACCACAAATCCCTTCACATCAGTAATCGGCGGTATTCATTTAGCAAATCCTCACCTGGATACTCCACAAAGGCTGGACTAATACTGTTGATAAGTAGATTTGGATTATTCTAATTAATGCTCATTAATATCTTTAACATAGGTAACTTTAAATCTTTTTGTGTCTTCGATTCGATAGGCACTATGAAACTTGTAATTAATATGATCTTGATAAATATACTCGTATTCACGGGCCTCTTCCCAAGTATCATATACCTTATCAATCGAATTAGTATCCTCTTTATTCACCTGGACATTTTCTTTTAAGTCAGTCGTCATATATATAGATAAAGTGAAAATAAATAAAAGGGTTAAAGTGAATATTGAAATAAATTTTTTCATAAATTCTCCTCTCAAAATTAACCTCATATCTTGTGGTATTACTCTTATATATCATGAATATTATCCGTGGTTGTTGGATTCGTCTACATCCAACTCTTAATAAAACAATCTTAATACAAGTATATATTATATGGTAAATAAAGTAAATGTTATCTTCTAAGAAATATCAACAACACATAATACTAAATGAAAATCATAGTTCAAAAACAGCTTAACCAATCTAGGAGGGCTCAAAATTCCGTTATATAAGTGCCCATGTTATGGTGGTTTCTCTTTATTTTATGATCCCTTTACGAAAAGAACGCGTTGCAATCTAACTTTAAAGTTATTTTGCGACGCGCTAATATTCATTACCATATTATTTTCTAAAGTGTTCTTGTGTTCTTTCTATCGAAAGATCTATTGTTCTTTCAGAACTCTCTTTAAGAACTCCTTGGTTCTATCCTGGGTCGGATTGTTGAAGATCTGCTCCGGAGTACCCTCTTCTGCGATAACTCCTTTATCCATGAATACGACGCGGTTTGCAACCTCTTTTGCAAAGCCCATCTCATGTGTTACGACTAACATTGTAAGTCCGCTCTTTGCCAACTCCTTCATAACGGCCAGAACCTCGCCGACCATCTCAGGGTCCAGCGCTGATGTAGGCTCGTCGAACAACAAGACATCCGGCTCCATGGACAATGCTCTCGCAATTGCCACTCTCTGCTTCTGCCCACCGGAGAGCTGCTTCGGCTTTGCATTCACATACTGGTCCATACCTACTACCTTCAGGTATTTTAATGCGACCTGTTCTGCTTCTTCCTTCGTACGCTTCAGAACCTTAATCTGGCCTACGGTACAATTGCTGAGCACGTTATGATTATTGAAGAGATTGAACTGCTGGAACACCATCCCCAGCTTGGTCCGGTACTCATAAATATCATGCTTATTATCCAAAATATTCTCGCCATTATAGATAATGGTACCGTCACTTGGCTTCTCCAGCAGGTTAATACAACGGAGTAACGTTGATTTACCGGAACCGGAAGCACCGATGATGCATACTACTTCTCCCTTATTTACGGAGAAATCGATATCCTTTAGGATTTCATTCTCACCAAAGGATTTTTTCAAATGTTGAATGTCAATTACTCTATCCATCTTTGCCTCCATTTCTTAGCCACGAAGCTTCTTCACATGATCTTCCGGTCGCTCCACCTGCATCTGATTACCCGGAATAACAATAAAATTCTCAGGTCCCTCCAGCTTCCGCTCAATAAGACGAAGAATTCTGGTTACGGTCAGAGTCATTACCAGATAAATAATACATGCTACTGTCATGGTCTCAAAGTACCTGAAGTTATTACCCGCAACAGACTTTGCCATGAAGAATAATTCCGATACAGAGATTACGTTAAGAACTGAAGTATCCTTAATATTGATTACAAATTCGTTACCGATTGCAGGTAGGATATTACGAAGTACCTGGGGCAATACCACGTTGAGCATGGTCTTGATATGATTCATACCGATTGCGTGTGCTGCCTCGAACTGACCTTTATCAATGGAGATAATGCCGCCACGAACAATCTCTGCCGTATATGCGCCAGTATTAATGGATACGATAAAAATCGCAGCTGCAGTACGATCCAGATCAATACCTAAGGCCATTGCCGAACCATAATAGATAACCATCGCCTGTACAATCATAGGTGTTCCGCGAAAGAATTCCACATAGGCAGTTAGTATCGCATTGATTATCGTTAATAGTATTCTTTTTACCCCTCTGTCCGGCATAGGTATCGTTCGAATCGTACCGATTAGCAAACCGATGATCGCACCAAGTATCGTACCAATTATAGAAATTAAGAGAGTAACACCCGCTCCTCTTAGGAACATAGGGTAATTTTCGGATACGATTCTTACAAACCATTCCCAAGTCATAATGCACCAAACCTTTCCATTCACAAAAGCATTAATTTGAATATATCGGTAACAAGGCTACCATTTTATTCATAACTTTATGCGTTATTTAATTTATTTTTCCATCAACAATTCATGAATTATGTAATCCTACCTGTAATATCGCTTAATAACCAATACTATGATTGCCAGCTTAAAAGCTATCCTTCATTTCTTTACGATAGGAAGCACGTTTTCTAGCTTTCTATTGTCATGATGAGAGGCTGTCCAATAATATTCAATTTATTTGGACAGCCCCTAAAAGTTCACATCTATTCAGCTGCAGGTTGATTTACGATAGCAGCATCCATGATCTTGATGCGATCTTCTTCTGAAATACTTGCTAGAGTCTCATTAATTTTTGCAGTATACTCACTACCCTTTTTGATACCTACAGCGATTGCTGTATCATCTTCAGAGGTAACAAAGCCTTCTGTAAACTCAACCATAGCAAAGTTCTCATTTGCTGCCGAAGCACTTACACCCTCGGGACGTTCGGATACATATCCGTCAATCACTCCGGATTCCAGAGCAACTCTCATAGCAGGGAAGCTGTCCATCGCCGGCTGAATAGCGACACCGTTAATCTGCTCGATTACTGAATAGTGAAAGGTATTGAGCTGTGCGGTAATCTTTGCTCCTGAGAAATCCTGAATGGAAGTAGCACCTTCATAAGCTCCGCCTTTCTTCACTACCATTACTAGGTCGGATTTATAATAGTTATCTGAGAAATCAATTGTTTCCTTACGTTCTGCTGTCGGTGACATGCCAGCGATAATAGCATCAATCTTACCAGAGGTTAATGCAGGCACCAGACCATCCCATTCTGTCTTAACGATTACAAGCTCTTTACCTAAGTCAGCTGCAATCTTCTTTGCGATTTCTACATCATAGCCACCTGCAAATTCTTTGCTGCCTTCAATTGCTACACCACCGTTTGAGTTATCAGCCTGAGTCCAGTTAAAGGGTGCATAACCTGCTTCCATTCCTACGCGGAATTTTCCGTCATCCTTCTTAGCACAACCTGCCATCATAACAACAGTCATAGCAAGGATCATTAGTATTGCAATTCTCTTCTTCATTACATATTCCTCCCATTTCTTAAAATATTAGTGCGATGATAATATAATGATGAATTCCATTGGAAATTTATTATTATATTATCAGGTAATTGATGAAGCATTTGCAGCAAAAGCAACCATGCTTCGTTTGTAATATTAATCTCCACCTGCTATAACCTTGTATGCAGATGCCTTAGTATTTTTGGGTAATAAACTTAGCGAAGTTTTATTATATAATTAGTAGGTGTAACACGATAGCTGATATTGCAGGCTTTCATGTTATATAATAAAAAAACCTGAGGTTCGCTCAGGTTATAATACGCTTATGCCTAAGTCCCCAAAATCCCTAATGAGATAGCACAACTTGGCAAACCGGGTAGTTCACCAAGACAGTCCTGCAGCTCTTAACTGCAGACCCAGCATATGGCACCGAGGGATGCGATACACTTCGGCGACATTTCCTTCTCTATAGAATCATAGCTCCCTGTGCTCCTCTACAGACTGTTAAATATCGCGCCTCTACCTCACCTTTGAAGATGAGGCCTTATGAAATTACGCTATTATATTACAACAACAAATGTATTATGTCAATTCAAAAAAGTTAGCAAAGCTAACTTTTTATGTATCTTGAATTCAAAAAAGTTAGCAAAGCGAACTTTTTATGTATCTTGAGTTCAAAAAAGTTTGCATTAGCTAACTTTTTGTAATATAAGCTAACTTTTATATGTTTTGTAATCAATAAATTTATTTATGTTAACATAATGCTTTTATTCTAAAAGCTCAGTTAGATATAAATATTAGTATATGGATATGATTGATGGGGGATGTGAGTTTTCTCCTTTTAAACTCACATTAGATAAAGCTTGTGACTTAAAATATTCTTATAACATACGGTATTTACTTCAATATACATGATTCGTAATTATTACATACTTTACTTATTATTGAATCTTTAACTAAATATGCTTCACCAAAGATTTCTGCATATTTATTTTGAATTAAAATGTGTGTTCCATCAACAAGTGCATATATTTTTATTTTATGACTATGTAGTAATACATAAGATGCCCATGCATCTAATCCACTCTCTAAAATGTAATTTTTCTCTGTTGGTTTATAGTGGGGAACAATATTTATATCAGTATATCCAAGCCCTTTAAGAAAATTTGGATTTCCAATTTGCTCATCAAGCTCAGGGAAATCAAAAACTGTATCAGCCAAATTCATTGAACCAGCACTCATTCCAACAATAATTCCATCATAATCGTTCAATTTTTGCCTTAAATGTAGATTGTTAAAAAAAGTGTTTTGGCGTGGCAATTCTCCACCACCTAATATTATGATGTCTGCATCTTTAATTATTTCATGAATTTTCGAGTCGTTTCTATTATCTACCAAAATACAGTTTTTAAATTTGAAATCACTATTCTCAAATGCCTTACAGTATAAATTTGCATAAAAATCATTATTATCATATGTTATAGGGTTGCTTGGAAAATAAACAAAATTATCAAAGCCTTTTCTATGATATTTTTTTAGTTGAGTAACAAAATTATTAATATTATTCAATTTTGGTGAAGTATCGTTTTTGTTTTCAAGTGGCATACTTGTTAAAAAAATCGTATTCATATCCTACAAACCTCACTTTTCTTAATCATCTCTAATTCGCCTTTTCTAACGATTACGAACCATAAGAATGGCAGTATTTCGCAATAAATATAAGCTTATATCAATATTTTTGTAATGGATGTAACTATTTGCGATATTTCCGTAACAATACCTCCTACAAGTTGAATTAATCCAAAATTGTAATGTTTCTGTCATTATATACTATTTATAGCATAATCACCATGCATTTTCCTTAATTTTCTAAACGAGTATAGGCGTCTAATCTTTATATTGCGTCCATTTCAACGATACCATCCAAGTTACCGATACCTAAATATGTTCTATTAAAGTCATAGTAGATTATGTCTCATAAAAAGGAGGTTTTTATCTAACGGAGCTATTCTAAAAAATAGTAGAGCAGACTTCTTCTATTTCTAAATTTAAGAAGTCTGCTCTATTACGCTTAACTCTTTATGGAGTATATTCTGACACCTTGATTGTCTCAATTACGACTTCCTTAACGGGTATCCCGCTTCGGGCATCCTTCATCTCTACATTGGCCACAGCATCCAGAACTTCATAGCCCTTATAGATCTGTCCAAATACGGTATGCATCTGATATAGCCATGGAGTACCACCGACTTCACTGTAACCCTTACGTGACTGAGCATCAAAATCCACTTTATATCTAGCAGTTATCTGGTCTAGTGCAGCCTCATCATAGGTCTGACCGGATTGCACCAGGAAGAACTGACTACCATTGGTGCTTGGGCCTGAATTCGCCATACATAATGCTCCTCGGTATGGCTGAAGTTCCTCTGAGAATTCATCTTCAAAGCTCTCATTCCATATACTTTCACCACCCATTCCGGTTCCGGTCGGATCTCCGCCTTGAATCATAAAATCCTTAAGAATGCGATGAAAGATAACACCGTCATAATAGCCATCCTTGGCATGAGTCAAAAAATTCTCGACCGCCTTCGGCGCAGCATCTTCGAAGAATCTGACATAGATAGAACCATAATCGCGAATGACTATTTCTGCCACCGTATCCTCTTGCTTCGGTTGCATAAATTGCTCCATATCAGCGACTTCGATAACCTTACTGTCTTCTGATTGATCATTTTCTACCCTGTTACTTCCAGACTTATTACAGCCTGCCATAATTGATATAACGAAAAGAGCACTTAACAAGATACAACAAATTTTCTTCATACGAACTATATTCCAGCCTTTCTAATTGTAAGTTAATCATATGTCATATACCATGACATATACCATAGACTCCACTCTTCACAAAGAATGATTATCATTAATACTAGCTTACTGATATTACTCTATTTGTCAAGAGCCTTCGTCTTCTTCCTATGGCTTTTACCTACTTTTTCCTCATCGTATATCGATCAAAATAATCAAATCCGTTGATTTATCCTTACCGTCGGCCCATTCATTTATACTGATATTATTTGCAATAATGGTTAAAGCAGCCTTATCATTTTCCTGGCGGAAGGTTAATTCCTCCGTAGATAGGAAATCCTTATCGCTATCTCCGCCGGCAAACTTGGTGAAAAGATTATTGTATTCGTAGCGCAGCAGCTCCTGACCTTGTGAATTACTGAGTACAAAGATCTGATTTTCCTGATCCGTTATATCTACACGTAAATTGTACCGGGAACCGTGAACCTCAAAGCTAATCTCAGGAGCCCCAGCTATATTGTATATACTCATCTGAGTCATGAAATCATAACCGGAGATTGGAATAGGCTCAATTGTATTGCGGCTGTAATAATAGCTCTTGTATTCTTTATCATTATAGCCATATCTTGCAAAACCAAAGGTCTTCTCAAAGTCATAGGATACCAGATAGGACCCTAGATAATCGATATCCTTGGTATAATCCATCCTCTCTAGATACTCAAAAGCTGAGATTAGTTCCGATTTATCCTTTTCCGATAAATTCGAATTCGGCTTAATTGTATCATTGTTCAACATATTATTTTGGGTAAGTACCTTTTCCAGTCTTGCTGTCTGATTCACTTTACTTAAGGTAAAGGCATCCACCGGTGGCAGAATCGAGATAAGTGACAACACAATTAATATAGGCGCAATGATACCATTCTTGCGAATCGGCAGAAAACTGAAAAGAACGCCTGCGACTGTAGCAAATAAACCAAATAAGATAACATAATAACGACCATAAGTAACACCGACATCCGTAATCTTAAGAATCGAAGACAGTGTTTGGAATAAAACAACGGGAATTAATACCTTCGGAAAGATAAGCCGGAAATACCTTGCTAATGGTTTTTGTATCGTGCTTGAAAGCAGATACACTATAATAACCGTAACGGAATAACTCACCAGCATCGGCTCTATGAGATTATCACTCCAGAACTCACCTCTGATGTTGATGATGAGATAAAGTAATAAAATGATGGTGAATACGGCAGTAATCGGAATAATTACAAAAGTAATTAGTGACTCCAGGAATTTAGTCGGAGTTATCATTCGCTGCAATTCATCTCTATGGCTATTCTCTTCCGGTTCCTGATTATTAGGCTGTCCACTATGAACGAAAGAAACCCCTTCCTCAGAAGGTAATCGGTTATCTTCATCTTTTCTCCCCGGATAATAGGGTATCATTGAGAGAAAATAAATAGGTGCTAATAGCAGGAAGATAATATTGGCCGAATGGATATAGGCATCTTCGTTAACTTTAAAAATCAGCAGGTTCGTGGCACCAATAATGATGACTGTTCCTATGAATAGAACTCCGTCGAAGAACAATGCGGTAAAGAAGCTTTTGAACGCAGCCATAATACTTTCATTAATGCTGATTCCGCTTCGAATAGATGGTATCCATAAAAAAGCAATCAATAGTATGAAAAGAATAACAATAGTACGTATTGTTACGTCAATCCTCAATTCAGAATTCCGGATCAGTAAATAATATACTGCTGAGCTGATAACAGTAGCCAGCATAAACACTATCCTGAATATTGGGTTTTCCATAAATCGTTCATAGAGCAATTGGAGAACTACAAAAATAGAAGCACCTAGTAAAAACGTAATCAGTAAATTAGCATAGATAATCTCATAATCCGATTCGATTGCGATTACATTTGTAACGATTGAAGCAATTAATAACAACACAGTTAAAGGAAAGCGCGTCACTGTATCAGTAAGCCCTTGCCACCTTTCTCTCAAATTCATTCTTTTATTCATACCAAACCTCCATTCTACCGCTATCCTGCGACTTTTTGCATTAGCACAAATTCATGACATAGAAAATCACAAAGCGTGCTTTCTATCGTTTTCCGATTGAAAAATCTTTCATTCTTCAATCGAATCCCTCTACTACATAATTAGACATTTCCACTATCTAATTATACCACATATCAGAGAATTATTACCAATACATATATATAATCATACATTCTGTATATCCTGGTTATTAATTCCATTAAAATTTTGGTAATACTTTTGTCTATATTCAAAATTTTTTGCAAAATTAATACGATTGCATCTTTACAAATTTCAAAAAGTGTGTCAAAATAAGAAAAATCCCAGGAGGTAAACGTACTATGGCTTCAAAACATCAACCCATCGGCTATCTGCCGGATGAAAGACCCCCTTTCGTGGAACTTATCTTATTTGCATTACAGCAGATCGTTGTAATGTTCCCAGCAACCGTACTTGTTGCATTAATAACCGGTTTCCACGTATCAACAACAATTTTTGCCAGCGGTTTTGCTACCCTTTGTTTCATCTTAATCACTGGTAAGAAGATTCCCCTCTATTATGGTTCCAGCTTCTCCTATATCGCAGCTATCGCTTCTATTATGGCAGCCGAGCAATTCGCAGGATATAGCTTGAACGACAAAATCTCTATTGCACAATTTGGTATCGTAATGTCAGGTTTCGTATCTATTGCTGCCGGTCTCCTCATTCAACGTACCGGTAGAAAAACCATCGACAAGATTCTCCCCCCTACAGTAACTGGCAGTATCGCAATGATAATCGGATTATCACTTGCAGCAAATGCAATGGCTGACGCATCCACATTCCCCACCGTTCAGGAGACACAGACTGCATTAGCACAGAATATGGCTTGGGTTATCTCCATTATTACACTTATTTCAACAATTGCATATTCAGTATACTTGAAGGGCAGGCTGAGTCAGTTGCCTATTCTTTTTGGCCTTTTGACTGGTTATGTGGCTGCAGTGATCATCGGACTCATTACCGGAGTTCCTTTTGTCAACTTTAATACGATCGAGTCTACCAGAATTTTCAGTCTTCCAGAGTTCACCCTTCCGAAGCCTACCTTAGCAGCAGTTGTTGCAATTATGCCGATCGCTATTGCAACTATTCCGGAGTCAACCGCACATGTATATCAATTAGATATCTATGTAAATGACCTGGCGAAGAAGAAAAAGTCTGATAAGAAGTTCAATATCGCTGATAAGCTAGGATTAAACCTGATTGGTGACGGTGTCGGTGATATCGTATCCGGTATGATCGGTGGTCCCGCAGGAACCAATTACGGCGAGAATATCAGTACAATGGCTCTCTCAAAGGTATTCTCCATTCCGGTACTAATGGTTGCAGCAGTTATTACCATGATTATCTCCTGCTTCACACCTCTGATTAATGTAGTATATTCTATTCCGAAGGCTGTAATTGGTGGTCTCTCCATCTATCTCTTCGGTGTCATCGCAGCTCAGGGTATCACAATTATGATGGATCGTAAGGTAGATATGTTCAAATCAAAGAACCTAGCTATCATTGCTATCATCTTAATCATTGGTCTTGGTGGCAGCTTTGGTTTCGAAGGAAACGGTATGATCCCCATGTTCGGTATGCAGTTCCCGGCTCTTGCTACTGCAGCTGTTGTCGGTATTGTATTAAATCTTCTCCTTTCCATCGGAGATAAGGATGAGACTCCGGTTGAATAGTTCACAAATATATGATGTATTACCTCAATATAATATAAAAATGTCTGTATCCTATAAATAAAATATTAGTAAAATGAAGAGAATACATTCCTATTTAAGTCAAGCCACCAGCTTATGCTGGTGGCTTATTTAAACCCTATATAGGCATAGTGTTTTCTCGTGCCACAGAGGACACGTAAGAATGCTTGCTAATCGAGTTACTTTCATGTACTAACCAAGGGTATTTTCCTCCCTCTGAATCGGCACCCCCTCCAATTAATTGATCGAATTATTATTCCAATGCAATGTTCGGTCAGTCTATATTTACACTATTCTGTACTTCTCAAAATAAATATACTTACCGACTAATAAAAGACCTCAAATTACAACTGTAATTCGAGGTCTTTGTCTAAGTCTAAACGCTATATGAGGTGCTCATCATACACACCTTTTACTTTATGTTCTTAGAGTAATCTATTCATCACATTACTATAAAATTGAATTATTACAAAATTGCTACAATAATAAAGTTAGCAATAAATAATGCGCTAGCTACCCAAACTACAGGGCTAACATCCTTTGCCTTACCCTTAACACACTTAACGATTACATAGAAGATAAAGCCGCCTGCAATACCATAGGAAATGCTATAGCAAAGAGCCATGAAGATTGCAGCAAAGAATGCAGGAATTGCTTCTTCGATATCGTCCCATTTGATTTCCTTGAAGGAGGAGATCATTAAGATACCAACTGCGATCAATGCAGGTGAGGTCGCCTGAGAAGGAACGATGCTGATAATTGGAGCAAAGAGCATACTTACTAAGAATAATAATGCAGTAACAACGCTTGTCAAACCGGTACGTCCGCCTGCGCCGATACCTGCTGCACTCTCAACATAGGTAGTCGTATTGGAGGTACCAAAGATAGCTCCGATACTGGTTGCTACGGAGTCAGCAAATAATGCCTTATCCATCTTGGACTTAAAGCCTTTACCCTGCTCCAGTGCCTTCTCGTCAGCCTCATCAAAGATACCGGATCTTCTACCTGTTCCGATGAAGGTACCAATGGTATCGAAGGTATCAGATAAGCTGAAGGCAAAGATAGTCATAATAATCATTGGGATCTTGGAGGTATCATCAAACAGGGAGAGCATTCCTTCCTGACCAAATGCCGCCATGAAAGTTGTTCCTAACTGATCAAAGGAATCAGCTAAACCGGTAGTAGCACTAAAATCAAGCTTAACAACTCCCATAGGAATACCAATGATCGTCGTAGCTAAGATACCGATCAGGATGCCGCCTTTTACGTTAAGAAGGAGCAAAATCAGTATTATCACAATACCGATCAAGGAAAGAATGATTGCAGGGTTATTAAAATAAGAAAGAGAAGGAACACCTGCACCAAAATTGACGATACCAACATTCAATAAACCGATATAAGCGATAAAGATACCAATACCACCACCGATTGCATGTTGTAAGCTCTCGGGGATCGCTTTGATAATCATCTTACGAATTTTGGTTACTGTGATGAGAACATTAATAAGACCACATACAAATACCATAAATAATGCTTGTTGCCAGGTGAAACCTAGACCAAAGCACACGGTATAAGTAAAGAACGCATTAAGACCCATGCCAGGTGCTTGTGCGTAAGGTACATTAGCAACTAATGCCATTACTAAAGTACCAGCTACCGATGCAAAAATAGTAGCCAAGAAAACTGCTCCCGCAGGCATACCTGTTTCTGCCAGTATGCTGGGGTTAACGAAGATGATGTAAGCCATGGCAAAAAATGTGGTAATACCAGCCATGATTTCTGTGGAAACATTTGTACCATGTGCTTTAAGCTTAAAAAACTTTTCCATAAAAACTCTCCTTTTGATTTTTTTATAAAAAAGAAATCTTATTCAGACTCCCTCTTATACGTTCCTCTGTAAATCCATTTAAAATCGAGATACTGTTATCTATTCTAAAAATTCGATTTGCAAGCTCTTTTAAATCAAGTATTAAGAGTTTTGTTCTCATTGGTAGGAGGCCATCTCAATAATGCCGAAGAAAAGGGCTTTGTGTAATAGATCATCTCTTTTGCTACTATTAAACAAAACCCTTAATCACATTGCATGAGAACAGCCTCTATAAATTAATACCTAATCAAATTCTATATCATTTTTATACATCAATCTTTAATTTGCCTCTGCTTCTTCTTCCTTCGCATTTTCTTCCATAACTTTTTGCTGTACATCGGAAGGAGCTTGCTCATAGCGGGCAAATGCATATGAATAATCACCGATACCGCCGGTCATGGATCGAAGGTCAGTGGAATAACCAAAGAGCTCTGACATCGGAATGTCTGCTACGATTTCCTGCTTACCCCCTGCTACAGGATTCATACCAAGAACTCTGCCGCGGCGTTTATTCAGATCGCCCATAATATCGCCGGTGAATTTATCCGGAACTACTACCTTAAGGGATGCAATCGGTTCAAGTAATACAGGAGATGCATCCATAAATCCTTGTTTGAAGGCATTAACGGTCGCCAACTTGAAGGCCATTTCGGAGGAGTCTACCGGGTGGTAGGAACCATCAACTAAGGTTGCCTTTAATCCAACAACTGGGTATCCAGCAACGGGACCCTTCAATACACAATCAGCAATACCCTTTTCAACTGCCGGGAAGAAGTTCTTTGGTACGGAGCCACCAAAGATTTTCTCTTCAAAAATATAAGGAGTCTCCATATCACCGGAGGGCTCAAATTCGATATGAACATCACCGAATTGTCCATGTCCTCCAGATTGCTTTTTGTGTCTTCCCTGAACCCGTACCTTCTTGCGAAGTGTCTCGCGGAATGGTACTCTTGGCTTCATCATCTCAATTTCTACCTTATATTTATTCGATAATTTATTGACAACAACATCAAGCTGCTGATCACCGATACCATATAATAAAGTCTGTCTGTTTTCCTTATCATTAACCATCTTTAAGGTGAGGTCTTCATCCATCAGCTTCTGAAGAGCCTGGGATACCTTATCATCATCACCCTTATTCTTGGTCTTAAAGCGCTGATAGGTATAAGGCGTAGCGACCTCTATACGATCATATACTATCTGATTTGCCTTTGTGGATAGGGTATCACCGGTAACTGTCTCGGATAGCTTACCAAGAGCACCGATATCACCTGCATGAAGCTCAGTCACCTCAATCTGCTCCTTGCCGCGAAGTACATAGATACGATTAACCTTTTCCTCCGTATCCTTGTCTACATTGAAGACGGCTATATCTGATTTTAACACACCGGAGCAAACCTTGAAAAGAGAGAATTTACCGATAAACGGATCGGCGATCGTCTTAAATACTCTGGCAGAGAAAGGCTTCTTCTCATCATAATCAGCAACAAAGGCTTCACCGGTCTTCGCATTCTTACCGCTAATACTCATTCTGGTCGGATCCGGGAAGTACTTCTCAATTGCCTGTAATAACATCGTTGTACCCTGTGCATATACACCGGAGCCCATCATTACAGGAACTACAGTTCCATCTATTACATTATTTCGAAGTGCAAATGAGATTTCTTCCTGTGTGAATTCTTCGCCGGCAAAATACTTATCCATTAATTCTTCGCTGGTCTCGGCTACTGCATCCAACAGTACCTCTCTGAACTTCGAAAGATTTTCCTGACTATAATCTGGGATCTCACACTCAACATAGTTACTGGCTGTCGTAAATCTTCTACCTGCCATCTTAACCACGTTAACAAATCCAACAAACTTCTCATTCTCTCTAATCGGAATATGAAAGGGAGCAATTTTCTTACCATAGAGCTCTGTTAATCTCTCAACCACTTCACGATAACTTGCATTATCATCATCCATATCTGTTATAAAGAAAATTCTCGGTAAATGATACTTTTCACAAAAATCCCATGCTTTTAATGTTCCGACTTCTACTCCTGCCTTAGCCGATACAACAATAACCGCAGCATCTGCTACCTGTAAAGCTTCTTCTACTTCACCCACGAAATCAAAATATCCCGGCGTATCCAAAAAATTAATCTTAATATCCTCAAAAATAATAGGCACTACTGTCGTACTGATAGAGAAGAGTCTCTTCTGCTCTTCCTTATCATAATCACTAATCGTACTTCCCTCTTCCACTTTTCCCTGACGTTTGAGTATTCCTGTTGTGTACGCTATGGCTTCGACTAAAGTAGTCTTGCCACAGCCACCGTGGCCTAACAAAACAACATTGCGAATCTTTTCCGAAG
>JAEYOY010000061.1 GCA_023411215.1 Bacillota bacterium | reverse complement strand
CAATGGCTTTTATGACTTGGCCATTGCATATCAGTCTGTGCATGTCAACTATTGAAAGCGCCGTGTACCGAACGGTACGCACGGTGCTGTGAGAGGACGGCGGTTAATCACCGCCTCCTACTCGATTTCAATCTATATTCCTAACCCGGAAGTTTTTGAGAATCAATTTACAACAATATGACTCACAATATCAAGCGTTCCGGTATTATGGCGATAGCTTGATTTTATTCTCTGATCTCCATTGTTTTGGGGAAAGATCGTAAATTGATTTAAAAGCTCTGGAAAAATGCAGCTGATTTTGATATCCTACCGCATTGCTGATATTATTGATGGAGAGCTCTGTTAGCTTAAGAAGCTCAGCGGCTTTCGTCATGCGATAATGAATGAGAAACTCCTGTGGATTTTTACCTACCGTAGCACGAAATATTTTGCCGAAGTAGCTTCTGTTCAGATTACAGCAACTGGCGATGTCTTCTATGGTGATATTATTCTGAAAGTTCTGCTCAATGAAGGATATGGCCTCATGGATGTAATAATCGGAAAGTTTATTGCTGTAGTTTACGGTAACTCTGGTAGCTGAGGAACGTGTCATATAATCAAGGGCCAGATAAAGATGTCCGATCAGATGAAGAGGGGACTCGTTCGAATGCTGCGCTATATAGAGAATCTCGTCCCTTAATGAATAGGAAAGATCCTTGACATTCGATTTATACACAGGTGAATCAAAGGACAAACCGGATAGATTCAGCATTTCTTTCGCGCGAAGACCATCAAATTCAATCCAGGTATATTCCCAGGGATGATTCTCGTCCGCATAGTAGGTATTGACTTGCTTGGGACAGATCAAAAACCCCTGACCACTTTTAATTCTATATACTTGCTCCACTCCCTTGGAATTTATCGAAAACAGGGTTCCGGTGCCGGATATTACATAATGAAATAAATAATGATTACGAACAAAGGGGCCATAGGAGTGTAACGGATCACACTTCTCATAGCCGTATTGATATAACCCAAGATCAACGAACCGCTCATTTGGAAATATACTGCTGAGGTATTTGCTCATAGTAACCATCCTTTTTGGATTTTTGATGAGTGAATATAGATCGGATGAACGAAATAAAGATAGCCTATAGAAATTATATACCAAAATGCTAGATGTTGGCAAGCTAAACGATACAAAAATAGCATTATGCTATATTTTTAATAACAATATTGCATGTTACTGAAGTCGACTCTGTGGTAAAATAGGCTTAACATTAGGATAAAATCTAATGTTAAGACAGAGATTATATGAGCAGGCCTGCACAATATAGTCAAGATGTAAAAACAGCATAAAGGCATATATTATGGGAATTTATGCACTACTAGAACCATGGATATCGATTGAAAAATCATAGATTTTTCAATCGGCAATTTGTGCTACCAATTCGCGGTGTCTTGGCAGCATGCAAGATTAGTGTGACATGAAGCAGAGTGTTAATAACGAAAAACATAATTTATGGGAGGTATTTATGAAAAAAAGGTTGATCGCATTAATGATGATAATGTTAATGGCTCTTTCTCTGACTGCCTGTGGCGGTAAAACTGATTCTACTGAGAAAGCTTCAACAGATGTAACAAAAGCTGCTGATAATGCAGAAAGCAGCTCATCTGGTACTTCTGAAAAGGCTGCTACAAGCTCTACAGATAAAATCACGGTTACAATCTGGGACAGTAATCAGCAACCGGGTTTACAACAAATCATGGATGACTGGACAGCTCAGTCAGGGATCAAAGCTGAGATTCAGGTTGTTACCTGGGATGAGTATTGGACCTTGTTAGAGGCTGGTGCTTCCGGCGGTACCTTACCTGATGTTTTCTGGATGCATTCCAATCAGGCACAGAAATACATAGAAAATGAAATGTTACTTAATTTAACAGATAAAATTGCTGCCAGTGATAAAGTTGATATGAATAATTATTATTCTGATATTACGGCACTCTATTCATCCGGTGACAAAATCTTCGCAATGCCAAAGGACATCGATACCATAGCTCTTTGGTATAACAAGACTATGTTTGATGAGGCAGGGCTTGCTTATCCGGATAATACATGGACATGGGAAACTCTATATGAGACAGCAAAGAAGTTAACAAAGCCGGATGGCAGCCAGTATGGCTATGCGATTAATACAGGTAATAATCAGGATAGCTATTATAATGCAATCTATAGCTACGGCGGATATATTCTCACCGAGGATAAAAAGAAATCCGGTTATGATGATCCTAAGACGATCCAGGCAATGCAGGTGTTTGAGAAAATGTTAAGAGAGGGTGCCTGCCCTGATCTTCAGACCGTTTCGGAAAATGGTACCGAGGTATTATTCGTATCCGGTAAGGTAGCAATGATAACCTCAGGCTCCTGGATGGTACCTGCTTTTAATTCCTATGAATATGCCACTCAAAACTGTGATATAGCTCCCTTACCCACCGGTCCGGACGGAAAAAGAGTATCCATTTACAATGGTCTTGGTTGGGCAGCAGCGGCAAACGGAAAGAACACGGATGCAGCTTGGAGTCTGATCGAATATCTCGGAACAAAGGAAGCACAGTTAAAGCAGGCAGAGCTTGGTGTTACAATGTCTGCTTTCAAAGGGACTTCTGATGCATGGAAGAACGGTAACAAGAACTTCAATCTTCAGTCCTATCTTGATATGTTAAATGCAGAACTGGTATTCCGTCCCTATTCTAGAGAAACTGTAATATGGGAGAATATGGCTACCGAAGAATTTAAAGCTGCTTGGACAGGAGAAGCAACCATGGAAGACACCTGCAAAAAAATTGCAGCATCCATGAATGAGACATTAGCACAAGAATAGTTTGAAGATCAGGTGGAGGGTGATATTCATGAAGAAGAGAAAAGGCATCAGTCAGAAATATAATGAATTTCTATGGGGATGGTTGTTTATATTGCCAACGGTTATCGGCCTCTTAGTTCTGAATATCATCCCTATCTTTCGGACGGTTTATCAGAGTTTCTTTAAGACTGGGGACTTTGGTAAGGGCAATATATTTGTTGGCCTACAAAATTACGAGAAGCTGATCCAAGATAAGGAAGTATGGCAGGCACTGTTTAACACATTGAAATATGCTGTTGTAGAGATACCATTATCTATCACGATTGCCTTGGCTTTAGCCGTATTTCTTAATCGGAAGATGAAGGGACGTACGATGTTTCGAGTGATCTTTTTCCTACCTATGGTGGCTGCCCCTGCAGCCATCGCTATGGTATGGAGATGGTTATTCAATTCTGAATTTGGACTATTAAATCATATTATTGGCAGCAAGATATCCTGGATATCCGATCCGAAAATAGCGGTTTTCTCTATCGCCGCAATCGGTGTATGGACAATAATTGGATATAATATGGTCTTATTTCTGGCCGGATTACAGGAAGTACCACGTGATTATTATGAGGCAGCTCAGATCGACGGAGCAAATGGTTTTCAACAGTTCTTCAGCATTACACTAACTATGATATCCCCGACAATCTTCTTTGTTTTGATCACGAGGATGATCAGTGCGTTTCAGGTGTTTGATTTGATTTATATGGTTATGGATAAGACGAATCCGGCGTTGATAAAGACTCAGTCACTGGTTTATCTGTTCTACCGATATTCCTTTACAAATAGCAACAAAGGTTATGGCTCTGCGATTGTTGTTCTGCTACTGATAGTAATACTGATGATTACTGTTATTCAGATGGTTGGGCAGAAGAAATGGGTTCATTATAATTAAGGAGGAATAACATCATGGCATTAAAAAGGAATATCACACAGATTATAATCTATTTTATACTGGTCCTTTTCTCTATTACAATGTTGGTCCCATTTATATGGATGATTCTGACGGCTTTTAAAACAATAGGAGAAGCCACCAGTGTTAACCCGTTTGTTATCCTCCCGTCCGAGTGGAGATTCGATTCCTTTAGGACTGTGGTAAGCAACATGGATTTTATACAGCTATATATCAATACAACATTAATGATTATCGGACGCGTTCTGGCAGCAGTACTTACTGCAACCATGGCTGGATATGCTTTTGCACGGTTGAATTTTAGAGGGAAAAATCTGGCATTTTCTTTGGTTCTGTTTCAAATGATGGTTCCGAGCCAGATTTTTATTATTCCGCAATATATTATGGTAAGTAAGATGGGTATGCTTAATTCGATTTTTGGATTAGTATTTCCCGGTCTTGTAACGGCATTTGGTACTTTTTTACTCAGACAATCGTATATGAGTCTTCCGAAGGATTTGGAGGAAGCAGCCAGATTGGATGGATGTAATATCGGAAAAACATTTCTTTTTATTATGGCACCTTTAACAAAATCAGCGATGGTCGCATTGGGCATCTTTACTGCCCTGTTTGCCTATAAGGATTTAATGTGGCCTATGATCGTAAATTCAGACAATAATAAAGCGACCCTGGCATCGGCACTTGCCAAAATGCAGGGTCAATATGGTCCTAAATTCCCGGAGCTGATGGCAGCTTCTCTGATTGCATGCTTACCGATGATTATTCTATATATTCTCTTCCAAAAGCAGTTTATTGAAGGTATCGCGACATCGGGCAGTAAATTATAATACAATGAAATGTCTGGAGGACAAAAATGGCAATTGAATATAACAAGGAGAAGGGTATATTTACATTGCATACCCGGAACTCAACTTATCAGATGCAGATAGACAGGCTTGGACATTTGCTCCATCTGTACTATGGAAGTAAGGTTGAGTCAACGATAGATTACCTTTTAACCTATTATGATAGAGCATTTTCCGGAAACCCATATGAAGCCGATAGAGATAGAACATATTCTATGGACTATCTGCCTCAGGAATTTCCGACACTAGGTACCGGAGATTATCGGACTACAAGCCTGGTTGTCAAGAATCTTGATGGAACCTGCAGTTGTGACCTACACTTCAAGGATTATAAGATAACGAAGGGTAAATATAACATTCCTGGTCTTCCGGCAGTATATGCTTCTCCTGAGGAGGCGGATACATTAACTATCCTTCTGGAGGATCCAATTAGTAGCCTGCAGGTTAAACTACTGTATGGTGTATTAGAAGAACAGGATATCATTACTCGTAGTGTCCAGGTCATTAATAACACAGGCAAAAGTATAATGATTGAGAAGCTTATGTCGGCCTGCCTTGATTTCCTGTATGGGGAGTACGAGCTGATAAGCTTCTATGGCAGACATGCCATGGAACGCAATGTACAAAGAGCTAGAATGACGCATGGAATACACACCATCGGCAGTAAAAGAGGAACCACCAGTCATCAATATAGTCCATTTTTGATTCTTGCAGATGCCCAGACGACGGAAGATCATGGCGACTGCTATGGGTTATGTCTGGTGTATAGCGGCAGCTTTAAGTCAGAAGCGGAGTTGGATCAATATAATCAAGTACGAATCAGCATGGGGCTGCAGGATGAAGCATTCTCCTATGAGGTAAAAGCAGGTGAGAGCTTCAGTGCACCGGAGGTTGTATTAAGCTACTCCGATCAGGGATTGACAAAGCTATCGCACAATTATCATAATACCTTCCGTCATAATCTGTGCAGAGGAAAATATAAAACAATTCCAAGACCGGTGCTCATCAATAATTGGGAAGCCACCTATTTTGATTTTGATGGTGAGAAGATATATCAGATCGCCAAGCAGGCAGCGGAGCTGGGTGTGGAGATGCTTGTATTGGATGACGGTTGGTTTGGTAAAAGGGATGATGATCACAGCGGACTAGGTGATTGGTTCGTAAATGAGAAGAAGCTCAATGGTACCCTAAGTGATCTGGTGAAGCGTATCAACAGTATTGGAATGAAGTTCGGAATCTGGATGGAACCGGAGATGGTTAGTGAGGATAGTGATCTGTATCGTGAGCACCCGGATTATGCATTTACAATACCCGGTCGTAGACCAATCCGCTCCCGCCATCAGCTGGTGTTGGATTTTTCAAGAAAAGACGTGGTAGATCATATATTTGGTCAGATGTGTAAGGTTCTGGATAGTGCGAATATCGAATACTTAAAATGGGATATGAATCGAAGCATCTGTGATGTCTACAGCGCTGTCGGTGAGAATAATCAGGGTGCCGTATTGCATCGGTATATGCTGGGAGTATATGATTTATTAGAACGAATAATGGAGCGTTATCCGGATCTCCTAATCGAAGGCTGCAGCGGTGGTGGTGGAAGATTTGATGCAGGAATGCTTTATTATGTTCCACAGATCTGGTGTAGTGATAATACGGATGCGATGGATCGAATTCGTATTCAGGAGGGTACCTCCTATGCATATCCAATCTCAACCGTAGGCTCCCATGTGTCTGCTGTTCCGAACCACCAGACAGGAAGATCAACCTCATTACAAACCCGTGGTGTCGTGGCTATGGCAGGAAGCTTTGGGTATGAATTGGATCTAGGAAAGCTTAGTGAAGAAGAGAAGGCCCAGGTGAAGCAGCAGATTATAAGCTTCCATAAGTATTGGGACCTGATCCATAACGGAGATTATTATAGACTGACCAGCTCACTAACCCATAATCAGATCGCAGCTTGGCAGTTTGTTGCCAAGGATAAAAGCGAAGCTCTGCTATCTGTTGTCACACTGGATAATCACGGTAATGCACCGATACAGTATGTTAAATGTAAGGGTCTGAAGCCTGATGCGAGTTATAAAGCAGAAGGATCAGAGATGATATACAACGGAAATGCACTAATGAAGGCAGGCATGCCAATTCCGCTCTCTCCTGAATACCAATCCTTACAGCTTCACTTTAAGGAAATTGCAAAGTAGCATATTATTATATTTTTGGAGCTATCTGAAACACATGGATTAGCTCATGAAAATAAACTGAATCCCCGTACACAGATTAACGGACATGTTACAATTTTGTATGCAAATATCTAACAGAAATGTTTGATAAGACCTTGCAAAATAGTAATATGTCCGTTAATTAATGTATTGTACTTAAGATTGGATTGTATCATTCGTAATATGAATCTGACACATCTTCATTGCTTCCAGAGCATTCTTATGGCTTTCCGGTGTTACACCCGCGCAGCAGGAAGCATCTACACTGACCTTAGCCTCCGGCAGGAAAGCTTTAAGCATAATTGCATTTGATATCACACAAATATCGGTGCATAAACCGATTAATTCGAATTCTGCGTCCCGATCATTATCCTTAATATGGGACATCAATGAGACTGAACCGAAGGTAGGCTTATCAATTATCACAGAGTCTTTGGTGTCTATTTGGGGTGAAATAGCCCACCCATCTGTATCTTTTATACAATGAATTACCGGTAGCTTATTCCCTTCCTGAGTGTCAAGATAATTCTCATTATGAGTGTCTCTGGTAAAGATGACCTCATTACCGGATTTACGGTATTCTTCAATCTTGCTCCTGACATTTGGCAGGATAGCAACAGCTTCCTTTGTACCTAATGCACCATCGATGAAATCATTCTGCATGTCCACCACAATTAATATTTTCTTCATAATATACCTCCTGAAAATGATTGAGGACAATACTTTGTTACGGGCATCGCATACCTCCCCGTCTTCTTATCCCTTACAACAGCTTTATCAACTCTTCCAGCTCTTCTGACAAATCCTTAGCAAGTTCAATATCAGAATCTTTTAAAGCCACTGCAATTTTTGTTTCAACTTCTTTTTTCTTTTGCTCAATTTCTAAATAATCTCGATCAAAATGATTTGCATAAATCATCTTTCTGAATTTTCTAATACTCATTTTCCGAATCGTCTTATCTTCAATGATTAGCACATAATCCATACAATTTACAATGGAATAGAAATCATGAGAGATCATTAATATCGCACCTTTATATTCGCTTATGGCTTTTTCCAGCGCTAATTGTGCATAGGTGTCCAGATGGCTTGTTGGCTCATCCAGAAGCAGCAGGTTTGCTTTACGGGCAGCAACTTTAGCCAATTGTAATATATTCTTCTCACCACCGGACAGAGAGCTGATTGTTTGGCGAAGATCATCTTCTTCGAAACCATAGTTCAACAGATGAGCTGCAACCTCATCATTCGTTTTGAAGCCGTTGTCCAGGAATTCATCCAGTATCGTGTTTGACTCATTAAGTGTTTCACTGTTAAGCTGAGATAAATAGGTTGCTCTAATAGTATCGTTTATCCTAATTGAGCTTTGATTATTCTTATAAATATCACGAAGTAAAGTAGTCTTTCCGGTACCGTTTGCTCCGATTAGCGCTGCTTTATCATTGGATTTCATCTCAAAGTTGACATGTTCCAGAAGGATTTCATCGAAGGCGGTACTGTAATCTTTAACGGTTAATATCGTAGCTTCTTCGACTTCATTCTCGATATCGAATCGGACGAGCGGCTGCTTGATCTCAACGAAGGGTGCTTTGATTCTGCGTGCTTCCAGCCTTTCCTTGATTTTAATTCTGGCCTTTAGGGATTTACCTCTGGATGCCTCTGTAAAGACACTTGCAGTATTTCTTAGCCTATTAATTAGCCTCTCATTTCTCTCGAGTTCTTCAGTATCGGCAATTGCAAGCTCCTGTAACTCAATTTTCCTAAGAAGTAATGAGAAGTTATAATCAATATAGCTACCATCGAACTCCTGAAGCTCCTTATTCTCAAGATGCAGTATCTTATTAAAGCAATGATTGAGCAGATATCGGTTGTGCGTAATAACCAGCATGGTTCCTTTGTGTGAATTGATCAGGTTTTTCAGAGAATTAAGGTTCTCAAAGTCTAAGAATACATCCGGCTCGTCCATAATCATCAAGTCCGGGCTGGTTAACATCTCCTTAATCACTTGAATCAGTTTGAACTCTCCGCCACTAAGCTTGGATACCATAAGCTTTTCATGCTTGCCCAGGTTCGCTGTATTTAGTTTTCTTTTGATATTCTGCTCATAATCATCTCCGCCAACTGCCTGATAGGCATCTAAGACCATCTGATACCGTTCCAGTAATGGCTCCATATCTGTAGCTGTTTCCATTTCAATATAAATAGCTGCTAATTCATTCTGCAGCGCAATAAATTTATCTGCCAAATAGTCGAAAACAGTGATTTCCCCTGCTTTCTCTAAGCGGGAGAACTGACTTACGTACCCAATTCTACAATCCGGAGCCATATCCAGGCTTCCGTCGAACATATATTGTTCCGGATTCATAATGATCTCTAATAAAGTACTTTTACCACTACCGCTTGATCCTATGAAAGCGCTATGTTGACCGTCCTCTAAGTTAAATGAAATATTATGAAACAGATCCTTTTGTGGAAAGGAGAAGGATAGATTATCAACTTTTATCATATTGTTACCTCGCTTTATCTCTAAAAATAGCCTACTCACTACTATATATCATCTTCACATGGTTGCATATTTATTGATTTTTTATAATGAAATAATTCTTCATTTACTGAGGTAGCATAACATTTTATTTGACAAATATCAATTAATTTCATACCGTAATCGGAAGAAAATGATTATAGAATAAGTCCCGAGAGATATACGGTAAGGATGGAACCAAGGGCAACAACCACAAGACTTTTCTCGCGGTATGAAAGATATAGTGCCATCAATGTACCTAAAACCGCCGTTATAGGACTACCGGTTGAAGAAAAAATATCCGGGAAGGTGAGAGCACCTAAAACGGCAAAGGGCACATACTGAAGAAAAGATTTGATATAGACAGACTTAATCTCCTTGCGAAAGATAGCGATTGGCAGTACCCTTGGTATATAGGTAACCAGCGCCATGAGGATTACGGCAAGAAAGGCGTTCTCTAATTTCATACTTCCTCTCCTCTCTGATTATTATTATCACGAATTGGAAACAGCCAAGCACCTATACCTGCTCCAAGGATGGTCGCGATGATCACACGAAAACCGGAGGAGATCGCATGAAAGATGGGAATAAACTTAAGAAGACAGGTTATTACTACAGAAAGAATAACAATTGTTGTAACTGATTTGGACTTTTTTGCGGGGGGAATAATAATTGCAATAAACATGGCATACAGTGCAATTCCCATTGTACTACTTAAGCTCTCCGGAAGAGAAGTACTTATCAAAGCTCCAAGTAAAGTTCCAGAGGACCAGCCAATCACCGGTCCGGTTATTAATCCTAGAAGAAAGGGGTAGGTGAGGCAGCCACCTTCCATCGAAGCAACGGAGAAAACCTCATCCGTAATACCATAAGCTACGATCATCCGTTTCAATAAAGGCATCGATTTATCAAAGCGTTGCGTTAGTGAAAGGGACATTAGCATATATCGCATATTAATGACAAAGGTAGTCAGTGTGATTTCCAGAAAGCCGGCGCTATTAATAATCAGATTCGTTCCTGCAAATTGCCCGGCAGAGGTTAAATTGGTAAGGGATATAAAAACAGCCATCCAGACAGGCAGCTTGCCGGAGACAGCCATTAAGCCAAAGGTAAAGGAAACGGGGATATATCCCATTGCAATAGGCAAACCTCGCTTTAGGCCGTGATGGAATTCATTTTTATTAAAGCAATTCATCGTATGTCTTTCAACTCCTTAAAAATTATATCATGAGTATAAAGTCATTCATGATCTTTGACTCCGATCGCATATCACGAGCAAGCTTGCATATGCAATCGGAGCTTTATTATACATTGGTATTAATTATAACGCAATTGAATAAATATGCAAATACCTTCCTTTTACATGGTGATCAGTGTTATAATATGTACAGCGATAAGAAGGACATAAGCGATGGCTGCTCTCGTATTATCGGTTTTACCGATTGCCATCCAATTCATCAGTATACAACAATATTTCACGAAAGGTATAACAGTTGGTGTAGTAAAGATGAGAGGAGAGATAGGAAGATGGTTACTTTATTAAAGAGACATATATTAGGTGATATGAGATGTGAATATTATATCGATAGTGACACCGGTAATGTCGAACTTGTGGTCGTACCGGAGTCTGAAAAATCTACGGAATGGGAAAAGAAAAATCAGAAAGTCGACTCGCTCCTACAGCTTAAGCTGATAGGAGATACCTATCCCGGGGGATATGCCGGCGGAAAAACCATGAGAGGGGGGGAGTCGGTCACTGGGTTTCGATATAAGGAGCAAGATGTGATCCGTAATAACAATAAGGTGGAGATCTGCACAACCTTATCGGATCATAGGGGCTATGAGGCAAAGCATTATCTAATCTGGAGTACAGGCAATAAATACCTAGAAGTATATAATACCTTTCAGAATCAAAGCAATCAGACGGTAAAGCTGGAGATGATATCAAGCTTCTCTTTGGGTGGAATCTCGCCGTTCCTCGCTGGGGACGGACATGAGAGGATGAAAGTACACCGTTTCCGTAGTGTATGGAGCATGGAAGGAAGGCTGGAAACCAAGACCATAGAGGAATTACAGCTGGAACCCTCCTGGTCAGGGCATGCGGTGCGCTCAGAACGATTTGGACAGGTGGGCTCTATGCCTGTGAGCGGGTATTTTCCTAATCTTATCCTGGAGGACAGTGAAAATGATGTCTTCTGGGGTGCAATGCTAGCACATAATGCATCCTGGCAGATGGAAATCTATCGTATGGATGATGGTATCTCTATCTCAGGAGGAATCGCTGACCGGGAATTCGGCCACTGGATGAAGGAAATCCATCCGGGTGAACTGTTTATCACTCCGGAGGCAATTCTTTCTGTGTGCAAAGGTGGAGGGTGCGACCGGATTTCACAGAGAATGACCTCCTGCCTGAAGGAGGTTCTGGATCAGGGGCCGGAAAGTGAGCAAAGCCTGCCTGTGATATTCAATGAATATTGTACTACCTGGGGGTGTCCGTCTCATGAAAACATCAGTGGTATACTGGAAGCAATTAAGGGAAAAGGCTTTGATTATTTTGTCATTGACTGTGGATGGTATAAGGAAGAAGGAATTCCCTGGTACAGCTCAATGGGAGATTATAACGTCTCTAGTGATCTATTTCCTGATGGGTTGGATAAAACCGTAGAGGCAATTAAAGCCACGGGATTGAAGCCGGGAATCTGGTTTGAGATAGAAAATGTGGGCTCTGCAGCAAAAGCTTACAATAAAGAGGAGCATTTGTTGAAGCGTGATGGGTTAACGCTGACTACAGCAAACAGGCGATTTTGGGATATGAGAGATCCTTGGGTAATTAACTATCTGAAAGATAAGGTGATTGGTACTCTCAAAAAGTATCAATTTGAATACATAAAGATTGATTATAATGATACGATCGGAATTGGTTGTGATGGTGCGGAGTCCTTAGGAGAGGGCCTCAGGCAGAACATGGAGGCAGCCTTTGCGTTTATTAAGACAATCAAGCAGGAGATTCCGGGAATTATTATTGAGAACTGTGCGTCCGGTGGACATAGACTGGAATCAAAGATGATGGGCGTATCGAGTATGGCATCCTTTTCCGACGCCCACGAATGTCCGGAAATACCGATTATTGCAGCGAATCTTCATAGGACCATACTTCCGAGACAAAGCCAGATCTGGGCAGTAATCCGAAAAGAAGACAGTATACAGAGAATTACCTATTCCATCATTAATACATTTCTCGGAAGAATGTGTCTGTCCGGAGATGTGACCGAATTATCTTCCGATCAATGGAATGCAATTGACCGAGGTATCGCTTTTTATAAGCGAATTGCACCAATCATCAAGGACGGTTATACGCTTTATTACGGAAATGAAATCAAGAGCTATCGCAATCCTAAGGGTTGGCAAGGCCTTCTTCGTATTGGTGATCAAGGTGACGCATATGCCTTATATCACCTATTCCAAGGTAACATGGAGAAGGATTTAGTCATAACAATTCCCGAAGGATATCATTATGAGATCAAGGAAGTGTATTCGGATACCGATTGTGATGTAATCCTAGAAGATGGAAAACTGATTTACCGTTCGAAGGGTAATTGGAGAGCGGTTGCTCTGTATTTGGGGTCGAGATAAGTCGAAGATCTCTCATACTATTTAAAGTAAAGGCGATAAAAAGTACAAAAACAGAGCCTAAGCGAAGCCTCGAACAGGTGGAGTAGGAAGACTTTTAGATTATCTTGATGAGATCAAAAAGGACTATACCGTAGACATTATGGAAGTAAATTCGGAAGGTAATGGGACCTATTATAAAAGTAATAGTTCCGGGATTATGGTTCAGCTCTATTATGTGGATGAAACGCTTATAACTTATATGTATTACATAATCAAAAAGGAAGTATAGTCTTAGATAACAAGGACCATACTTCCTTTTCACTTAAGTGGATAACGGGAAGAACTCAATATTTACTGAATTTTTTCCACTCGTACATTTGTGATATTAACATCAGCGATTGAGCCCCTATTGCCAAGATTGAACTCAAGTCTGCCATTTGGGTCATCCTTTGAGGTCATATCAAAGGTATAGGTATAGGTCTGCACATCCGTTGAGAGTGTTAGTGTGGTATCTGCTAAGTAACGAATCCATCCATTATTGGGTGCGGATACACATACAATAATATCTCTTTTTTCTGATGCATAAGCGTCAAAGGTAACTTTATATTTGCATCCCTTCTTCATTGCAAGCATTGGGTGCACAAGTTGAACAGAATAGTCAACAGCTCCGGCGTTTTGTGATATTATTCTAATCCATCCATCTTTGATTTCAGCAGCACCTTCTCCGCCTTGCGCTAATAAGAACTTCCAGTCGGTATCGTCGGTTAGATCTTCGGCTATGGAGAAATCTCCGTTATGGATATAATTTGCACCCGGTTCCGGTTCTACTAATAATGTCACCGGTTTTTGGACGTTTAGATCATATTTTTGTTTTTGATATACCCTGACATAATCCACTTCAAATTCGGCATTATCAAAGTCTGTTGTTTCATCCGGATTCCCCGGCCAGTTCCCACCTACAGCAAGGTTAAGCTGTACAAAAAAAGGTTGGTTAAATGGTGCAGGATAGGGCTTTTCCTCTTCTCCATCCACGGCTGTAAACCAATCATTCACCGTCAAATAAAGATTACCATCAATATAAAAACGCATTTCACCCGGTTCCCAATCAACAGAAAATTCATGAAAGTCATCGGCAAAGGTACCGTCTTTTAATACATAGGTGCCCTGTTGCTGCGCGTGAGGTTCACCATAATGAATGGTTCCATAAGCGGTATCGACCTGATTGCCCAGAACTTCGAGAATATCAATCTCACCGCATTTTGGCCACTCACCGTAAAATTCCTGAACCTTCGGCATCATCCAGATAGCAGGCCATAGACCTTGGCCTCTTGGTACTTTCGCACTCACGACAATTTTACCATAGGTGAAATCCTGCTTATTCTGAGTTGTGATTTTACCCGAGGTGTAGTGGTCCTTTCCTGCAGCGTCTGTAGTCTTAATTGCCTTAATTATCAGGCTTCCATCCTTAATAAAGACATTATCCGTTGAAGTTGTATATTCTTGCAATTCATTATTGGTCCAGCCTGGTTCATGAGGCTCGTAATTCCAGATGTCAGTATTCAAGCTTTCCGTGTTGAATTCATCATTCCACAATAAGGAATATCCATCAAGCTCCGGGATAGTATCCTGTTGCAATTGTGCAGGTTTTGTTGGCGGTATCGTTGGTATGGGTGTACTCGCTATTTTAGTTTCTACTGATTTTTCTGATGGTATCATTTCTTCCTCCTTGTTGCAGCCTGCAAAAGCGCCAAGCAGCATAACTACTCCACAAAAACTACACAATCCTCTTCTTAACTCCTTTTTCATTTTAATCTCCTTTCTGATGAGAAGCGTAAATCCATACATTCATTATAATAAGTTGATTAGTTGATCAAGAATGGGAGCATAACTATTCGCCGATGGATGCCTTTATGTAACTGGTAAATTGATTTATTTTTCATACCTATGTTTAACATTATCATATGATTTATGATAGACCTAGTATATCAATATGATTGTAATTTTATCAAAATCATGACATAATAAATAGTATGGGAGATCCAATTAGCATATACATATTCTTCATTAAATTGGTACTGTCTCTCAAATACGAATTTACAACAGAATAGGGGATTAGTGTGGATATCAATAAGGAATGGAATTATAAAGAATTCATTATGCGAGAAGACAACATTATACACGCACCCTATGGTCCTGAATTTGATTTCTATGTATCTGTAAAATCAGGGGATATCGGTAAGGTGACGAAGCTGAGTGAAAATGCGTTCACAGACAAAATAGGACTTGGTCAATTATCGGAGAACCCTCTGCGTAATATTCGGTATCATTTCATTATAACCGTTGCTATGGTTGCAAGGTATTGTATTGAAGGAGGAATGGAACATGAAGCAGCTTACAGGCTCAGTGATTTTTACATTCAGCAGGCAGATCAATGCACGGCCATAGATCAAATATCACGTCTTCATAGTATAATGACAATAGACTATACAAAAAGAATGAATGCTTTGAAAAAGGATAATATTAATTCAAAGCCAATTGTAAAATGTATTGATTACATTTATAAAAATCTTAACACGAGAATAACAGTTGTAATGCTGGCTGATTATACTGGATTACATCCAAGCTATCTATCCAAGCTTTTTAAGAAGGAGACAGGCACCTCAGTCAGTATGTATATACAGAAACGTAAGATAGAAACTGCACAGAATATGCTGAAATACTCTGATTATACTCCTGCTCAGATTGCTTCAATTCTGGCATTCCCGACACAGAGCTATTTCATTGAGGTGTTCAAAAGACGCGTCGGTATGACGCCCAAAAGATATCAGGAGCATTGTTTTAGGGAGACTGAAATCAGTAGAGGTGACGACAGTAATGAAGCACCCAAGTAATCATTCTTTGCTTCAGAAGATACTGTTTTGCTAAAAAGGTAGAAATCATTGAGAGAATATGGTAAGGTTAATATGTTTACTATTTTCGACGAAAAATCGACATAAAACAAAGGAAGCGATGAAAATGATATTTAAGAATCGGGATAAGGACATGTGTAACGGCCCTATATTTGGTAAAATGGTTCTTTTTTCTTTACCTATTATGGCAATGAATATTCTTCAGTTGATGTTTAATGCGGCAGATATGGTTGTAGTCGGAAGATTCTCTGGTAAGGAGGCCTTGGCAGCAGTCGGTGCAACCGGTTCAATCATCAACCTGATTGTGAACTTATTCATGGGGCTCTCGGTGGGGACCAGTGTCATTGTGGCTCAGGACTGTGGTGCAGGACGGCCGGATGCAGTCAACAAGTCGGTGCATACTTCGATTGCCATAAGTATCATTGCTGGTATTCTTGTGATGGCGTTGGGACTTTTTTTATGCAACCCACTGTTAATTATGATGGGTACTCCAATGGATATCATTGATTTATCAGCTCTCTATATGAGGATTTATTTCTTGGGTCTTCCTGCAAGTATGGTATACAACTTTAGTGCTGCGATACTGCGTGCTGTCGGCGACAGCCGTCGACCGATGTACTATTTGCTGATATCCGGTATTGTAAACGTTATACTGAACCTTTATTTTGTCCTTGTACTGCATATGAGTGTGGATGGCGTAGCTTGGGCAACGGTAATCTCCCAGTATCTGTCGATGCTCCTTGTGCTTTTATGTCTTATCCGTAATAAGGAGGAAGCGATTCGTCTGACTCTTAAAGGTTTGCACATTGACCGGAGAAAGTTGAAGCAGATTGTTCGAATTGGTCTACCGGCTGGACTGCAGGGTCTTCTGTTCTCCATATCCAATGTATTGATTCAATCAGCCGTCAATTCCTTTGGTTCAGCCATGGTGGCAGCCAGCTCTGCGGCAAGTAATATCGAGGGATTTGTCGCTACTTCCATGAATGCTTACTATAATACGGCAATAACCTTCACCGGGCAGAACATGGGAGCAAAAAAATATGACAGGATCGATAAGGTAGCAAAGATCAGTACGATATTGATCTTTGTAACCTGGATTGCAGTGGGGGGACTGACCATGTTATTAAGCAGACCCTTGTTATCCATATTTACCTCAGATCCTGAAGTGATTCGACTTGGCATAATCCGAATCAATGTCTTGATGGTAGCATACTTTACCTGTGGCATTATGAATGTATTTCCTGGTTTGACCCGTGGCATGGGCTTTTCCATATTACCGATGATCAGTACCTTAGTCGGAGCCTGCCTAATGCGTATCGTATGGTTGGTCACCTTCTTTGCTTGGTTTCCCACCGTCATCATGCTTTTTGCCTGCTATCCTGTTACCTGGGCGCTGGCGGGAATCGGTCAGGTAGCCAGCTTCTTTTATGCAAGGAAGAAGGTCAGGCAGCGAGTGGAATAGAAACCAGGTTTTGCTTAGCAGTATCGTCTAATTCATAATCAGTTGGATTAGTAAAGGCTAATGAAGAGCTACATAGATGGAAAAAAACAGCAGTAGTACGAAAGATAGTGCTACTGCTGTTTTTTCTTATGTGATAAAATTCATAGTGGAAGTATAGCTGCTAGAGCCATTTTAGTCATTCTAATGATATGACTAAGTAATTGACCGATGCAATACTATTATGCTTGTGTCATGGCATTGAGGAACCATAACTGCTTACTGTAGTAGGAGATGTGATCCTCCGCCATATTTGCTACCTCGAAGTCATCTAATTCCGATGCTGCGGTACGAATTCTTAATACCAGATCCTTCATATAGGTCAGGTCTTTTTTTATCTCTTTCAATACAAAATCAACGCTGTAATTCGCTGTATCAAGCTCTTCGACCTGGCTTATTTTCAGATAGTCGGATATTCGACCGAGAGGAGATTCTCCTTGAATTTTAAGTGCCTCTGCTGCTTCATCGAATTTCTCAAATGCATCTTCATAAAGTTCCTCTGTAAATTTATGAATGGTTACAAATTGTAATCCGATCACATTCCAGTGCAGTTGATGGAGCTTTGTATTAAATACATGCAAATCAGCTATATATTGGTTTAATAATGATATTTTATTCATGGTATAATCCTCCTTAAAAATAATAATGATAATTGATTTCTTTTTGTTATAGTGTTATGATATAACAAAATTTCTAAAACATATAGAGACAAATTTGTTTCTAAATTATCTATTCAGAGGATATTCGGATGGCACTAATATGAAAGATATATTATGAAAGAAGGGTTATAATGAGTCAGACAACAGAAGGGTTTAAAATCATTCAGGATATTATTAAACTAAAGTGGGTACCAGAGGTTCTGAATGCAATTGGAGCAGATGGTGCGACCTATACCGAAATATTAAGAAAGGTAGACTATCTGTCCAACACGGAGCTGAACCGCAAGCTGGCGATTTTGGTGGAGCGTCAAGCCGTCGATAAGGTAGAAGTCGAAGGACACACTAGGTACCACCTCCTTCCCTTTGGGAAGGATTTAGATCATATCTTTCGGCATTTCCGAGACATGGAAAAGAAGTATGCTATAACTTAGGGCATCATGTGTTTAAAAGTATGGGGAGTGTAGTCAGCTTCTTCTATGCAAGGAAGAAGTTAAGGGAATATTGAAAATGAGATTGGATTTATATCCCGGAATGGTATATAATAACAGTGGGTGTTGATTAAATATTAATTACTATACAAGGGGGTACAATATGGAAAAGTTCGGTATTCAATTATATTCATTGGGGTTTGACAATCAGGATGCTTTGCCGGTATCTTTTCAAAAACTTTCAGCTATGGGCTATAAGGAAGTAGAATTTGCCGGCTCCAACTACGGAGGTATGTCAGCGGAAGAGATGAAGAAGGCACTGGAAGCAGCAGGACTGAAAGCAGTATCTTCCCATGTCAGCATGGACAATATGGAGAGGGATATCCCTTATGTGGCAGCCATCGGCGGGAAAATGATAATCTGCCCCATGTTCGATTTTGCAAACAGGGAGGAAGCTCTAGAGCTAGCCGCGTTGCTGAACAAATATGGTAAAATCGCGAAAGAGCACGGCTTAATGATAGGATATCATAACCACACCCAGGAGTTTAATAAAGATGGCGGAAAATACCTTCTGGATTATGTGATCGAGAATACAGATCCGGATTATGTCGGCTTCGAGTTGGATTGTGGCTGGTGCTCCAATGCAGGACAGGATCGGGTAGTATACCTGAATAAATACGCAGGTCGCTTTATAGCAATTCATATTAAGGAAAATAATGCAGTAAATGGGCCAAAGCCGGCTACATCAATGTATGCGGATAAGAAACCGTTCCATTTTGAGATCGGACCGGACGGCAAGCCGATTTTTCCTCCGGAAATTCTTAAGTTCATGGAAGAGAACCAGAAGTTGAACTGTGCAACCGGGCAGGGTATCGTTGACTGGAAAGCGGTTAAAACAGCAGCAGAGGCACAGTGTAAGGGAGAAATGCATTTCTTTGTAGAGAGAGAAGCCAATTATGCCCCGGATAAGGACAGGCTTACCTGCCTAAGTGAGGATGCAGTGTGGCTGAGAAAGAACTTGTAATATGAGATACTAACCTCGGTTATGAATGCGATAGGATTTTGATATCAGGCTGAATAGGAGGTGGGTAATACCTTGAAGTTAGTTTTAAAGGAAAAAGGAAATTTAATGTCCCTGTTTCCCAAGGAATCAGAACCCAGTAGTATCATTGATAGGGCTCAGAGATATGACATGAAGAAATTAATGAAGTGGGAACAAAGCTTTGACGAGATATTGGTAATCTTGAACGGGCCAGAAAACCAGGAGGGAATGAGGCTTCTTTTTGAATTGGCGGAGGAGGGTTATCCTGAAGCACGGAGGCTGCTGAGTGATCTGTATCTACAGGGCCAGGGGCTGCCGGAGAGCTTCAGTAAAGCGGTGGAATGGGACCGTAGAGCAAAATATGCTGATGGGCTTTTATGGGAAAAAAGGTTCTTTCAATCAATAACTTCCAAACTGTCTTAGTAAACGCATCTAATTATTCTCTGGTATCATATAATCTATATTTATAGAAGTTTTAGTTGAAAAGATTAGCGTGTGACTATTAATTAGTCACACGCTATTTTAGTAACACTAAGAGGTGATAAACATCACTGACGTGAAAAGGGCGCAGTACATTTAGTGTGATATGCTCTTTCCTTTTCAATTAAGAGGATGGTGCATTCGAACAAATATAGTAATAGATACTATCAGATATTTCTGGTAGCATACTTTTCTGCAAGCTTAATCAGTAGTTCAACACACTGATCCATAGCCTGAATACACGCAAATTCCGTCTTTCCATGATGATTATGGCTACCGGTTCCAAGGTTTGGACAAGGCAGTCCCATAAAGGATAATCTTGAGCCGTCGGTACCTCCGCGGACAGGCCTGCTGATTGGTGTTCCGCCCAATTCACGGATTGCTTCATAAGCGGAATCAATCAGATGCCAATGAGGTTTGATCTGGTCGGCCATATTGTAATATGTATCTTTGATTTCTACACGAACAGTATCTTCACCGTATTTTTCATTTAATTTTGCGGCGGCTGCATTTATAACCGCTTTCTTTTCATTAAGCTTGCTAATATCATGATCACGCAGGATGTAATGCATTTTTGCATTATCTACTATACCCTCCAGACGGTCCAAGTGATAAAAGCCTTCATATTTTTCTGTATATTCCGGACGCTCTCTCTCGGGTAGTAGAGCATGGAACTCCATCGCAAGCAGAGAAGCATTCACAAGCTTATCCTTGGCATCTCCCGTATGGATGCTGGCTCCTTGTAGCAATATATCTGCTGCAGCAGCATTAAAGGTTTCGTATTCCACTTCGTTATAGGCAGCGCCATCTACGGTGTAAGCAAAATCTGCACCGAAGCGCTTCACATCAAACAGATCTGATCCTTTACCGATCTCCTCGTCCGGGGTAAAGCCGATTTTAATTGTTCCATGCTTTATCTCAGGATGTTGGTATAAGGTTTCTGCCATAGTAAGAATCTCAGCGACACCGGCTTTGTCATCCGCTCCAAGAAGCGTATTTCCATCAGTAACTAATAGATCCTTTCCAATATAATTCTTCATAAAATCGAATTCTGCCGGATTGATCTTCACATTTTTTTCTGCATTCAGAGTTATTTCTGATCCATCATAATTCTCGATAACCCTGGTCTTAATATCAGAATACGGTACGGAGCTGACAACATCCATGTGTGCAATAAAACCAATTACCGTGCCGGACCAATTCTCAATATTTGCTTCAATCGTACCAAATACATATCCGTTCTCATCCATAGCCGCATCTGCGATACCAAGGCTTTTCATTTCTTCAACCAAAGCCTTACCGAGTACTAACTGCTCCGGGGTGCTGGGATGTGTGACGCTCATTTCATCAGAGGCAGTTGCATATTTGGTATATTTGATTAATCTTTCATAAGCTCTCATTTTAAAACCTCCACTTTTCAATGATATCTTCTATTATTCCACAAATGGCTTATAAAATCTAGACCTGTTTGTGAATGCCTATATTTTCCATAGAAATAAAAATAGATGGATGGAGCTGTTCGAACTGGAGGGTGCTGTGTCCCAGAGGCTGTGATATAACCGCACAGGTAGAACAGGAAGCAATTGTTATAGAAGGTGCGGGTTGTCAAAAAGGAACCGATTATGTCAAGCAGGAGCTTACCAACCCAAAAAGAAACATAGCAACCTCAGTTATTGTGGAGGAAGGCATCCTTGCGCTAGTAAGTGTCAAATTGGATTCTCCAATTCCCAAGGATAAGATATTTGAGGTCATGGAAGAGATTAAGAAGATCAAAGTCTGTGCTCCGGTTTATATTGGTCAGGTTTTACTCAGTAATGTCTTAGGTCTAAATTGCAATGTAATCGCAACGAAAACAGTAGAACACATTTAAGTCTAAATCAGGAGATTATGATATTCATGCTAGAAGCTGTAACTAATTGTAGCAGGAACATATATTATTACTAGAACAACATATAAATCAGAGGATGATTATGGATCGTACTGGTTCCACCCCACTGGGGAGGATATTTCTTAGTGATAATATAATACATGTAGATAACGCTCTCATTGAGGAAGTCATGGTGAACAACGCAAGAACAGGCTATGTACTAATTTCTTTTGGGGCTAGTGATGAAAATAGTGTAATTTACATGGAGGAAGTCAGGTTAAATGTGGGAAATAATACCATCATCATTGACGAAAATGGGAGGACACTGAACCTTTATGATTTAAGCGAGGGGATGCGAATCGATGCAGATTTCTCAGCTGCAATGACAAGAAGTATACCTCCTCAATCAAACGCGTATCGGATTGTAGTGATGGAAGAAGAGGATTCTGTAGAGATTACAACGGACCGCGTTGTAAGTGTAGATACAAGAAATAATTTTCTTCTGACCGGAAACCCGAATGATGTTAACGATCAGTTTATATTTACCATCTCAAGGGATACCTTGATACGCAACCAGGATAACCGGCCAATCTCCTTAAGAGAAATCCAGCCCGGCCAACTGGTTCGAGTGGAGCATGCGAATTTCCAGACTCTTAGCATACCGCCACAATCTCCAGCCTATCGGGTGCAGATCATCTAAAAAGAGATATAAGCAAACACCTATAGCATCACAAAGCTTATGCTATAGGTGCTTTTTGTTTAGAATTGATAACCTTCGATTCAATCCATAGTGTCTCCAAAGCAATATTGGGACTCGGGAGGGATAGAGCTTCTTATGTGTTAGGTAGTAAATAAGTGGTGTAGTAATTTTAGTAATAAATGGTATAATTATGATACAAATCATAAAATATTACCGATTTGGCACATAAAACTATAAAAAATGGAGGGATCTATATGTCAGAGCAAAATAATAATGCAGAGAATTACGATTCAACCACAGACAAGACATCTACCTCATCTCAGCAGAGTAATACTTATCAGCAAAGTAATGCTTCTCAGCAGAGTAATGCTTATCAGCAGAGTAATGCTTCTCGGCAGAGTAATGCTTATCAGCAGAGTCAGAATAATAGCTATACTACCGAAGACATCGAAAAAGGAAAGACTATGGCAGGACTTTCCTATATTCTATTCTTTCTACCACTTATTGCCTGCCCGGAGTCTAGGTATGCAAGATTTCATGCTAATCAAGCCTTGGTTCTCCTTATCACTGCCATTGCAGGTAATGTTATTTTAGGCTTAATCCCTATCATCGGTTGGTTACTGCTTCCGTTATTTGGACTCATTGTTCTGGTGCTTGCCATAATGGGTTTAATCAATGGATTTGCAGGAAATGCAAAGCAATTACCTATTATCGGTAAATTTACGATAATAAAATGAGATGACGGAATATAGCAATGTGTCTCATGAAATCAAGACACCGGTGGCAACGATCCATATATCACTTTAAAAGAGCATTCATTACAAAGAGTTTAACGGGTAAAAGGTCTGTATAAGAAAGTGTACCCTCTGAGATAGAGTACACTTTCTTTTTGTCGTTTGTTTATATGCATTTTCGGATAATAGGTGTTGACATTCAGGAGTCATATGTAGTCGGAGTTCTAAAATAACATTCTTTATAAGGCCAGATATAAATGAATCTTGATAATTGGTGAAATAAAACGTAAAATAATATCGATTAGTTCTTAAATAGCATATTTGGGCAGCAAAGGAGCCTACTAATATAGAGGATGTAAGTCAGATCAATTTGGAGGATAACAATGGCATTTATTTCGTTTGAAAATGTGTATAAAGAATATGGCTCAGGTGATAATCTAGTGCGTGCTTTAAATGGCGCAGATTTTTCCATTGAGAAGGGAGAGCTGGCTGTCATACTTGGTTCTTCCGGAGCAGGAAAAACAACCGCACTTAATATACTGGGTGGTATGGATAACGTTACAAGAGGCAGAGTGTTATTTGATGGTAATGATATTACACACTGGAATGAGGAACAGTTATGCCAATACCGCAGAAACGATGTGGGATTTGTATTTCAGTTTTACAATCTGGTGCCTAATCTGACAGCACTGGAAAACGTGGAATTAGCTGCACAAATCTGTACAGACAGCTTAGATGCTTCCGAAACCTTAGACAAGGTTGGACTTGGTGAACGAAAAAATAATTTTCCGGCTCAATTATCCGGTGGGGAACAGCAACGGGTCTCTATTGCCCGTGCCGTAGCCAAACAACCCAAGCTGTTACTTTGCGATGAACCTACGGGAGCACTGGACTATGTGACGGGTAAGCAGATTCTACAAATCTTACAGGATACCTGCCGTATGGAAGGTATTACAGTAATTATTATCACTCACAATAGTGCTATAGCACCAATGGCCGATAAAGTACTTCGGTTTAAAAGCGGCAAAGTGGTGGATGTGACGATCAATGCTGATCCAATACGCATTTCAGAAATTGAATGGTGACGACATGAGAAAAAGAGCATTTTATAAAGATATTTATCAAACGATAAGAAATAATTTATCCAGGTTTGTTGCGATTGCTGTGATGATAGCTCTTGGTACAGGTGTATTTACCGGATTTGCAGTGGGGTGTATGGATGTATTTGATTCTGCAGATCTTTTCTATGATAATCAAAACACTTACGATATCAAAATTGTATCAACCCTTGGACTAGAGGAGGAAGACCTGTTTGCGTTATCTAGTATCGAAAAGGTGAATTCTGTGTTTGGCAATTGCAGCTTGGATGTCTTAACGACGCTTAAGGATGGAAATCAACTTTTAGCAAACGTGACCACACTGGATGCTGGCGGTATGAACGAGCCGTATGTGCTTGAGGGTATACGACCCACTAAATCAGGACAAATTGTCGTAACCTCAAAATTTATCAACGATACCGGTTTGCAGATAGGAGATACCATCACCTTAGAAGAAGCAAGCGCCGATGAGGATGACACAGAAGATACCTCATCAGCACCCGCATTAGTAGTGACGAAGTATGAAATTACAGCTATTATACTCAGCCCTCTGAACGTTTCTAATACAGAGGGAAGTATTGCAGCGATATCCATGTCATCAAGCAGCACGGACTATATGATGTATGTCACGACGGATTGCATTAAGAGTGACGTCTATACTGCGATATATCTTACACTTGAAGGTACAAGAGATATGGATTGCTATTCAGAAGAGTATGAGACCCTTGTGGAAGACAGGATAGCTACAATCGAGGATACGATACAGAATGAGCGGGAGCAAGCCAGATATGAGAAGGTTATGGGCGATGCCAGGTCGAAACTTTCTGAGGCAGAGCAAGAGTTGTCAGATAAAATGACTGAGGCAGAGCAGGAATTCTCAGATGCTCAAGCAAAAATTGATGATGGTTGGAATAGCTATAAAGATGGTATGGCAGAACTGCAGGCTAATCAGGCTAAGCTGACGGATGGACAACTGGCATTAAATGATGCAAAGAAATCCACGAAGGACAAGCTTGACGCAGCGCAAAAGGAGATTGATGCCAAGTCGGCAGAGCTAGAAGCCGGTGAAGAGAAGCTGAACCGTCAGGAAGCCGATGCATTAGAAAAGTTTGCTGCCCATGAACAGCAGCTTAACAACAGCCAGAGTGATTTGAAGGAACAGAAATCAGAGGCTGAAGCGCAGTTGACCGATGCGGTTGCGGATCTTTCAATAGAAGCACAAAAGATTTGGAGAAGTGAAGCGGCGAAGAAGATATGGGCGGATATGATATTGGACGGAATCAGCGCTGCTCCTTATTTATTGGCAGTCAAACAGGGTGATACACCAACTGGGGAGTTAACAGATACCTATAATGCAGCAATGATTCAATTACAATCAGATACACAGGCGCTTGCGGTGTGCTTTGCTACCGGCGGATATCCTCTAAGCGAAGAGCAGACGAAGGACTTCTCTACCCTTGCGGTTACCTATGGTACTTTGAGCTACAGCCAGAACATGTTGGATGAAAATGCAGCAGTACTGACAGCACAAAAAACAGATGCAATGAAGCAGATCTCGGATGCCCGTAAGCAAATAGAAGAAGGGAAAAGCGCGCTGCTTAACGGACAGAAAGAGCTTGATAAGAACAGAGAGGAAGCTGCTAGTCAATTTGCTGATAAACAGACCGAGCTTTTGGAGGGTATGCAAAAGCTTGAGGAGGGTAAACAGAAGCTTAAGGAGGCTGCCGCCGACCTCACAGAGGGACAGGAGGAGCTAGATCAGAATAAATCAGAGTATGAGGATACTATTGCAACAGCAAAACAAAAGCTGAGTGATGCCAAGGAAGATATTGAGGGTATCAGTATGGCCAAATGGTATGTCTGGGATCGTAGTGAGAATGACAGCTTTGATGGAATTAACAATGATATCAGCTTTATTCAAGCGGTCACTAAGGCATTCCCGTTTATTTTCTTTTTGGTTGCAATCCTTATCAGCCTGACAACCATGACTCGAATGGTAGAAGAGGATCGTACCTTAATCGGCACCTATAAGTCAATTGGATATACAAAACTCCTTATCAGTCTGAAATATATTCTATATGCAATATTAGCATGTGTAACTGGCGGTATCCTTGGTATTGGGATTGGTTTTTATGTGCTTCCAAAGGTAATATGGATCATTGTGCAGACCATGTATGTATTACCAACCTTTCAATATTCCTTCTATCCTGTCTATGGACTGGGAGGATTCGGCATGTTTCTCCTAGGGATTATGGGGGCAACGATTTTTGCCTGTGCTGAAATGCTGCACAAACGTCCGGCAGAGCTGATGCGACCGAAAGCGCCTAAGGAAGGAAGCAGAATTTTGCTGGAACGTATACCTTTCATATGGAAACGTCTAAAGTTCTTAAGAAAAGTAACCTTCCGTAATTTATTCCGGTATAAAAAACGTGCAATTATGACGATTGTAGGTATCTTAGGCTGTACGATGCTTATCGTTTTTGGATTTGGAATCCGGGATACGGTAGGAGGTGTGATGTCGGATCAATACGGTAATGTTACGGTATATGACGCAATCGTGGTAGCCGATAACCTGAATACAGAAGAAATGGATCAGCTTACGGATGAACTAAAGGAATCCGAAATAGTTAAGGAAATGCTGCAATTGCAGATATCTACCTTAGCGCTGGCTAGCAGCAGCGATAAGGTAGATATCACCGTATTGGTAATTCCGGACGATGCAGATTTTGATTCTTATGTCCACCTGAAGGATATTAAAACAAACAGCAAAGAGACGCTTCCGATAGAAGGGATTGTAGTAACACAAAATGCTGCAAAACGACTGAAGTTGAAAAGTGGGGACTCTGTCTCACTGCAAAATGAAGATAATCTGGAATATGACTTTCCGGTAGCTTTCATAACCGCGAACAATGCCGGTAATTTCGTATATCTCAGTGAAAGCTGTTATCAGGCAGCTTTTGGGGACTATGCAGGAACCTCTTTACTGCTAAACCTAACAGAAACTTCTAAGGGAGAGGAATGGCTGGATAATCTACGTGAGGATCATAGAATCCTCTCTGTCAACAGTAGCCAGGATACAATCGATACCTTTGGAGATGTAAAGAAAATCATCGATATGATAGTCTATCTGTTGATTGGGATGTCCGCTGTATTGGCATTGACTGTGTTGTTTACCCTTTCTAATATCAATGTCAGCGAACGAGAACGGGAGCTTGCCACCATAAAGGTACTGGGTTTCAGACCCCAAGAGGTTAATTCCTATGTAAATAAGGAAACCCTGATCCTGACCTTAATGGGTATTTTATTAGGAATGCCCGCCGGTTACGGCATCACCTATGCAATTCTGGCAAATGTCAGCATTGCAGATATTGCTTTCAAGGTGCGCGTATCTGCTGTGGCTTATCTTGCGGCAGCAATACTTACGATGATTTTTACGTTATTAGTAAATAAAATCACCAATAAGACTCTAAGGAAAATAAACATGGTGGAAGCTTTGAAGAGTGTTGAGTAAATATAGAATCCTTAATAGGGCGCACGGTATTCCCGTGCGCCCTAATGTTATCTCTCTTCTTTTGGAAAATGCTCTTCCTCAGCTATTCTCTCAAGCTTCCTATTAGTTATTGCTTTGAATTTGATCAAGAAGTCCTTTTGGATTGATGATTTTTCCAAAGGAATAGGTCTTACCAAGATATTCGATATCGGTTGTCACTGCCGTGGAATAAGCAGCCTCGATGAATTCCTGTGGTGTGACATCCGGTTTCACCTGACAGCATAACGCATATAAACCTGCGCACCAGGGAACGCTCCAGCTTAGTCCGCCATTATGTGAAAGGGCATAATCATCTGTGTTCGTACAACCTGCAATTGTCCTAGAGCCGATGGGGAAAAGTAAAAAATCCTGATATAGATCTGGATTGCTATAGAAGTTCTTAGCGATCCAGGAGACCGGCTCATAAGAACGTATATCTTCCGGATCTTTTTCATAATCCCGGTCCATTCCAAAGAGCATGAAATCCTTATAATACTCATTGGTTGAGGTCGTAAGAACAAATATATTTTCGTCGTCAGCTTTCTTGATAGCAGCCTGGAGTTCATCATAGCCTTTGTCTTGGATGCTATACCCTTTCGAGATAGAGATGACTCTTATCTTATCATCTTTGGCAAGCTTTTTGTTAATCTCCAGGATCCGAAGGATGGCATCTGCCATGATTGAGGCATCGAATTCATAGCTTTTTTCAGTGAAATGCCCAAAGGTCGATGCAATATAGTATATCTTCGCTTTTGGGGCGACGCCGATATCCTTCCCAACTGCAATGCTTGTGACACCGGGACCATGCATTTGTGCGGTTCCATCAGCACAGTGTATCCGCTCATAGAGTTTAATATTCCCCTCATATTGTTCATGATCAAGCAGGAGTGCCTGGTCGATAATTGCGATGCTTACCCCTTTCCCGGTAATTCCTTTTTGATGCAAGGACCGAATCCCCAGCCCAGGATTTTTGTTATACTCCAGTAGCTCTTCTGGATCAAAGCCTTCTGGTAGTATCTCTGGCCAGGTCGTATTAGAATCAAAACTCAGATCATTCACATCTTTTACCACACTCAAGTCTTCCTTAGAGATATCACAGCTTCTCACATCATAACCAAATACTTCATCTTTAACATCAAACCCCATAAACCTTATCCAGGACCAACTGGCATTTACCTCCTTCTGGGCTATTACCGGCTTGCCGTTTTTGATCTTTGAAGTGTCCGTAAACAAAGTCGTATAGAGGTATTCCCTGGGATCTGTATGATCACTGTAATCGTAAGCTGCATAATCGGCCTCATTCATAGTCGGCTGTGGCGTTAATCGAGTATCCTTGCTGCAGGATATCAGGAACATAGCGGATATCATTAGTAAAGCCAATATTTTTCTCTTCATTTCTATTCCTCCTAATTTTAACTATGGTAGTCAGTAGCAGAGATTATGGAAAACCAATAATTTACAATCTCTTTGAGCATACTTTACCATAATTGGGTAAGAAATTCACCAATTTAAGAATATTGTAAGGTTTAATTAAGGAAATCGTTATTACAGAAAAGTAAAGACTGCACCGAAGGATAAAACCTTCAGCGCAGTCTTTCTTTATGTGTTGTACTATAGATAAATAATTCAATTGGATATAAGCAAACGCAGTTTTGATGCAGGAGGCTTTTATTTTATATAGTGCAGTATCCCTGCTTGAGCAAATAAGGATACAAAAACGACTGAAGTATCGATGATAATCCCTGCTATCATTGGTTTTATACCAACGCCCGCGATTTCTTTAAGGCTGGTTTTAAGTCCGATCGCAGCCAATGCCATTGATAAAAAGAATTTTGACAGGAAAGACAATCCAGAGACAATATTATCTGGTACTAATCCTGTGCTTCTTATGCCGACAACAGCGAGGAAGCCAAGAATAAACCAAGGGAATATTTTGCGTATACTCACTTTGGAAGCTGTTTGCGAGGGTGTTTCTTTTTTGGCATATATCCACGAAAAGACAAGCACAATCGGTACAATAAAAAGTGTTCTTGTAAGCTTAACGATTGTTGCAAGCGAACCTGCAGCATCGGAAAATGCATATCCTGCCGCAACAACCGAGGATGTATCATTAACCGCAGTACCGATCCAGAGTCCGTATCCGGTATCACCAAGGCCCAAAAGACGACCAATCCAAGGAAAGGCAATTACGGTTATGATGTCAAACACAAAAGTAGCTGAGATTGCGTAAGCGATATCCCGGTTCTTTGCCCGGATGGTGGGGCCCAATGTCGCAACAGCGGTTCCTCCGCAAATAGCGGTGCTAACGGAAAGTAGGCTAGCTAGCTTCCAGTTTATTTTGAAAACTTTCATACATACATATCCCACCCCAAAGGAAGTCACAAGGGTGAACGCCATGAGTATCAGTGCATACTTGCCGGCTTTGATTACCTGTGGAAAGCTTAGTGTGATTCCTGCAAGAATAATTCCTGCACGCAAAATTTTCTTAGAAGTCCAGTTGATACCCGGATCAAAAACTTCATAGTGGCAAAGCAGTGGATTCAGCAGCATTCCCAGAATCAGTGCAACTAGTGTTCCTCCAAGAATACCAGCAGGGAGAATAAAACTGATCATATAAGCGATCCCGGCTATCCCACCAGATAGTATAATACCAAATAAGTACTTTTTAATATGACTCATCTTAAGTTCATTCCTTTCGTTTCACTTGAAATATTATCTGGCATTGATTCTAGCACATATATTTGATAAAATTAAATTATACTTTCTTATGATCGTATAATATAAATTTATAATATGGAGAACAAGATGCTTGATTTCAGACACCAAACATTTCTTACGCTATGTTCTTGTAACAGTTTTACGAAAGCAGCGGAGCTTTTACATATTACGCAGCCTGCAGTATCGCAGCATATTAAATATCTTGAAGAATTCTACGAATGCAAGCTATTTGATATAGTCAACAGAAACATAAGACTTACACACCAAGGAGAGCTTTTAAAAGAGTTTGCCATGACTGTTTTTTCAGATTCTAAGCATTTTAAAGAAAACATTCGTTCCGTCCAAGCAGACACAATGCAGTTTTCCTTCGGAGCGACCTTGTCGATCGGAGAATATGTTATGCCGGAGATTCTCTCCCGCTTGCTTACAAGGTATCCGGAAATGAAAATCCATATGTCTGTTGCGAATACACAGGTTCTTCTTGAACGGCTGAATAACGGTGAGTTGGACTTTATCGTTGTGGAAGGGCTGTTTGATAAATCAGAATACGACTCCACACTTTTTAGCCTTGAAAAGTTTATTCCTGTGTGTTCACCGAAATCGGAATTTGCAAATGTGGAAGTGGGTTTTCAGGAGATTACAAAAAGTCGTCTGATTTTGCGAGAACGAGGATCGGGCACGCGTGAAATCTTTGAAAACATATTGCAGAAAAACAACTATTCGCTCAACGCATTTGAAAGAACGATTGAAATAGGAAATATGGCTGCCATAAAGAAAATGGTTTCCAATGGATTGGGTATTACATTTCTGTTTGAAGTGGCAGGGAAAAAGGAAATAAAAGACGGAAATCTTTCGGTTATTAATATACCAGGTTTTTCTGAACAGCGAGAATTTAACTTTGTTTTGTTAAAGGATAGCTTTTTTCATGCGCGGTATATGATGATTTATGAACTTCTGAAACAAACTTTCAACGAGATAAATAGCTGATGTGAACTCGGAAAACTTCATCAAATAAATTCGTGGAGATCATCTCCTTGGTTTTGGGTTACTTACGTATATGAACTCACACCTGAAAGGTCTTTGTATGGATAAGTTGCGAGAATGGGATGGGTCATAGATATTATTACAGTTTAAACATTACAAATCATCAGTATTATATTTACATTTACATCCTTATATTGTATAATAACTGAACACATTAAATGGAATTATTTGTATAAATATTTGTTCGGGATCAACTTCGTAACTTAATAATGTGTTTATGCCATGAGAGGCAGATGGGAGGAGTATATGGTAGGTTTTGAAACCAAGTATTCATCAATGGATGTAGGGTATGACCCGCAGCGTTTGGAGACCTTAACTCACTTTTTTGAGGATTTGATTGAAAAGAAGAAGATATTGTCCGCAAATTATTGTCTGGCGAGGGATGGCAAGGTATTTGCAAATAATGCGGTCGGAAAGCTGTCCTACCGCGAAGAGGATACAAGAGAATTACAGCCGGATACAATACAGAAAATCGCTTCGATTACAAAACTGTTTACCGCAGTAGCTATCTGGCAGTTAGTTGAGGACGGAAAGCTTCGTGTGAATCAAAAGGTTGGAGAGATCATCGAGGAATTCTCCTTTAAGCCTTATAATGAAATAACGGTTGCCCATCTTTTATCCCATACCTCTGGTATGCACCCGGATGGCGGTTGTTTTGAAAACAAATATCACATAAGTCAATGGGAATTTATTGATGAAGATAAGGGTAAGAACTGGATAGCCGCTGCATTATACACCGGTATGCGTAAGAATCCCGGGGAGGAATGGGCTTATTGCAGCTTTGGGTATGTAATCCTAGGTGAAATTATCTCTAGAGTGAGCGGAGAATTCGCCAATGATTATATCATGAACCATATTGTTAAGCCCTGTGGACTCCAAGATACCGGTTTTGATTTCCGTAAGAAGGAAGTGGTAGCTCGGACGAACCTCCAAAACGAACGCCGGGAAAAGATAGTGAAGGAAATATTAGCTGGAACCTATCAGGATGAGGAAGCGGGAATGGTGTGGGAGAAGATACCTGGTACCGGTGGTGGCCTCTATTCGACCGCTTATGATCTTTGCCGTTTCGGAATCATGCTTCAGCAAGGCGGGTACATCGACGGAAATCGTATTCTTGGAAGAAAAGCCATTGAAAAGATGACGACTCTTTATACGCAGCCCCATGTCAAGGATTACTGTTGGAATGCAGGTGGACCTTATCGTCAATATGGCCTTGGACCGGATATGCGCTGTAACGATGCGAGTATCTATACGCAGGGAACCTTTTTCCATGAGGGTGCAGGTGGATGTTGCCTGATCATCGACCCTACAGAGAAGATGGTTGCCGCCTGGTTTATCCCCTTCATCAATGATGTTTGGTGCCCGGAGCCTCTATATAATGCGGCCGCGGTGATGTGGTCAGGAATTATATAAGCGGATAGGAGTTTATCTTGAATTACATACGACGTCAATTCAATATCATGAGGGCGGTAGCACTGGTCACCTATAAGGAATGGAGTGCCTACCGCACTCATTCTATGGTCTCCATTTTTGTGGGACCTGTATACTTTATCGTACAATACTTTATCTGGACGGCGGCTTATGGTGGTAAATCTGAGCTAAACGGTATGAGTCTGACTCAGATGGTCACTTATTTTGGTGCCTCTACTTTAATTGGTTATCTTACCATGGATTTTGCAGATTGGAATCTGCAAATGCTGATCCGTACCGGTAAATTCCTTACCTTTGCCATGAGACCGATCGATCACCGTTTTTTTGCCTTTTCCCAGAAGGTAGGGCATCGTTTTCTAGGACTTGTGTTTGAATTTGTACCCTGCTATATCATATTTACGCTACTTTTTGGAGTCAATATGGTTCCGAAACACTTAGGATGGATGTTGCTGTCAGTAGCCTTAGCCTTTTTCATGAACTTTTATGTTCATTATATTCTTGGAATGACTGCTTTCTGGTTCGTACAGTCCTCAGGAATCCGCAGAGTATTTGATCTATTAGCGGGGGTCTTCTCCGGGATGTATATTCCTCTGGTGTTTTTCCCCGAAGAGATGCAGCGATTTCTGTTCTTCCTACCCTTTCCTTACATGTCCTATGTTCCGGCAATGGTATTTACCGGAAGCTTTCAGTTGGGAGGGATAACGATGAGTATCCCGATGATAGTTGGGCTTCAAGGGGTTGCGGTGGCCATCGTAATTGGCTTAAGTGAACTGATTTACCTGGCATCCATGCGACATTTTAGCGGGGTAGGAGCATAGTGTGAATTATTGAAAAGCATAATTCACACTTAGAAGTTTGTGCCTGCGACTTCCTCGGCACAAACTAATTCAAAGAGTAAGCACAAGCTTAACTCTTTATGGAGGAATGAATGAAACGTTATCTTTTGATTTACCGGGAATGTATTAAGGTGGCTTTTGCTACCACTTCGACCTACCGATTGAACTTCTTCCTAAATTCAGTAATCATGCTGCTGGGAGATATCTTATTTCCACTGGTTACTATCTTGATCTATGGAGCAGGTGCAGGCTTTGAAGGCTGGACGATCTATGAGGTGCTGCTAATCCAATCGGTATTTACCATATCCATGGCGATTGCGGATATGTCCTTTCACGGAATTATGTGGGCGACCATGCTCGCCGTCAGAGAGGGTAATTTTGAGATGGTTCTATTAATGCCGGTCGATACCATGTTTTTATTGATGGCAAAGACCTTTTCCATCGATGGAATTGGACTTCTGCTCGGAGGAATAACGATTTTCATCATTTCACTTGCCAGCCTTACAGTACCTACTTTAATTATGTGGTTACAGTTTATGGCCATGTTCGTGGTGGGAATGATGGTTATGCTTGGAATATCGCTGATTATGGCAGCAACCTCCTTCAAATGGGTGGGGAATTCCCGAATCCCAGAGATATTTGACAGTTTGCGAAGCTTTGGAAAATATCCGCAGAGTATCTTCCCGAAGACGGTATTAATTATATCCTCCTATGTTATTCCCGTGGCTATGATTGGTTTCTTTCCGGCAGCAGCGCTGCTAGGGCGGGGAGGTTATGTCATGTTCTATGCGATTCTTCCCTGTGTACTGTTCATGACATTGGGAATATTACTATATCGATCCATGGTACGCGGGTACCAGGGAGTAGGAGGCTGAAGATGGGAACAATGATTAAGGTAAATCATTTGGTAAAAAGATATGAGACTTATAAGAGGGGGAGCAGCTTCAAAGAGAGTGTGAAGACCTTTTTTCACCGGGAGAAGATACCGGTGATGGCGGTTAATGATATTTCCTTTGATGTTGGAGAGGGTGACATTGTCGGTATTCTTGGACCGAATGGGGCCGGTAAGTCAACTACAATTAAGATGTTAACGGGAACCTTATATCCCACCAGCGGTAATATTGACGTTATGGGGTATAACCCGACAAAAAACAGAAAGACCTATGTGCAACAGATTGGAGCAGTCTTCGGTCAGAAATCTCAGTTGATCTGGGATATTCCACCCATCGACAGCTTTCGAATGAACAAAGCCATCTATGGTGTATCCGATCAGGATTATAGTGAGCGGCTAGGAATCATGTCAAAACTCTTTGGAGTGGAGGACTATATGACGAGGCCGACCAGAGTATTATCCCTTGGAGAGAGAATGAAATGCGAATTCATCATGGCGATGCTGCATCAGCCGAAGGTGGTATTCTTAGATGAGCCAACCATCGGACTGGATGTGATTGCAAAGCAGAGAATCCGAGAATTCATCCGTGAGATGAATGTTCGGGGAACGACCTTCATCCTTACGACCCATGACCTGGAGGATGTGGAGCAGCTTGCAAGAAAAATCGTAATCATCAACCACGGCGAGAAGGTATTTGACGATTCCATCGATAATCTGAAGAAGGTTCTTGGAGCAAAGAAGATTGTCCAGCTGGTGTTGGGGAGCCCCTTAACAGAACTTAATATTGCGGGAGCAGAGATTATCACCCGAGAATCGGAGCTTAATATTACGGTCAGCGTGGATCAGGATCAGGTATCGATCACGGATTTCATGGCAGAACTATCGAAAGTATGCACCTTTACAGATATATCAATCAAGGAGATGCCTATGGAGACAATCATTACTCATATTTATCAAAGCAAGAAGGATGATGGGAAATAAAGACATCTTTCTGAAAACGATGGAAAGCCATCGCAAGAAAAAAGAATTTAGCCAACGGGCTCAAGCTTTTTCTTACAGTCACCGCTTGTTATATATTAAAAGGAGCTATCACAAATTATGAAGCAAGAAGAATATAAAGCAGCAGCAGATTACTGGAATGTAAAAGATTCTGGCAGTATAAAAATGGAGCATTCAGAATTATTAGCTGCAGTAGATGCATATATCAAGGCTAATAATACATGTGCATTAGCAACCGGTAGCGGAAGCTTTGTAAGATGCACACCAATAGAGTATACGTATCGTGATGGAGCATTCTGGTTTTTTTCTGAAGGTGGCATGAAGTTTGTAGCATTGGAAATGAACCAAAATGTGTGCCTAGCTATCTTTGATCGGTATGAAGGATTTGGAAAGATAAAAGGCATGCAGGTCTCCGGTACAGCGGAGATCATAGAACTATTTTCAGATGAGTATATTGAGATGACAAAATATAAAAAGATATCAATGGAAGCATTAAAGAAATTATCACACCCTTTGAATCTGATACGTGTAATCCCCTCTAGGATAGATTTTCTAAATTCGGATTTTAAGGATAAAGGATGTGCAAATAGGCAATTTATTGAATTCTAACTGTATATTACACTTTATTACTTTTCACTCTAAATGTATTCTTAATTAAGCGGCGGGAGAGCAGTTACTATAAAAATCACCTATGTCACATACGATATCACAAGGGAAATAAATACAATAATACAAATATTATTGCGGATAGTTAATTTGATTTCACTTTCTTCTATGCTAAGATAATCCCATCTAATTTCTAGAGGAGGGTCTATATGAAGAAAACAATTAGCGTTATATTACTGGTTTTCATTTTTATTCTACAAGGATGTGCAGCAAGAGAGGATAACAGTAGAGAGACGGTAGAAGAGGAAGCTACTACAAAAGAGGCCTCGGCAACCGCTGTGACACCGACAGTTGCACCGACACCAACAGTAGCAGCAACGCCGACAGTGGAACCAACTCCAACCGAGGTACCCGAGGGACTGATACTTCCGGTTACAAAGAATGACACAGGGAAAGTATTAATTCAGACGGTCTCGAAAGCAGAAGAGAATCTTTATTGTGCATACATTATTACGTCTTCCAAGGGGGAAAGTGTAGTAGTGGATCCTTATAAGATGCCAAGAAAAAAAGTTGTTAATATTAAGCCAGCGGCTATCGTGAATACGCATTCTCATTATGATCATAATGATAGTATGTTTAATGGGGATTATAAAGATGCAGCTCTATTGTCATTAAAGCTGGGGGAAGTACAAACAAAGGATTTTCATATCTTTAATGTTGCGGCATCCCATGATGAAAAACCGATTGCAGATAACTATTGCTCTAACAATTTTATTGTATTTGAGGTAGATGGATTACGTATCGCTCATTTGGGAGATTGCGGACAAACTGAGTTGACTACGGAGCAATTGAAAGCACTTGGTGAGATAGATATCTGCTTTACACAATTTGAGAATAGTTACTCTACTATGAGCCTAGAAAATGAGAAGGGCTTTACACTGTTAGAGCAGCTCAACCCTAAAATATTTATTCCTACCCATTATTCAGAGAATGCCTTACCTATAATTAAGGAGAAGTATGGGGGAATCACTGAGGTTGAGAACATCCTGGCAATCTCGAAAGAGGATATACCGGAAGATACTTTGAATCCCTATAAAATACTTAATGTGCATAAGTACAACTGATTCTGATTTTTACAAGCACATAACGTAAATATGGCAGTAGCACTTAAAACCAGTGCCACTGCTATATTTACGTGCGAGGATTATTACAAAGATCATGATGAAGATAAACATGGTATTGTACCAGACTATTCTAGAAATGATAGCTATGATTATTTTACAAAGTAGAGGAAAGACGGAAACAATAACCACGAGAGGCTTTTAAAACCTATTACTGAATATATGTGATGTATTGGTATTATCAACGATAATTAAATGATGTAAAATATTAGATTTAAGAAGGGTATATTATATTCCCGCTCATACACATAATAACTGTATAAATTATAAGGAGTATCAAATATCATGTATGCTATTAAAAAAATTCCTTGTGATGTGACTATTGATAATAGTCTATCGATGTTTTTAGAAGGTTACTGTTTTATACAAAACAGATGTAACAGGTATAAAACAGATATCTTTCAAACACGCTTGTTAGGTCAAAAAGCTATTTGTATGAGTGGAGAAGAGGCAGCTAAGATTTTTTATGATAATAACTACTTTATGAGAAAAGACGTTGCACCTAAGAGAGTTCAGAATACGCTAACCGGTCAAAATGGAGTACAGGGCCTAGACGGGGATGCACATATTAATCGTAAGCAAATGTTTATGTCAATAATGACGCAGGAAAACCTAAAAAAGCTGACTGACTATACCACCGAGCAATGGAAAGCAAATAGTGCGAAATGGCATAATAAGGACATTATTCTGTTTGATGAAGCACAAATAATAATGTGTCAGGTGGCATGTAGATGGGCAGGAGTACCTCTGCAAACGAATGAAATAAAGCAAAGAGCAACTGACTTAGGTAAAATGATCGATGGATTCGGTGCAGTTGGCCTAAGATACAGGCAAGGACGATGTGCACGTAAAAGATCGGAGGAATGGATTAGAGGCATTATAATCAAAATCCGCTCTCGTAAATTATCACCTGCTAAAGGCACAGCAGCAGATACCATAGCATGGCATCTTGACCAGAATCAAAATCTTTTAGGTACACAGATTGCAGCGGTAGAATTACTTAATATAATTAGGCCAATGGTTGCAATTGCTACGTATATCACATTCGGTGTCCTAGCGATGCATGAGCTGCCGGAATGCCGTAATAAGCTTAAAACGGGAGATAATGCTTATCAACAAATGTTTGTACAGGAGGTTCGACGGTTCTACCCATTTACCCCTTATGTCGCAGCACAGACAAAAAAGAGTTTGATATGGAAACAGTATTATATTAAAAAAGGAACTCTCGTAATATTAGATATCTATGGAACAAACCATGACGCAAGATTATGGTCAGATCCTTATGAATTCGTGCCAGAACGATTCGATCATTGGGCAGGTAATCCATTCTCTTTCATGCCGCAAGGAGGCGGAGATTGCAATAGTGGGCACCGATGCGCCGGTGAATTAGTTACCACAGAAGTGATGAAGGTAAGTCTTGACTTTATTGCGAATCACCTAACCTATAAAGTTCCAAAGCAAAACTTGAGATATCGCTTATCCCGAATACCGGCACTTCCTAAAAGCAGATTTATCATGAGTAAGGTTAGAAGGGTAAATAAAAGATCTAACGAACAGAGACTATACCGAAGCAACGATTAATTTTTTTGGTTTCATTTATATTATTACTGAATAGGAAACAGCCGTAGCCCCTGATATAAGCTATGGCTGCTTTTGTTAAGCAGACATTCCGCAAGTTAGTTGCAATCAGTCATTTTATACCCGCATTCTTATGACAAAGGTTGCACCGCCACCTTCGGTATCCCGTATCGAGATTTTACCACCGTGGTGTTGTACTAATTCATTTGCAATACAAAGACCCAGTCCAAAATGCTTCTTGTCAGTTCGGGATTTATCTGCCCGGTAAAAGCGGTCAAATATAAGCTTTTTATCTATATCAGTAATGCCTATACCCTGATCTTCTACTTCAATATTAAGGAAGCAGTTGGAAACAAATCCATGCAAGGTCACTTTTTTCTTGGCGGAGTGTAGGATAATGCATTGTCCAACAGTATAGCCAATATTTGCTTAAGGCGATCCTTATCTCCATATATAATAGGCAACTCATCTTCTTGAAGGTTAAGTATTAAACTTAGTTCGTTCTGTCTGAATAAAGGTAAGAAAGCTGAAGAGAAGAATGGTATTCGTGTTGAGTGGAGTAATTCTGGCAGTACTTTCACAGGGATTGAGCACTAATGTATCAGGTACTGTGAACAAAACAGGGGAAATTTGATTCTACAGCGGATCACGGGATAAATGTGATTCTGAAGAATGTGGAATCACGCCAGATGAAAAACATATTCTCATCAACGCGTTCGTATTTTTATTCTTTAAGATTCACTTATAGGTATTACGAAATTTAAAGGAAGTAAAGATCTAGAAAGGTCTATACTTCCTTTTTAATTAAGAGAGAAAACTACTTGACAAAGAGACACGCGTGTCGCATAATATGATACAAATAATGCATATATGGATATCATAAACAAAAAGGAGTAAAAATGTCTGAAAGAGGTGACGTTACAAGAAATAAGATAAAGGAAGCAGCGCATAAGCTGTTTTCAGAGAATGGATTTAAACTGGTAACCATGAAAGATATTTGTGAGGCTACGGGTTTAAGCAGAGGCGGGCTTTATAGACACTTTTCGAGCACAGAAGAGATTCTTTTGTCCATTCTTAGAACTAAAGATAATGTAACAGAGAATATGGAAAGAGGAGAGACAGCTACAGAGATACTTGATGGATATCTTAAAACATATAAAGAAGAGATGATTGACTCGGAAAAGTCGCTAAGCTTAGCTATATATGAGTATGCAAATCTTGGTAATGGACATATATTTGCTGCTGGAACGGAAGAAGCTAAGAAGAGATGGAATAAACTGATTGAATATGGAATTAAGACAGGAGAATTTAAGGAGGTGAATCCAGAACAAATTACGGATGTAATGTTGTTTGCATATCAAGGTGTACGAATGTGGAGCAGAGTGATACCTATGAGCGAGTCTACAGCAGAGCATGTGGTAAATACGATAAGACAGTTATTAGTAAAGTAGCCGAACGGAGGATAATAATATTTTGTATATAGAAAATAAATCTATGTTATGGAAAGATATATCCAGTCTTAGTGCTGTGTGAAGTTCCGGGTTTGTCTTAAGGGGTGTTAGGATTAATAAAGGGAGGATGAAGAACGTTATGTATAAGCATCATGAAGAATCAATAGAAATCATGAAAGAATATTTTAAAAAAAAAGGAGCGATTGCACTTATTTTAGGTGGTTCTGTTGCAAAAGGGAATGAACGTCCGGATTCGGATTTGGATGGGATGGTAATTCTTACAGATGAGGGTTATGAAGAATTGTCTCAGAGAAATGCTACGACGGATTATATCAGTGGGCTATGTACATATGAAGGCGGTTATTTTGACATTAAGTATATGACTAAATCATATTTAAAAGACTTAGCAGATAGAGGAAGTGAACCTGCAAGAAGCGGATTTCGTTCAAGTAAAATACTGTTTAGTCACGACGAAGAAATAGAAGAGATTTTGCCCAAAATACCTGTGTTCCAAAGAGAAGAATCGGATAAAAAAATTCTTTCTTTCTATTCGGATTTCTGGCTTAATTATTACTATTTTTTAAAATCGTGTAATATAGACGGGTATATGAAAATGAGAACGATTGCAGAAATAATCTATGCTTTATACCGCATAATATTGCAAGAAGCAGAGATACTTTTTGACTGTAACCGACGTTTAGAGGGACAGGTCGAAGCAATTTCAGATGATACAGCACAGCTTGTTACGCTTGGCCATAAACTGGAGATCTCTCAGACAGTTGAGGATGCAGATGCGTTTGTAAATAAGTTTTTTGAAATTTCTGCATACAGAGGGCCATCCGATATGGCAGTCGTGTTCACAACATATTCGAAGGATTTTCAGGAATGGTGGAGAGAATATAGACCTAATATTAATGAATGGTAATAAACTGAGTACGGATTAAGACGCATGAGAAGAGCATCAGCCCACAAGCTGATGCTCTTCTCATTATGTATCTTTGGTCATATTCAGGTCACATTCAAGAGCTATATTAGGTACATCGATGAACATTACAGCTGTAATATAGAAGTTTAATGCTTTTCGCATCAGGGAGAACGGAAGCAGATTGATCCTCAGATCATTCATAACGATATTCATAAGAATGGATTAATAGGAACATCAGCGTAAAGGCTTATACGATACCTGTTGAAAAGCTTGTAACATATTGACTGAAAAAAATGTGGTGAATATAAACCGCATTATTGATAATCATAGAAAGAGGTAGGGCATGAAATTAGCATGGAAAGAAATAAAGCATAGTAAAGCAAAATACTTATTGATAGAGAGTATACTGGTTCTGATGATATTTATGGTTGTATTTTTGTCAGGTTTGGCCAACGGACTTGGCTGGGCAATAAGCGCATCGGTTGAAAAGACAGATGCTGAGTATTTCGTAATAAGCACAGATGCAGAAAAATTAATTACCATATCGAATGTAGATAAAGAAATGCTGGATCAAGTAGCTTCTCAAACCAAAGACCAAGTAACAAATTTAAATATTAAAAGATCAAATATTAATACATTAGTGGATGAAAAGAAATTAGATATCACCTATTTTGCTATTGATCCGAATAGCTTCATTGTTCCTGAGATAATAGAAGGGGAGGCGTTATCAAAATCCACAACAGAGTATCCCGTTGTACTCAATGATTCCTTTAAGGAACAAAATATCGCCCTTGGCGATGTAGTAGAGGATTCCGTAACAGGGCTACGATTAACGGTAGTAGGATTTACAAAGGATGAAATCTATGGACATTCACCGGTAGGCTTCATCGGAACCGATACATTTACAGCGCTTAATCAAGAGGTTAATTCCTCTTATATAGAGAAGTATAATGCCATCGCAGTACAGGGCTCTGATATAGATAATATAAGTATAAAAGGTTTCGAGGTGGTTGATAAAGCGACTATTGTTAACAATCTTCCGGGATACGCTGCTGAGCAGTTAACAATTAAAATGATACTTTGGGTTCTGGTAATCATTTCTGCAGCAGTACTAGGTGTATTCTTCTTTGTAATTACAATACAGAAGCAAAAGCAATTTGGAGTTCTTAAAGCAATAGGAATGAAGATGTCAGAGCTTACAAGATATATTATGAGCCAGGTTCTAATTCTTTCCGTAATTGGAGTGACAATCGGTAATCTGATAGCGGTTGGTATGGCCTCCATGCTCCCAAGTAGTATGCCCTTCGATCTTCAAATACCGATGGTAATTATAATATCGATTGTTTTTGTAATCATTTCATTATTTACCAGTCTGGTATCCATAAGAAAAGTTGCAAAAGTTGATCCAATCGTTATAATAGGAGGTAATGAATAATGAAAAATGAATATGCATTGCAGTTAAATAATATATCAAAATCGTATCAAGACGGTGACCAACAAAATCATATCTTAGATAATGTCTCCCTGGAGGTAAAACCGGGTGAATTCATAGCAATTATCGGTCCTTCTGGCTCTGGTAAAAGTACCTTTCTATCCATATCCGGTGCGTTACTTTCGCCTACGGATGGCAGCGTAGTGGTAGGGGGATCCAAGCTTTTGAAGAAGCAAAGCAAGAAACTGGTTAAAATCCGCAGGGAAAAGATTGGATTCATTTTTCAAAGTCATCATTTGCTTCCTTATCTAACTGCTAAAGAACAGCTTACATTTGTTATTGATATGAATAGAAAAAATGGAAAGCCTAACATGAATGCAGATGATATGCTGGAGGATCTTGGACTCTCGGGGTGCGCTAATAAATATCCCGCAAAGATGTCCGGCGGTGAAAAACAACGTGTAGCAATTGCAAGAGCTTTTATGAATAATCCGGATATTATTCTAGCAGATGAACCTACAGCGAGCCTAGATGGAATTAGGGGCAGACAGGTAGTGGAATTAATTAAAAAGGAAGTTAAGAAACATAATAAAGCGGCAATCATGGTAACGCATGATGAAAGAGTATTAGACCTTGTTGATAAAGTATATCGATTAGAGAATGCGCAGTTGAAAAAGGTAGTAAATAGTTAAAGAGAAGGTAGGTGATAGCATGTTCTCCATTCTTGTTGTTGAAGATGATGAGATACTTAATAAGATGATATGTTCCAAGCTACGTCAGGAGTCATACAGCGTATTTGCAGCATTTGACGGAGAACAGGCTTTAGACCTGCTGGATAAGGAACACATTGATTTGATTATTAGTGATATTATGATGCCCAATATGGATGGATATCAATTAGTCAGGGAGCTTCGCGATGCGGCATATACCATTCCGATTCTAATGGTAACGGCTAAAAATCAGTTTGAGGATATGGAGAAAGGATTTCGTGCTGGAACAGATGATTATATGATTAAGCCAATCAGTATGAGAGAATTGGTGCTTCGAGTAAAAGCGTTGTTAAGAAGAGCTCAAATTGCTAACGAAAAAAAGTTAGTAGTCGGCAATACCCTTCTTGATTATAATTCTCTGACCGTTAAAATTGATGAGGAAACCTTCGAAATGCCACCCAAAGAATTCTATCTGCTTTTTAAGCTTCTGAGTAATCCGGGCAAGATATTTACAAGGCAGGAGCTGTTGGATGAGATATGGGGAATGGATACGGATGTGGATGACCGAACCATAGATTCTCATATAAAGAAGCTTCGCAGAAAATTTGAACGATGTGCTGACTTTGAGATAATGACGATTCGAGGGCTGGGGTATAAATCAAAAATATAAGGAAAGGTTTCGTAGATCCTATGGCTAAGAGATTAAGAAAGAAATTAATATCTTTACGTTTTAAACTGGCACTGGCCTCGATAATTATCCTTTGTGCTTCCTGTTGTATTGCATATCTCATAGTCTTTATGGGCTTTTCTTTCTTCTATGATGGTCCGATGACGAGCACAGTTGCCCTATTAATGTGTCTTATTACTTGTGCCATAACCATGCTGTTAGGTGGTGTTGCCCTTTGGCATTCCGCCTCTTATGTAACGAACCCAATTGTTGAAATTAGTAAAGGAGTTCAAAGGGTAGCGGATGGTGACTTTACCGTACAGTTATCATTTAATAATAATCATAGAAAAAAGAAGAATGAGTTATATTCCGATGAAATTGCCGTAATGGCAGATAATTTCAATAAAATGACACGCGAATTAAATGGAATGGATTATATGAGAAAGGATTTTATGAGCAATGTGTCTCATGAAATTAAGACACCGGTGGCAGCGATAGCAGGCTTCTCGGAGATGCTGTTGGACGGAGGCCTTAGTGAACAGGAGCAAAAGGAATACCTTTCGTATATCTATCAAGAATCACAAAGACTTTCTCGTATGAGTGAGAATATGCTTCATATGTCCAGACTAGATCATCAGAATATAGTGGACTTGAGTCAGGAAGTCAAAGTGGATGAACAAATCAGGCGTTGTATTATTTTACTGGGAGAAAAGTGGCCTGATAAGGATATACATTATGAGCTCCAGCTTGAAAAATGCAGTATCATAAGTAATTATGACTTACTCTTTCAACTGTGGACTAATCTAATTGATAATGCCATTAAATATTCAGAGCAACAAGGTACGATTTGGATTACGATTAAGATTGAGAACAATTCGCTTAAGTTTTTTATCAAGGACGAAGGCATTGGAATATCGAAAGAAAAATTAAGTAAAATATATGATAAATTCTATCAATGTGATGAAGCACACAAAAAGCAAGGTAGTGGGTTGGGACTTTCCATAGTAAAGAGGATTATTGAATTGCTAAAGGGCACTATTGTATGCGAAAGTGAGATAGGGATCGGAACGACTATGACTGCTATATTGCCTCTAAAACCAGAGGTATAGGCTAAGGATAATCAATACCTAACATATCTTTATGGATAATAACTAAAAATAGGTATATGTCACCTAACTGGTGCCATATACCTATTTTTAGTTATCTTCTACAACGACTTGTCTAATTCGCTGTATTGTCATGTTTCATAGCACCTCAAATAATCCCGGAAGCGAGATCTCTTCCGGAATCATATTTCATGTAGAAAAAGTTATGTTTCATGCAGCGAACAGTTTTGAGGGGGGATTTCTGATAGAATAATGACATGGTTCATGTAGAAAAAGTCATGTTTTATGCAGCAGACGGTTTTTTCGTGAAATAGCTGATAGAATAAACATGAAAGAAAAAGAAGAAAACAAAGAAATTCTTCAAAAGAAGAAGGAGGAACAGAATAATGAAAAAAACCATGACACTTGCGCTTGCTCTTATGCTTGCGCTCTCCCTCACTGCTTGCGGCGGCAATAGCAAAAGCAGCCCGACCAACGGCGGTAATAGCAACATCAATACAAATAACAGCACCAGCCCGTCCGATAGCAGTACCAGCAGCAAGGTCCCGACTGACAGCGGCACCAGTACCAACAGCCAGCCGGCCCCTCAGATGAGTGCATTGGAAGGAAGTAAAATCTTTTTAGATTTAGTGGAGGTACCGACCGATATACCCCCGCAGACCGCCGATGGTGTCATCCTGGTGCCTGTGCAGGCAATTATGGAGACCATCGGATACGATGTAAGTTGGCTTCCGGAGGAACAGCGGTTAGAGGTTTGGGAGCCATCCAAACAGCATCCGACGATTATCCTAACCATTGGGACCACAATGGCATACTATGAAAAATATGCCGAGGAGCTTGGTGAACGTGTTTCCTATGAGGCAACGCTTGACATCGCGCCGGCTTTAGTCGAAGGAACAATGTTCGCACCGCTGAGTTTTGTGTCGGAGGCGGTCGGATTTACAGTTGATAACAATGTGGATTCAACGGATATTTATATTTTCTCCCCTGAATATATGGAGAACCAAATTGGGGAAGGAATAGGCGAAACACAGCCTGTGACTGAGGAAGGCGAAGGAATAGGCGAAACACAGCCTGTGATAGAGGAAGGCGAAGGCATAGGTGAAACGCAGTCTGTGACAGAGAATGAAAGGAATTATGTTTTAAGCATTCGGACCCAGAGCTGGCTTGATCTTAAGCAGGAGCAAAAGGAAGAGGTTATTTCCATCATGGCCCGCTGGTGGGATGTGGTTGATGGATATATAGTGGAAAATTTTGACTCAGTACTTGCGGATCTGGATCATCAAATGGAGACATACTCCAGGAACGGCGTTGATGAAGGAATACTGCAAACAGCATGTGATATTTATGGCCTAGATGTTTCAAAGTATATTCAGTAATAAATTCTTCAACCTGACACAATGATAGTTATTACATAACCCAAAGCATGAGAAAATCCTTGGATACTCAATATCAATAGATGATAGTGTAGAGTATTATATTGCTGAGAAGAAGGTATCTGAAAAGGATTATAATGATTATTGTACAGAATTCTTTGACAAAGAGGATGTAAGCTGGAATCAGTTTTAAACAAGAGTGGGTTATAATGGTGATGCATCACATAACAAAAAACAGGTACTACACCTAAATTCGGTGAAGTACCTGTTTTTTCTATAAGTAGATAACGGAAATCGAAGGATTGCCTCATCCCCATTTTCAAGAGACTTTTCGTTATAGGGCAGTTTTATCGTCTTTTACGTATTGCACAGCTTTCTCTCTTCACCAAATAATAAGGTAATGAGATTTTCAGAGGCAGCGTGTGTCCGTTGTTAATGCGGTCTATTAGTATTTTTGCAGTCATTTTTCCTATTTCCTCGATGGGAATATGCATGGTAGTCAACATAGGGGATACATATTGGGAAATATCAATATCATCCATGCTGATTACTGATATATCCTCAGGAATTTTATAATTGCAGTCCTGAATTGCCTTGAGAGCACCAATTGCAGTAATGTCGTTGATGCAGAAGAATGCAGTGACATCCTCAGCGGACTCGAGAATTCGTTTCGCTCCCTGATAACCGCCATCAGAAGATATAGGAACATTAATTACAAGATTTTTATCAAGAGGAATATGATGCTTTTTTAAAGCGTCACGATAAGCCAAATATCTAACCTCTTTTTGCATTTCTCCAATATATCCAATTCTTACGTGACCGAGTTGGAAAAGATACTCCATAGCATCGGCTGCAACAGCATAACCATCACAAATAACCTGATCATATTCAGCGTCTAGAGCATTTAATCCGGCATATACAACTTTTTTAAAATGAAGCTTAAGAAATTTCAAGGTATCTTTATCACATCGGCCCAACACAGCAACTCCGTCTACCTCATTATTTATAATTTGATGATGTGTCGCGGGATTGTGGATATCATAAGCAGAGAAGGAATATTTCACAATAAAGCCCTCTTTTAAGGCTTCCTGCTCCATACTTCTGGTTAGTGTCGAAAAAAAGGCGTCATTTTTGGCATCTGTAGAACGAGCATAGATACAGGCAATGGATTTATTTAATTTTTTTACAGAAGTTCCTGTTTTTAAAGCTTGTGCAGAAGTGTTGGGAATATACCCCCCGGCACGTGCGATTTCCCATATTTTGTCCTGGACCTCTTTGCTGGCAGCATTGACGGAGTTTCCGTTGAGTATTCTAGAAACAGTGGAAATAGAGACGCCTGCGGCATTGGCTATATCTTTTAGTGTCATAAATCAGAGAACAACCTTTCTTAGTTTATCCCATACTATCAAACTTGAACTTAAAATGGTGTTTGATGATAGATCTCATCTAATCATTATGTTCCTCGAGGGAGTTGCCTCGAATTAAAAAATGTAAGATTGACAATGCACTTGCTCCTATAGAACCATCGGATAAAGAATAGGGGAGGATTTCAAAGCTATCGGTACTTGTGCTATCTACAAAAAGAAGCTGTCTCATAATAAAATCTATTAATTCATTACAGATCGCCTTATTATTAAATAATTGTCCATGTAAGAAGATTTTCTCTGGACTAGTGTAGATGGCAATGTTGGAGGCGGTAATACCCAATGCCTTTAATGCTTCTGAAATATAGGTACTAATCGCTGGATCGCCCATCTCGTAGGCCGTGGCAATATGTTCTATTGTAATATCATCCTTATGCTGTGCCAGAGCTTTTAGAAGAGTACTATTGTCATTTTCATATAAAAGCTGAGCAACATTTAATAACCATTGTTCGCTTGAAATTGTTTGGAGACATCCGTATTTTCCACATCCACATCTTCGCCCGTTGGCGTTTGCTATTGTATGTCCAATTTCACCTGATACATAGTTGTTTCCAACAAAAATCTCACCGTCAAGGATATTTGCACAGTACATACCTAAACTAACATGAAAAAAAGCGAAATTATCAGGGCTTCTATTTGGCTTGAAAAGATATTCACTAAGTGCCATACAACGAACGTTATTCTCTAATATAATAGGCAATGAAAATGCTTCTCGTATTCGATCTGGTTGAAAAGAGCCCCACAAAGGATTGTTCGATACAATCTTTTGCTGAGAGGAATCCATATGACCCGGAACCCCAATCCCGATACCAATAAATCGATTCATTGGAAGAGCTGAAACCTCAATCAATTGGTGTAAATGGGTAATAATTTCGTCAGTAATATTGAGTGCAAGATTATTGGTAAACGGAATATTGTTTTCAACGATAATGGAACCCTTTATATTCGTGATACAAAGGATGAGGCCTTTTTGTGTAAATTCGATTCCGATACTATAGGCATAATCTGGGATTAAATCGATTAATATTTTTTTTCGTCCAGGAGCAATGTCCTCTGTACTAGCTTCACCAGTTTCGCGTACAATTCCTTCTGATATAAGTGTTGTAACATTCATCGTTACTGTTGCTGGAGTAATATCGGTAAGTTCTGCTATATCAATTCTTGATATAGGAGCATTTCGATAAATGCATTCTAATATACGATTTCTATTCGATAATTTGGGTTTTTTAGCCTTGTACAAATAGATACACTCCATTTCTTTAATAGTATTTAATTAATTATTTCTATTGCAAGCTTTATAACAGAAAACCAGTATACTTCGTTCCAACCTCAGTAACGCGGTAAACATCAAGGGATGGCTGATAATCAGCTTCGTTGCTACAGATAAATTGATGAAAATCACTCCAGTGTTGCTTTGCCATTGTGAGATCAGAAGCTGTAAGTGAAGATAACGCTTTGCTTAATCGTAAACTATATTCAGCATGAAAGTCAAGTAATTTCCAAAAGAACTTATGTACATGGCTATTCGGTACCGCTTCATTTTCTTTAGATTCAAATCTCTTAATATTTGTTTTGATTATTGTTTGAAAATCTGTAACTCTAGCAAATATATTCTCATAACGCTCGTGTAAGTCCATATTATATCTCGGACCTTTACGGTTGAAATAGTCGGGGCTGCAAAGGTTCGAGATATCTCCTAGATATGATATGACACTAGCGAAATCCTCACCATAAGCATGCTTAAAATACTCTTCTTGAATATGATCAAAGGCTACTTCCTTGCCTAATAAGGTATATCCCATAATATAGTTAGGGAAGGCGTTAGGGAGCCCGGCACGTAATTCTTGGCAGCTAATATAACCGTTCATATCTAAATTAGTAAGGTTCTTGATATCGTCACTAATTAATTTAGCTATACCGACATATCCCATATCTCCATAATGAGCACGTCCTAAGGGGTAATCATAAACAAAACTGTCTCCGGAGAAAACCTTTTGCCATTCTTTTAAAAATGATATATTTTCTTCAATAGTAGTAGGCAAAGTAATCTTATTACGGATATATTCGGGTGGGCTAACACATTCTATGTCAACTGGATATGATTTTTCAAAGGTCCTGCTAATTGGAGCAAACATTAGAGTAAAACGATCTGGGTTGCGTAAACGCTCTTTTTTTGGTGCCCAAAGCAATTCTTGATATAGAAGGAATACGAGATTGGTTGTTAAGCCTATCTTGGTTAGCTTTTCATCAATAATATTTAAAATAGAAACATACTGATCTGCAGGTGTTGTTTTTATACATTCGTCACATTCACAGATGTTATTAAATTCATCCGCAATCCATATGTGAAGATAATCAACTTCAGTGTGTTCTTTCGCATAAGTTACTACATTATCTGTAAACCGCTCAATTACCTCAGGATTAGCGTAGCATAAATTGGTGTTCATTGGGATGCCATGAAATAATTCCTGTTTCCCGCTGATTTTGGCAAGAAGTGGTCTGATATTGTCTTGAATCTCAGTATCAGCGCTGATCCATCCAAGGGAGGGATAACCGAGGGCTGCATTTGTCCATCCGTGTCCAACGCGGTGATGAAGTAACGATCTTGTAGCTAAGGCTTTATCAATTAAATCACTAAATTGAAATATGGTAGATTCATCAAAGTCTTCATCTAATAAGAGAGGGTTTAACTCGTGATGATACCATCTGGCCATAAAAGTATAAGGAACTTGAAATTGAATAAAGAAACTATTTAAACCGATTTTTGGCATCCACTCTATAAAATCTAATATATTCTCAATTGAATTTGCGCCTTCAATACAAACACCCCTATGTCTTTCGTCAGCAGTAGCATGATATTTAACATATAATTGATCAAAATTCTGAAGTGATGGTACATAATCGTAGTGCTTATCTGGATATAGGAATTGAAATCCTATGATATGCAAATATCTATATACACCTAATAAAACACTGCGCGGGTTTGTACCAATGATATGCCCTTGATCAGAAGAGATATCAATATAGTACTGATCGTCCAAATATGGGTTACTGACCTTGGGCAGTTCATATAATGTCAGATCGGGGTTTACTTCTAATGTGATATGATATTGATCGGTTGGATTGTTTATAGAAAAGCTCAGGTCCATATCCAATAAGGAAAGATAATAGCTTAATTCTTCTGCCGCATATATGAGTGTTTTATTACTATAATTTTCAACAATCAAATTTATGTTCATGTAAGATTCTCCTTTGCCTCTTAGTTGTAGATGTTTAAATGTTATTTCCTTTAAACAGAGCTGCATCAAGTATAATTGATTATATTTTATAAATATATTAACAGAGATGTTACTCCTGTGTAAATATAAGAAATGCACAAAAAAATGCAATGGAATACTTTAATAGTGACTAATATTATTATTTTGTAAGAAATATATGTTGCTCTATCAAAATAATTATGATATGATTTCGGTTAGTGACAATAAACTATTGATTATAAAATAAAACTAATTATATTAAGAGAGGCGAATAAAATGATTGTAAAATCTTTAAAGGTAGATACAGGACATTCTCTGAAAAGAAAGAAGAGACTTCGAATTAATCTATGGTGCTGGTCATTTATGCTACCGACTCTTCTATTATATGTACTATTTTTGGGATATCCGATCATAACGAGTGTATTTTATTCTACATTAGAATGGTCGGGTATGACATCAAATGCATTGTTTGTAGGAATGAACAATTATAAAGAGTTAATGAAAGATACGCTTTTTATCAATGCAGTAAAAAATAGTTTTATGTATATGATATTATGTGTTCCGCTCTTATTATCTATATCCCTTGCATTGGCCTACATATTTAACAGTGTAATCAAGAAGGGATCAACCTTATTTCGAACCGTTTTTTTCATACCTGTTATAACGACAACTTCCATTGTTGGTATTATTATGATGTTTATTTTCGGTGGTACTGGTTCCGTAAATCAATTCTTGGGTTTACTGGGAGTCAAAGGTGTGAATTGGTTAGGTAGTGCTAAAACAGCAATGATCGTTGTGGTAATAGTCGGAGTATGGAAAGATGTTGGAACCTACATGATCTATTGGATTGCTGCTTTACAGAGTGTATCGAAGGATTTATATGAAGCAGCAGAAATTGATGGAGCCAGCAAATGGCAAACCTTTTCCAAAATAGTATTTCCAATTATATTGCCAACGGGAGGCATCATTACTGTTCTGTGTGTAATTAGTTCGTTAAAAGTATTTGATTTAGTTCAGACCATGACAGCGGGTGGACCTTTTTTTGCAACAGACATGGCTGCAACATTTGTTTATCGAACAGCATACACTAGTTCCAATGGCGTACCAAGGCTTGGATATGCCAGCGCGGCTGCAGTTACATTTGGCTTATTAGTTGTATTCATCGGCATTGTTGGTAACTTGGTAAAAGGTATGTTGAATAAAAAGAAAGTCATGTAGGAGGTAACAGCATGAAACAATTTTCGGTCGGTAAGCTTATCGTATATATTTTGTTATGTATTATTGCATTCTTTTGGGTTTATCCGTTCCTGTGGATGATATCAGCCGCGTTTAAGACTCAAAATGAGTTTTTTGGAAGTGGTCTTAACCTGATACCAGAGTCATTTCAACTTGATAACTTTATACGAGCCTGGAATAACGCAAATTTTGGAGTATATTTCAAAAATACAATTATTGTTACTGTTTCTGTAGTTATCATCGTTCTTTTATCATCCTCTTTTGCGGGATACGTTCTCGGACGGTTTAGCTTTGTGGGAAAAAAATTAATTTTAACAGTACTTTTGGCAAGTATTACGATTCCATTGGTATTTACTGTAATGCCGGTTTATGAGTTGTTAAAGGCAATGGGACTGGAACAGAGTATTTTGGGTCTGATCTTAGCAGAATCCGGCGGTGGACATGTGATCTTCCTAATGTTGTTTTCAGGTTTTTATGCTACGATCCCAAAAGAAATGGAGGAAGCAGCAAATATAGATGGTAGTGGATTTTTTAGAACTTATAGTAATATTATGTTTCCACTGGCAAAGCCCATTATGGTTACCGTTGTTATTATGCAAAGTATTTGGACATGGAATTCATTTTTATTACCACTCATTGTTACATTAAACAATCCACAGATTCGTACCTTGGCGGTAGGACTCTATGCTTTGAGGGGCGAAAATGTAGTAGACTGGACAGGTATTGCTGCAGGAGCATGTATTGCAGTCCTTCCGGTAATTCTCGTGTTCATAGCTACGCAAAAATACTTTGTTGATGGACTCGCGGGTGCAGTGAAAAGCTAAGTGAAAACATATTTATTATAATAAATAAAAAGGAGAGAAAAAAATGAAAAAAAGAACTAGATTTATTGCGTTATTATTAACAGTTATTATGATTCTTTCTATGGCTGGTTGTGGTGTAAAAGTTGGCAACAAGGAAGACATAGATAATGCGGGAGTAACAAATAAAGAAGATCAAGACAAGGGACAAGCTAACACTGATGCAACAGAAGAGGAAGAAATCGTTCTAAAAATCGTTGACTGGAGTGATAGCACTAAGGTGAGACGTGAGGCTTTTAATAAAAAATTCATGGAGGAAAATCCAAACATTAAAATTGAGTATACTGTTTTAACGGTTGATCAATTTAGAGAAACAGTTATTTCAGCAATTAAAGCGGGTAATGCGCCAGATCTCTTCCCTATACCGGGAGGAATTAAATTGAGTACCGTCGTAGAAGAGAATTGGTATATGCCATTGAATGATTACGTTTCAGAAGATTTCTTTGGAAAATTCTCTGACGGTGCATTAAATGAAGGCATTACATCAGTGGATGGAAAGGTATATGCATTGCCGGAGGCAGCCAATATCATTAATACCTTAATGTACTACAACAAAAACGTATTAAAAGAAGCGGGCATTGATGAATCTGAGCTTCCAAAAACATGGAGCGAGTTTAGAGAAGTATGTAAGAAAATTACAGATGCAGGTAAAGGTAAATTCTTTGGTATTATTGATAGCGGTGCGCAAGTAAACCGATTAGAATTATTACTTAGTTCTTTGGCTAGCTTAGAAGGTGCAAAAATTATTGATACTTCTTCCATTATTATGGAAGATGGTAAGAATAGCTTGAATTCTGAAGGTGTGGTAAAAGCATTTGATTTCTATGACAGCATGGTTAAGGATGGAAGCTTCCATCCAAACTCAACTACATTAAAAGCTCCGGAGGCACGTGCATTATTTGCTCAAAATCAGGCAGCATTTATCGTTCAGGGTGCATGGTGCATCTCTACCTGGAGAACAGAAAATCCTGATCTTGATTTTGGTGTAATGGCACTTCCAACTCCGGACGACGGCGCGAAAGGGAAACCACATTATTTAGGATCTCAAGCTTGGATGGGTATTTCATCAAATTGTGAGAATCCAGAAGCAGCTGCGAAGTACTTAATGGCTTTATATTCAGAAGATTATCAAGCTGGTTTAGTGGAAGATGGCGGATTTGTATCTGTTATTGATGCTGTAAATGAGAAGCACATGGTTGATCCGGTAATGTTGGATTACTATAGGTTAAATAATGAAGCTGCAGCATTGGCACCAGATCCAATTGTTGCAAATTCAGATACCTCTCTCGTTTACGCAGAAGTAAAAGCGATAACTCCAAGCTTAGGTGAGATAGTACAAGGTGTTTTAGCACAAAGTGTTGACTATAAAGCGGAACTTGCACTTTTATCAGAACGTACTCAAGCTATGTGGGATGAATCAATTAAGAAAGTAGCAGATAGTGGTGTTTCAATATCTGCAGCAGACTTTGAATTCAAGAATTGGGATACGATGGAAAATTATACTGCTGAAAAATATTTGGAAAGATAGTAAATAAAGTATAAAAATAGTGCTAATCATTAATCTGAATATTAGTGGTTAGCACTTTTGTTAAAGCTTCAAGACTAATTAATGCGATGAAGAGGATTGAATGGTAAGTAAGCAAATAAGGTAAGCATTAATTTTAATAGGGATAATAATCATAAAACGCTTCGTGTAAAAATGATTGTTATCCTAATCTTGCATATTAAGTCGGCACTATTGTATTTACTCTTATCTGATCATTCTCAGAATTCAATGTAATATTCATGAATGCACTCCTTATAACGTTTGTTTATTCATATATGTCTTTTTGGAGAGAATGTTTATCTTCTAGCCATAAAGTAGACATCTTATATGAATAGAAAAAGGGTGAAAAAATTTCAACCTTAAAATTATTTAACAGGGTGATAAAATAACATTAGAACAAAACAACTAGAGAATAAGGAGAGGCATATGAATAATAAAAAAAAGGTCAACAAAATTCCTAAAATGGCTTGGTTGCTTATTTCGCTTGTATCAGCAATGGTTTTGTGGTGGCTTTTATCACTAAATCCGCGGACAGCAAGAAGCTTTCCAAACATCATTCTTACGTTGAAGTCAATGGGAACTATGATATCACGAGGGGTATTTTGGACAGATATTACAAGCAGTTTGATTTCGGTTATTGCAGGCTTTGCGATTGGCTTTGCATTGTCTCTGCCTACTGCAATTTTAATGGCTTGGTATGCACCGGTCAGAAACATACTCGAACCGTGGATTCAGTTTGTCCGTAACATACCGCCACTGGCATATGTACCATTGGTTGTGATATCTGCAGGTGTGGGCCGAAAACCACAGATTATTGTCATTACCATTGCAACCTTCCTAATTATGACAGTTACAATCTACCAGGGTGTTGTTAATGTAGATGCAACCTTGATAAAAGCAGCAAGAGTATTAGGTGCGAATGATAAGGATATTTTCTTTAAAGTAATTGCACCGGCAACATTACCATTTATTATCACAGCAATTCGATTAGGAAGCTCTACTGCATTAACCACGCTGATCGCGGCAGAATCCACAGGAGCGGTTGCTGGTTTGGGTATGAGAATCCGATCTTTAAATAACAGCTTTGAATCGGCACCCATGCTTTTATATATCATAATCATTGGTATCATTGGAATGCTGGTAGAAAAATTCGTTAAATTCTTAGAAAGGAGGTACACAGGATGGCAGGAGAAGAGAGAAGTGTAAAAGTTAAAATTGACAATGTTAGAAAGGTCTTTAATACCAGAAATGGTGAAATGATTGCCTTAAACGGTGTTGATCTTGACATTAAGGAAAATGAATTTATTTGTGTAGTTGGACCCTCAGGCTGCGGGAAATCCACATTACTGAATATTATAGCAGGGTTATCAGAGCCAAGCTCCGGTAAGGTTTTTTGTGAAGGGAAAGAAGTAAACGGAACCGGTACAGAGCGAGGGGTTGTATTCCAGCAGTATGCATTATTCCCATGGCTGACTGTTAAGAAGAATGTTATGTTTGGCCTGAAATTAAAAGGAATTAAGGGAAAAGAAGCAGAAGAGATTGCAATGAAGTATATAAAAATGGTGCAGCTAGAGGATTTCGTAAATCATTATCCGAAGGAGCTGTCCGGTGGTATGAAACAGAGAGTTGCCATCGCTAGAGCATATGCTGTGAATCCCTCCATTCTGTTGATGGACGAGCCATTTGGAGCATTGGATGCGCAGACAAGAGCACAGCTTCAGCAAGAGCTTCTTGAAACCTGGGAAAAAGAAAGAAAGACATGCTTCTTTATTACTCATGATGTAGATGAGGCTATTATTTTGGCACAAAAGGTAATTATTATGAGTGCAAGGCCCGGACGTATTAAAGAAGTCGTGAATATTGATATTCCATATCCTCGTAATCAGGAAACCAGGATGGCACCGAAATTTATAGAGTTAAAGAATTATATTTGGAGTCAGGTGTACCAGGAATACCTTGAGGTAAGAAAGTAAGAATACGCCGAAAGCAAGAATGTAAGGATACATCGAAGGTGCTAGTCAAATTAAATATTGATAATTACTTCCATTGAAAAATATTAAATAAAAAATATAGCATCATATTTTTGCTTAATGTACAAAAGCTATTAGCAAGACAGGAAGGAATTTTAATAATAATGGAATCGAAAAGCTGGAGTATGTAAAAGTAAGTAATTCCAATATAATACAAAACAATAAGGAGGAAGGACAATGAAGAAGAAGGTATTGAGTGTATTTTTGGCAACAGCGATGATCGTAGGTATGTTGACTGGATGCGGAAGTAAGGCAGAAACACCGGAGGTGGCCCCAACAGCTGCTCCGCAAACAGAAAATGAAGGTACACAGGGAGCGGATACCGTAGAACCAGAGGTTAGCGTGGAGCCAGTAACATTATCCGTTGCTTATATGCCTAATTATGGAAGTCTTTGGGCGATCGAAAATGCCATAGCGCAGGGCTATTTGGCAGAAGAGGGAATTACAGTTGAGTTAACCGAATTCCAGGATGGGCCTACAATTATAGCAGCGATGGAATCAGGAAGTATTGATATTGGTTACATTGGACAGGGAGCACATAAACTCGCCATTAACGGGCAGGCAACCATCTTTGCATTATCCCATATTTCTAATGGTGATGCATTAATCGGTGGAAAAGGAATCACTTCTGTTGAAGATCTCGCAGGAAAGAAAGTGGCATACTCATCAGGAAGTTCCAGTGAGGATATTCTGCTTAACTCATTAGCAAAAGCAGGTATGACTATGGATGATATTAAAGCAGTGGATATGGATGCATCCGCAATTGTTACTGCAATGTTATCCGGTGGTGTTGATGCAGCAGCTACCTGGTCACCGAATAGCTTAAAAATCCTGGATGAAATGCCGGATGCTACAAAACTAACAGACAATCTTACCTTCTCTGATAAAACGGTATCATTAGCAAGCTGGATTGCAATGCCTGATTATGCGAAAGAAAATAGAGATATCTTAGTAAGATTCACACGCGCACTGTTCAAAGCAATGGATTATGCTGCAGATGATCATTATGAGGAAACCGCTGAATTAATTGCAAAACAGGTAGCACAGGACACAGAAACTGTATATGCACAGCGTGGTGATGCAGAGTGGTTAACAGGAAAAGAAGTGGCTGTAGGAGCAACAAATGGCTGGGTAGAAGGACATTATGATTTACAGAAGGATAACTTTATTGCAGCAGGAGCGGTAGAGGGTAATCCGGCGGTTACGGACTATGTTATGTTAGATGTTATGGTGGAAGCCGGAGAATATTAAATAAAGATACTTCCGACAAATGTCGGTAGTTATGTACGGTAAGATAGAGACTGTTGCATAATGAATAGAATAGTTAAAGGTAAGGATAATAGCATTATGGAATGCATGTTATCCTTACCTTATCTGTTTAAGAACATTATGCAACAGCCCCTATTGTTACTATATAAAAGCAGCTAGTTAACATTCATTTACGAAATAGAAAAGGAGAAAATATGTATCATAATTACTATTACTATAATAAAGAAGAGTTACTAAATAATCCGAAAATTCCGCTCATTGTTAGGGAGAATAATGATGCTGTATTCAAGGCAATGGCTGTGGAAATGCTAGCGGAGATCAAACGAAAAAATGCAATGGGAGAGAAAACTGTGTTTATCTGTCCGGTAGGACCGGTGGGACAGTATCCATATTTTGTGAAGATGGTGAATGAAGAAAAGGTTAGCTTAAAGGATGTTTGGTTTATTAATATGGATGAGTATCTTACGGACGACAAGCAGTGGATTTCAAAAGAACACAGACTTAGTTTCCGTGGCTTTATGGATCGCAATGTGTACTCTAAAATAGAGGAAGACTTAGTGATGCCAGAATCCCATCGTGTTTTTCCGGATCCGGATAACATTAAATATATCCCTCAATTAATTGAACGCTTAGGTGGCGTGGATATATGCTTTGGTGGAATTGGAATTAATGGGCATGTAGCCTTTAATGAAGCTTCGGATGAATTAAGTCCTGAGGAATTCTTAAGCCTTAAGACAAGAATACTTGAAATTGCAAAAGAAACAAGAGCAGTTAACTCTATTGGTGACCTTAATGGTGCACTTGATGATATGCCAAGATTTTGTATAACAATTGGAATGAATGAAATTTCTGGAGCAAAGAAAATTCGTCTTGGATGTTTTCGTGATTGGCATAGAAGTGTTGTACGACATGCGGCAT
>JAEYOY010000047.1 GCA_023411215.1 Bacillota bacterium | reverse complement strand
TCAGCACTTGGCTTCGGTGTATCGGAATCTGGCTATTATAGAGACTCATCAACGGTTTTACTTTCCCTGAATCCGTTTGAGTGATACTTTTATATTACTTAGGAGGTATTCGTTAGATGAGAAAACGTAAAGATTTGTTTTGTGTATGCTGCCCACATTGTGGAAGCATCGTTGCCAAGACTTCTTCGACTGAATATACAGAAAATAAGTGTACTTGTGGGAGAAAGGTTGCATCATGGGTGGAAAAAGGCTGCATTATGGTTTTTGATGCAGAATGTAATGAATCTTATGAGATGGCAGAGAGACTAAAGTTATATCATGAAAAACTGATGGTAGAGCAGTCATAAATTTTACCAATATAGAATTTCATACATTGAGACATTGGAGGAATCGTCAGATTAGACGAAGAGCTTTTACATTATATAAAGGCTTGGGAATCTTCATAGGCGACACCGATGTTCAAGAGTTTGTGATGAGCTGAATATGGCATTGACAATCCGATAGGTGACTCGAAGGATCGAGCGCTGATTGTTATTAGAATCATTAAGAGCCTGGCAAAACGTTAACAGTAATTCATGGGACAAGTGGACAACACCACTTCCTAACAGAATTATTTGTGTACCGTTTTGCCGGGCTTTTATTTTTGTGCATTTTTAAGAGTAATTTTACACCTGTTAACGTTTACAGGCTCCAGAAACGAAAGGAGCATGTATATGTATTACGATTTAGAAATGAGTGGAAAAAGAATTAGAGGATTACGAGAAACAAAGGGCTATACGCAGGAAAAATTAGCAGAGGAAATAGGAATGTCTCAAAAAACGATTGCAGCCATTGAAAAAGGGAAGAAAGGAACCACCATTGATACATTGGTGGCAATCGCAGATGCATTAGAAAGCTCGCTTGATTATATTGTCGCTGGCAAAACAACGAGTGCAGAAATAGGAACTTTGTTATCAGGTCTTTCTATTGATAGGAAGGAAATGGCTCTCAAAATTTTGAAAGGTATTCTTGAAAATATATAAATTATTCAAAGGAGTAAATTACTCCAACAAGGGGATAAAGTGTGGAAGCAAAAAATTATAGAATTGATACATGGTCAACAACGATTGAACGCAAACAGTTCTTGGTTATGTGTAATACATAAAAGAAAAGCAATAAGCTTTGCTCAGAGAGTAGCGGGATGTGTTGAGGATCTGAAATTTGACAATTGAATAAGACACGCATATCCCGTGATTTTCCATTTCGCCTCTTATTTTTTAGTAAGAGGTGGCAGAATCCCATTTCGTGCGATGACAAACCTGGTGGTAGCTGATTATGAGAAACAATAGCATTTGCCTGTGAAGGTTTTGAGCAGAGGATTGTGCCTACCAGAGTAGCTTCTGGAGGAAGAATATATTCCAATTAATGAGATAGATGGCGCACCTGAATTTCAGCCAAAGGCATTTTCAGAAGGTGGCACTTTTCGTAAGTCTAAGATGGGCATGGATACTACGAAGTGATTGCAGCTGGCAAAGGATATGTTACCTGAGAGGGGAGTACCAAGAGGTGGTCGAAAGACCGGGAAGACTTTTGTCTTCCCACACAAGTGGATTTATGAAGGAACCTGTAGATGATAGAAAAAATGGACCAAGAGTACAGAGTGTATTCTCATAAGTCCCCTTATGTGAGGAGACAAGCTGGCTGGTGTATGACGATACACCATTCTCAAATAAATGAAAACTATAAGGAGAATTATTATGTTGAATAGAGTAAAAAAAGCAGTTAAGAGAGTAGCAGTTTATTTTTGTACAGAGATTGATCAGCGAATGTATTCGGATGATGTGAAAGCAGTTCTTGGATTTTGTGAAGATGAAGGAATGAACATTGTACTTTTAGCACAAGAGGAGACATCGGATGGTGCAATGGCAGCAAAAGGATATACAACATTACGTGAGCTTATCTCAAGAGACATGATTGATGGAGTAGTGACACTTACGAAAAGCATGTTTGAAAGTACTGAGGGAGAAATGCTTCTAAATGAAGCAAACAAGGATAACGGTAAATTTGTAATTTCCTATATTGAAGAGATTGATCGCAGGGAAGAAGAAGCTGTGAAGCTAGTGAAAATGGCCGCAAGAGCAAGATCTGATGAAAATAGAATTTCTATTTTCTCATTATAAGTAACGTTAGTAGAAATTTAGAGCTGACGGATTGGAGGAAATATGAAGGCGGTAATATATGCAAACAGTGATAAAGTAGCTGATATTATTGAAGCATTTGCTAAAAAGAAAGAAATGAATGTAATTGATACAATAATCAATGAAGAAAATTTAATCGAAAAACTTAAGTGGTTTATTGAACGAGAAGCAATTCAGACAATCCTAATTAACTCAAGCTTAGAGCTTACCACGAATAAGAAAGAATTGAGAGATTTTCTAGAGTTTGCAGCAGAACACAACGTATCAGTTAACAGCAAAGAATATAATTGGATGCCAATCAGAGTCGAACCTTGGGATGGTGGGATTGGATGCTAGAAAGAACATATGTTGTTCAATTCCCTGCAGAGCATGCGGTGATGAATGCAAGTAATCACAGAATTGAGGCTTGTCCAACTGAGCAGGAAGCGGATGAATATATTAAAATGATGGAGGAAGTAGAAGATAATGAGAATATCAACAACCAAGGAGAATCGATATGATAATGGAAGAAGCGACACAAATAACCGGAAGTCGAGTTATCGAGATTATGGGAGTAATGGTAGAAAAAACACAGGAAGATCAGAAAATGTAAGGATTAGTATTCCACATAAAGCATTTGAGGAAAGAAGATCACCTTATGGAAGTAGTGGTTCTCCTGAAAATGTCAAAGAATCGATGAGCATGCCATTTTATAACAGATTAGATATTGTTCTCGTAAGATATGATGCAGATTATGACAAGTGTTTAACGGGAGGAACCAGACCAGCACTTGTTATCAGTTCAACTGACCTGAATGAGAAATGTCCTTATATGGTGACTCTTCCTATGACTAAACATATGAAGTATATCGATTATGAATATAACGTGTTCATTGATAAAATGGACTGTGAAGGATTGAAAGACAGTGGAATGTGTATGCGTAATCAATTCCGTTCCGTAGATCGTACTTATGTAATTGACAAACTAGGCTGTGTTGTTGATTTAAGGTTAAAAGAAAAAATTGACCTTGCTGTTGCAACGGCACTCAATATTGCACAGTAATCAGGAGGTGGACATGAAGAACCTGGAGTTAGCAAAGAAACTGGCTGTTCTTGGTATGATTTTTCATGCTGGACTGATCAGTGAGGAAGAATACGGTACCACTAAGAATCGTATTATGATGGATTATAATGTGGTAAGTTTTTTAAATAATTAAGAATGTAGAAGGCAAGCTGAAAAATTTTTGGTTTGCCTTCTTTATACGTTCGTTCATATTTTAGTCTTGGTGTATAGTAAAGCCAGAAACAAGGAAATACATATTTTCTGGTTTTACTATACTTCAAGGAAGGAGGAGCTAAGATGGCACAAGTTGAAGTAATTAAGGCAAGCGAGGGAACTGTAAACAGAAGAAGAAATATTATTGGCTCAGGGGTAACTTTTGATAGAAAGAGGGTTGCAGCTTACGTCAGAGTAAGTACTGATGGAGAGGAGCAGTTGCAGAGTTTTCACTCGCAAAAATCATATTATGAAGAGAAAATATCAAAGAATAAGGATTGGGCAATGGTTGGTATCTATGCTGATGAAGCCATTACTGGTACAAAGACAGCAAAGCGAGATGGATTCCTAAATATGATTGATGATTGTATGAATGGGCTGATTGATGTTGTTCTTACGAAATCAATCTCACGCTTTTCTCGTAACCTGGTAGACACACTTCAGTATGTGAGACTTCTAAAGGAAAAGGGTGTAGCTATTATTTTCGAGAAAGAAAATATAAATACTCTTTCTATGGAAAGCGAAATGGCGCTGGCATTATTAAGTACTTTGGCACAGAATGAAGTCGAGTCTTTGTCAGCTAATGTTAAGATGGGCATAAAGATGAAGATGAAACGTGGCGAATTGATGGGATTTAATGGTTGTCTCGGATATGACTATCATCCCGAAGATAAATCAATTACCGTGAATGAAGAAGAGGCGGAAGTGGTTCGCTATATCTTTGATCAGTATGTTCAAGGGTATGGAGCTTATACTATATCAAGGCAACTTGAAAAGCTTGGAAAGAAGAACAAAAAGGGTACTGTAAAGTGGTCGGATTCCGGTGTGCTAGGAATAATTAAGAATGAAAAGTACAAGGGAGACCTATTACTTGGCAAGTCATTTACAGTAGATCCGATTTCAAAGAGACGTTTGGAAAATATGGGTGAGGAAGAACAGTATTACCTAAAAAATCACCATGATCCTATTGTTTCAGCAGAGATTTGGGATAAGGCGAAGGAAATTCGAGAGGAAAGATATCGTATTAATAATACTGTAGTAGATGGTACTCGAATGAAAGCAACTCGTAAATTTGCGTTCAGTAGTATGTGTCAATGTGGATTTTGCGGGAAATACTTTTCCAGACGTTCACATCATCAGGATACACATAATAAGAAACCAGTATGGAAATGCACTACTGCCACTAAGAGCGGTATTGATAAGTGTCCAAATAGTAAGTCGATGGATGAAGTAATTATCGAGAATGCATTTTTAGAAATGTTTAACTTGCTTGCGGATAACTTTGATGATGTACTTGAATCGGTACTTAAGTCGGTAGAGGAGACCATTTGCAACGACGAAAGTGCAGCAAAGCTTAGTAGGATTGATAAGTCACTAAGTGCATTAGAGTCAAAGAGAAAGAAATTGACCGACATGTTACTGGATGATAAAATTACTAAGGATGCTTATGATGAAAAATATGATGATATTACTCGTAAGATTAAGCAAGAAAAAGAAGAACGGAGTCTTTATGCTTCTAATGTTAATGCTCAAAGAGACGTTGGAAAAAGAATGAGGGATATTCGTATTCTATTAAATGAAGCAGAAGGAATTAAGAAGTTTGACCGAGTTGTCTTTGAGAGTATTGTTGAAAAAGTCATCGTAGGTGAAACAAATACAGATGGCAGTTCTGATCCTTACAAATTAACCTTTGTGTTAAGAGGAATAGATAATAGAACGGTACCTGATGCAAAGAACCGATACCTAAATCTTCGTAAGAAGACAGGTTGATAGCAACCGACAATATGTAATTCACCAAGTAGAGAGGATGTTTGAAATGGACAAACATGATTACTTAGTGGATAATGAAGATAGCAAAAGTTCTGTTGATAATGATCACGCAGGAGAGTCTACTCAAATGTGTTCTTATCAGCAGGACGAGTTAACCGAAAATTGTTCTTATCGCCAAGACGATACA
>JAEYOY010000014.1 GCA_023411215.1 Bacillota bacterium | reverse complement strand
CCGGACAGTTAACGTAGCATTGTTATCAAGATCAAGATAAAGTTTTACGGCTCTAAGCCTATCTTCCTGAGAATACATAAATAACCTCCTAGTTGAATACTAGGTCCAGGATTATGTCCGCACCCCCGTTTCCCACTTATCTGTATTTTGATTTTCTCATTATCAGTATGTCATTTATTACGAATCCTATACTTCAAAGACGATGTTACCAACTTTATAAATTACATTTAATATTAGACTGCCAGTTCATTTATACGGGTGAGTCAAAAGTTAATGATATATCATTTGAGAAAGTACTTGACGAAATGAACGATATTGTATAAAATTAAATTGTAAACAATACAAGATAAATAATAAGTCAACTATGATAGAGCATTCGAAGAGTAATTGTAGAATAACGAAGAGAGAAGCGGTTACTTAATGAATGAAACAAAAATAAATATATCTAAAGGAGAGAATGTCTATGAGCGCAAAACATTTAACAACAAGTGAATTTGAACAAGAGGTAATCAATTCTGATATTCCCGTATTAGTAGATTTCTGGGCTCCCTGGTGTGGTCCCTGTAAGATGCTGTTACCTACCATCGAAGAATTAGCCGGAGAGCTTACCGATGTGAAGGTATATAAGGTGAATGTGGACGAAGAAGGATCTTTAGCTGAGCGTTATCGCATCATGACGATTCCTTCTCTGTTAGTATTCAAGAACGGTAAGGTTGTTACAAAGTCCATCGGTGCCAAGCCAAAGGCTGAAATACTTCAGATGCTGGAGGCATAATTACAGATACATACTAATTTAGCGATTGATAATAAGAAAGATTGTCATGGAAGACACGCCCCCTCTAATATACTGTAATAACGTATGTTAGAGGGGTTTTTTATGGTACAGTTATTAAAGAAGAAGAGATTGATTATCCTTGCGCTAGCCCTAGTTCTCCTGTATTTTCTAGGAGGAGGAATTGCATTACTGGAAAATGCTTATGCGAAAGATACAATAAAGGAGTCAGAAGCAGATAACTGGGGACTGGGTTTTGGGGCAGAGGGTCAGCCACCGAGCGGTATGGCTACGCCACAGGAGCTTAAGAAATATGATGCTTACTTTATTGGAGATACGAATCAAAAGGTAATCTATCTAACCTTTGATGCCGGCTATGAGAACGGTTATACTCCAGCTATTCTGGATGCTTTGAAGAAACATAAGGTGAAGGTAACCTTCTTTCTTGTCGGTAATTATGTAGCGACCCAGCCGGAATTAGTTAAGCGAATGCTGGAAGAGGGACATCAGGTAGCAAATCACACCTATTCTCATCCGAATATGTCGAGTATCTCAACTCAGTCAGCTTTTCAGAACGAACTGGAGAAATTGGAGAAGGCCTATGAAGAGGTTTGTGGACAGCCGATGACAAAGTATTACCGCCCGCCACAGGGTAAGTATAGCGTCAATAATCTGAAGATGGCCCAGGACCTGGGATATAAGACCTTCTTCTGGAGCCTGGCTTACGTAGACTGGTATAATGATAAGCAACCCACGAAAGAGCAAGCCTTTAAAAAGCTTTTGGGAAGGATACATCCCGGTGCAATTGTCCTTTTACATAGTACCTCTAAAACAAATTCGGAGATACTGGATGAGCTACTAACCAAATGGGAGGAGATGGGTTATACCTTCGGAGTATTGGATGATATAGTTTCATAATTAGTGTTTCATATTTGTTGTTATATAATTAGATGATAATTAATTATAAAGGCGATTGACTTTCCTCTAAATAATGCTATAATTCATACCATTAGCAAGTTCGGATGAGGGGGAAGGATACAATGAACGGAATAAGGAAAATCAATATCGGCACCATCTATGTGCTAATCTCGGCTGTATGCTTTAGTTTGGCAGGTGTGTTGATTAAAATGATATCCTGGTCGTCCCTTACTATCAATGGTGTCAGAAATATATTTGCTTTTCTGGTTATGTTCATCTATCTTAAGAAAATTGGCCACAAGCTGGTAATAAATCGTGTCGTAATACTTGGGGCAATATGTAATCTGTTCATGAATCTGACCTTTGCTATGGCTACCAAATTGACTTCTGCAGGAAATGCGATTGTACTGCAATTTACTGAACCGATATTTTTGATATTATTCTTATGGATTTTCTGGAAGCATAAGCCGGATTGGAAAGCAATCGTTACCTGCGTTTTTGTTTTTGGAGGAATTCTATGCTTTTTCTTTGATCAGTTGACTTTAACCGGGCAGATTGGAAATATCCTGGCCATTTTGTCCGGTATTTTATATGCAATGGTATTTCTGATGAAGAAGGTGAAGGATGCCAATTTTGAGTCCTCTATTTTATTATCCCAGCTCGCGAGTTTCATCATCTTCATCCCTTCTTATATCAGAGAGTCTGATTTGGCACCAAAGAATTTTGTTCTGGTTATTATACTTGGAGTAGTTCAGATGGGTCTTGGCTATGTGTTTCTCGCTAAGGGGCTGGAGAAGGTCAGTCCGATCAGCGCATCCTTAACCTCAACTGTTGAACCGATTCTCAATCCTATCTGGGCGGCGATCTTTTATGGAGAAATGATTTCTGCTATTGCTATAGTAGGTGCGATAATTGTTATCGTATCATCCACGATATACAATGTTATTAATTCAGAATCAGCTACCGTGATTCCAGAGATAATCGAATAGTAGTGGGAATAATGTGAATTAAGTAGTAATTCACACGAGAAGAACCGCGGAGTCTGCACGAGGTGCGAACTCTGCGGTTCTTTCAGCTTCCTGGCTGCATAGAAGATGCACAAGCTGACCCAAAGAGTAGGAGTGTTATAGCAGAATGGAGAAGATTACATGTTATATAAGTAAATAAATACTGGAATATTAGACTTATAGATGCTATAATAAAAATGTGAGTAGTACATTCTTCCTATTTTATCTATACCAAAAGAGAATATCATAAAAATAGGAAGACTGGAAGATTGAAAAATATGATTCAAATTGTTTAATCTATGTTTATTGTAATTTGAGGCGAGGAGAGAACCATATGGAAGCCTATCAATTAGAGAAATATCAGGAATTTACTGAAAAAACGATATATAACTTATCCCAGAAGGTTACATTACTTGAGAAGAAGTTGGATATGTTCACCAATCTTCTTGAGATAAGTAAATATATAAATCAGTATATTAAGGATCCGAATCTATTTAATCTAATTAACGATATGTTGGTTGGTGTCTTTGGTGCAGAACATTCTACTATCTATATTCGCATGGATAATGATATTTATGAGGCAGTATCCCAGAATATTGATGAGGATCGGAGTGAAGTCGAGAAGAACCTTATAACAAAGCATAATCAGGAGGAATTCATCATTAGCGTGGATCATCCCCTTTATGATATAAAGAATTCTGATGCGGGAATTCACTCCTGCCTGGGTGTGCCGGTTAAGGTGGAAAATCGTCTCATCGGCTTTATTTTGATTCAACACACGGAGAAGAATTATTTCTCAAAGGATCACGCGGTCTTCTTATCTTTAATCGGTAACCACATTGGTGTTGCGATTGAGAATAATTTCTTATATAAGAAAATCAGGGAAAGTGCTTTTCATGATGGATTGACGGATATCTATAATAAGCGTTATTTTTTTGAGACCTTGAATATGGTCTCAAATCTTACCGAACAGAATTACTGTATCGCAATTGTTGACTTAGACAATTTCAAACGAATCAATGATACTTATGGACATCCCATGGGGGATGAGGTCCTTAAGACGGTCTCAAAGCTGATACAGAAGGCAACCAGAGCAAACGATATTGTTGCCAGATATGGCGGAGATGAGATTATTATTTTCTTTCAAAACTTTACGGATCATGAGAAGGTGTACCAGCGCGTCGAAGCGATACGTAATGAAATTGCACAGACAGCGGTATCCTATGATGACACTTCGATTTCAATTACCGTAAGTATTGGAGTATACATCAAGCAGGATGAGTACATGACGCTCAATGATGTAATAAAAAAAGCGGATGAGATCATGTATCTCAGTAAGAATAGCGGTAAGAACAGGGTAACAATCGGAGGTTAATTCTTTTTGTCACATTTTACTTGACAAGAGGAACAAAAATGATAGAATTAACTTAATTCGTTTCAAGATGGACCGAGGATCGGTGCAGCTTGTATATAGGAATTCATATTCTATTATGGCAATGAAGAGGAGTAGTAGAAGTGTTCTGTCTAACAGAGAGTCACCGGTGGTGGAAGGTGGCAGATAAGAACTTTGAACTCGCCTTGGAGCTCTCTGGCTGAACATAAGTAAGCAGAGCGGGTCATCCCGTTACAGATGGAATGAGGACATTGATGTTAGATTAAAGTCAATGGACTAGAGTGGTACCGCGGATTAGAGTTCAATGAATTTTGAACCTCTTCGTCTCTAGATTATGAGATGAAGGGGTTTTTTATCGTATAGGAAATTTCGATCGATACGATAAAAAACACTCTTCATACGGATGCGGTTTTTGATATTATTCTAAGGAGGTTATTAAAGATGAGTGAATATTATTCACCAAGTGATGTGGAGAAGAAATGGCAGGAGATTTGGGAGAAGGAACAAGCCTTTAAGGTGGGGACCGATAAGTCAAAGCCTAAGTTTTATGCATTAGTAGAGTTCCCTTATCCATCCGGGCAGGGCTTGCATGTAGGTCATCCGAGGCCTTATACAGCACTGGACATTATTGCAAGAAAGAGAAGACTGGAGGGCTACAATGTTTTATATCCCATGGGCTGGGATGCATTTGGACTTCCGACTGAGAACTATGCAATAAAGAACCATATTCATCCGAAGATCGTTACCAAGAAGAATGTAGAGCGTTTTACCGAACAGTTAAAGGCACTTGGCTATTCCTTTGACTGGGACAGAGAGATTAATACAACAGATCCGAATTACTATAAATGGACCCAGTGGATATTCCTACAGTTATTCAAGAAGGGACTAGCTTACAAGTCAGAGATGCCAATTAACTGGTGTACCTCCTGTAAGGTGGGACTTGCCAATGAAGAGGTTGTCGGCGGCGTTTGTGAGCGCTGTGGCGGTGAGGTTGTCCGTAAGGTAAAGAGCCAGTGGATGCTGAAGATTACAGAATATGCTGATAAGCTCATTGATGATCTTGATATGGTAAATTATATTGACAAGATTAAAGTATCCCAGGTAAACTGGATCGGCCGTTCGGTTGGTGCAGAGGTGGATTTCAAAATATCAGGAAAGGATGACAGCCTGAGAGTCTTTACCACACGACCGGATACCTTATTTGGAGCAACCTATATGGTTATCTCTCCGGAGCATCCACTGATCGATAAATATAAGAATGAGTTAAAGAATTATGAGGAATTGGTTAACTACCGTGAGCAGGCAGCGAAGAAGTCTGATTTTGAAAGAACGGAGCTGGTGAAAGAGAAGAGCGGCGTTCAGATAGCTGGACTTATGGCAATCAACCCGGTAAATGGTAACGAAATACCAATTTGGATCTCTGATTATGTATTAATGACCTATGGTACCGGAGCGATCATGGCGGTACCGGGACATGATGAGCGAGACTGGGATTTTGCCAAGAAGTTCAACCTTCCTATTATCGAAGTAGTGGCAGGCGGTAATGTGGAGGATGCGGCGTATACCAATACCAGTACCGGTAAGATGGTTAACTCGGACTTCTTAAATGGTCTTGAGGTTGCCGATGCAAAGAAAAAGATTTTAGATTGGTTGCAGGAGAAGGAGATTGGTGCGAAGAAGGTAAACTATAAGCTTCGTGACTGGGTATTCTCCCGCCAGAGATATTGGGGAGAGCCTATTCCGATTGTTCACTGTGAGAAATGCGGTTATGTTCCGCTCCCTGAGAGTGAGCTTCCATTGATGCTTCCCGAGGTAGAGAGCTATGAACCCACGGATAATGGGGAATCTCCGTTAGCACCTATGACGGAATGGGTTGAGACTACCTGTCCTTGCTGCGGTGGTAAAGCGAAGAGAGAGACTGACACGATGCCTCAATGGGCCGGTTCCTCCTGGTATTTCTTAAGATATATTGATCCTCATAACATGGATGCCTTTGCAAGCAAGGAAGAATTGAATTACTGGATGCCTGTTGACTGGTATAATGGTGGTATGGAGCATACCACACTCCATCTGCTGTATTCCCGTTTCTGGCATAAGTTCCTCTATGATCAGGGCTTAGTGAATACCCCCGAGCCTTATGCGAAGAGAACCAGTCATGGTATGATTCTTGGTGAGAACGGTGAGAAGATGTCTAAGTCCAGAGGAAATGTTGTAAATCCGGATGAGATTATCGATGAGTTTGGTGCAGATACACTGCGTACCTATGAGATGTTCATCGGTGCCTTCGATTTAAGCGCGGCATGGAGTAATGAAGGGGTAAAGGGTTGCCGTCGTTTCATCGACCGTGTATGGAAGCTAAAGGATTCGGTTACCGAAGAAGAAGGATATTCTACTGGCTTAGAAATAAAGATGCACCAGACGATTAAGAAGGTAAGCTTTGACTATGAGAACTTGAAGTATAATACGGCAATTGCTGCAATGATGTCTCTGGTAAATGAATTCTATAAGGCAGGCTCTGTAACCAAAGGTGAATTTAAGACCTTATTAATTCTTCTGAATCCCGTAGCGCCTCATGTTACTGAGGAGCTGTGGCAGCTAATCGGTGAGAAGAGCAGAGTATATCAGCAATCCTGGCCGGTATATGATGAGAGTAAAACGATCGAAGATACCGTTGAAATTGCAGTTCAGATCAATGGTAAGGTAAAGGCAAACTTGAATATCGCCTTAAATGAGAAGCAGGAAGAGGTAGAACCTAAGGCGATGGAGCTTCCGGTAATTGCTGCTGCCTTAGAGGGTAAGTCAGTCGTAAAGGTAATCTATGTACCAAACAGAATCCTGAATATCGTTGTTAAGTAATACAATGATGAAATAATACAATGATGAAATAATACAATGATGAAACAGTACAATAATTAATAATGCTACTATTAATACCACACATCTTTTTTGGGCTAATAGAAAGTATCATTAAAAATCACTAAACCATGGGAGTAAGGCAGAAGATGAGATTCGGCTTTACTCCCATGTAGGTATAATGGGGAGAAAGCAATGAAGAAACTGATCTGTATCTCTGCTTCGAACACAAGATTAATTGGTAATAATAGTACCTCAGTGAAGGTGGGGTATTTGATAGAGAAGATAACTCATAACCAGGTAAAGGATAAGATGGAAGTCCAGGTGCTTCCGCTGATGGATTATAACCTTAAGACTTGCATATTATGTGGCTGCTGTAATAGCAGCAGTCAATGTGTTTACGATGAGGATTTTAATCATCTCCTTAAACTTATTGAAGAGGCAGATGGGATCATATTCATTGTTCCTCACTATTCACCTATACCTGCAAAGTTGATTATGCTGTTCGAAAAGCTGAATGAAATCATGTACTCCGGTTGGTTGAAGAATTCGGAATTTAAAGCATCTTGGTGTGATACACCAACTGCAGTCATCGCTCATGGCGGGATGGTGGAAACCCAGGAAAGCTTAAACTATTACTATGACCAGTTGGTTACAAGAGTAGCAGATACTTTACGTTCTCTCGCCTTTCAAATCATCGAAGCAAATGATGAGCACCCGAATGGAGTATGCTTCGGCTTAAGAGATGATAACTGCTTAAGGACCAGAGAAGGTGCAATATTTCCTGATATCTTGCAGGACTGGGAGATGATTGAGGAGAGAGTAGAGCCCCTTATATGTAGATTGCTGAGTATTATAGCTTAAGAGATGAGATGTTTGATAGGTGATCGTAGTAAAAGTGAAACAAATAGAGCGGAAGAACAATGGAAGGATTGTACTTCAGCTCTATTTCATACATTTTTGATTAACAAAGCTTACCGACTACCTCGTTAATTAATTTGCCGTCTGCTTTTCCCTTTAGATCAGCCATAACACCCTTCATAATCATACCCTTATTCTTGGTAGCTAATAGTTCAGCGTATTTTTCGGTAATAAAGGCCTTGATTTCATCTTCAGACATCATAGCAGGTGCATATTCCTTTATGATATCATAGGTTGTTTGATAACTGGCTTTTAGCGCTGCTCTTTCTTCGGGACAGGTTTCTAATTGTTCTTTAACCAGCTTCATCTCCTTTATAATTGCTCTGTCTACTAATTCCTCCTGAATATTATCACGACAGCCTTCATCAATAGCAATTTTTTTGACAGCAGAAATCAGGGACGAGATTGCATCCTTACGAACCTTATCGTGAGCCTTCATTGCTGTGATCATGTCTTTTTGTAATTGTTCCATTTGCATATTGCCTTACCTCCTTGAGCATATCTTTCATTCCAAATAAACGAGATGGGGAATATATTCTACCAGTAAACATTATATGGCATGAAGGAAGGACATTCAAGTGAAATAATTGTGAGGAGCTAAATTGAAAAAACAAAGATTTATCAATCGGCAAATTTGTGCTAAGGGAAGGCATATAATTGGATTTTGTCTAATCCGAAGCCTTTGCAGCATCAAGTAACAGATGCTGAAGAATGGAGATAATGAAGGCTGCAAGTAATGAGTTCATAAAGCCATTCATATTGATACCCTTAACCATAAGATCAGCCAGCATAATGGTCCAAGCATTAACGATAAAGCTGAAGATATTAAAAGTAATAATGTTAATAGGTAAGGTTAGTAATAGTAGCAGTGGCTTCACCAGTAGATTAACGATAAATAAGACCAATCCCATAAGCAGTAACGATGGAATATCTCTTATAATAATCGTCTTAATCACCAAAGACAGTAAATATATGGTGGCCACTGATGATAGATATTTTAACAGAAGTCTTGACATAGCTCCCTCCTCATTGATTATCTTATTTTGATTGAAACCGTAACATTTTTAGCATTTACCTCTACGAGATCATAGGGCTCACAGTCGGTTAAGGAACGAAACAGCTTATCGGTTGCATGAATCAATTCCTTTACCGATCTTGCTGAGACGGCATAGGGCAAGCGAGTGGGAGGATTCTTCGGTATGAATAGGCAGGCAAATTCCATAATATCCAGTACGCAGTCAAACAGCTCCTGAAATACATAAAGACAGACAGGGAAGTTAAAATCAAAGTGTCGTTCTCCGGTCGTATGAATCTTAATCCATAGGATACGGAAGCTTCTATTCCACATAAATCTTCACCTTCACCATGGCATGCTGCTCCTCTGACCATGCTTCTACATCTACGATATTTGGATCATCAAGAGTACCGTTTACAATTTCTTCGATAATCTGAGCAAAGTCAATACTAGTTATATCAATGCCCTTGCTTTCCATCTCTTTTCTTGCATCAGCCGGTATGACTGCAGTCATCTTTGTAGCTATTTCTCCAAGTGTGGTTAGAAGTCGTAAGGGAACATTCACATTCACATTAACGGTGCTGTTGTCAGAAGTAACGCGTACCTTCAAAAACTTATAATTGTATTTTGTTATAACGTTCCTGGCAGCTGCGGCTGTGTTTACCTCAGCCTCTGTTTCATTGGCCAGATTCAGAGCTTCTAAAAGCTCCATGCCCTCTGTTGCTGTAATCTGTCCTTTTTCGATCATTTCTAATATTTTTAATTGCTCACTCATCTTACTTCCTCCTTTTTGATTACGCTATTTTTACTTTATTTTGAAAAAACTATAAGCTCTTAATGCGATCCGTTGCTTCCTTAGCAGAGATTTCTCCTCGGGACAGCTGTTCCAATATTTCGCTTTTTGCCAGTTCCTTTTGCTCTTTATCCTTGATTTCCTCCTTGGTTGGAACCTCATATCCCAGACCTCGTATAGCTGAATCCAGCTTTCCACGGACGGTGGGGTAGGAGATGCCAAGTTCTCTTTCGACATCCTTAATGCTTCCACGGCATTTAATGAATACCTTAAGAAATTCAAGATCCTCTTCCGGCAGTCGGCAGAATTCACAGGGTTGAAAATCTCCTTCAATCGCTGTAGAGCATTTGGGACAGCCTAACTTAGTGATGGCAAGCTTCTCACCACATACCGGACACTTACCTGGGGCTTTATATTTCATTCGTTTCACCTTCCTAATGTAATTTAATGCCTTTAATATACACCCATAGTAATATGTTGTCAATATAAATATTCAAAAAATTAATATACTGATTAATAATATTAATATTGGGATTAAAATAATTAATGTGAGGTATAGATTTCCTTATGAATTATCAATAAGTATAAATTCTTACATTAAATTACTTCTCATGAAGCAGGTGATAAAAACAACTGCATTTTATAGATCAATGTGGTTACTAAAAGATTATTACCATTGATGTCATTTACATAAATGAGTTGATTCGTGAAAATAGAGGAATATCAATGTTGGAGGGAATAAACAGTGTAGCTGTATAATAGAAATAGCTTCCTTTGGGTAGGTTGTACAATGCATTTATCGAGAATATTTAATAATTTATGTTGTTTCCTTTTCTGAATAATGGTAAGATAAAAGCTGCGAAATGGATTTAATATGATATTGGGAAAGCATGCAAAAGTACAACTGTATTATGATTTTTGTATTGTTAGAAAGGACGTTATTCCATGAATTATGACATGCTTGAAAAAGTAGTATGTGATGCTATCAAAGAAGAGCAAATCAAGCTGGGCTATGAGAAGGAGACCATTCGATTGTATTATCCGATGCATTCTCTGGCACATATTTTAGAGGAAGATATTGCAGAGGCCGGAAGAATGGATGAGGCGCTGACTGCTTTTGTGGATAGAGTAGAAAGTAAATTAGGGAAGGTACAGATCAGTCATGATGGTGATCGGTATTGTATTTTGGTACCACCGGCAGGAGCAGCATATGTAAATGAGAACTATAGCAACAATCCGTTTCTTGTAGCTTTCATTGATACAATAAGAAAACATGATTGCACCTTGGAACAGATACTGGAGGTATTCCATAGTTTTTCAGATCAGGTGGTATGTGAGAAAAGTGAAACGGATGAATTTGATTATATCATCTATTTTAATGATAGTTCATTTGATGATTATCGTTACTGTATAAAATTTGATTATGGACATACCAGCTATCATCGATTCTCAATAAAGGATTTCGAATTTTTATTAGAGGATAGCCAAACAATCGTGAATGAGGAGCCAATAGAACAGACTCCAGCCGAAGAAGAAACGATTGATTTAACCAAAGAGGAGAAGTACCAGCGATCTGTTAAATTAATGAAGGCAATCCGCTGCATGACAGTCTGTAATGATAAGCTGGAGATGTATAAGAAGGTTACAAAGCAATTCAAGGCAATGGCAGATTATAAGGACTGTGCTCAGCTTGTTGAGGAATGTAAGCTATTAGCAAAGGACACCAAGAAGAAGATAAAGAGGAAAATCTATAAGAATGCCTTGAACATAAAGAACACTGCAAAAAATGCCGAGGATTATAAGAAGGCAGCAGAGGAATTCCGTACAATCAGTGGTTATAAGGATGCGGATGACCTGGCAAGTGAGTGTGATATATTAATCCTTCGAACCGAAAAGAGAGTGATTCGGCAGCGTCTCTTCGGGTTGGGCCTAATTGGAATCGGTGTGGTAGCTGCAATTGTGATCGCCTTCCTATGGCTTTTAGGTTGATAATCTGAATGGTAACAGGTCTCTGCCATCCCTTTGGGATGCAGAGACCTGTTTTGTAATTCATGACAATAGAAAGTTTAGGAAACTTGATTTCTATCGTTTCAAACAATAGATAGCTCGTGAAGCATACTATCTATCGTTTATAAGCTTGTACGTCTGTTCCTCCTATGAATTATTTGGTTTCTGTTACAGATACAACACATCGAACCTTAGTTCCGTCTTCACTGGCATATACATAGGCACGACCCTTCTGCCAGGCTGTAATTGTCCCATCAGAGGCTACGGATAGTATTTTCTCATTGCTGGTAGACCAGGCAACCGAATTACCGGAGGATACAGTAGCAATAAGCTTCGCGGTTGAGCCAGCTTTAAGATCAAGTGCTGTCTCGTTCAATTGGATTGCAGGCGGCTCCACAATAACCTCGCAGCTTTTGGAGATACCATCGACAGTGGCCGTAATAATGGCTACTCCATGCTTCATAGCAGTAATGGTACCGCTTTCATCGACTTTTGCTACACTTGATTTATTGGATCTCCAGGTAGGATTGACATTGGAGGATACCGTAGCGGACAGTTTGGCTGTATGATTGCGATATAATTTGATTTTAGATTGACTCAGACGTATGGTTGGCTTCTTTACTGTAATGATACAAGTCTTTGAGGTGCCATCAGCCGTGGCGGTAATTGTAGTCTCTCCCGGCTTAATACCAATAATATTACCATTTTCATCGATGGTGGCAACACTTTTTTTACTGCTTTTCCAGGTAACCACAGAGGAATTTGAAGTAGAGGCAGATAAACGATAGTTATCTCCCCGTTCCATAGATAATCTGGTATCACTGATTGTAAGATCTGTCCTGTTTACCGTTACCTTGCAAGAGGCTTCCCCATTCTTGATCTTTGCAGTTATTGTTGTAGTACCGGCTTTCTTTGCTGTGATTTTACCGTAGGTATTTACAGAAGCTATCGTAGAGGAGCTGCTTTTCCACGAAGGCATACCCCCCGTGGTTGTAACGGCAATTAAGTATAGCTCGTCGCCGATATCCATAGAGGCTTTATACTGGGACAAGATTACGAATTCAATCGAAGCAGCATTAGCAAGGTAAGGTTGGGTGGTAAGTGATAAGAAGACAAGTAGAAAGAATATCACAAATGATTGCAGATACTTTTTTGTTCTTGACATAAGATCCTCCATTCTATAGAAGGAGGAACAGATTATAGTAGAGTACAAGCTTTCTTTTATTCTACCATATATCACAGATTGAATAAATTAGGCAAAACAGAAAAAATTGTCAGCTGAAAAGGTGATTATACATAATGTTTAGAGGTTTCTGTTACCTCTTTGAAGTATTACATTATGATAATTATTCACTTCTTTTGCTATCCATTAGACGACAAAAAAGCACCCTCTTATATGAGTAGGGTGTCTTTTTTGTTGTCAGCTTATGATAACGAATTTATCGATATTAACATATATGTAGAAAGTACGTCTTTCGAAGCATAACTTTGAGTTACTTACTCTTATTGAGTAATCTAAAATTTTTTCTATTTGAGTGATAGAGTTGTCGAAATACCTTATAACCTTTATTATACACTTCCAGATGATTGGGATGTGGTGTGAAAGTCTCTGAAATAGTGACAAAATCGCTGGCCTGCTCCAGTGAGCGTATCACACCCAGACCTACCGCGGCTACAATTGCAGCTCCAATGGAACCGACATTCTGGGGACTTGGTACCGTTTCTATGGTGCGGTTCGTTATGTCAGCAAGAATCTGGCAGGTTAATGAGGATAAAGCACCTCCTCCAACAAAGCGAATGGTTCGGGAGGTAGTTATCCTATTTTCCTCAGCTTCCAACATCCAGCGCATATGATAGCAGACGCCCTCTAGAACGGATCGGATTAACTGCGTTTTTCCTGTATCCAGACTGATGTTGAAGAACATACCTCGAACCAGTGGATCTTCAAAAGGACATCGGTTACCATGAAGCCAGGGGGTGAAGATGACACCATGACTTCCGGCTGGAATCTGATCTATCGTGTGCATCATGTAATCATATAGGCTGGTATAGATGACCTCATGGGCTTCGGTAACATTCTTTTTCTCCAGATAAATATCAATCTCATCCAGGGCAAGATGATCCTTAACCCATTCCAGGCATTTTCCTGCAGTCTCCAGTTCTGCAAAATAGTTATATAAGCCCTTTTTTGCTCCAACCACAGCTGCAATCATGGAGTTAGTATCAACCATCGGTTTTTTTACCACAGTGGATACCCATCCGGAGGTACCACAATAAATGTGAGTACTTCCTTCCTTGACCGCGCCTGCACCGATTCCGATTAAGGAAGCATCTCCGCCGCCTCCAAACACCGGTATCCCTTGGACAAGACCCAGTCCGTCCGAGGCCGCCTGAGTTAAACAACCGGCTTGTTCAGAGGCTTCTATAACCCTTGGCATATGCTCGTAGTTTACACCAAACATGTTACATATACTCTTGCTAAAACCTTCATGACCTTTTCTTGTATCATAGAGGAGAGTAGCAAAAGCAGAATCGGTAGTCATAACAAATTCACCGGTGCAGCGATGTAGGAGATATTCTTTGACATCAAGCCATTTATGAATCCGAGAAAAGCATTCCGGTTCATGATGTTCCACCCATTTATATTTCCAAACCGGATCTTTGACACTGGCGGCAACCGCCTTTGTGATATAGAGTGATTTTAACAAACGGAATATATTACATCCGGCAACCTGAAAACCATAGGCAAGGCCCTCCTTTAATTCCTCGGTTGCACGTTGGTCCATATAGCTCATCGCCGGCCGTACAGGTATTCCGTTCTTATCGACCAGAACCAAGCCCTGCATCTGGGAACAGAAGGAGATCCCGTTGATCGCTGTAGAAGGAACCTGAGCTGCAGCTAATACCTGCTTTGTGGTAACGCACATTGCATTCCACCAATCCTCCGGATTTTGCTCTGCGCCTCCATTCTCTAATAATTGCAGAGGATATGACATTCCGGCATGCTTGACGAGATTGATCTTATCTTCAACTAAAAATAAGCAGGTTTTCACCGCTGTGGTACCTACATCATAAGCAATAATATACGTACTGCTTGTCATAATGGCCTCCTAGATTATGATTTTTTCGTATAAGATATTACGTCCTATACGATAAAAACGCTCCTCAGAGTGATCGAAGCTCACTTTGGGATAACGCACCTTCGCGGACAAACGCAGGAATGCGTTCGGAATTAGTTATTCTAATTATCAGGTTCATAAACTAGCTTGCCGGATGAAAGGGATGCAATATTCTTTTTATCTTGGTATCTTGGGGGAGAAGGCAGCTTTGATGAATTTCAGGGTTTGTTCGACAACGAAATCATCCTGATCAAAGACATCTTCCTTTACATATATCTTAAAACGTTCTCTGTAATAATCACAGGAATAGGAGAATTGAAGCATCATAAAGATATTATCAAGGAGAAAGGCAAACATTCCTGGATCACAATCAGCCCTTGCTTCCTGTTCGCTTTGGGCTTTCCGAATAAGCTCTGCGTAGAGCTTGGCGGTTAAGGTCTCCATATCCTTAACAATCTCACAGATGATTCTGGAATTGCTTTGGGTCGCCATCTCGTTATAAAGACGTATCATATTGAGGTTTTCTCTGGAATGCTTTTGAATTGTTCGAAGGAGTTTCTCAACTTTCATCAGAATGTCCTCTTCCCCGACCAAGATATCCTCCAGAGTTGTCTTCATTATAGAGGCGCAGTGATTTACTGTGGTGATAAATAAATCTTCTTTATTTTCAAAATATTGAAAAAGGCTGCCGACACTGATACCAGCCCTACTAGCGATTTTATTCGTATTGGCATTCACAAAGCCATAAGTGGCAAATTCATTAATTGCTGCGTCAAAAACCCGATTCCTTTTTTCTTCCGGAATTCGGCCAAATAACTCGGTCAAATTGATTCCTCCTTAAAAAATGAGTCGTTGCTCATCATAAGTTTAGCATATTTTGATAAAATTGCAATATCGAAACAATTAATTTGAAAAAAATGTTAAAAAATCATACCGGAAGGTCATCCGATGATTGACATATTATGGTAGGGTGATATAATTATTATTAAAGTGAGCAACGACTCATTTTGTTAATGCTATCATTAAGGAGGATATAGAATGGATAACAGATATGCAATTTCTAATTACCCCGAGGCTGATAAAATCAATCGGGAATTGAATGAACTGATTGCTAAGCCTATCTCGACCATAAAGCCGGAGGCATTGGCAGCCTACGAAAAGGAATATTTCGAAAAGAAATGTGCGAAATCCAAGGAGATGATTACTGAAGCAAAGCAGCTCATACCCGGAGGCGTTCAGCATAATCTGGCCTTCAATTATCCTTTTCCGCTTGTATTTACCAAAGCGGAAGGACCTTATCTATATGATATCGACGGAAATCGTTATTACGATTTTCTACAGGCAGGAGGGCCTACGGTTTTGGGAAGCAATCCGGAATATGTTCGTGATAAGGTTATAGAATTATTGAAGGATTGCGGTCCTTCCACGGGATTGTTCCATGAATATGAATATAAACTGGCTAAGTTGATCTCGGAGAATATTCCATCTGTTGAGATGTTTCGTATGCTTGGCTCGGGAACTGAGGCTTGTATGGCTGCAATCCGTGTTGCAAGGTTGGCAACAGGGAAAAAGAATGTCATCAAAATGGGAGGTGCCTATCACGGCTGGAGTGATCAATTGGCTTTTGGAATTCGTATTCCGGGATCAAAATGGACACAGGCCCACGGTGTTCCTCACTTTATTTTTAAGCATACACAAGAATTCTTTCCGAACGATTTAAAGGATCTGGAGCGAAAGCTAAGGAGAAACAGTCTCCATGGAGGTACCGCAGCAGTTATGATCGAACCAATCGGTCCCGAGAGTGGAACCAGAGTCGTTGATAGGGATTTTAATAAGGGGGTGGAGGCCCTTTGTAGAAAATATGGTGCATTATTCATCTTCGACGAAGTAGTGACGGCATTCCGTATCGGTATGGCAGGTGCCCAGGGTTACTTTGGGGTATCACCTGATTTGACTGTATTTGGTAAGGTAATCGCAGGCGGTTACCCAGGTGCAGGCGGTCTTGGTGGGAAGAAGGAATATATGAAGTATCTAGCTGCCGGAATACAGACCGGTGATAAACATAAAAAAGCATTAATAGGCGGTACCATGGCAGCAACCCCGCTTAGCTGTGTAGCAGGCTATCATACCCTTTCTGAGATTGAGAGAACCAATGCTGCTCAGGTGGCAGGGCGTATGGGCGATCGTCTTAACGCAGGTCTGCAGGCCTTAATTCATAAATACAACCTTCCCTTTGTTGCCTTTAATCAAGGGTCCATTTGTCATCTTGAGACCGTAGGGACCATGCATTTCTCAATCAACTGGTCAAAGCCCTGGACTATACCGAAAGTGTTAAAAGAAACAAGTAAGAGAAAGAAAGAGATGGAGCATATGGGAGCGGCATATATGGCAGAAGGTCTTGTTACCCTAGCTGGAAGCAGACTTTATACGAGTGCGGCATATACCGAAGAGATGATTGATGATGCATTACTTCGCTTTGAGAGAGTATTTCAGAATATTACCGTGCAGCAATAATATCTGATTAGAGTGCTAAAGGCCATTTTAAATATGGTATCGTCAATTTGCACATTGATGTTTATTATTGATGTTGATTTTATTCAAATAGGAAGGGGTGGAATATATGCAGGAAGAGCTAGCAAGGCATACGGTAGTAAATGCAGGTCTTAAGCTCGTGGAAAGTGGATTAATTGCACGAACCTGGGGTAATGTAAGTTGTCGAGTTAATAAAGATAGCTTTGTGATAACACCGAGCGGAAGGCCTTATGAGACGCTAAAACCGGAGGAGATAGTTCGCTGTAAGGTGGAGGATTGCTCCTACGAAGGGGATATTAAGCCCTCCTCGGAGAAGAGGCTTCATGCCCTACTCTATCAGCTGTATCCGGAAACGAATTTTGTAATACATACCCACCAAAAATATGCCTCAGTTCTTAGTGCTTCCGGTCTTAAGAGTATATCGGTCAAGGGTTATCCTCTCTTGGGAGAGGAAGTGAGGATAGCAGAATACGGTTTACCCGGTACAGCAAAGCTTCGAAAAGGTGTTGAGCAAGCCGTGCAGGGCAGTTCCTCCCATGCAGTAATTATGGCCCACCATGGCGCGGTATGCTTCGGTAAGGATTACGAGGAGACCTTTACCTGCGCTAAACAGCTGGAGGAGGCATGCCATAGATATATTGTTGACAAATATTTGGTTCATTCAAAGGATAAGGATTTTCATGAGGATAGGCTGTACCAGTACTATGTTTCCTCAAATACCAAACAGGATATAAGCTTACCGAAGAATCCGGTTGTTATCAAAAGAAGTCATCGGACGGAGCGCGGGTTTATACTGGATGGTCCAGATGCAAAGGAATACAGTTTTTCTGATATAATGCCAATGGAAATAGAGATACATTGTAGAATTTATGAGAAAAGACCAGACATCAATTACATTGACCAGGATTTGGATATGGCTTTAGTGGCACTTTCTATGACCGGTAACAAGCTGAAACCGTTACTCGATGATTTTGCCCAATTGGTTGGGACCAGTGCCAGATGTGCAAAATTGCTGGAATCAGATTCGGTAGAAGAAGCATTAAGGGGACGGTACGGAGTGCTGCTACCCGGAGCAGGAGCGCTCTGCTGTGCTGCCGGTGAATCAGATCTTCAGGCAGTTCATATCGTGATGGAGAAGAATGCAAAGACACAGATCGGTGCCTGGCTCCTTGGAGGTGGTAAGGCACTCAGCAGCTTTGATTGTAAATTGATGAATTTCGTATATAAAAAGAGTTATGCAAAAAAGGCAAAGGAAGCATAGGTCATAAAAACAGGAGGATCGTAAAGGTGGAAGAGCGATACAGGGTTTTTGGATATCGATGGGTTATTCTTGCAGCCATTGTCCCGATGATACTTTGTACTGAGATGTTCTGGCTGACCTTAGCACCGATTTCAAGTATGGCAGAGCAGTATTATGGAGTCGGGAGTTTGGAAATTTCTATGTTTAGTACGAGTTATATGATAATGTATATTATCTTCACTTTCCCGGCTTCCTGGGTAATCGATAAATATGGGTTTAGACAATCATTAACCATTGGAGCCATCATTACAGCAGTGTTTGGTACCTTTCGAATGTTGTTTGCCGATCATTATATGATTGCTCTACTTTGTCAATTCTTGATTGCTGCCGGGCAACCCTTCTTACTTAATATCTCAACCAAGGTGCCGGCGAATTGGTTCCCGGTCAGTGAGCGTTCTATTGCATCGGGAATACTCACAATGGCGCAGTACCTCGGATTTGTAGCTGCTATGGTATTATCACCGATCCTGGTACAGAAGAATGGTATTCCTACAGTATATCAGATATATGCGGTTATAGGCTGCATCTGTTGTGTTATTGCAATTGCATTTACAAGGGAACGTCCTGTAACAGCTCCCGGACCGGAGGCAATGAAAGAGGATATCAGTATTACATCCATGCTGAAGCTGTTTCGAAATCGGAACTTCATCTATGTATTGGTAATTGTATTCATATCCATGGGTATTTTTAATACATTACTTACCTTGATTGAGCCCATTCTTAAACCTCGAGGAATGACCATGGAAGAAGCAGGACTGGTTGGTGCAGTATTCGTGGTAGCCGGTGTACTGGGGGCAGTAATACTGCCGATTATCTCAGATAAGCTTCGTCGTAGGACACCGCTGTTTATAGCTGCAATTGCTCTATTGGTTCCACTCTATCTTGGATTAACATATCTGAATGGGGTTACGGTAGTTACTTTGGTGTCTGCTGTTGCAGGCTTTATGGTCATGGGGGTAGCACCGATTCTGTTCCAGCACGGTGCTGAGGTGGCCTACCCGGTGAAGGAAGGAACCTCCTTCGGACTTATTCTACTCATGGGACAGATATCGGGCTCTTTATTTGTCGTATTATTTGAAGAGATTGGCAAAGCCTCCGGTTCCGTTCGTCTCCCGATGCTGATTATAGTTGCAGCTACGATGCTTGAGGTACCCTTTACTTTAAAAATGAAGGAATCACAGATTATTATGAATCAATAATAGAATAATGTAATATTGTTATTATATTATTTCTGACATAGTTAACGGAAGAAGAATGGATGTTTCAAAGCTGAATTTATTATACTTCGTGGTTCATATCCCTACGGAGCATGTATATGATTGCTTTTGGAACATCCTCTTCTGATTCTGCCCAGTAGCATGAACGATCTACATATCGATGATCATTATATTTATTTTGATGCGGCGCTGCGGATTAAATCAACAAAAATATTCGTATCAACGGCGAAATAATGGTATAATAAATAATAGAAAGGATTTGGTCATTTTAGTTGAAATTTTGAACGCGTGGTTCCTCCGGTTTCTAAATATTTCAGCTGATCAGGATAACAAATAAATTATGTAAAGAGGAAAACAATGAAGAAGAGAACTACTATGAAATCCCTTGGAATTATACAATATAATTCGCCGGTAACACTAACCTTTGCATTTCTGTCCTTCCTTGCCGTGTTGCTTGGATACGCAACGAAGAATGTATCTACAACCTTGCTTTTTTGCACCTATCCATCCCCCCTTACGGATCCGCTTACTTATGTTAGATTATTCGGCCATGTTCTGGGACATGCAGATTGGGGACATTATGCTGGCAATATGGTATTATTTCTTGTGTTGGGACCCTTGCTGGAAGAAAAATATGGTTCAAAAGCGTTACTGAAAATGTTCGCCGTAACAGCGGTTATATCCGGCCTGATTTATATGGTATTCTATCCGAATGCAGCTCTTCTTGGTGCCAGTGGTATTGTATTCATGATGATTGTATTGTCCTCGGCTGCAGGGATGCAGAATGGTAAGATACCTTTAACTTTAATTCTAGTAGTAATTGTGTATCTGGGAGGAGAGCTTACCGATAGTCTGGGTGCCTCTGACGGGATAGCACATGCTGCCCATATCGCTGGTGGTTTATGCGGTGCTGCCTTTGGTTTTCTATGGGTTAAGAGAAGAGCTTAGAATTCAATTTTATAAAGGATTTATTAAATTTCTGTGACTTTCACCATAACCATTTTACTTATGAAAAATCTATGCTATACTGATAAAATTCTAGGAAATTTTTATTGGAGATCCGCTGTGGTAACCGTATGGAGGAGATATGTTTGGATATGTCAACGTATATAAGCCCGAATTGAAAATGAAGGATTTTTATAAGTATAAAGCATATTATTGCGGCTTATGTAAGACTTTAAAGGATAAGTATGGACGATTTGGTCAGATGACATTATCCTACGACATGACCTTTCTAATCTTATTATTGACCTCGCTATATGAGAGTGAGACGACAAAGCTTCAAAACCGATGTATCGTTCACCCGGTGAAAAAGCATGACACCTTAGTGAATGAGATTACACATTATGTGGCAGATATGAACATAGCCCTGACCTACCATCACCTGATGGATGACTGGCAGGATGAGAAGAATATTGCCGGATTAGCCGGAGCAAGCGCGCTTAAAAGGCATTATAAGAGAATTAACAACCAATATCCAAGACAATGTAAGGCGATTCAGGAGAGTCTTAGACAGCTTCAAGATTGCGAGAGTCGGGGAGAGACAAATATTGATCTGGTTTCCCGATGCTTTGGAGAATTGATGGCAGAGCTATTCGTATACCGTGAAGACAGGTGGGAAAAAAGCCTTCGAATGATTGGGTTTTACCTTGGTAAGTATATCTATATTCTGGACGCATATGATGATATGGAGAGGGATAGAAAGCATAACAGCTATAATCCGTTTTTATCGTATAAAGGGAAAGCAGCCATCGATGAGGAGTGTAAGAGTATATTGACTATGATGATGGCTCAGTGTACGAAGGAACTGGAGAAGCTTCCCTGTCTGCTGGATATCGATATACTTCGTAATATTCTTTATGACGGAGTATGGACTAAATTTGACCAAATACAAAAAGAGAGAAGTATAAGGAAGGAACAAGAACATGATAACGAATCCCTATAAGTTACTTGAAGTATCGCCCAGTGCATCGAATGAGGAAATTAAGAAGGCTTATCGAGAGCTAAGCCGGAAATATCATCCGGATTCCTATGTCAATAATCCGCTGGCAGAGCTGGCTGAGGAGAAGTTCAAGGAAGTTCAAGAAGCCTATGATCAGATCATGAAGGAGCGGGAGAACGGCAGTAATCCATATAGTTCAGGGTATTCTAATTACGGTCAGACCAGCTATAGCAGTAGCTCAGACGGTGACAATGCCCAGATGAATGCGGCAGCAAATTATCTGAATGCCCGTCGGTATCGGGAAGCCCTGAATGTATTAGCCGGGATAGCTAACCATAGCGCCAGATGGTACTATTACAGTGCAATCGCGAATGCCGGAATTGGGAACAATGTTATGGCAAATGAGCATATTTCTCAGGCTATGAATATGGAGCCGAACAATCCGGAATATACTAATTTTTTTAATCAGCTTCAATGGCAGAACCAAAGATATAGCAGTACACGTTATAACAATACCGGAGGCGGTTACAATGCCGGTAATCTGTGCTGTGATTTATGGTGTGCGGATACCTTATGTGAATGTATGGGAGGAGATTTGATTTCATGCTGCTAAATGCGAAGAAAATGGCATTTCTCGGCTTACTTCTGGCAGTAACCGTATTACTCATTGCTTTGAGCGGTATCATAGAATTCAATACCTTATTTCTCTTAGGAGCAGCTTCTTACGGCGTGGGAATTGCAGTTCGGGAAAGCAGTATCCGTTATGGAACAGGTTTTTATCTTGGTGCTATTCTTTTAGGACTTATATTGGCTCCAAATAAGCTTTACTGTATCACTTTTGCGGTCATGGGCTTCTACATTCTGGTGATAGAATTCTCCTTTGACCGTCTTGCGAATTGGAAGGGTAACCGGAGCAGGGCGAAGCTATACTGGCTGATAAAATATATCACATTTAATGTAATGTATATACCGATGGTTTTGTTTCTCCCGAAGTTAATTTACCAGGGAGAGATTAATCCAATGATTATCGTCATTATGCTGTTGGCAGGTCAGGCAGTATTGTTTGTTTATGATATGGCTTATCGTTATTTTCAAAGCTATATATGGGGAAGACTTCGCAATAAACTTACCTTATAAAATGGAGATACCTTACAGGAATGACTATGAAATTAATTCCAATTGAATTATAAAAGAGCCTGTCACACTGATATGACAGGCTCTTTTATCATATAGGAGCTGTTACCTATAATATGAATGTTAGGCTAGCTAGGTGTAGAGGCGATTATCAAATGGAAGTATGCATACCGGTTTCAATTATAGGACAACCCCAGGGCGAAGACCACTTATTAACTGACCGTTTTTCAGAACCTGTATTCCATTTATAAAAACATGTTCTATTCCGGAAGGTGCGTTATCAGTCTTAGTTTCACTGGTATTATCGCTTATGTTCGTCCAGTCAAATACCGTAATATCGGCTGCCACACCTGTCTTTAGAACACCTCTGTCCTTAAGCTCGGCACGTGTCGCAGCCGCAAGGGTCATCTTATAGATTGCTTCCTCCAAGGTAATCATCTTCTTGTCCCTGGCAAGCTGTAGGAATTTGGGGAAGCAACCAAAACAGGACTGGTTTTGTGATCCCATCGTCTCGATCCAAGCATCCGTCATAAAGATAGATGCAGGATGCTTCATAAATTCTTCTATCATCTTGGGACTACTGTACTTATACTGCATTACCCGGGCTTTTCCATTACTTTTTTTTGCAAACTCTATGTATGTTTCAAAAGGGGTTCGCTTCCATTCCTTTGCTATATCGGAGATAAATCTTCCTATATATTTGCTTAATTCAGGATGGTCAATGTATGAAATCTGGATATCTCCATAACCAAAACCAAGAAGCTTTTCAATTAAGTTCAATTCGAATTTGAGCTTTGACAAATCCTTTTTATTCTCATAGGCTTCAGGAACCTTTGCCATAAACCATTCGGGAAGTATTACTGATATTACCGAAGCCCCGCAGCTGTAGGCATAGGTGTCAAACATAAGATCAACTCCCTCGGCAATTGCCCTATCGATAATATCCATTGTTTTATCAAAGGACTTCCAAGTTCTTGTTCCAACGAATAATAAGTGGGAATATTGCAGCTTGACACCGGTTTCCTTCGCAACATTTATCATTTCCTCCAGCGCCAGTATATTGTGGGGCGTACCGAACAGCTTGAGAGGATAGGTTCCCGACAAAGCAGAGGAGGCTCTGGAATGTACAGTAAGCAGTTTGTCCTTCTTTTTGACAAGCTTAGCAATCTCCTTGATTTCTTCTGTTGAAGAGAAAATTCCCGGCTCATACTGCAAGCCGAGTGATACACCTCGGGCTCCCTGTTCCATCGCTTCATCCAGATGCTCCAGAAGCTCCTTCTGTTCCTCTTTTGTCAAGGGTGACGGATCGTAACCCTTTATCGATGCTCTGACGGAACCATGACCTACTAGAGTTGCTACATTATTAGTAAGTTTATTATCCTTTAATACATCGAAATACTCTCGCATGGATGACCATGTGATATTGATCCCTGAGGATTGAAAGGGATTGGAAAGTATTTTGTCGAGATACTGACTGTTCTTTCTAAAGCCTGCTGCGCTAAAGCCACAGTTCCCAGCCACAAAGGTAGTGATTCCCTGCTGTGTAAAGGGGGCAGTAAAGTTATCTGTAGTTTCAGTAGGAAGAAACCAGTCATTATGGGAATGCATATCAATAAAGCCTGGAGATATTACCTTACCGGTACAATCGATTGCCTCGCAATCAGTCTTAATATCCTTTTCTGATATCTCTTTAATCAATCCGGCTTCGATTAAGAGATTACCTTGATAGCCCTTTTTACCGGTTCCATCCACAATGAAACCGTTTTGCAATAAGATTCGCATGTCTCGTTCACTCACCCTTTGAATCCTCCATATGTATTATTTCATAATAATCTACTATATCCTTATTTTGCTCATTTAACGGTGCATCAGATCATTCAGTACCCTGGACATTTCCTTTATCTCCTGTATGGAAGTATTAATGGCGACTATATCGTTGTTTTGGTTCTCTATCGTGGCAAGAATTTCTTCATTGGAAGCAGAATGCTCCTCGGATATGCTTGCAATATTCTCGATCCGTTCCTGAATTTTAATAAATTGGTTTTCAATGTTCGACAATATCTGTAATGCTTTCATTAGACTAAGACGTTCTCTTCAATAATTTTCTTTAATTTGGAGAATATATACTAATTATATAGCATAATTTACCATTCTACAATCTTTACTTCTTTTTCGATATAATATTCTGGAAAAGCTACTGCAGATAGGACAGAAACGACTATGGTAGCGAAAGGGAACACCATCTGTTCTGAAAAACTGCATAGCTTTTCCAAAGATTAAGATGTATAATTAAGGTAATTACTAAATCTTTAAACACGGAAAGAAGGGAAGGCAGGTATGAACGATTTATATCAATTAGAAAGATCAACACCTGAATTACAGGGGGTAAAATCGGAAGCAATACTGGATTTCATCATGGAGGCTGAGAAAATCAGAACTACTGATATGGGCCAGGATTTTCATAGCTTCATGCTTCTAAGACATGGTTTTGTGATTGCGGAAGGCTGGTGGGAGCCCTATAAGAGCAATGATCCTCACTTACTTTTCTCTTTGAGTAAAAGCTTTACATCAACTGCTATTGGGTTTGCGGTTCAGGAGGGATTGTTATCGGTTGAGGATACTGTGATATCCTATTTTAAGGAGGAATGTCCGAAACCTGATTTAAACTTGTCAAAAATGAGAATAAAGCATCTATTATCCATGAATACCGGTCATATTGTTGATACTACGGATTTCTTTTTCCGTAGAGAGGATGGTAACTGGGTGAAAGCTTTCTTTAGTGTTCCAGTGGAGAAGGAGCCTGGAACCCATTTCCTTTATAACACTGGTGCCACCTACCTGTTGTCTGTGATTTTGCAGAAGATTACCGGAGAGAAGCTGATTGAGTATCTACAGCCGAGGCTTTTTAAACCGCTTGCTATCTCAGGAGCAGTTTGGGAGACCTGTCCAATGGGCTATAATACTGGAGGCTTTGGTTTAAGAGTGAAGACGGAGGATATCGCAAAATTCGGTCAGTTGTATTTATCAAAGGGAAAGTTAAATAGCAAGCAGCTGCTTAGTGAGGAATGGATAAGGGAAGCCACCGGCATTCAAAGTGATAATTCGTCCAATGGGTCAGGTGATTGGGGACAGGGCTATGGATATCAGTTCTGGCGTTGTAGGCATAATGCTTACCGTGGGGACGGAGCCTTTGGGCAATACTGTATTGCAATGCCGGAGGTGGATGCGGTATTAGCCATTACCGGTGGTATGAAGGATATGCAGAAGCCGTTGGAGCTTGTATGGAACAAGCTATTACCTGGCTTTACAGAGAAAGCACTGCCTGAAACGGAGGCTTATGAAAGACTGAAGAATAAACTGACTTCTTTACGGCTTTTATTACCGGAAGGCAAGGAAAAATCTTCTATGGAGAGTAGTATTCAAGGAAAGAGCTACAAAATGGAGCCCAATCCTTTCAAAATAGAAGAAATCGCTTTTTCTTTTCATTCTGGAAGGATTAGCATGAGTATTACCGAGGATGGGCAGAGGCATGTGTACGAGGTTGGGATTGGACACTGGACTATGGGCACCTTTATCTTAGAAGGTAATCCGGAGCCTGTAGCCTTAAGTGGTAGCTGGGAGGATGATACGGTCTTAATAATAAAGGGAAGCCTGATTCAGATGCCCTTTGCTAATAATTATCAAATTCAATTTAGAGGTGATGAACTGCTACTGGAACAAAAGCTCAATGTTGGCTTTGAACAGCCTCAGCCTATCTGTATTAAGGGTTACGCTATTCATTAGTTCTCACCTATTAACTGCCGGTACTTTGATAATGACGTACTCCAAAGCGCCAGACAGCGAGAGATAACTGTAAAAACACAATACTGGCCGGAAGGGACAGAAATGCCATATAATAAGGTTCACCCCAGCCACAGATGGCTGCAGCGGGATAATAGCTGATAAGCAACATCGGAACAAAAAAGGTAAAGAGGTAACGCAAGGGTCTTGGCATGTACTCAATGGGACAGCGGGTTATCTGGTAGCTTGCATTAGTAAAGATATAGATCCAATCCAGGGCTTTAATCGTAAAGAAGGCAATGCCTGAGGTGAAGATGAAGACACCCGAATAGATTAAGAAGCCACCAAACAATGCAAGGAGCAGAGTGATTACATCCACTAGATTTAAGGAGAGATTCATTTTGTTTACGCACCAAGCCATGGCACAGCAGCCGCTGATCACCCTTGCCAATCGGTGAATATGAAAATAGCTGCCGGCAACTTGTACTACAAGTGACCTGGGACGAAGCAGTACACGGTCAAAGTCTCCGGAGCGAATCATTCTCCAGGGAAAATAATCAAAACCTCGGAAGAAGGTTTCGGCGAGACCAAAGCTGGTAACGGCCAAGGCATAAATGAATAATATTTTTTCGACCGACCAGGTCCCGATGTTGCCAAAGCGCGAGAACATGAAAATAAGGCTGATCGGATCGGTTATTACCACAAAAAACACTTGAAATATCATAATCGGCCAACCCCGGTATTGCAGACCGGATAAGAAATTCATCTTAATATATTTCCAGTATAATATAAAATCTGATTGCATAAAAAATCCTTTCTATTACCGGCTCATTATCCGCCTTGGATGATAAGCCGGTTTATTTTTCTAGCTAAAAGAAGCCTGCCAAGTATTATGAACACCAATGACCAGGTCAGCTGCAAGCCTCCTGCCCAGAGAATACTGTTTGGAGACAAGGTTCCCAGATAGAATCGCAGCGGAATATCCAGATAGCCGGCGAAGGGCTGTAGCAATAAAAAAGGTTGAAGAAAATCAGGCCAAAGCTGTAATGGAAGATAACTGCCGGAAAGAACACTGCCGACTAACATAATCAGATAGGTGGGTCCATCGCCCCATGGAACGCTCAATCGAATCACACAGACTAGAGTTCCGTAAGCGGAACAAAGCAGGAACGCACTAAAGACAGAAAGCAGGGTACAGAGCATAGCAGCTAAGGAGTGGGGAGGCATCAGCCGATAGGAGGCAGGCATCAGCAATCCAACGATTAGTATGATGGAGCCCCGCCAAAACAGGGGTACTAATCTTCCGGCGGCTACCTTGGCAAACCAATGCTGATAGAGATCTAGGGGGCGGCACAGCTCGAGGGATACATCACCGCTTTGTATCTTGCTAAGTATATCACTATCAATACTCGTAGGCTGTATTAAGAACATGATCTGCGCGAGCCAGATATAAGTGATCAGCTCCGGAAGGGTTAGGCCAGCAGATATGCCTGAAAGGGGGCGATCGGAGTAATGATAGAAGACGGAGCATACTACAATCTCGATATACACCCAGAAGATGCTGATTGTGGCTCCGGCAAATGCGGCGATACGATATTGAAAGCCTTCTGCCGTCTTTATACGGAATATGGAAAGGTATGCTTTTATTGAAGGAAAGAATTGCTTTAATTTGATTGTCAGGATAGCTAACACCTCTTCTTCCAGATTGATTTACAGCGAGTTGCTTATCTATTCTAGAATCAATATGTGAATTTGTAAAATTGAAGAATCAAGTTCAGATTATTAAGATAGTCATTAGGATGTTTAAGCTCCTTATATCTAATTTTTCCTATTTGTTTCTTGACATTTTGGCATTTGTAGGATATGATATATATACAATTTGAAATCAAAGATATCAGAGCTTTCTACTCTGTTGTCAAAATGTGCCGTTGGATGATATCCAACGTTTTTTTATGTTGAAATAAAGGCAAATAGTAATCCACATCATTAAATATCTTAAGATTTTATAAAGAATCGGCAAAATGGTCACAAGATATGGCGGAATTGCCGATATAATATAAGATGATGGATTTCTTTAGACAATAGAATAGTCCGCCTAGGTCGGTAGACACTTGTTCTAAGGAAAGAAATGTATTACAATAGGATAGGTAAGTACAGGGAGGTACAATATTATATCGGATAAAAGAAAGGTTAAGGAAGAAATATGCGTATAGGCAAAAACAAGGCGACAGAAATTCGCAGGATTTTGGGGTTAACTTCAGCTCTTATTTTGATGCTGGTATTAATATCTCTGATACCAAAGCAGACGCAAGCTGCGGCAAGCATCCAGGTAAAGGAGATTAATTATCGAAATAGTACCATTACCTTACAGCTGAACGAAGGGGACACAGCGGTATACTTCTCTGATTCTTTGAAAAGAACCTGGGAGGAGGTACCCGGTACCATCCAAAGTAATAAGACAGTTACAATGGATATCTCCTGGATATCAGCAGCAAGTAATTATGTTTTGAACTTCAAAGGTAATAGCTCTACTGCGGTTGTTTCTGTTACGATACCAAAGCAGGCATCCAATTTTAAAGCTACTTTTAATAAGACTAAGGGTACAATATCCTTCAAGAATGCCGGAAACCGAAGCGTCGAATGGAGGAAGAAGGGCAGTACAACCTGGAAAACAGTGGATAACAATACAATTGCTTCAGAATTAAGTCTGTTGTATTCCAATGGTGCGACGGTCTATTTCAGGCTTGCTCTTGTGAACGGAACCGGCATTAACAATGTTGGATTTCGACCTAGTAAGGAGGTCACCATTACCATCCCGAAGAAGCCCTCGGCTCCTAATATTACGATCAATGGATCCAGATTCAGTATTGAAGTGAAAAAGGGAATGGCTTATCGCACCGTGAATAAGGATGGTTCTGCTACCGAATGGATTACAGTAAGTAGTAATTCGGATTTATTGTTAAAAAATATTGCTCCGAGTGTCTTATATAATGTAAACTCTGTTTCATCCTCTGCTATTACAATGCAGTTTCGTACCAATGCAAAAAGCACTGCATTAATGTCTAAGACGGCTTCTATTACAATACCGGTTCAGGAGGGTCCTCCAAGTATAGAGGCCTATGGAATCTCATTAAACTATACGAGCTCCAGCTCGCTATCATTACAAGTAAAAGCCGCCAACAGTAAGGTGCCCTTTGAATATACTATTGTGAAGGAAGGAAGCGATTTGAATTATCAGACAGCAGTCTGGACAGCGATTACCTCTAGTACTGCAATCAATCTGGATAATACGGCGATCAAGGCCGGCAGTCGCATCTATGTTCGAAAGAAATCAACCGGTACATTGGACAACTCGGATTTCGCCCTTGCCTCTGCAGAGGTTGATGTTACCGGGGTAACCGGTATTACCTATCCGGAAGCACCGACACCGACAACATTAACAACCTTGATTACAACTGCAGGGCTATGTAAGACCAGTAAGGCCTCCAGCTATCTGACCTTTAGCTTATATAGTGCTACCTCAACTACAGTATCCTCCATCAATTTCTTGGATACCTATGGTATTAATAAAGGTTCGGTAGCATGCAAGAGTACAGTTGCAAAGAACCCGAACAGCAATAGCGATTCGGATAAATACATAATTACTACCAGTATAACCTCCACTGAAAGTATTGATAATATTACGGAGGAATTACTATATGCAAAGTTGACCTTAGCAAATTCCGATGTTATTACCAGCACTGCCAATGCAGGAATATTATTATATCTCTATCCAAAGACAACAGTGAAAAATCCGTCTGAGAAGGATTATACGACAAGCTTCAAGCGAGTGTACTTATCCACTGCCAATGAGGATGCTACAAGCTTCAAATTCCGATTAGATCTTGGTACGGTTTATGTCATTGATACCACAGAGGTAGGAAAATATACCTCTACCCCGACGGCAATCAGTTCGATGAAATTTGACAATTATCTATTAAATCAGGGAACGGATTATACAGTAGTATACGGCTCTTATGTAAACACGGAAGGTGATACGATAGCGACCGCAACCGTTACAGTAAATGTGGCAGGCTTTGAGAGTTCGCCCCTGATCGATATCACGGATAAAGCGGCTCCACTGGAGATTTATCTAAATACTAATGAGGTTTTGGATGAAGATATCAGTATTACGTTGGCGAATACAGCTACCTTAAAGGATGCTCCCATTGCCTGGTCGATTACCGAGGGAAGCTTAAAGGAAACAAACACCCAGGTGGTGACCAATCCGGATAACAGTAAAACTACGGTGACTGAAGAAGTAATCACTTATACTTTAGAATTAAATATTTTTGACAATAATTATAGTGTAAGTATAGCAGACGTGACCTGGGGTGGTTCCTCTATCTTCGGTTCGGCAAAGATATCAGGCGGAAAAGCAACGATTTATCTGTCAAATGCGAAGATAAATAAACTTTCTACCAACTCAACGACTACCAATAATGTGGTAATCACATTAAGTAATGGATTTACGATTCGGACAGGCTGCAAATTAACCATCCTAAATGCATCGTAACCGAGGTTTATTGGAGGGCAGACTATAATGAAAAACAAAAAAAGCTATCTATTCTCTTTATGCTGCATCATGTTCCTGATCATACCGGCCGGTAATGCATTTGCTTCGGGAGCAGCAGCTATATCCTTTGGTACAATTAATTATGAAGACTTATCACTACAGGTCTTTAATAATAATAATACCATTGTGTATTATTCAACCGATAACACCACCTGGTCGGAGATTGAGGGTGGATATGACAATACAGCAAAGGCATATACTCTGGATATATCTTGGTTATCCGCTACCTCGGATGTGACCTTATATTTCAAAGGTGACATTGTCAAGACCGTTAAAACAATTACTCTTCCGATGCAGAATTCTTCTATTAACGTTGAATATGATAAGGTGGAAGGGGAATTTACCTTTATTGAAGCGGAGGAAGCTGACCATTTCGAATGGAGAAAGACCACGGATTATCAATGGAATACGGTTAGTTTTACGGAAACCTCAACGAGCTATAAGAGCTTTTTAACAACGATGGAGAACCTGCGTACGAAAGGAGCGAAGCTTCTGTTCCGTACACCTCAGGTGATTGGAACCGGCTCAGGTGATGTGGGAATGCGTCCGAGCGCGGAGATTTCAATTACAATTCCTGCAAGGCCATCGGCACCTACTGTTAAGGTGAATTCCTCTAAATTAACCTTAAATACCACGAAATCCTTGGAGTATTATGACGCTGATGGTGATTTCTGGATAGAGTGCGATGGTGCTATGGCTATTGAAGATATCGCTCCAAAAGCTCTTTATGAAAATGGCGGAAAGAGTGTAACCCTATTGATTAGAAAGTCCGCAACTGCGAATGTGCCTTTTTCCAAGACACAGAAGTTGATTATACCGGGTCAGGCAGAGAAGCCGACAATTGGAGGAAGCACCAGTGATGTTACCTATTATTATGTCAATTCAAAGCTAGTAATGCAGTTTAATAAGGCATCCGCTGCAAATATATATGAATATACCATAGTCAGGGAAGATAGAGAACTTGATCTTGCGAGGTCAAGTTGGAAATCGGTTACTTCTTCTGCACTAATGACAATTTCCAAATCGGTAGCGCCAAGCGGGTGTACGATTTATATTCGAAAGAAGGGCATGGACGAAAACACATCAAAAAAAATATCTTTAATTTTGCCATCCGCTATAAACAGTTTTAAGGTAACTTATTGATGGTATTATTCATTTCTTAATTAATCTACATTATATATTATTTCAATCGAGATAAGCCGGCTTCCTCTTTATCATGAGATGAGGCCGGTTTTATATAGTTCCCTTACCGGAAGTGGCACGATATTTTATCAGAAGACAGCTGCGATTCCATATATTTTTTATGCTTATTTTATAAATATCTCGAATTCCTCACAATTAAGACACAAAAAATTCATTCTTTTATTTTAAAATTATTGGTAGATATAGCAGTTTTTGTGTTATGGGAAGTTTTATAACGCAACTTGCTATCCGGGCATTAAAAGTACAGCCTGACACTTTTATACTAAGAAGGAGAAGAAATATGCGAAAAGGAATAGCTTTTATGTTGATTGCAGTGATGCTGCTGACAACTGGATTTCCCGGGTCTGGGTTTAGACAGGCGTATGCCGCTACGAATGTTGGGAAAGTAATCGAGGCACTGGATATTATGGAAACGGATAAAGGAGTAATCGGTACAAACGTTGCTCAGATTACAAGAGCACAATATGCTCAGCTTCTTATAAATATGTCTCCTCTCAAGGATGCAGTAGCTGTATCGAGCAATGTATCTGTGTTCAGAGATGTTTCCAAGAAGCATTGGGCGGCAGGATACATAAAGACAGTAGTATCGAACGGCTGGATGTACGGTTATCTTGATGGAAGTTTTAAACCGAATCAGGGCGTAACACTAATAGAGGCGATAACCGGTGTCCTAAAGCTATTAGGCTATACTGATGACGATTTTGCAGGGAATGTAACCGCAAACAAGATGGCTCTGTATAAATCGAAAAAGCTGAATAAAAATATCTCCATTACACAAAAGGCTGCTAAGATCGGTTATACTGACTGCGTCAATCTTTTTTATAATGTACTGAATGCGAAGACCAAGGAGGGAAAAGTGTATGCCGAGACTCTGGGGTATTCCCTGGATGAGGGCGGCGAGCTGAATTATCTTTCCGTCGTGAATACGAATACAGAAGGCCCTATTATTGCAAGTAATAACTGGATTGCAAAGATTCCTTTTACCATAGCGGAGGCCACCTTCTACAAAAACGATGTGAAATCAACCTACTCTGACATTGATAATTATGATGTTTTATATTATTCGGAAAACTCAAAGATTATATGGGCTTATGATAAGAAAGTAACCGGAGTCTTAAGTGCCATCGGCCCAGACCTAATCAATCCTACTTCTGTTACCGTTGCTGGAGGAACCTATAACTTTGAGACAAGTGAAGCAGCTCAGGACTTCTCTTCCGTCGGTATGATATCAAAGGGGGATATTGTGACCCTGCTTCTTGGTAAAAATAATACAGTTGCTGGTGTATTAAGCCAGAATCAATATAATACGACAATCGCAGGTGTTGTCTTAAGTACTGGAGTTCATCGAGTGGAGGATGCTAAAGGTATATATGTTAATACAAGCTACGCCACCTTTGTGGATGCAGCAGGAAATCAATATGAACAGGATTATGATGACAGTAAATTGTATTTCATAGAAGATGACATTATAGTAGTAAAATATGAGGATGGAAAAGTAACTGTGAGCAAGGCAGACATTAATTCCACTAGCTTACAGGGGGGGACCTTTAATAGCACCGGTACTTTTATATCTGGTAAAAGATTAGCATCCGATGTGAAAATTCTTGATTATAGTAATGGGAAATATATATCAGTGTATCCGGCTCGACTTTCTGACATGACACTCCTTGATGGCGTGTTGATGTATTATGATACCAATGTTGCCGGTGAGATTGAGAATTTGATCTTATTTAATGCCACTGGTGATATTGATACATATGGAATTTATACCGGAATATCTTATGCCAATAATTCAAGCTCTTATGCTTACATCATAGACGGAAAAGCTGGTACACTTAATAATTCAAATCTAAGTAAATTGTCTATGACAGTTGGACCGACCGGTTTCAGCTACGAGAATAATGAAATCATTAAAACCTACGAGCTTTATGGTGTGGTAGCGGAAGCAATCGGAATGACATCCATTACCTCGGGAACGACGAAATATCCGATCGCTGAGAAAGTGAGTGTTTATTATTTATCGGATGATAAATATACAGAAACTTCTCTGGATAAGATTAAGGATTTATCGAAATACAAGGTTACCGCATATCGGGATAAAGCGATCACCCTTGGCGGTAGAATCCGTGTTATTGTTGCGGAAAGCATTACGAAATAGAGCAAGGAAGAAGTGTGAAAAAGCATCTTCACACTATTATTTGTGATGCCGGAAAGCAGCATCATGTTGGGAAGACTGAAGGGAAGATGTCCTTCTCATCAGATTTTATGATGTCGAAAACACCGTAATGGAGGCTAAAAATGAAACGATTTCTAGGAAAAGTTAGTTGGAAGAAAGTAATTATATGGGTGGTAATTCTCATAGTTCTTTTAATAGGAGCGCAAATAATCATTCAGAGAATGAAGTCACAATTAAATAATAAATTACAGGAGCAGGTTGAAATCAACACAGCGAGTGTCGAAATTAGAGATATTCAGAATGTGCTATCCTCCTCCGGAACCATATCACCTCTCAATACCTATGAGGTTACTACCTTGGTGCAAGGAGAAATTATTGCTGCTAATTTTGAAGAAGGTGACACTGTTGAGGAAGGTCAGGTATTATACCAGGTAGCTACCGAGAATCTTGATTCGGAGATTGATACGGCTGAGACCTCGGTAAATAGGGCAGAAAAGAATCTAACCAAGGCTCAGAATAGCTATGAGGATGCTCTTGCAGATTACGAGGATGCAAAAGCGGATTACGAAGAAGCAAAGAATAAATATGGCAATCCGAATATGACCTCTACAGAAGCCGGAATCATCAAGACATTGTATGTCCAGGAAGGGGATACTGTACAGGCAGGTGCGCAGATTGCACAGATTTATGATAATAGCTCGATGCTTCTTACAATTCCGTTTTCAGCTGCTGAGGTGGATCAGTCACTTGTGGGTAAGAAAGCTATCATTACAATAGAAGCGACGGAAGAAGAACTAATCGGTTCTGTTACTAAGGTTAGCAATATTGATGAAGTATTAACCGGTAACCGTCTGGTGAACCAGGTAACCATTCAGGTCCAGAATCCCGGTGGGCTCAGTGCTTCTACTACTGCAACTGCGGTAATCGGTAAGTATTACAGCAGCGCTGAGGGAACCTTTAGTGTATTAACAGATACGGTACTGAAGGCAGAGGTCTCCGGCGAGATTGAAAAGCTCTTCATTGATGAGGGCAGTAAGGTCAAAGAAGGAGATGTTATCTATTCTTTATCGGATAAATCAATAGAAAGCCAGCTGGAGAATTACCAGAGTAAGCTAAAAAATGCGCAGAATGCAGTGGATAACGCCAAGGACAGTGTAGAGAATGCGCAGGAGTCAATTGAAGATGCCAAAACAAAGCTTCAGGATGTAATTGATAACAGAACAGATTATAGCATTAAGGCTCCTATTTCTGGTAAAATCGTCAGCAAGGAGGCTCTTGTTGGAGATACCATAAAATCAAACAGTGTGAACAGCACCTTATGCATCATCTATGATTTGTCTGCCGTAACCTTTGAAATGAGTGTGGATGAGCTTGATGTCAATAAGGTTAAGGTTGGCCAGGAGGTTGAAATTGTAGCGGATGCTTATGAAGATATCACTTTTCAAGGTATTGTTACTAATATCAGCTTGTTAAGCAGTACCAGTCAGGGTGTTACTCAATATCCTGTAACTGTTAAAATTGTTGAAGCGGGAGACTTATTACCCGGTATGAATGTAACCGGTGAGATCATCACCAAAAAGGCAGAGCAGGTAATTGCTATTCCAAGTGATGCTCTGATGCGAGGAAATGTCGTATATGTAGAGGATACATCAGTAACCGAGGCAGTTGGAGAAGTCCCGGCAGGCTTTAGAAAGGTAACAGTAGAAACAGGTATCACCGATGGTGATTATGTTGAAATCATAAGTGGCTTGAACGGTGATGAGAAAGTATATGTTCGAAGAATATCAGAAGCAGTAATGATGATGCCGGGCATGGGCTTCCAGGGTGGTATGCCAAGTGGAGGTATGCCAAGTGGAGGTATGCCAAGTGGGGGTATGCCTAGTGGTGGTAATGCCAGTGGTGGTAGAGTTCGAGGTAATAGTGGGTTCCCAGGTAATAGACAATAGGAGGAACCAGTATACAATAGAAAGCACGCTTCGCGACCTTTCTATTGTCATGAATTATGTGCTGCCGCCCATATTGAAAAACGAAGTTTTTCAATCATGAATTCGCGTGTTTGCGGCAGAATGGAGGATTAGTATGAATGGTGAGCAGATATATGATAAAACGCAAGTACCTTTGATACAATTGATTGATATCCACAAAATATATCAGATGGGAAGCACGGAGGTTCGTGCTAACGATGGCATCAATCTTACCATAATGGAGGGAGAATTTGTAGCTATCGTCGGTAAGTCTGGAAGCGGAAAATCAACCATAATGAATATCATTGGAGCATTGGATGTTCCGACCTCTGGCCAATATATATTGAAAGGGCAGGATGTCAGTAAGATGAAAAGTGATGCTCTTGCTGAGGTACGAAATAGAACTATTGGATTTATCTTTCAGCAGTATAATCTACTGACAAAGCAGAATTTATTGGAGAATGTAGAACTCCCCTTGTTGTATGCCGGGGTTCATAAAAAAGAACGTAGACAGCTTGCAATGGAGGCTTTGAAAAGAGTTGGAATAGAGGATAAATGGAGGAATATGCCGAACCAGTTATCCGGTGGTCAGCAGCAAAGAGGTGCGGTTGCAAGAGCTCTGGTAGGTAAACCCTCATTGATTCTGGCGGATGAACCGACGGGTGCCCTTGATTCTAAAACAAGCCGTGAGCTATTGGACTTTCTTAAGCAGTTGAATGAAGAAGGGAATACCATTGTACTCATCACACATGACCGTTCTGTTGCAGAGGAAGCAAAGCGAATCGTTACCTTAAAGGATGGTAAAATAACCTTTGATGGCTCTGTCGAAGAGTATAGGAAGCAGGTGTAAGATGAAATTCAATCAAGCGTTTAAATTAGCTTTGAAAAGTATCTTAGGTAGTAAAATGAGATCCTTTCTTACTATGCTGGGTATGATTATCGGTGTAGCCTCTGTAATCACCTTATTGGGTCTTGTGACCGGTGTCACTAATTATATAGTGGATACCTTTGCAGAAATGGGTACCAATATGATTAGTGTATCGATTACCGGTACGGATACCCGTAAAGTGGATGTGGATGAGATGTACGCATTTGCTGAAGAAAATGATGAGATATTCCAAGGTATCACGCCTACAGTGAATGCAAGTTATACAGTGAAAAACGGCAGTAGCTCTATGACCACCACAGTAATCGGTGTAGGAGAGGATTATATGGATATTAATGCATTGGAATTATCCTCCGGTCGTTTCATTCATTATGCTGATATTGCCAATCGTTATGAAGCCTGTGTAATCGGTACGTATGTGGTGGATGAACTGTTTGATGGTAAGGTAAGATTAGGAGATACCATCAAAATCAGTGGAAAGGTATTTCGAATTGTCGGAATTCAGGAAGAACAAGCAGATTCGGAAGCAAATTCGAAGGATGACCGGATCTATATCCCTTACTCCACGGCAACCAGATTATCAAAATCCTCGAAGATCTCCAGTTATACCTTGGCGGTGACGGATACGGATAAGATGGAGTATGCGGAAGAGGTACTGGATAATTATCTCTACAGTATCATGAAGAATGAAGAATTGTATCGCGTTACAAGTATGACAGAGCTATTGGATACAATCAATACCATGACTAATATGCTCTCTGCGGTTCTAGGTGGTATTGCCGGAATCTCCTTATTGGTGGCCGGAATCGGAATTATGAACATCATGCTGGTCTCCGTTGTTGAACGAACGAAAGAAATCGGTATCCGTAAATCGCTGGGAGCGAAGAAACGGGATATCATGTCTCAGTTCGTAATCGAAGCAATTGCCATCAGTACCACAGGAGGTATCATTGGTATCATAATCGGAAGTATAGCGACCAAGACCCTGGGTAGTGCCTTTGGTATTGAGGCAGCGCCGACAATGGGAGCAATTCTTTTGGCTTTTTGTGTTTCTGCCGGGATTGGTGTTGCCTTTGGGTATATGCCTGCTAATAAAGCAGCGAAGCTGAATCCCATTGATGCTTTACGAAGTGAATAGCAAATTATTTAACATTATTGGTTTTAAGGTAGTGAGGATAACAAGATAATTTGATAAATTAATGTATATGAATTAAGTCGTGTAGGCGCCGTATGTAGCTTACACGACTTTTTTAATGTATAGGAAATAGCGTCCTATACGTTAGAAGCGCCCTGCATAAGTGAACGAAGTTCACTTATGCAGGGCGTACTTTATATGACCCAATTAATTCTTAGTTTGGTGATATATGGTAATAGTTACATACTTTACTATTTATTGATATTACTGTATAATCATAAACGCGCATCTGATAGAAGAAAACAGTGCTCATGAAAAGAATTTGTCCGGACTTTCTAAAGTCATGAGGACAATTTACTTTAAATCAAAGGAGGAATAACCGATGTATAAATCTTTAACTAAAAGAATGCTAGCGGTAATCATATTGCTAATCGCATTATGCTGTGCATCCTTAATCGGTGTATCATACTATGTAATTCAGTTGTCTGTGACAAACCAGATGAAAAGTGATGGTACTACATTAATACAGAACATCAAACGTGAAATAAAAGAAGAACAGGTCACCAGCTTAGCTACACTTCAGGAGATCTTTGGTAAGCTGAAGGATGAGAGTAATGGCAACCTCGAGTACGTATCTCTTTCCGATAAGAATGCTCAGGTAATTGTATCAAATGATATTCTTGTGGATTCGACAAGTGCAGGAGCAGATGCAGTATCTTCGGCAACCTCAGAGGGAGATGTTAGTGAAGTATTGGAACAGCAGACAACCATGGGACAAATTATTACTACTGCAAATGGTGAAAAGGTATATAATGTATCTACGGACTTTGCTTTGTCCGAGCAGATTTCAGGTGCTTTGAATTTGGGGATATCTCTGAAAAGCATGAACAATCAAATTAGGCAGTCCTTAGTAATAACAATCATTTTATCCTTAATTATCATGGTAATAGCAATCGTATCCGGTGTGATTATGGCAAGACGTATCATACAACCAATTATCTTAATGTCAAACAGTCTTAAGACATTTTCGAAAGGCGATTTTACTGTGGGCTTTTCAAATGATCGTAAGGACGAGATCGGAGAGATGGGTAATGCACTGAGTGAGATGCAGCAAACCTTGCGTTCGATGGTCGGTGAGATCAGTACAAGCGCAGGGAAGGTGACGCGGAGCTCTCAGGAGTTATCAATGGTTTGTTCTGAGACGACAGAAATGGCTGAAGGAATTGCCAGAGCTTCCGGAGAATTAACTACGGCTTCAGCAGCTCTTGCAACAAATTCAGTTGACGGCTATGAACGCCTGAGTAATCTTGCGAATGAGATTGCGTCAATTACTAGGCGTGCAGATGGAATGAGATCCAGTATCAATGAAACCAAAAAGGCAAATGAAGCTGGTATGCATAACATTCACGATCTTCTGGACGCAGTATCCGCGAATGAAGAAGTAACCTTTAAAATCAAAGACATGGTGGATACGCTTGGAAATAAATCGGAGGCAATAGCTGACATCACCAATGTTATAAAGACCGTATCGGAGCAGACTAAGCTACTTGCCCTGAATGCCATGATAGAAAGTGCAAGAGCTGGAGAGACAGGCAAAGGCTTTGCAGTGGTTGCCAGCGAAATTCGTAAGCTGTCGGATCAGACGGCTAACTCCGTTGAAAGTATTGAGCGGGTAATTGATGAAGTCAGCAGTTCAATCAGGGAAGCACAGGAATATGTAACTAAGGGTTCAGAGGTACTTGATAGAACAACAGCAGTATCCAAGGATACGGGGAATGCATTCCTACAGATTGACAAATCGATCACAACAATCGTTCAAGAAATTCAAATAATGATAGACAGTATCGATAAGGTGAATAAAGATAAGAATGAAGTGGTAGGTGCTATTGAGAGTATCTCAGCAATAGCAGAAGAGACCACCTCATCTACACAGGAGATTGCCTCCTCCTTAGAGCTTCAGCTTAGCACAATAGAAAAAACATCCAGTTCAGCCGAGCAACTTCAGGTAATTGCTCAGGAGCTGGAGAAGCTGGTAGGTCATTTCATGATATAGGTAAGCGTAGTGAACATACAACAAGCTTGCTTGATTGTATGCGAGCGGAGCGAAAGATCATGAACATGCTTCACGTTCATGATATAGTGTAAGCGTAGTGAACATACAACAAGCTTGCCCTAGTAATAATGCAAAGGATAATTAACCAATAGAGAGGAGATGATATAAGTTATGAGTGAATACAAAACAATTGACGAATACATTGCAGCATTCCCACCGGAGATACAGAGCATTCTTAGTAATATTCGTGAAATAGTCAGAGAACTGGCTCCGGAAGCGACTGAGAAAATAAGCTATCAGATGCCGACCTATTATCTGAATGGAAATTTGGTACATTTTGCAGCCTTTCAAAAACATATCGGCTTTTATCCAACGCCAAGCGGGATTGAAGCCTTTCAGGAGGAGCTTAGTAGGTATAGGGGAGCGAAGGGTTCGGTGCAATTTCCGCTGAATCAGCCGATACCATATGATCTGATACGTAAAATTGTAATTTATCGGTTGGAAGAAAGTCGTAACAGCAAGAAGAAATAAGAGGATTTACCGGAAGCGAGGTGACTGTTTGAATAATAGCGGTGCTGAGGATGTATTTCAGATAAAAATGGTATTGAAGCGCTTTCAAGAGGGGTATCCCTTACGCAATACCGAAACAGTCGAGTCCTTTGTAGACTAAACTAAGAATGCTTCATCTTTCACATCCCTCTTATTGGGTATTTGAAGGAAAACTCAACTAAAATATTAATAATAAAGATATCATTAAAAGAAGTGGCTTTCGCAAAATTGTATCAAGATAAGAAAAAAGGTGTTTGCCTTTTTCTAAATCGAATACCTTTTATGCGAAAGCCATTTCCTATTCAATTATTTCATTACTTTAAGTCCGCCCATGTATGGCTGTAATGCCACAGGAATGTTCACGGAACCGTCTTCGTTTAAGTTGTTCTCCAGAAAAGCAATCAGCATTCTGGGAGGAGCGACAACGGTGTTATTTAAGGTGTGAGCAAAATACTTACCGCCTTCGCCGACAACACGGATTTTAAGACGACGAGCCTGAGCATCACCGAGGTTAGAGCAGCTGCCTACCTCGAAATATTTCTTCTGTCTTGGGGACCATGCCTCAACGTCAATGGACTTCACCTTCAGGTCGGCCAGGTCACCGGAGCAGCACTCCAAGGTTCTTACCGGAATGTCAAGCGTTCTGAAGAGATCCACGGTATTCTGCCATAGCTTATCGAACCAAGCCATGCTATCCTCAGGCTTGCATACCACGATCATTTCCTGCTTCTCGAACTGATGGATACGGTATACACCTCTTTCCTCTAGACCATGAGCTCCCTTTTCTTTACGGAAGCAAGGAGAGTAGCTGGTCAAAGCATGGGGAAGAGTGTCCTCCTGCACAATCGTGTCAATATATTTGCCTATCATAGAATGCTCGCTGGTTCCAATCAGATAAAGATCTTCTCCCTCAATCTTATACATCATGGCATCCATCTCAGCGAAGCTCATAACACCGGTTACAACTTCACTACGAATCATGTAAGGAGGAATACAATAAGTAAAACCACGGTCAATCATAAAGTCTCTTGCATAGGAGATAACGGCGGAATGTAATCTTGCGATATTTCCCATCAGATAATAGAAGCCGTTACCTGCAACCTTTCTTGCGCTGTCAAGATCAATGCCATTCAGTTTCTCCATGATTTCGGTGTGATAAGGGATATCAAAATCGGGAACAACTGGCTCGCCGTAACGCTTCACTTCGACATTCTCGCTATCATCCTTACCAATGGGAACGCTGGGATCGATGATGTTAGGGATGGTCATCATGATCTTCTTAATTCTCTCTTCCAGCTCTGCTTCCTTTGCTTCTAATTCAGCAAGACGCTCAGAATCAGCGGTAACACGCTTTTTCAGATCCTCGGCCTCTGCTTTCTTACCTTGGCCCATCAGTGCACCGATTTCCTTGGATATCTTATTTCTCTCAAATCTCAAATTATCCGCCTCGGTCTTAGCATTTCGACTCTCAACATCGAGAGCGATTACTTCATCCACTAAGGGAAGCTTATTATCCTGAAATTTGTTGCGAATATTTTGTTTTACAACCTCAGGATTTTCTCTTACAAATTTTAAATCTAACATTACTTCCTCCATTCTGTTGCCAATTCGGCACTCAAATAAGTGATTAAACAGGTAATCTTGAATACACGATTCATATAAGTTAACAAATACAACTATTATGAATATAGATAAAACGGAACTCAGTATGGGATAGTATTTTTTAGAATAAAAAAAATCCCTATGACCCATACAAATCATGGGACGAAAGGAATCCGCGTTGCCACCCAAATTGCTGAAGAATAGTCATTCAGCCACCTCGTAAGTACGATAAAGGGTACTAACCTTTCGGCTTATCACCGACAGCTCCAAAAGTGGAAGGATTTATTCTTTCACCGGTTCACACCAGCCACCGGCTCTCTGGAGAAAAATATAAATCGTAGCTTTTATCATCGCTGAGGACTTGAAGTACAGATAAATACTCTGATTATCAAGTCGCATTTATTGACAACATCATTCCTGCAAGCAATAGCTGATGTTGTATTTTTACTCATTATATAACCAATTATTCGGTTTATCAAGTAGAATCTGGCGAAAATCATGTTTATTCTTTTTTAATACCTAAGAATGTGTTAATAGCTGTTATGTAAATGAATAAGATATGATAAGAGAGGCTGCTTGGTTTGGTAGAAATCTTAACAGGATATTAACTTGAGATGTGGTTATAGAAGTAGTAGAATAGCGATATCGAATTATAGAATAAAAAGGAGTTAGAGATGAATAAGATGCTTAAAGGAAGAATTATTTGAAGGCCCCTACAATTATTTACATAAAATACTAGTTATTGTATTATTGTTTATAAAATAACTATAGTTGTCAATGAAAATACATGGTGCTATAATACATAAGGTTTTCAATGATGCGAAGGAGTATCACTTAAGCACTGTTTTTTTTTGTTTTTTTATTAGTGTATTGGTATTTCCAATAACCATGCATCGCATTAATGTTTTACAAATAACTTAAGTAAGGTGACGTGAGTATGTATGCAATTTCATTATTAATCCTATTTCCAATCATAGCGGCGCTTTTAATCAGAATTGTTAAGAAAGAGCCAATCAGGGATATGATTGTGAGAGTTAGTGCAGTTTTCACTGCTGTTTTATCCATCGTTGTGGTATTTCTGTATTTTAAGAAAGGGATATCCTTCAATTTACCTCAGGAGAAAATCATCGATACCATAATCGCATTCCTAGAAGGTGGCATTGCTTTATTTATTATCATTATTGGTATTAAAAACAAAAAGTATTTTGTATCTGTTTTTTCGGCCATTCAAACCCCTCTGATTCTGTGGTTTGAGTTCTCGCAAAAGCACGATATAGAGATTAAGAACAGTATCGTATTTGATAAGCTAACCGCCATTATGGTATTAATCATTGGAATAGTTGGCAGCTTGATCTGCATCTATGCCATTGGTTATATGAAATGGTATCATAATCATCATAATGATTATCCGGTTAGAAAGAACTTCTTCTTTTCCGTTTTATTTTTATTTCTTTCAGCAATGTTTGGTTTAGTTCTTAGTAATAATCTTACCTGGATGTATTTCTGCTGGGAGATTACTACCCTTTGTTCCTTCCTATTGATCGGTTATACGAAGACAAAGGATGCAAGGAAGAATTCCTTCCATGCACTAGTGATTAATCTTGGCGGCGGATTGGCATTTGCATTGGCCATAGTCTTTATCGGTATGAATTTTAATACGCTGGAATTATCTGTCCTGGTTGACATGAAGCCGGAAGCGATGGTTATGATCCCGGTATTCTTATTATCAATTGCCGCATTAACAAAGTCAGCCCAGTTACCATTTTCGTCCTGGCTGCTTGGTGCGATGGTCGCACCTACCCCTTCTTCCGCACTTTTACATTCAGCAACCATGGTGAAAGCAGGAGTATTTTTGATTATCCGCCTGTCCCCCTTGCTTGGTGATACCTCAGTGGGAAAGATTGTTACATTAGTCGGAGGAGTTACCTTCCTGGCATGTTCCCTGATGGCTATTTCTCAAAGTGATGCGAAGAAGATACTTGCCTATTCCACCCTTGCCAATCTTGGCTTAATTGTGATCTGTGCAAGCATTGGAACTCAGGAATCGCTATGGGCTGCCATATTGCTGGTAATATTCCACTCCGTCTCAAAATCACTCCTGTTCATCTGTGTCGGCTCTATAGAGCATCAAATCGGTAGCAGGAATGTAGAGGATATGGATATCTTACTTGACGTATCCAGGAAGCTGTCTCTTTATATGTTGATCGGTATTGCCGGAATGTTTCTTGCTCCCTTCGGTATGCTTGTATCCAAATGGGTTGCAATGAAGGCATTTGTTGATTCGGATAACATATTAATTGTAATTATCCTTGCCTACGGTAGTGCAGCGACCTTGTTTTATTGGGCAAAATGGATGGGTAAGTTGGTTTCGAATGCAAATGTGAAAAATCACGTGAAGCATACCTTCCGTAAGGATGAGGAGATACCTATCACCATACTTGCTATTCTGGTTGTGTTATCCTGTTTTGGTTTTCCGTTGATTTCAAAGTATGCCTTAATTCCCTTCTTGACCTATATGTATCATACCGAAGCGTTGGTACCGATCGGAACCAATGATGTTAAGATCATGCTTTATATGCTCAGTGCCTTACTGATATTACCAATCAGCTTTATTCCTATTTATAAAGGGGATAAACGCCGAAGGGTTCCTATGTATATGGCAGGGCAGAATGTCGGTGATAATGAACAATTCCATGCCGCTATGGGTGTGACCCGTAAGGTAGAGCTCCGTAACTGGTATATGGAAAGCTATTTTGGTGTGAAGAGACTTACGCTTTGGAGTAATCTTATTTCGATCGGACTACTCATAGCCGGTGTAATACTTTTGATAGGAGGCTTAGCAGCGTAATGAATATATTAATCAACATTGGATTTGTGATAGCAGCTCCCTTCGTCGGTGGTCTGTTGACAGGTATTGATCGAGTTATTACGGCAAGAATGCAGGGAAGACAAGGTCCTCCGTTATTACAGCCCTTCTATGATGTAATAAAATTAGTACAGAAGGAATCCATCGAGGTGAATTCGATGCACCGTTTCTTCGTATATATATCCTTAGTTTTTGCGATTTTTGCGACGGCCATCCTACTTACCGGTGGCGACATCTTATTAGCAGTATTTGCTTTAACCCTAGGTTCGATCTTTTTTGTACTCGGAGGCTATGCCTCCAATTCGCCTTATAGTATTGTAGGTTCCGAGAGAGAGTTGTTACAGATTATGTCCTATGAGCCGATGGTATTGTTGACTTGTGTAGGTCTTTATTATGCGGATAACAGCTTCTTTGTAAAAGATATCATCAGCAACTCGGTTCCCGCGATTGTGTATCTTCCCGGTGTGTTTCTTGGCTTTGTGTTTATCATCACCTTTAAGCTGCGCAAATCGCCCTTTGATCTAAGTATGTCTCATCACGGACATCAGGAGATAGTTAAGGGAATTACTACAGAGTATTCCGGCAGGGATCTGGCTGTAATTGAAGTGACTCACTGGTTTGAAGTGATTTTTACTTTAACACTTGTTTATGTGTTTTTTGCTACAGAAGCACCAATCAGTCATTTGATTGCGATTATAGCCTGCGGGTTGGTATACTTACTGGAAATTATTGTTGATAACGCATTTGCAAGATTAAAATGGCAACAAGCCTTTAGCTCTGCATGGATTATAACCGGTATGATGGGAATTGTAAACTTACTGATTTTATCTTATTTCAGATAAAACCTGGCATTATAAATTTATTTAATTATGAGTAGACGGAATATATGACCGCCTTTATGGATTGGAGTCAGTTATGAAATATGTTAAAAAATCACCATGGATACTTCACTATGATGGATCTAGCTGCAATGGATGTGATATTGAGGTGTTGGCCTGCCTTACGCCCTTATATGATGTGGAACGGTTTGGCATAATCAATACAGGTAATCCCAAGCACGCAGATATTTTACTGATTACCGGCAGTGTGAACGAGCAGAACATACCGGTAGTGAAGCAGCTATATGAACAGATGGCAGAACCTAAGGTTGTGGTAGCGGTAGGAATATGCGCCACCTCAGGGGGAATCTTCGCTGAGTGCTACAATGTTGTGGGTGGTGTTGATAAGGTGCTGCCGGTGGATGTATATGTACCGGGCTGCGCGGCCCGTCCGGAAGCAATTATCGACGGAGTTGTGAAAGCCTTGTCAATTCTGGAAGAGAAACAGGAGTATGCCCGTAAGAAGTCCGGTAAAAAATAGGCGTTATCAACCTAATTTGGGTGTAAAGTGTGAAGAACAAGCATCTTCACACAAAGAAGAACACCGAAATGAATTCCGGTAGAAATTTATATCAGACTTCTACGGGTATTGTTTGAGATGGCCCAGAGCGCCATCATGGAGGTAAAGTATGAGTCAACAGAGCATCAATACGATCTCATCAAATGAATTGCTGGCTGAGGTGCTTCATCTGAAGAATGAAGGCTACCGTCTGGTGGCAATCACCTGTACCTGTAAGGAGGGTATGGAGCTTAGCTATTCCTTTGATAAGGATTATGAACTACTGAATTTACGCATTAACATCGGGCTGGAGGATGAGATATCAAGCATCAGCTTTATCTATCCCTTTGCCTTTCTATATGAGAATGAAATCAAAGAGCTATTTGGTGTCAAGATTAAGGATATCGCTGTTGATTTTAATAATTCCTTATACAAAATACCAGTCAAGACACCGTTTCGGAAAGAGGAGGGAGAATAATGGGTAATAGAACAGTAATACCTTTCGGACCTCAGCATCCTGTTCTTCCGGAGCCAATTCATCTGGACTTGGTGATGGAGGATGAGAAGGTTATCGAAGCAATTCCCCAGATTGGATATATTCACAGAGGATTGGAAAAACTGGTTGAAAAGAAGGATTATCAGCAATACACCTATGTAGCAGAACGAATCTGTGGTATTTGCTCCTTTATGCATGGAATGGGTTATTGTATGACAATTGAGAGTATCATGGAGGTAGAGATACCAGAACGTGCCAAATTCCTGCGAACCATTTGGGCTGAGCTATCCCGAATGCATAGTCATATTATGTGGTTGGGACTATTAGCCGATGCCTTTGGTTTTGAGAGCCTTTTCATGCAGTCCTGGAAGATCAGGGAGCAGATTCTTGATATCTTCGAGGAGACCACGGGTGGAAGAGTTATCTTCTCGGTCTGTGATATCGGCGGAGTCAGAAAGGATATCTCAGCAGATGTTCTGCAGAAGATCGTCGGTATTCTAACTCAGGTGGATAAGGAATTAAAGGATTTAACTAAGGTCTTCCTTCGTGATACCTCAGTGAAGAGTCGTACCAAGGGAGTTGGCATATTATCGAAGCAGGCAGCCTTTGATCTGGGTGCGGTAGGACCGATGGCAAGAGCCAGCGGAATTGAAATGGATATGAGAACGCAGGGTTATGCTGCCTATGATAAGTTGAGCTTTGCTCCGATTACGGATACCAAAGGTGATTGTTATGCGAGAACCAAGGTAAGAATTAAAGAGATATTCCAGTCCATTGACTTAATCAAGCAATGTGTAGAATTAATTCCCGAAGGAGAGATTAAGGTTAAGGTAACCGGCAATCCGAAGGGAGAATATTTCACCAGAATAGAACAGCCACGCGGGGAGGTAGTTTATTATGCAAAGGGTAATGGTACAAAATTCCTTGATCGTATGAGAGTAAGAACGCCTACCTTTGCAAATGTTCCGGCATTACTTGAGACCTTAAAGGGGTGCTCACTTGCGGACGTACCAATCCTAATCCTTACGATTGATCCCTGTATCAGCTGTACGGAACGATAATTTGTCGCTGACAGATCAGCGGAATTGAGGTAATTATGTCAATATTAAGTATGACCAAAACCCTTTTTAATAATTTATTACATGGACCATTTACGGTACAATATCCCCTTCAGAAGAAGGAACATTTCGAACGTACCAGAGGAAGAATTGGGATTGATATCGACGATTGTATCTTCTGCGGTATGTGTCAGAGGCGCTGCCCAACCGGAGCAATCAAGGTAGATAAGGCTTCAGCTTCCTGGAGTATCGAGCGTCTGTCTTGCATTCAATGTAATTATTGCGGTGAGGTATGTCCAAAAAAATGTCTCCATATGGAAAATCAATACACAGAACCGTCGTTTGGAAATGTAAGGGATGAATATATCAAATGCACGAATACCCAATAACAAAACGCATCATAGAAATCGCACAGGAATATGCTACGTCTAATAAAGCAGATGAGGTTAAGGTGATTAATCTTGTGGTCGGCGATTACAGCGGTTATGTTGCCAGCTCCATCGAGCTTTATTTTGAAATCATCGCTTCTGGTAGTCTCTGCGAGAAAGCAATACTGAATATCGAGCGGGTGAAGCCGAAGCTTCGCTGTCGCCAGTGCGGTGAATATTTTGAGAGGAAGCCCTATTCCTTCGAGTGTCCCAGCTGTCATGGCGAGGGGAGCCCGACTGAGATCGGACAGGAATTTTATATTAAGTCTATCACAGTTTGAAAAAGAATTCAGTAAACTGAAAAAAGAATTCTGTAATCTGAATTCCAAGATAAATAATAATGAATTCCATTGGAAATTCTTTATTATATTATCAGGTATTGATGAAGCATTTTACGGCAAATGTCATTTGCTGTTTGGTTTGGAGGTTATTATGTCTGAGAATAAAGAAATAGAAATCATGCAATCAGTGTATGATAAAAACGATGAGGTTGCAGCGAAGATTAATCAGGAGTTAACCACAAAGGGTATCTATGCTATCAATGTTATGGGTGCTCCGGGTGCGGGGAAAACCACCTCTCTGATTCAGATTATAAAGCGTCTCGGTAAGCTTACACCCTATGTCATAGAGGGCGATATTGAAGCGGATTTTGATACCAAGACCTTACAGGGTCTGGGAGTTAAAGCAATCCAGATTAATACCGGCGGTGCCTGTCATCTGGATTCCCCATTGATCGGTAATGCAGTGGATGAGCTTAACCTAAGAGATGGTGTATTGTTCATTGAGAATATCGGTAATCTGGTATGTCCGGCGGAATTTATGATCGGTGAGCATGCTAAGATGTTGATCTCTACTGTAACTGAGGGCAGCGATAAGCCTTATAAGTATCCGCTGGCATTTGAGAAGGCAGATATTATCTTATTAAATAAATGTGATCTGTTACCCTATATCGATTTTGATGAAGAATTCTTTATGAAAGGTGTGCGGGCTTTGAATAAAACCGCACCGGTAATCAAGGTATCCGGTAAGACGGAAGAAGGTTATGATGAAGTGGCAGAATGGATAAAAGTAAAAATCAATTAATTACAAATAGAATTATGGTCTATGGAATGGTGCAAGGGGTTGGATTTCGACCCCTTGTTTATCATATTGCCCAAAAGCATGAAATTAAGGGTACGGTTCGAAATCTTGGCGGCACAGTCGAAATTATTGCGCAAGCCTCAGAGGAAAGAATAAGGGATTTTTTAATTGACCTAAGAGATACAGAGGAAGGCGCCCATGAAATCCTCCGGATAGAGATAGAACCGGCTCGATCCCTGCAATCAGCGGAGGTAGAGACAATCTACGAGAACTTTATTATCCTTAAAAGTGGTGCGAATGATGGAATACGTATCCTGCCTCCGGATCTGCCAGTCTGTTCTCAATGTGAGAAGGAGTTAACGGATCCGAATAATCGAAGATATCAAAATCCCTTCATCAGTTGTACAGCCTGTGGTCCCCGTTATACTATTATCGAAGAGCTGCCCTACGATCGGAATACGACTACATTGATTGATTTTGATCTGTGTCACTCCTGTGAGGAGGAGTACAAATCCTCTGGAAGCCGAAGGCATCATGCACAGACCATCTCCTGTCATGACTGTGGCCCTTATCTGGTTTATCAAGACCGGAAGCAAGATAAGGATAATGGTAAGAAACAAGATAAAGATACATTTAAGGATATCGATAAGAAAAATAAAAGAGGAAGCAATAATTCTGTATTAAGAGAAGAAGCCTTTCGAAGGGCGGTACAGGTTATACAAGGCGGAGGGATTATTGCGGTAAAAGGCATCGGGGGGTACCACTTTGTATGCTCGCCCTTTGCGGAGGACACCATTAGGAACCTAAGACTTCTCAAGGGCAGAGAGGAGAAACCCTTTGCTGTAATGTTTCCTGACATTAATCAGATAAAGGACTTTTGCGAGGTATCAGCAGAGGAAGAGAAGCTGCTGCTATCCATGGCTCGTCCGATTGTGCTGCTCTTTGCAAAGAAGGAACTGGCACCTTCCGTAAATAAGGGCAGTATCTATATTGGGGCCTTTCTTCCCTATACTCCTTTACAGCTGATGCTGACGAAGGAATGCGGACCTCTCATCATGACCAGTGCCAATCTCTCCGGCCAACCCATCATCAAAGAGGATGAGAAGATACTTCGATTATCCTCTCCATTTCTTCAGGGAGTATTATACCATACGAGAAGAATTGTACGCTCCGTGGATGATTCTGTAGCAAGGATCATAGACCACAAACCGCAGATGATCCGAAGAAGTCGGGGTTATGCTCCTTATCCGATTTTTATCGGGGAAGAGTCCGCAGGGGATATGATTTTTGCTGCAGGAGGAGATCTTAAGGCAGCCTTTTGCCTCTACCGTGAGGGAGCAGCCTTTGTTTCGCAATACTTTGGGGATCTGGAGGAAATGTCGGTAATCTCGGATTATGAGCAGTCGGTTGAAGATTTGAAGAGGCTATTGCAGATTACCCCAACCTTAGCAGTCTGTGATCTACATCCGAATTATCATTCCACAAGATATACGAAAGAGCTTTCATTACCGATACTTCAGGTACAGCATCATCATGCTCATATCGCTTCTGTTATGGCGGAGCATAACCTGCGAGAATCGGTGATCGGAGTAGCCTTTGACGGAACAGGCTATGGAACGGATGGCAATATCTGGGGCGGAGAATTCTTTCTCTACGAAGGTAATGAATTTAAGCGTGTGGCTCATCTGAGCTATATTCCGATTCTTGGCGGGGATGAATCCATGAAGGATGCCAGGAAGACAGCAACCTGTTATCTTGCCAAACTTGGATTAACAGAGTATATTCAAGATGAACGAAGCAACTTAATACAGGCTGCGCTGAAGCAGAATATGAATTGCATACTGACCTCCAGTATGGGAAGATTATATGACGTGGTAGCATCGATATTGGATATCGGACATTATAACAATTATGAAGGAGAGTGTGCCACTTTACTAGAGAAAGAGGCAGTGCTGGCTCTTAAGAATGAGATATCTCCAATCAAACTCTTTTTTGCTATTACACAGCAAGCTGAGGGAATCGATATCAATGTGAAACCCTTATTAGAGCAGCTTTGCCATTTAAGAGATCAGGAGGATGTACGAGCACTCGCATTAGGCTTTCATTATGCCATTGCAGAAATGATCAAGTCGGTTTGTGAGCTTATTCGAAGCCGGTATCACCTTTCTAAGGTCATCCTTAGCGGAGGAGTATTTGTGAATAGTATATTAACGGAAAATGCTCTTCAATTATTACGTGACAGAGATTTTATGATATACAGAAATATTGCTGTTCCCGCCGGAGATGGCGGTATCAGCTTGGGACAGACCTATCTGGGTCTCAGATGGTTACTAGAGGATAGATAGAAAGGTAAGGGTTTGGTTATGTGTGTAGCAGTACCTGGAAAGGTAATCGAGATCAGTGGTAACACTGCAAAGATCAATGTAATGGGAAATGTAACAGAAGCGGATATCAGACTGGTATCGGCTAAGCCCGGAGATTATGTTCTGCTTCATGCCGGATGTGTATTAGAGGTTATGAAGAAGGATGCAGCCGAAGAGCTTCTGGAGCTATTTCAAGAACTGGGAGAACTTTAATATGATTACTCTGGATCAGATCATAGAGGAATTAAAGAATTATAATGGCAAGCCTATTAAAATAATGGAGGTTTGTGGTACCCACACCTCAAGCATTTTCAAGCATGGAGTACGAAGCTTAATCTCTGAAAAGCTGGAGCTAATCTCAGGACCAGGCTGTCCGGTCTGCGTTACATCAGCCCTTTATATTGATAAGCTGGTGGAGTATTCGCTCAGAGAAAATTATTGCGTTCTGACCTTTGCGGATATGCTAAAGGTTCGAGGCAGTAAATTATCTCTGGCCGATGCAAAAGCCTCTGGAGGCAAGGTTCGGATGCTTTATTCCCCTTTGTCTGCCATCGGTCTGGCGTTGGAGGAACCTAAGACACAGTTTATCATAGCGGCGGTAGGCTTTGAGACAACGACACCTATCTATGCACTAATAATGGATGAAGTGATTAAACAGAATATAAAGAACATACGATTACTCACCTCCATCAAAACGATTCTCCCGGCACTGACCTACATCTGTGAGAATGAGCAGGGTATCGATGCCTTCTTGTGTCCCGGTCATGTCAGTGTAATCACCGGAAGCAGGATTTATGAGGAGCTGGTCCACAAATACCATAAGCCCTTTGTTATAGCCGGCTTCGAGGGAGAGCATATACTGGCGGCAGTCTATGAGATTGTTAATCAGATGAAGCATAACTCTTATCGGGTGAAGAATTTATATCCCAGTGTCGTAGATGAAGAAGGAAACGAGAGAGCCAGAGAGATTATCTCGATGTATTTTGAGGCGGTAGATGAGGATTGGCGGGAAATAGGCAGGATTAAAGCTTCCGGACTCAGACTTCGGAAAGAGTTTATTAATTATGATGCGGGAAGCATTTTCTACGACGAACAGACAGAGGAACCGAAGGGCTGCAGGTGCAAAGATGTCATCCTCGGACGCATCTATCCGGTGGATTGCCCATTATTTCATAAGGTTTGTACACCGGTGAATGCCATCGGTCCCTGTATGGTATCGACGGAGGGTGCCTGTGGAATCTGGTATAAGAACGGAGGAATGAGACCATGAAGATAACAATGTCACATGGAAGCGGAGGCGCACAGACCAGTAGTTTGATTCACGATATATTTCTACATTACTTTAATAACCCGGTTTTGAATAAGCTGGAGGATTCCGCAGTACTAAAGGTTCCCGAAAAAATCGCCTTTACCACGGATTCCTTTGTTGTTACCCCACTATTCTTTCCGGGAGGAGATATCGGAAAGCTTGCAATCTGCGGCACAGTCAATGATTTGACCATGATGGGCGCACTGCCAAGATATCTGACTGCTGCCTTCATTATTGAAGAAGGGACAGCAGTCGATACAATTGAAGAGATTGCAAAGTCCATGGCAAAAGTGGCAAAAGAAGCAAGGATTAAAATTGTAGCCGGCGATACGAAGGTAATCGAAGGAAATGGCGGAGTTTATATCAACACCTCCGGTATCGGAGAAGTGGTAAAGTCCGGAATCAGTGTATCAAATTGCCGAAAGGGAGACTGCATTCTGGTATCAGGGAATCTGGGCGAGCATCATGCTGCCATTTTATCGCAGCGTATGGGGATTGAAAATGAGATCAAGAGCGATTGTGCTCCCTTAACCAGTATACTTGAGGAACTAATCGAGTCAAAGGTGCCGATCCGATTTATGAGAGATATCACCCGAGGTGGCTTAGCCACTATTCTGAATGAGATAGTGGATAGCTCTCACTGTGGTGTTGCAATCGAAGAGGCAGCATTACCAATCAGCAGCCATATACGTGGCTTCTGTGATATTCTCGGACTTGATCCGCTCTATATGGCGAATGAGGGTAAGCTGTTGGCTGTCGTTCCGAAAGCGAAGGCAGAACAAGCCTTGGAAGCAATGAAGCGCAGCAAATATGGAAAGAATGCAGTTATTCTTGGTGAGATTACAGAAGGTGACAAGGTAATCATGACCACCCGATTAGGTGGAAGCAGAAGAATTGATCTCCTTTACGGAGAGGGATTACCTAGAATATGCTGATAACTCTCAAGAAAATATCAGGAATACATCATCATGCTCATTAGCACCCTGTAATGAAGCTGCAATACATGTATCAAATCAGTCTTTACTAAGTTCCTTTCAAAGGATATACTTGGAGAAGAATATACAATAGAAAGGAAGAGAACATGCAGCAGTTTCAGACCTTACTTTTTGACGCAGATAATACACTGTTTGATTTCACTGCCGGTGAGAGGATTGCCCTGGAGTTAGCTTTCTTACAGCACGGTTACCCCTTGAATGAGGAGGTTCGAAGGACCTACGAACGAATTAATATTGGCTTATGGAAGAAGTATGAGCAAGGGTTGATGGATCGAAAGGCGGTAATCTATTCCCGCTTTGGGCTTTTATTTAAAGAGATTGGGATATCGGATGACGGGATCTTGTTTGAGGATGTATATCAAGACATTCTCGGTCAGCAACATATAATGATACCTCATGCAAAAGAGGTAGTGGAGTATCTTTACTCTCGTTATGAGCTTTACATTGTTACAAATGGGGTAACCTCTACTCAGATGAGAAGATTAAAGGATTCCGGACTTGACCGTTATATGAAGCAGATCTTTGTATCGGAGGCGACTGGTTATCAGAAGCCAATGAAGGAGTATTTTGATTATTGTTTTTGCAGAATACCGGATTTTGAAGCAGACAAGGCACTAATCATCGGAGATTCTTTATCCTCCGATATTAAGGGCGGCAACAATGCAGGAATTAAGACCTGTTGGTACAATCCCATCCTGCTAAAGAATGAAACGGAGATTAAAGTCGATTATGAGATACATAGTCTCACGGATTTGTATCAGCTTCTTTAAACATTGAAGGGATCGATAAAAGCTATCTTTATAAAGAAAGATGATCTGCCAGGAGTAGTTATGAGAAAGGCATGGTTATTCGATTGTAAAAGGAGTCATGAATGGACGAATTAAGAGATCAGATCGGGACAGTCGATTTTGTAATATCAGGATATGGTACAGCTATGGAGGAAACGGTAGCAGGTTATCGACTTGATAAGGAAGGTAATGTACATAAGCTTTGGCAGACTAAGATTGAACAGGCCAGTTTTGTATGCCGATGGGATGATTATCTTTTTACTGTTACAGAGATTGACGAATACTGTATTATTTATTTATTGAAGAGAAGTAATGAGGTGTATTCGCTCCTCGATCACAAAAAGCTGGAAGGTGGCAACCTATGTCATATTACCTATTCACCGAAGCATCGGACCTTATACGGCGCCTGTTACTCAACGGGAACGGTCTTCGGGGTTCGAGTAGATGAGGAACGCTTTGGTAATATAATCTATAGTGAAATTCAGCCGTCGCCAAATGGTAGATCATTAACTCGAGCTCATTGTGTATTACTGAATGCCAGGGAGGACAAGCTGTTAACGGTTAACATTGCCCTCGATGAGCTTATCACCTATGAGCTTAAGGATGGTATACCGGTCTTATTCGAGAGATTTGTTATGCCGGAGGGAGTCGGTCCAAGGCACGCCGTCTACTCTGGAGATGAAACCCTATTGTATGTGATCACGGAATATTCCAATGAAATATTCGTATATCAATGTAAGGGTAATAAGCTTCTACAACGGATATCGACATTACAGACTAATTATCAGGGGACAAGTAATTGTTCTACCCTATGCATCTCAAAGGACGGTAGATACTTATATGCAGCAAATCGTGGTGCAGATACCATTACCCAATTCCTTGTAGATTCCGAGGGAAAATTAGAGTGGATTACAGACTATTCCTGTGCAGGTAAGCATCCTCGTCATATGATTTTGACGGATCGAAATGAATATTTAATCATCTGTAATCAGTTTTCCAATAATGTAGTAGCCTTTGCTATCGATGAGATAACCGGTGAGCTAACACAAGAAATACTTGTTCTTGAATTTAACAAGCCAAGTGGAATTGTCCAGATAGTAACACCTCTATAGAGTGTTAATTAGTATCAATATATAGCCCAATCCGGAGATACGAATTGACTGTACCCGTGATTGGGCTTTTTATGTTATCTTGTTTGGATGTGATACTGAGCTTTACAATTTGGTTGAAGCACGAACGTATGTATGCTAGAATGAATAGATAAAGATTACTGATATAGGAGGCACGGATATGGAGCTATTAGAGGGATTGAATGAAGAGCAGAGACAGGCTGTGACGACCACAGAGGGTTATGTGCGGGTTATCGCAGGAGCAGGTTCTGGCAAGACGAGAGCCCTAACCCACCGCTTTGCTTATCTAGTAAATGAACTTGGAATCGCCACTTCGAATATTCTCTGTGTGACCTTTACGAATAAAGCAGCCAATGAGATGAAACGACGTATCCGCAGCATGATTGGAGATAATGATACCGGTTATATCAGTACCTTTCATGGTTTTTGTGTGCAGGTGCTGAAGGAGGACATTCATGTCTTACATTATCCGAAGAATTTCATCATCCTGGATACGGAGGATGTGAATTCTATACTACATACCATCTTTGAGGATATGGGGCTGAATTCGAAGAACTTTACCTTTCCGACGCTGATTGATCGTTTCACAGAGCGTAAGAATCGGGAGTCGTATATACTTGATCTTCTGAACACGGATCATGAAGAGCTGAAGGATAAGTTCCGTCATGCGAAAAATCAGGAGGATGCAATATTCTATCGATATCTATACGAACAAAAGAAATGCTTCGCACTGGATTTTGATGATTTGATTAACTTCGTCCTGTATATCTTTGAACAGTATGAGGATATTCGCAGCAAATGGCAGCAGCGTCTGGAATACATCATGGTTGATGAATTTCAGGATGTGAATGTGAGACAATATCGTCTGGCACAAATACTTAGTGATTACCATCATAATTTATTTATTGTCGGAGACCCTGACCAGACCATCTATTCCTGGAGAGGTGCCAGAGTAGAATATATTCTTAATTATGATAAGGAGTATCCGAGTGCTAAGACAATCGTAATGGATAAGAATTATCGTTCCACTCCAAACATCATCAATGCTTCGAATTCTCTTATCACGAAGAATAAGAAGAGATTAGACAAGAAGTTGATTGCAATCAATCAGACCGAGCTTCCGGTTATCTATCACCATGCAAAGACGACAGGCGAGGAGGCAGAATGGATCGCCGGTAAGATTGCTACAATCGTAGAAGGCGGAAGAAAGCTCCGGGATATCGCAATTTTATATCGATCTCATTTTATCTCAAGGAGCTTTGAAGAGGTATTCATAAAGCGCAAGATTCAATACACCATTTACTCAGGCATTGAATTCTATAAGCGGAAGGAGATTAAGGATGTCTTATGCTATCTACGCATGGTAGCGAATGGAGATGACATCTCCTTTACACGAATTGTGAATCTGCCTAAGAGGAATATCGGCGAGAAAAGAATGGCTTATCTAAAGGAATATGCAGATAAGAATAACTGTACCTTATACCAGGCCATACAGCAAAATCAGAATGAAGAGGTGTTTGCCAAGACCCAGGCCAAGGTCTTTATTCAACTGATAGAGAAGCAGAGAGCTGTATATGAGACAATGAAATTATCGGAATTGCTCACGAATATCTTAAATGAGAGCGGTTATGAAGCACTACTTCGGACCAACGGAGAGCAGGAGCGATTAGATAACTTGGCAGAATTGAAGCAGTCTATCTTTGAATATGAACGGGATGCCGGGGAGGAGTGCTCCCTGCCCGATTACCTGGACAGGATCTCCTTATATACGAATCTGGATCAGAAGGAGAAGAGTGATGCGGTTCAGATGATGACCATTCACAATGCCAAGGGATTGGAATTTCCATATGTGTTCGTCTGTGGCCTGAACGAAGGTATATTTCCCAGTAAGTATGTGGATACGGAGGATAAGCTGGAGGAGGAGCGAAGACTCGCTTATGTAGCTTATACCAGAGCAGAACGTGCTTTGTTCCTAAGTGATGCGGAAGGGGTTAATTATGACGGCTCCTATCGTTATCCCTCCCGTTTTATCTTTAATGTTGAGAAGGCATACCTTAATTATACTGTGGAGCTGGAGGAGAGACTGGTCGGTGATGCCTGTTTCTATATTGAGCAGAATGAGCGAAGGATATCAGGAAAAAACATCCGGCTTCAGATCGGAGATACCATACGTCATAGTGTATTCGGTACCGGAAAGATTGTCGGTATTAATGAAGAGATATCCAGCTATATTATTCAATTCGATACTATGGAGACAACCAGGAGCATAAGCTTTAAGATAAGGTTAGAGTTGATAGAATAGGATACCGCTAAGCGTTATCTTATAGACTTATGCCTAAGTAATCAAAGTGCAGAAGACACACTTGGAAAAAACTAACACAGAGGGCAGGCATGTAATGCTTCGTGTGGAATTACGGAAGAAGGATGGGGGAAAGAGTATGTTAAGAGTGTGGAAGGAATTCGGCCTCAGATCAAAGCGCCGCTTCATCATATTATTAGCGGTTGTACTAGCCTTGCTGCCTTTCACAACGAAGGCTCCGGTCGTAGAGGCTGCTAAGAAAGAAAAGGGTATCACGATACTATTTACCCATGATCTGCACGATAATCTGCTACCGTTTCAGACCATGGAGGATGGTAAGGCGGCCTTCTATGGAGGATATGCCAGATTAAAAACTGCGATCGATACCGAAAAGGAGATTGACCCAGGAGCCATTGTGGCAGACGGCGGAGATTTCTCCATGGGTACACCATTCCAGACTGTATTCGAAACTGACGCACCCAGCCTAGTGCTGCTGGGGGCCATGGGGTATGATGTTACCACTCTGGGTAATCATGAATTCGATTATCGTCCCAGAGGTTTAACAGCCTATCTTACTACAGCTGTAGGGAGCGGGAAGAAGCTTCCGTTCATAGTTCAATCGAATGTTGCATTTCCAGTGGATGATTCTGGAGCTATGTCTGACAGTCTGACTAATCTAAAAACAGCAATGGAGAAGTATGGAGTATCTGATTACACCGTGCTTGAGAGAAATGGCTATAAAGTAGGTATATTCGGGGTTATGGGGGAGGAATCGGCGTCCATGGCTCCGATGTCAGAGGTTACCTTCTCAGATGAAATAGAGCAAGCAAAAAGGGTAGTAAAAATATTAAAGGAAAAGGAAAAGGTGGATTTCATCCTGTGCTTATCTCACTCCGGTACGAAGGCAAGGGCGAAGGAATCAGAGGACGAGCTTCTGGCGAAAGGAGTTCCGGATATCGATTTCATCATCAGCGGACATACTCATACTACGTTGTCAGAGCCTAAGATAATCGGTAATACGGTAATAGGAAGCGTAGGCTGTTACGGTAAGAAGCTTGGAATTGCTAAGTTAAGCCCGGATACAGCCGGTAATTGGAAGCTGAACAGCTATAAACTGAAGCACATAGATGATAGCCTCTCTGATGATAGCTCCATTAAGGCGATGGTCACAGAATATAAGGAGCATGTTCAGCGTAATTATTTTGACAGCTTTGCTATGGAATACGATGAAATAGTGACAACCTCTACTATACAATTTCAGACTCCGGAGGAGCTTGCTATGATCCATGGGGAAGCAACGATTGGTAATCTGATTAGCGACGCTTATATTTACGCTGTTAAGAAGGCGGAGGGAGAGGACTATACTACAGTAGATGCGGCGATTGTCCCTAGCGGGACCATCCGGGATTCCATTTACCCGGGAGAGGTTACGACAGCCGATGCCTTCTCTATCAGTTCTTTAGGGATAGGGGCTGACGGAAAGCCTGGTTATCCTCTAATCAGTGTATATTTAACAGGAAAAGAGCTTAAGACTGCCTGTGAAGTGGATGCCTCGATTACTCCGCTGATGGCAGATGCACAATTATATATGTCAGGGGTAAATTTTACCTTTAACCCCAAAAGGCTGATTTTTGACAAAGTGGTGAAGGCAGAGTTGGTGAATGAGGATGGCTCTCTTACAGAGATAGAAGATGCTAAGCTATACCGGGTAGTATGCAATCTCTATTCTGCCCAGATGCTTTCCATCGTCGGAGACAAGTCCTATGGTTTGATGTCTATTGTACCCAAGGATAAAGAAGGTAATACCATTACCGATTTTGAGAAGCATATCATATATGAGACAACGAGCAAGGGTAAGAGAGAATTGAAGGAATGGTATGCTGTTGTTCAATATTTGAAATCCTTCGACAAGGTGAATGGGGTTTCACAGATACCAGCTTATTATGGGGCAACTCATAAGAGAAAGGTGATTGATCATGATAAAAGTATTATCGCAGTCCTACGTAATCCGAACCATATTGGAATAGCGGTGTACTGCATCGCGGGTGTATTGTTCCTCCTAATCCTGCTTATAATACGAAGAATAACGGTAAGAAAGAGACGTAGGAGAACAAGACGAAGAAGTAATCAAGGTAAGAAAACGAACAGCAAACAGATTAAAAAACGTAGACAGCAACATCAAGGTTAGTGTGAAGAAAAAGCATCTTCACACGGGAAGAACCGCGAAGTTTGCCCATTGGAGCAAACATCTTGTTCTTCCGAATTTTGAGCTGCATCGAAGATGCAGAATAAGGTTAGTGTGAAGAAAAAGCATCTTCACACGGGAAGAACCGCGAAGTTTGCCCATTGGAGCAAACATCTTGTTCTTCCGAATTTTGAGCTGCATCGAAGATGCAGAATAGGCGAACCAGGAGGTACTTTAGGAGACATAGATGAATAAATCAAAATTAATATATCTCAGTGCTATGTTGATTTTCGGAAGTATAGGGCTTGTATCAAGAAATATTCAGCTATCGTCAGGGCAGATTGCATTGACGAGAGGAGTAATCGGAAGTATATTCTTGTTGCTTGCGAGTAAAGCATTAAAGGAAAAGATGTCCTGGCAGAAGATTAAACCAAATCTGCTGCTTTTGATCATATCCGGAGCGGGGATCGGGTTCAATTGGATTTTGATGTTTGAGGCTTATAAATTCACCTCGATTGCCAATGCTACATTAAGTTATTACTTTGCTCCTGTTATTGTAGTGCTTTTATCACCATTATTGCTGAAGGAAAGAGTAACACTAGTTAAGGTTGGATGTATCCTTGCTGCACTCGGTGGAATGTTTCTCATTGTTGGAGTAGGAGGAGGTGAAGGAAAGAATCATATGATAGGGATTGGCTACGGTCTTGCTGCTGCGGTATTATATGCCGGCGTAGTCATACTCAATAAATATCTGAAAGGGTTATCCGGCCTGGAAGTAACATTAATTCAAATTAGTGCGGCTACGATTGTGTTATTTCCTTATATTCTAGTAACGGAAACGATCAATGTATTTTCTATTGATAAGAGATCTGCTGTATTTTTGATTATTATGGGATTACTACACACCGGCATAGCCTATTTGATGTATTTCACAGGGATGAAGTTGCTTAAAGCACAGACAGTGGCTGTTCTTAGCTATATAGATCCAATCTCTGCGATACTTATGTCGGCGCTATTTACCCGTGAAAAGTTGACATTATTACAGATCTTTGGAGGCATCCTAATTCTTGGTGCGACTTTATTTAATGAAGCCTATGATCGAAAGAAGGGGTTGAAATTCATAGCAGATAAATGAGTTAAGTCTGTTTATTAGGTAATTGTAACAAAAGATATAGATATATTCGTTTATCAAATGATGGATATTTACTATATATTTTGGAACAATCCTAATATATAATAGGGTATAATAATAGTAATGATTATTAATATATATCTATTCTTATCGCATTCTATGCAGATTAAGATTGTACAATATTGTAAGTATATTTACTATATAAGGTATTATTTAATATACAAGAGATGCCTATGTGCCTCATAACACATAGAGTTCAGATTGAAAAGGAGCTGTTGAATGATGAAGGTAGTTGTAATTGGATGTACTCATGCGGGGACCGCTGCGGTCAAGACAATCTTAAGAGAGAACCCGGAGGCAGAAGTAACTGTTTTTGAACGAAACGATAATATTTCTTTCTTATCCTGTGGTATTGCTTTATATGTTGGAGGGGTAGTTAAGGATCCAACCGGTTTATTTTATTCAAGCCCTGATGAATTAGGTAATTTAGGCGCAGTAATCAAGATAAGACATAATGTTAAGAGCATCGACACAGAAGCAAAAAAGGTGGTCGCAGAGAATCTGATTACCGGTGAAGAGGTGGAGGTTAGCTATGATAAGCTGGTGAACACCACCGGATCCTGGCCGATTATTCCGCCCATTCCGGGAATAGACAGTAAAAATATTCTGTTATGCAAGAATTATGAGCAGGCGAATGTTATCATCAGTAAGGTGAAGGATGCAAAAAATGTCGTTATTGTCGGTGGAGGGTACATCGGCATCGAATTGGTTGAAGCCTTCCGGGAATCCGGTAAGGAGGTAACCTTAATTGATGGATTGGATCGTATTCTGAATAAATATCTGGACAAGGAATTTACGGATGTATTGGAAAAGGATCTTATGGATCGCGGTATTTCCTTGGCACTCAATCAGTCAGTAGAGCGTTTTGTTGCAAATGAACAGGGCGAGGTTAAGGCTGTCGTAACAGCAAAGGGTGAATATCAGACGGATTTAGTAATTCTATGTGTAGGTTTTCGCCCGAACAATGAGCTTCTCAAGGGCAAGGTAGACATGCTGCCTAATGGAGCGATCGTGGTAGATGAGTACATGAGAAGCAGCAATCCAGATATCTTTGCTGCCGGTGACAGCTGTGCAGTACATTATAATCCGAACGGAGGTCAGGCATACATTCCGTTGGCTACTAATGCAGTCCGAATGGGTATGTTGATCGGAAAAAACATAGCAGAGCCGAAGGTAAAATACCGCGGAACGCAGTCAACCTCAGGACTTCATCTCTTTGGTTACAATATCGGATCCACCGGAGTTACGGTTGGTAGTGCCGACTTTTTTGGTCTGAAGGTGCGTTCTGTTATTGTGAAGGATAATTATCGTCCGGAATTCATGCCTACAACGGAAGAACTTTTAATGCAATTGGTATATGAGGTAGGCTCCAACCGGATTGTCGGAGGTCAGGTTATGTCCAAGTATGATATTACTCAGTCTGCCAATACATTGTCTCTTGCTATTCAGAATAGGATGACAATTGAAGACCTTGCATATGTGGATTTCTTCTTCCAACCTCACTTTGACAGACCTTGGAATTATCTGAACCTACTTGCTCAGGCAGCGCTGGAGCAGGAGAGACAGCTAAAAGCAGAACATGTCTGATCAAGAAAAGTTGAAAGTGGACTGCAGATTGGGCTGTGGTGCTTGCTGTATCGCACCCTCCATCTCATCACCGATACCGGGAATGCCGGGAGGAAAGCCTGCAGGAATCCGTTGTGTTCAATTGACAGAAGATAATCTCTGCAAGCTCTTCGGATCGACATTGCGCCCTCGCGTTTGTGACAGCTTAATGCCCTCGCAGGAGATGTGCGGAGCTGATAATCAGGCTGCCATGGATTATCTCAATGAATTAGAACGGGAGACGGCAGGTGTAGCAACACCGCTTATATGAATTGACTAGTGATTTGGAATAGAATAAGGGCTATCGCAGCTTGTGATTTCTTCGGAAGAAAGGATATCTATCTTCCTTTGGAAAGGATATGAGTTGCGATAGCCCTTTTGTTCATGACAATACAGTTCGGGAAGCGTGTTATTCTTATTGAGTTATTTCACTATACCGGTATCTTAGTTCGTAGGATACTATGCTCACATTTTAGATAGCGGCTAAGTCTCTTCTCGAAATCATCAATATCGATGTGGATATGATCAAACACTTCATCGGCAACAGGCTCTGATACCGTAGCTCCGAGGCAGACCCAAGCGTAATGCTGTGCAATATGCACACAGGCTACCAATTCATAATGAATGATGCAAGTGCTGTTAGGTCTGTGATGATATAAAGCTACCTCATACATCGGAAAGGGTAGATCCCATGCATCCAATAGATATCCACCGATTTCCTGATGATTAAACTCATACTCCTCGAGATCCAGCTTCGCATAATCATCAACAGTTAGGGGAGCCTTGCCTAGGATACCTTTATTCTGTAGATTCTTTGAAAGTATAATCAGACCGATATTGTGCATCAAACCGGCAAACATAGCAGCCTCCGGTGGCTGTTTGTGGAAGAAGGTCTCATACAGAAATAGAAATATACGGTTTGTCAAGTAAGCATGTTTCCATAAAAGCTCCGGTGCCTCCGATATATCCTTTGTCTGTTTGGTGCCGTTAATCACACATGCCCAATGCATAAAGGTTTTCAGATTATGCAGACCTATATAATGAGCAGTTTGTTTGACGGTGTTGGGCATAACTCCGTATACAGCAGATTTGCCGACCTGAATCAGAAGAGTGGAGATATCACTATCTGCTTCCATTTCACTCACCAGAGCATCTATATTTTCGTCTTCAATTAAGGAAATCATCTTTTCGCAATTGCCTGACAGCGTGGCATCACAGCCCATGTCCTTAATTGATTTTACTAAATCGACGGAATTCAGAACTTCATCATCCTCAAAAAGTTTATTTATATTCTCCAACAGTTCTGTGTTGTTCCAGGGCTTGAATACATATAGTTTTGCAACATTATGCAAAAGAGCCCGAAACATCGGCTTTTCCTCTGCATATCCGCTAATTATAATTCGGATAATCTTCGGGTATTTCTCCTTCACAATACTTAAGAGTTGATAGCCATCAAGAATGGGCATCCGCATATCACTGATTACCATATCAATTTCGGTATTCTCAATCAGCTTAATTGCTTCCATGCCGTTTTCCGCAGTGAATATTTCATAATCCGTTTCCAAGAACATTCTTGATAACGCCTTTAAGATCTGGACCTCATCGTCCACGATTAAAATCTTTTTCATACCCCATCATCCTTTCATACAGTAAAATTGTTGTTCCACGAAAGAAAAGCTTACTACAAGATTGCCGTCCTTGCTGAGTATCTGGAGTGTAATAAGGCATAAACATAAATCTTATTAATGATTTTAAGAATATATGCCATTTTAGCGTCAATGACTGTCATACCGATATTTCTTTACATAGCCTACGTACAGGTGCTTAGAAATAAAGGCTAGAGTAAACTTGTCTGTGTTCAAGAAGTTCACATAAAGTCTGTTCTAAGTAAAGTCATCATGAAATAGTTTAAGAATGGAGGAGCTCATCACCATGCTTTCTCTCTTGCGAAATGAAGTGTCATAACTCTGTGATAATTGGAAGTGTTATGATGAAGGTCGCTCCTTTTCCAAGCTTGCTTTTGACATCGATGGATCCGGCGTGTTTGTTGACGATGATATCATAGGATATGCTTAAGCCTAGACCGGTTCCCTGTCCAATCTCCTTAGTAGTGAAGAATGGTTCAAACACCTTCAGTATGTACTCTTCTGAGATGCCGGGACCATCATCGCTAAACCGGATAATTATATTCTGATCCTCCTTACGGGCAATTATTTTAATCAATCCCTGGTCGGTACGCTCCTGCGAATGGATGGCCTGGGCTGCATTGAGTACAATATTGACAAAAACCTGGCATAATTGAATTCTGTTACAATAGATTACGATATCGTCAGGAACATCGATCTCCACATTCGCCACATATTTTACTTCATTTCTAGTAATTAAAACGACCTGATTAATCAAATCGAGCAATACATTGGTATCCTTCTCATCATCCTTAGCCGGGCGAGCGAACACACGCAGCGATTGGACGATTTCGGTTATACGGTTTATTCCGCTTGAGGAATCAGAGAAGATGCCCTCCAGCTCGTCTAGAATCAAATCAATTTTCAATGCTTTGTATTTATTGCTTACAATTGTCATGCATTGGTTGATTTCAGTAGTATTCATTAATTCCTTATTATTTATTTTATCTTGCACAAAAGTGAGGAATTCTATTACTCGAATAAAATATTTATGAAGGATATCAAAATTACTTTTCACAAAACCCATTGGATTATTGATCTCATGAGCAAAACCGGCAGCCAGCTGTCCGATTGCTGCCATTTTCTCTGACTGTACAAGGCTGAATTTCGCTTCTGTCAGCTTTGCATTAATCTCCTTTAATTCCTCGTTCTGCTTTCTGGTAACCTCAATCAATGACTTCAGGTGGTTGGATTTATTTTTTGATTCAATTGCTACCTTGAGTCTGGCATTAAACTCAATCGCATTGATGGGCTTGTTAATATAATCAAAAGCACCCAATTCAAAGCATTTTGTATAGTTATCCAGATCGTCCAAGGAGGTAAGCATGATAATTGGTATATCATCATACCTGGGATCAGTCCGCAGCTGCTCTAATAATTCCAAGCCGGAGATGACCGGCATTATAATATCTAAGATTATAATATCAACTAAATGTTCCTTTAATATATCTTGTACCTTGACTGGATCATTACATAATAGAATCTGTGTGATATCAGGAATATCATCTAAGTATCCTTTGGCAATGGTTAGGTTGAATTGACTGTCATCTACTACAAGAACTTTCATATTATACCCTCCATTCATGTGCCGGATGTCATTTGTTTATACAATTATATCATTTGGAAGTCAATATTTCAACCAATGATATGGATATTAGCAAAATATGGGATGATATATTTCTGCATTATGTAACAATGTCACAAAGACAGGCTAAGATATAACGATAGTGGGGTTGACAGAACGATAACTATATCGTATTATTTGAATATATTAATTAATGGATATTAGTATTAGAAAGAAGGCTGAAAATGAACAATGATTATAATAAGTATAATGAGATGGCGGAATTGCTTAAGACCATAGCGCATCCGGTTAGAATATGCATTATACGGGGATTATTGGAAAAGGGTGAGTGTAATGTAACCTATATGCAATCCTGTCTCGGAACCCCACAGTCTACCGTATCACAACATATACAGAAGCTGAAATCTGCAGGAATTATCGAAGGTAGGAGAAGTGGATTGGAAATTTATTATAAAGTGAAAAACGAAAAAGTAGCTGAGCTAATTCGCTTGCTGTATAAGGAAGAAGTATAAATATATTAAATAATAGAGCGCAGTAGTTCTTGAAGCATGGAGGGAAACGATATGAATAAGAAAGTATTAATTGTAGGCGGAGTAGCCGGTGGAGCATCTGCTGCCGCCAGACTGAGAAGATTGGATGAGAAGGCTGAAATTATTATGTTCGAGCGGGATGAATATATATCTTTTGCAAACTGTGGATTACCGTATTATATCGGAGAGAGTATTAAGGAACGCAGCAAGTTATTGGTGCAAACTCCGGAAGCAATGAAAGCAAGATTTAATATAGACGTCCGTAATAATAGTGAAGTAGTTAAGGTGGATTCGGGAAAGAAGACAGTAACCGTGAACAGTAAGCTGAAAGGCGTATATGAGGAAAGCTTCGACTATTTAATCCTTTCTCCCGGAGCGAAGGCACTTCGCCCGAACATCCCCGGAATTAATAGTGATAAGATATTTACACTTAGAAATATTCCAGATACCGATAAGATTAAGGCTTATGTCGATAAGAAGGGTATCGAGAGTGCTATCGTTATTGGTGGTGGCTTTGTTGGTGTAGAGATGGCTGAGAACCTAAGAGACAGAGGCTTAAATGTCAGTCTGGTAGAAGCAGCACCCCATATCCTTGCCCCCTTCGATGATGATATGGTTGTCGTACCGGAGAAGGAATTAGCAGAGAATGGTGTGAGATTGATTCTGGGTGATGGAGTGAAAGCCTTTCGTGATTTTGAGGGTAAGGTTGAGGTAACCTTGAGCAGTGATACTAAGTTGGTCGCTGACATGATAATTCTGGCCATCGGTGTAGCACCGGATACCGCATTTCTGAAAGAAAGTGGCCTTGCGTTCGGTCCCCGAGGACACATTCTTGTGAATGAAAGAATGCAGACAAATATCGAAGGTATTTATGCAGTAGGTGATGCAATCGAGGTGGTAGATTTTATTACAAAATTAAAGACTGCAATTCCGTTAGCCGGTCCGGCTAACAAACAGGGCAGGATCGCGGCGGATAATGTGGCAGGTCTTAACACAACCTTTAAAGGTTCCCAGGGAACCTCCATTATTAAGGTATTTGGCTTAACAGCAGCTAGTACAGGAGCGAATGAAAGAACCTTAAAAAGAGCTAATCAGGATTACCGGACAATTACCATCCATCCGGTATCCCATGCATCCTATTATCCGGGCGCGGTTCCTATGACGTTAAAGCTTATCTTCAACGAAGAGGGTAAGATTCTGGGAGCTCAGGGAGTAGGATTTGATGGTGTAGATAAGAGAATTGATGTAATTGCTACTGTAATCCGTCTTGGAGGTAGTGTAGAGGATCTGACCGAGCTGGAATTATCCTATGCACCACCCTTCTCCTCAGCAAAGGATCCAGTAAATATGGCAGGCTTCGTGGCACAGAATGTCCTGGAGGGTAGAAGTCATATTGGTACCTGGAGCGATGTGAAGGCAATGAACCAGGAGGATTATATTCTGGTCGATGTACGTAGTGATGAGGAATATAAGAATGGTCATGTCGAAGGTGCAATTAATATACCAGTGGACAGCTTAAGAGAACGCCTGTCTGAGCTGGATCCAAATAAGATGATTGTGGAATACTGCCAGGTTGGACTCCGGGGCTATGTAGCGGATCGAATCCTAAGCCAGAACGGTTATCAGGTTATGAATGTCACAGGTGGGTACAAGACTGCATTCTCCTTAAAGTTTGATCCGGTAAAGGATAACAATAAGCATAATCCCTTAAGTGGTTCTGATTCCAAACATATGGTGGTATACCCGGATACCCAGGCTGTTAAGGTGGAAATGAATCAGTCCGGTACCTTTCATAAGACCCTAGATGCCTGTGGATTATGCTGTCCGGGGCCGTTAATGCAGGTGAAAGCCTCCATGACAGACATGGAAGAAGGTCAGATACTTAAGGTAGCCGCTTCGGATCCAGGCTTCTATGAGGATATTAAAGCCTGGTGTAAACGCACCAATAACGAGTTGTTGGAGGTAACAAAAGTAGGTGGCAATATTACGGCATTTATAAAAAAGAATTTGAAGCCAGAACCTACAAACCAATTTATCGAATCAGCAACTGTAAAGGATAATAAGACGATGGTGGTGTTCAGTGGCGATCTGGATAAAGCAATAGCCTCCTTTATTATCGCTAACGGGGCTGCTTCCATGGGGAAGAAGGTAACCATGTTCTTCACCTTCTGGGGACTGAATATCCTTCGTAAACCGGAGAAAGTGAAGGTGAAGAAGGGTATGCTTGATCATATGTTTGGCTCTATGATGCCAAGAGGAAGCAGAAGGCTGAAGCTGTCCAACATGAATATGCTTGGCATGGGTGGTAAGATGATTCGTATGGTCATGAAGAATAAAAATATATCCTCTCTAGAAGAATTGATTCAATCGGCAATGGATAACGGCATTGAGATTGTTGCTTGCCAGATGTCGATGGATGTGATGGGCCTTAAGCAGGAAGAGCTGATTGATGGGGTTAAAATCGGTGGAGTCGGTTATTACCTAGGTGAAGCAGAGGATTCTAATGTGAACCTGTTTATTTAAGAAACTTAGAAATCTTATGTAATTAATATCATAAATATATACAAAGGGCTATATACTACCTTGATGTAATGTCAGTTAAGGCAGTGTATAGCTCTTTTTTGTTCATGACAGTGGAACATTTGCGAAGTGTACTTTCTATTGTCTCAGAGGTAGTAGTTAAGACTATTCACTCTGTTATATGAGAAGTTTAATTTTTTGAAAATGTCGCAGTGGGCTTGCGGTCACAGTAAATAATTTACGGAATTTCTATTTGTACAGTAGAAAGTAAAGGGTTATGATGATATAATTATCAACAGAACGATTCAGGAGATGAAGAGATGTTAAGACGATTGAAACGAAAATTAAAGATGGCAGTTGCATTTTTAATCATTCCGGTAATGATTGCAGCTCCACTTCCTGTCACCGGAGAGGTGGCTCCGATTGAGGATACCAGAGAAAAAATCGAAAACATCTCTGAAGAGGAGATGGAGGTGCTGGAGCGGCTGTTTCTTATCTCAAAGGAGATAGAGGCTCTTGAAGCGGAGGAAGTTAGGATTAATACCGAGATCACTGCGATAAAGGAGCAGGTAGCGGATCTGGAGAGAACGATAGATGGAACGCAACAGAATTATAATGAAAAGCTTACAATCATGGAGAAGGTGCTGGTATTTTATCAGAGGGGTGGACCCGCGACTTATCTTGAGGTATTGCTTAACGCGGACAGTTTTAGTGAATTCTTAAAAAGCTTGAATGTGATTAAGGACATTTCACATAATGTGGCAGAGCTGTTAACTTCCATGGAGAAGGACAAGGTGCTTCTGGAGGAGGAAAAACACCAGTTGGACGGAAAAGTCGATGAGCTTACAATAAAACAGGTGGAATTGAGCGATAATCTGTCAGAGAGGGAAGCGGCACATCAGGAGCAGGAATCCTACCTGTCCGGTTTGGAAGAGAATCGTATCTATTATGAGGAACAGCTTCAGAATCTGCAGCTGCTTTGGGAGGATTGCAAGAAGCTGTTTACAGAAATTGTATCAGAAACGACACGGATCATTGGAGAGGGGCGTTTTACTGCTGAGGATTTGAATCTCGGTATGGGCTTATTTACCATACCCGGTGCTATTGAGGAGGATACCTTTAATCGTGTACTGAAAGAAAATTCCAATATGTCAGAGACAATCTTCCGATTTAACGACGGGATTGTAGAGATCGCGGTACCTGAGCTGCATCTGGTACTCCGAGGTAATTTCCTGATCACCGATGACAGTGCTATACAATATCAGGTTATGGAGGGAACGTTTTATGATCTGCCCTTAGATGAGTTATCAATTCAGGCTTTGTTCGAGCAGGGCCCCATGATTATAGACTTTGCGGCAATTGCAGGTGATATAGAGATAGTTGATTTTATTCTTCAAGAAGTGGAAAGCAAGGAAGGACAGCTGGCATTTATCATTAAGCTGAAGTGGTAAACGATGGAAGGAGCATTTATGATTGAGGCAAAAGATGTATCATTAATCTACCCGGATGGGACAAAGGCATTAAAAAATATCAGTTTGTCGGTTAAGCCCGGTGAACTGGTGTATATCACCGGTCCCAGCGGTTCCGGCAAAACCAGCCTTCTGAAGCTGATGATTGGAATGGAATATTCCAGTGAAGGAGAGCTAAGGGTACTGAATGAGATAATGAAAAAAGGGAATGAACATAGAATCAGAAGGTTGCGGAAAGTGATTGGTCCGGTCTTCCAAGAATTTAAGCTGATCGAGGGCAGAACCGCTCTGGAGAATGTCATGATGGGTATGAGGTTTCTCGGGATTGCTCCGAAAAGAATGAGAGAGGATGCCGAAAATACCCTGAAAAGAGTAGGTCTCGAGCATAAGATACATACTCATGTAGAGAACTTATCATGGGGTGAAGCACAACGAGTTGCAATCGCAAGAGCGGTAGCAAGAAAACCGGTATTGATCTTAGCGGATGAACCGACCGGTAACCTGGATCACGACAATGCAATAAACATATTAGAGCTACTAAACTCCTTTAAGGATAGTAATACTGCTGTTGTAATAACAACCCATGCCACTCACCTGATTGAAGGTGCGAAAGACGCAACCTTTATTCGAGTAAATAGCGGTGAGATTACAGTGCAGCGGAGTGAGGAGGGGCTCGAATGAAGACGTTTTTCTATAATATAGGGTATTTTTTGCTGGAGGCATTGCGAACCATCCGTTTTAATCCATTATCGAATTTCTGCTCTATTCTGGGAACCGGATTGATCTTGTTTTTACTTGGAATCGTTCTGACAGGCTGGTCGGTTGGGGATCAGATAGTTATAATGCTGGAACAGGAGGCTGAAATCAGTGCATATCTGGTTGATCCGGAGGATCAGGATCAGGTAGAAGAGCTGACAAGGCAGATACAATCAATCAATGGTGTTGTAGAGGTTCGTTTTGTTCAGAAGGAGCAGGCAAAGCTTCAGATGGAGAAGCTGTTGGGAAATGAAGCGAGTATTCTCGAATTATTTGATGAGAATCCCTTTGAAGCATTTCTTGAGATCAGAATTGATCTTGCAAGGCTTGAGGAGGTATCAAAACAGCTTGCCCTGCAGGATGGAATTGAGTATGTAAGAGATAACAGGGAGGTACTGGAACAGATGAAGCAGGTAACCGATGGTGTAAAAATCGTCGGAGCTTTTATCATTCTTGCAGTCGGTATGACAACCCTAATTATTATATCCCATATGATCCGACAAGGCATCTATAATAATCGGGAGCAGATCAATACCCTGCGACTGCTGGGAGCACCGGGTGGTTTCATCGGATTTCCCTTTGTTTTAGCAGGAATACTGATGACGGTAGTCGGAGGTCTTATCGCTGTGGCATTACTTCTGCTGGTAATCGGCAGTGGGTATCGGCAGGTTGATGGTGTATTACCGTTTATTCCCTTGCCTAAGCAGGAACAGCTGCAGGCAGAAATTAGCCTTTTTATATTATCTGTCAGCGCAATCCTTGGAGTATTGGGAAGCTTATTCGGACTAAACAGCATGAGAAAAGACAAAAATTAAGTAACTGCTCAGTACCCTCACAGTTACAGGGCATCTTACGATGCCTATGCACACAAAATATGAAAAAGACTCATATTTGAAGTATGCTTATAGCATACTTTGCGCTGACTAACTCAAAATCCTACGGATTTCTCGGAGTGAATTGAGTAGTAACATAATTAAATACAATGGAGGAAGTACAATGATAAACTTTATTAATGATTACAGTGAAGGAGCGCATCCACGTATATTTGAGCTGATGCTGCATGCGAACCTAGAACAGAATACCGGTTATGGAGAAGATTCTCATAGTGAGCTGGCGAAGCAATATATCAAAAAAGAAATGCATAAAGAAGATGTGGATATTCATTTTATTCCAGGAGGAACACAAACGAATCTTCTGGTTATCTCTTCTTTCCTTAGACCTCATCAATGCGTGATAGCTGCGGATACCGGACATGTGAATGTCCATGAAACCGGTGCGATTGAAGCTACCGGTCATAAGGTGGTTACAGTACCGAATCAGGATGGCAAACTATCACCGGCTGGTATCCGTAGAGCACTGGAAAGTCATAACGGGGAACATATGGTACAGCCAAAGATGGTATATCTGTCGAATACCACGGAGCTTGGAACCATCTATACAAAAGCGGAGCTGGTGGCAATCCGGGAATTATGTATTCAGGAGAACCTATTATTATTCTTAGATGGTGCCCGGTTAGCAAGTGCATTAACCTGTAGCAGCAATGATCTTACCATGAAGGATATTGCTGATCTGGTGGATGTATTCTATATCGGAGGAACGAAAAACGGCGCACTTCTCGGTGAAGCATTAGTGATTTGCAAGCAGGAGCTTAGGGAGGATTTCCGCTACCTGATCAAGCAGCGAGGAGCCATGATGGCAAAGGGGTTTGTAATCGGTCAGCAATTTGAGGCTCTTTTTGAAAATGGACTTTACTATGAGCTTGGAACCCATGCGAACCGTATGGCTGAGAAGATAGCGCGGGCTTTATCGGACAAGGGGATTTCTTTCTATGCTCCATTCTGCTCCAATCAGATATTTCCTATTCTATCTGATGAGTGGATCGATAAGATGGCTGAGAAATTCGGCTTTCAGATTCAGGATAGGGTGGATGAAGAGCATAGTGCTATCCGCCTTGTAACCTCTTGGGCGTCAAGTCAGAGCAGCGTTGACAGTTTGATAGAATTTATACAGGGACTAGATTGAAAAATCAAAGATTTTTCAATCGGCAAATTTGTGCTACCGCCCAAATTCGAGGTGTCTTGGCAGCATGCTATATTAGTGTGAATTATTGAAAAGCATAATACACACTTCAAAGGGCAGGCATGTAAATATATGCTGTTGCCCAAATTATCGTGGATTACGGCAGATTGGAGGATTAGTATGCAGACTAGAGTAAATCAGAAAAATGGGGACGAGCTTTCAATTCTTGGCTTTGGATGTATGCGTTTCCCTCAAAAGGGGGCCGGTATCGATGAGCCAAGATCCATTGCACTCATTCGATCTGCAATTGATCAGGGAGTGAATTACTTTGACACGGCTTATTTCTATCATGGTGGTAAGAGCGAAGGACTTCTTGGGGATGCATTAGCCGGAGGATATCGCAAAAAGGTGAAAATTGCAACAAAGCTTCCTCCTTTTATGGTAAGTAAGTTGGAAGGAGCAAAGAAGATTTTTGAGAATCAGTGTACGAAGCTCAAGACGGATTATATTGATTATTATCTACTGCATATGTTAACCGACAAGGCTACACTGGATCGGATGGTCAGTATTGGGGTCATGGACTGGTTGGAGCGGCTGAAGAAAGAAGGAAGGATACGTAATATTGGTTTTTCTTTCCATGGCGGAAAGGCTGAATTTGAGCAGATCTTAACTGCGTATCCCTGGGATTTCTGCCAGATCCAATACAATTATCTGGATGAGAATAATCAAGCTACAAAATCAGGCTTGCAGCGGGCTGCTTCCATGGGGATTCCGGTTATCGTGATGGAACCTCTGCGTGGAGGAAAGCTTGTGAATAATCTTCCTAATCAGGTTTTGAAAGCCTTCCAAGGCTATGATGCAAAGCGTACTCCGGCAGATTGGGCATTTCGCTGGATCTGGAATCACCCGGAAGTTACGGTGATCCTATCGGGTATGAGCGATGAAGAGCAGCTGGCAGAGAATTTAGAACTTGCCTCCAGTGTCACAGCAAATTCCTTATCAGACGATGAGTTGGAGGTGTTTGACAGAGTCAAGGCAATTATGCTGGAGAAAACCAAAGTGCCCTGTACAGCCTGTGCTTATTGTATGCCCTGCCCTCATGGAGTTGATATTCCTGGGTGTTTTGCTGCATATAATGACAAATATCTCTTGAACGATAAAAGAAACCGTTTGAAATATATGCAAACCCTGGGAGTGATGTCAAAAAAGCCAGCCTATGCATCGCTTTGTACAGAATGCGGAAAATGCGAACTTCACTGTCCACAGAAAATATCAATCCGAAAAGAATTGAAGCAGGTCAAGAAGGAGATGGAAGGACCTTTGTTTAAACCTGTTGTCGGAATCGCACGAAAGCTGTTAAAAGTTAAGTAATTGGCATTAAAATGGAAATTAAGCTTGGATTTACTACAATTGATGATATAATTATATATAGGAAATCAGTTACACAAATGATAAAAGATTATAGGAGAAGTTGGGGGATAATCATGAATAGGAATCGGCTTAAGGTGTTATATATCTTACTAGGTCTGTTTTCTTTAATGGCTAGTATTGTATGGACTTATAAGAGTATCAAATACAATACAGCAACAATTACTTATCTGGTTGATGCGTTAATTATTATCTTATTGGTCGTTCTCTTAATTAAAAACAACAGTAAGACAAAAATTGCGGTTGATCACAGCAACTATCAGGAATGGATAACCGATGGGAATATAGAAAGCTGCAGTAAATTAAGTGTGAGCATAATAACCTTAGAGGATCTGGTCCGCTTGGCGATTGACCTGAATAAGAGAGTAATTCATGATTCTAAACTAGGTAAATATTTTGTTTTGGCTGAGGATATGACCTATATACATGATCCGGGGATGAGCAATCCTTTGATTGATAATAAATTACAGTTGGGCCGAATATTAATCGAGCGTGGATTAATTCAAGCGGAGCAGCTGGAGACCGGATTGTATTATCAGAAGCGAATAGGATGTAAATTAGGCGAGAGTCTCCTTGCTCTTGGCTTTATTGATGAGATGGCTCTTTACTGTACGCTTGCTACACAATATAAAATTGCATATTATGAGCTTGACTCTAAGACAGAATATATAGATATAGCTTGGACCTCTAAAATGAGTGTTAATAAGGCAAAGGCATTACAGGTATTTCCATTAGGATATCGCTCTGACGGAAAGCTGGTGATTGCCTGTGGGGATGCCACGAAGGCAGGGGTAACCGCGGCACTGAAGGAGATATTTGGAGAAGAAGTGTATATGGTAGCCGCAAGGCCATCAAAAATATATGAAATTCTGAATAAGATTGACAATGTAATAAAAGATAATAATGGCTATGCGCAATTCCTAAAAGAACGAGAAACCGAAGCTTATGAGCGATTGACGGATAAGGAATGGGAGCATTTTACTACAACTTATTATAATGGCAGGATAGATACATACTTGTTCATTAAAGCAAGCGGTCTGGTAGATCCCTTGCATCTTGCTCAGATTCCGAATAAGGAGATTATTATTAGCTGGTTAATTGGAAAAGGATTGATTAGCGGTCAGATTGCCATTCTTATTAAAGCCATTGAACGGATAAACAGTAAACAAAGTAAAGAAGCAAGACAGTCTAAGGTAATACCGAACCTTCTAGAATTACTTAAAGAGGCACATTATATCAATCCGGAGGAAGCGGATTGGGCTGCTCGCAAAGCGGAGCAGGTAGGCTGGTCAATCAATCAAATTCTAATTGAGGATTACCTGGCTACTGCAGATACGATAGATTATGCAACACTTGTTCTTACATCACTAAAGAGTATTTTGAATAAGGCTAAGATATATTAATTATAATAGAAAAGCTGTCGAATATTGAATTATCTATTGAAGGAAGATGAGTAAGCTCATATATCAGAGCCAATGCATCTTTCTTCCTTTTGTTTATAACAATAATAAGCTGGCGAAGAGTACTTTCTATTGTAAGGAAAACCAAAGTATTTTTCGTTGTATTTCTGATTTAAGTAATGTAAAATGAATTAGCAACAAATTGAAAAGTCATAATTTGTACAGCAAAGCTAATTCACTAATGGTATGAAGTGAAACAGGTGACATCATTTACATATAGAATAACAAAGAGGATTTGAAATGATTCAAGATCTCATGAAAGAATGTACTCTCTGTCCCAGAGATTGCAAGGTAAATCGAACAATGGGACAAAGGGGATATTGTAAGGCCTGCGAAGAGCTTATCGTAGCAAGGGCTGCGCTTCATATGTGGGAGGAGCCCTGTATCTCTGGTGAAGAAGGTTCTGGAACCGTATTTTTCTCAGGCTGTTCACTGGGCTGTGTCTACTGTCAGAATTTTAATATTGCCAATGGTATGGCTGGCAAGAAGATCACGATAAAGCGTCTTGCTGATATATTTTTGGAGCTTCAACAGAAACGGGCGAATAACATCAATCTGGTGACTCCCAGTCATTATGTGCCACAGATTATTGATGCGATTGGACTGGCCAGGGGAAAGGGGTTATCGATCCCTATTGTATATAACAGCAGTGCTTATGAGAAGGTTGATACCCTCCGATTGCTGGAAGGGTATGTGGATATCTATCTGCCAGATCTGAAATATATGAATCCGGAGGCTGCAGGATTATATTCGAGGGCAGGGGATTATTTTGAATATGCAGCCAAAGCAATTGAAGAGATGGTAAGACAAGTTGGGTCGGCTGAATTTGATGATCGGGGAATGATGAGAAAGGGCGTAATCGTCCGACATCTTCTATTACCGGGACATCTGGCTGATTCAAAGGATATAATAAGATATTTATATGATACTTATGGAGATACTATCTATATCAGTATTATGAATCAATATACCCCGCTACCGAGGATGGTGGATTATCCTTTGATGAATCGTAAAGTTACTGCAGAGGAATATGAGGAATTAATTGATTATGCAATCGGTATCGGAATAGAGAATGGTTTCATCCAGGAAGGTGAGACAGCTAGTGAAAGCTTTATACCGGAATTTAACGAAGAAGGAGTATAATTCTTATGAAAAAGGAACATAAATCAAGCAATAAAAAGGGAAATTCCAATCAGACCATGAATCGAGCGGATTACAGCAAGGCAAATAAGAAGAGAGAGGTCTATGAGAATATTGAGGACTTTGAGGATTTTGATACCTTTGTAAAGGAGACAGGATGGAAGAAATCCGGTAATCTATCAAAGGCTAAAGGAAACAGCTCAGCATCCGGGCGGCAGAAAGCTATATCTACCTATGGTCAAAAAGGTCCGGCTTCCAAAGAACAGAAGAGTAGTACCTCTTCTTATGCGCAGAAAAGTCCTGCCTTCAGTGAGCAGAAACGTACATCTGCTTATACACAGAAAAGTCCAGCTTCCAGAGGGCAGAAGAAAACATCTACTGATACACAGAAAAAATCTGCTTACGGTATGCAGAGTGAGCCTTCAAGTAACAAGAGGTATAGCTCAGCTTCCCCAAAAGGAGAATATATTATATCCGATGCAAAAACCTCGAAGAGCTACAATGCAGATAGTGGAAATGAGAAGCAGGGTAAGCGTATGATCGCTACGGAAGCAAAGAATAAGGGAGCATGTTCTTATCAGCGAAGCTGCGGAGGCTGCAATATTCTCCATGACAGCTATGAGAAGCATCTGGAGGAAAAGCAGAAGGAAGTAGAGAAGCTGATTAAGAAATATTGTAAGGTTGAGTCGATCATAGGCATGAAGCAGCCGGATCATTACCGCCATAAGGTGCATGTTGTCTTTGATCATGACCGAAAAGGCAATCCAATCTCCGGTGTATACGAGGAGGGAACCCATCGTGTCATAGCAGTTGAACGCTGCTTAATCCATAACGAGAAAGCGGATGCGATCATCTCTACCATACGCGGTATGCTGAAGTCCTTTAAGATATTGACCTATGATGAGGATACCGGATATGGTCTGCTTCGTCATGTGTTAATTCGATCCGGTTATCACAGTGGAGAAATCATGGTTGTCCTGGTTCTGGCTTCACCGATAATGCCCTCGAAGAATAATTTTGTCAAAGCGCTTCGCAAGGAGCATCCTGAGATTACTACAGTTGTAGTAAATGTAAATGATAAGCAAACCAGTATGGTTCTGGGAGATAAGGAGCAGGTAATCTATGGGAAAGGCTTTATCGAGGACAGCCTTTGTGGTAAGACCTTCCGGATCTCGCCAAAATCCTTCTATCAGGTAAATCCGGCCCAGACAGAGATACTCTATCAGAAAGCAATTGAACTGGCAGCTTTGTCCGGTGATGAGACAGTCATCGATGCCTATTGCGGAATAGGCACCATTGGCTTGATCGCATCGGATCGCGCCAAGCAGGTGATCGGTGTCGAACTGAATAAGGACGCAGTTCGAGATGCAGTGGTGAATGCAAAGCGAAATGATGCGACCAATATCGAATTCTATAACAACGATGCAGGTGTATTCATGAGTCAGATGGCAGCTAAGGGGGAGAATGCAGACATCGTATTTATGGACCCTCCGAGAACCGGCAGCACACCACAGTTCATGGATGCCATTGCTGTACTTAAGCCAAAGAAGATTGTCTATGTATCCTGCAATCCGGTGACGCTGGAACGTGACCTGGAGTATCTGACGAAGAAAGGTTATAAGGCTCAGAAGGCGATACCGGTGGATATGTTTCCTTGGACAAAACATGTGGAGAGTGTGATACTACTACATCGGAAAAATATCTAAGAATCCTTGATTTTAGGCACTTTGAGAGATTTTTTCAGTTTTCACAAAGTGACCGAAAAGGGAAGAAAAAAGCAATTTCTGACGGGGTGAACGTGTCAGTGGTATTAGATATGGTGTCCGGGAACACATCTGAGAAAGGTTAACATTTTTACTATTTTTCATTATTCAACTAAATAAGAACATGTCGTGAGACCGTTCATTTTCAAGCTAATTGAGAATGGGCGGTCTCATTTTGTTTTCAGAAATTTATTTTAGAAAGGATGTGGTTCTGGATATGAGTGCAAAAATGAAGGAGTATTCTTCTTCGCAAGAAGAGGTTCAAACAGAAGGCAATACGAATACACAGGTGGATGAAATCAAGAATTTAAGGCTAAATCAGCTAGTGAATTTCAAAGATCATCCATTTAAGGTAGAGACGAATACGGAATTGTTCGAATTAATGCAGAGTATTGAAAAAGATGGAGTTCTAGTTCCACTACTTGCTAGACCTAATCCGAATGGAGAAGGATATGAGTTAATATCGGGGCATAGAAGAAAAGCTGCATGTGAATGGGCAGGAGTTACTGAAGTACCTGTTATTGTTCGTGATCTTGATAATTGTCAAGCAGTAATAGCAATGGTTGATAGCAACTTGCAGAGAGAGAACATTAAGCCAAGTGAGAAAGCATTTGCATATCGAATGAAGTTGGAAGCTTTAAAGCAACAAGGTAAGCGTTCAGATTTAACTTCGGACCAAGTTGGACCGATGTTAGAAAATCCTACGGTAGAAGTAACGAGACTAAAAGCACTTTATGACGAAGAAGGCAACTGGCTCATAGGTACGGAGGATGATAAGAAGGGCTTTAGAAGTAATGAACAGCTTGCGAAACAAGTAGGTGAGAGTGTAAATCAAATAAAAAGATATATCCGACTTACCTACCTTATTCCCAAAATCCTAGATATGGTCGATGAAGGGAAAATTGCTTTCACAATAGCAGTAGAACTTTCTTATCTAAAGGAAGAAGAACAATACGAATTACATGCGGTTATGGATTTAGAACAGTGCACACCGTCATTGTCACAGGCGAATCGTTTGAAGCGGATGAGTCAGAAGGGAGAGCTGGATATGGATGAAATGTACAATATCATAGGAGAAGAAAAACCGAACCAAAGGGAACAGATTAAGATTCAATCAGAGAAATTAAATAAATACTTCCCAGTTGATTTCACAGAACATCAGAAAGTGGAGTTGATTGAAAAACTTGTGAAAGATTGGCACGCCGCACAGTCGTTAAAGAAAGGCTCAAGATGATAAGATTTAGGAGGATGAAGAAGATGGATAACAGAATTGAAGTTATTGGAATAGATCATGGTTGGTCGATGATGAAAAGTGTTTCAGATGTTTTTGTTACTGGTATTAAGGAAATTACAACGATTCCAGCACTATATAAAGATACCTTGGAGTACAAAGGTAAATATTATAGGGTGGGAACCAACAGACAGGAAGTAAAGGATACAAAGATAGAAGATGACAGCTTTAAATTGTTGACTTATGCAACAGTAGCCAAGGAACTGAAAAGAAGGGGACTAACAGAATCAAAAGTGTTCTTGGCAGTTGGGTTACCACTTACCAGATTTGGAGCAGAGAAGAAATCATTTATTAAATATCTGATGGAAGAAAAGGATGTAACTTTTGTATTTGAGCAAGTAAGTTATCATATTGTGATTGACAATGTAGCAGTATTTCCACAGTGCTATGCAGCGGTAGTTGACAGACTCCCATCTTTTGCAAAAAAAACACTGGTAGTTGATATAGGAAGCTGGACAATAGATATGATGCCTGTTATTGACAGAGCACCGGATGAATCTCATTGTGCAACCATTCCAAAAGGTCTTATTACCTGTATTCGTTCTATTAATGAACAGTGCGTAAGACAGTTAAATGGAGAGGTAGATGAGGCTGAAATTCAGCAGTTCATGAGATATGGAACGATTGATATTGATGAACGTTACCAGAAGATCATAAAGGAAGAAATTACGAGCTTTGTTGAAAGAGTTTACAACTCCATCAGAGAATACGGTTATAATCTTGCAACAACTCCAATTGTGTTTGTAGGTGGCGGAGCGGTGGTTATGAAAAACTTTGGGAACTATAATCAGAAGAATATTTCTTACATTCTAGATGTGAAAGCAAATGCAAAAGGATATGAGTATCTGGCAACCATGGCAATGAGAAATATGATGAAAAGGGCATAAGGGATGAGAATATGGCAAAGGACAATCTTATTACAACTTCTTTTCGACTGAATATGAATAACCCGAAGCATGTGAAAATTAACAATGTATTAAAAAATCTTAATCCCCAAATTTACAAGTCAAGGAATCAGTTCTTGATAGATGCAGCAGTTTTTTTTATTGAACACTATGGGGATGATAACTTCATGGAACGCAAGGAAAATGAGGAGATGCATTTAGTTACTCGTGAAGAGCTAGAGGTTATTAAGAAGGAATTAGTTCAAACTGCTATGACAGAAGCAAGAAGAGAAGTGATTCGACTATTGGGTGGTGTAATTGCAGGTGCAAAAGTCACAAACCAAGAAACCAATAATAATATAGCACAAGGTGTTCCGCTACAGCAGGATGATGAAGTTATATCAGATTATGCACTTAAGTGCATGGATTATGAGGAGGAAGATTAGATATGAAGAGAATCTTTACAGGAATAGGAGCAGTGTTGCTCACAATATTAAAATGGATAGCTATGCTTATTTTAGGAGCACTCAGACTCAGCTTAGAACTGGTAAAGGTTACATTACTTCTATTTAGTCTTGTTGCAAGAGTTTTCCTGGTCTTTGTGAGAGTAGGAACTCCATAGAGGGGAGGTGACTAGCATGATAGCAGGGTTTAAGACATACCAAACAAACCGCCGACTTATGAAGTATTTCTTCAAAACTAGAGTGTAGCGAGTAAAAGAGAGGAGCAACATGCACTTTATACGGGACAAACCAATACTTGTCTCCGTATGACCGAATAAATTCATATGAATTCCAACTGCATAGTGGATAGGTATTTACGGAGAACAACCATAGCCTA
>JAEYOY010000008.1 GCA_023411215.1 Bacillota bacterium | reverse complement strand
GTCTGCAACAGTGCCTTCCCAAGCTTTATCTGCATCTGCAAGTAATACCTTATAGATATCCTTCTCGATATTAAAATAATTTGCCCAGAACATCTGGCCGGATTGATTATTCATATCATTAGCATATGCATAATCTCTCCACTCTTGTAATAAACTCATGGTTTTCATCCTTTCACGTGCTTAATAGCGATTCCTGCAGCAAGTCTTGGCTGCCTTCCCTTCGGATTAGCCTTCACCGAGGTTAAGGCTGGTACAAGCTAACAAGTGAGTACTATGTATGTCCATAATTCGCACTACTTCGTTACGATTATACCATGACTATATATAAATTTCCAATATGAAATAATTTTTTATTTAATGTATAAATAATCTATTTGTGCATCATAATAGTAATATCCTAATAAGGAACAGAGTTCCGTTAGAAGGATGTAAATGCGTATGCTCTTTCATAATTGGACTCCCCCTCCAATTATGTTTACTAAAGAGAAGTTAAATACTTATCCTCCCCTTTTTAGTGAAACCCCCATGGCAATGGCGTCATGGGGGTTTTACTCATACACAATGGCGTGGTGGGCTGTCTGCTTGTATATGAATCTGGTAGACTATCTGTGTAATGGGATATCTGAAAAACCGATGGCATTGTGTTAATAATTCTTATTTTGCAATTATTTCCCTTACTTATTGATCATTATATTTCCAATTTTTTGTTCCTCATTAGAGTCTATTACTTTTAAGTAAATTGATTTGAAACCTGCAGTTTTTTCTTTATCACCGAGCTTTTCATATATACGTATCATTGTGGCACAGGCTATAACACAATCCTTTTTGCGAGCTTCTGTAGGTTCTTGCTCATAGATATCCTTAATGATGCTATAAAACTTATCATAAAATTCTAGTGCCTTCGTCAAATTACTTTTCTTTTCATAAATTTTACCTATTCGCTCACAACTGATAGCAAAGCTTCTCTTGTTTTTCAATGCTTCTTCCGGATCATTTTCATATAGGCTCTTCATGATTGTATAATCTTCATTATAGTATGTTTCAGCTCTCTCAAGATCTCCTAATGCTTCATATACACTTCCGAGACGTGAGCAGCTTACTGAATAGCTTTCCAAACGTGCATCTGTTGGATGTTTTTTATACAATTCCAGACTGATACGATTGAATTCCTCATAGTATTCTCTTGATAAGTCCAGTTGATCCATTTTCTTATAGATACTACCAATACGAGTGCAGCTTACTGCAAAGCTTCTTATATGTTCCACCGTTGGCTCTATATCCATTAACTCACGACTTATCCGATAGTATACCATATAGTATTCTAATGCCTTGCTAAAATTGCTGCATTCCTCATAAATTCCTCCCATTTTTTTACATGCTATAATATAATTTTCACGGATTTTTGTCGTTTGACTTTGTGTGAACTGAGATTTTATTATATGATAATACTTTTCATATAGTGTATAAGCCCGTTCCAAGTTTCCATAAAATTGATACAGATCTCCTATACAGTTATAAAGCTCAGCTTTACATTCTTCATCTAATTCAGCCTTAGAATGATATGTTTCTGCAATTTCTATTCCTTCACTATACCTACCCTCTGCTTTTAAGAAGGAAAGTAACTCCAAAAGATATGTATAATGTATTGTCGAATCAAGCGAATATATAAAATCATTATATGTAAGCAAATGCAAATTACCTGCTCTAAAATCGCCTTTTTCCCTATCACTTCTTAATTGCCATGCACTACAGATTAATGACGAGGCCATTCCTATATGTGAATTGCTATTAATAAAGGAGATAATTATATCTACCGACTCAAATTTGCAATTACTAATCAATGACCATACTCTGCTCCTATTCTCATACAGGAATTTACTTCTTTCCTTATCGTCAAGACAAAGTGTCCATTTAATTTTAATGTATTGTAGGAAGTAAAAATCCCTAATCGGACATTCCATGTCAGAATTTTCCAGTTCCTCATATAGGAATCTGACACATTTCTCTGTTACGTTCTTCTTTGAATTCTGTTTAAATACATTACTTACAACATCATGAACCGCATAAATGCCCTCATCGAGAATATTAATGATGGAGGAATTAATAATATTTTTATAATTTCCGTCATCACAATTAAACCCAGGAAAAATTCCCGTCTGTGCCAGCCTTTCAGCGATAGTATCAGTCCATATACCTAGCCAGGAAAATATTTCGACATATAACCTATGTATACTCTGCATATAAGTGTAGTACCGCTCTATTAGCTCTTCTTGCTTACCGGAAAAATCAGAAATCAATATAGGTTTGCCCAAATTTCGTCTATTCTGACATATATTAACGCAGATATCCAAATAAATAGGTACCCCTTTTGTATTCTCCATAATCGCATCAATTCTTTTTCTGTCAGAATCCAGCAGTTCATCATAATTCCTGCATTCAGAGTCTGCTACTACCCCTGTCTTTAATAAAAACTCAATAGCATCATATTTTTCCAAAGCACCCATGATATGCTGCTCCAATGTGTCGTTCCAGTCAGGTTCCCAATCACCCCATTTCAAACATTCCCTTCCTGCAATCACAAACATGGCATTCGGTATATTTACGATCAGTCCATGATTAACATCGCGAATCCAACGATCCCGGGAAAACGCATTTCCAGCTGGAGCCATATAATCAACCAGCTTCTCATAAGTATCAAAAATAAACACAAATGGAGAAACAACATCCTCAAGATTTTTCGATATATCACTTGCAAAATAGTACGGCAAACGTGAAATGTGTTCATCCTGTGTGGATTCTTCCATAAACCTAATATAATCATCAAACTGTTTCTGTTGATATTTCGTCCTACCCAATGCTATCAGCTTGTCAACCACACGAATTCCAGTTGTAACAAGCAGTGACGTTAATGAAAAACTTCCTATCAAACTATTAATCTCATTCAGAATACTATTCTTATCTAATATTGATTCTTCACTTCGCTTCTTCTGCGTATTCCCTCCTTTCATCTGATAATAGAAAATCGCCGCTTTAAATAATGGAAAAGAAAACTTATTCGTATTAGTTATTCGGTCAGCCATAGTACATAAAGCGTCCGCCATATCCGTATACTGATTAAAATCATATTTTACATATCGAATAGGTGACTTTTCTAATTCTAAATCTTTCGAAAAATAATTCCATTCTACTTCTGTCAAACTGGAATCCATACGAAGCATCTGAATGATTTCCTTTGGAATTGCATCTTTAAGTTTCCCCTGGCATTCCCTCTCAATTTGCATCAGTAGCTCTGACTTCCCTATACCGCCTATTCCATAATACGTTAGGACACTAACATTATTCTGTTTCTCTATGACATTAGCTTTCGCCTTTGCATATTTTAGCCAAAATGCTTTTCTTGGATCCATACGATCTGTAAATATCTTAGTTGCTTGCAATGCTTGATAAAATGTATCCCCTCTTCGACTGTTAATCGGCATCCTTTTCCTCCTAATTTCAAACGTATATCTATCTCCAAAATTATAATAGACAAGGAGAAATTGACCTTGTGACACAGAATTATCACATTCATCTCCAATTGCTTTACCAATTTATCCAGTTCCAAATCTATCTCATCTATTTGCTGATCTGCATTTCTTGCATCTTCGTCTCAACTTTTCAGTATAATTTTACCATGCTCATTATACCATTTCAACATATTTTTACATATTTTTCTATTGGATTGACTCTATCCTAAAATGAAAAAGTAAATTCCAGATTGCACGACTAAAGGGGGTGCGGACATAATCCTGGACCTAGTATTCAACTAGGAGGTTATTTATGTATTCTCAGGAAGATAGGCTTAGAGCCGTAAAACTTTATCTTGATCTTGATAACAATGCTACGTTAACTGTCCGG
>JAEYOY010000013.1 GCA_023411215.1 Bacillota bacterium | reverse complement strand
TCTGCATTGGTTCTTACCTTTAATGTTCTGATTTCATCAGCCCATTTCATAATTCTATCAAAGTTACCACTGATGGATGCTTCTACAGTCGGGATATCTCCAATGTAGATGTTACCTGTGGAACCGTCTAAGGAGATGTAATCTCCTTCTTTAACAGTGTTACCAGCGATTGTGAACTGCTTTGCTTCTTCATCTATAACGATCTCGCCACAACCGGATACACAAGCAGTACCCATACCACGAGCAACAACAGCTGCGTGAGAGGTCATACCACCGCGAACGGTTAAGATACCTTCTGCTGCATGCATACCTTCGATATCCTCGGGAGAGGTCTCAAGACGAACAAGGATAACTCTTTCGCCCATCTCATGATGATTCTTAGCATCTTCTGCTGTGAAATATACCTTACCAGCTGCTGCTCCAGGAGATGCAGGAAGTGCATTACCAACTGGCTTTGCTTCTGCTAATTTCTTAGCATCAAAGGTAGGATGTAATAACTGATCTAAAGATTTTGCTTCAATTCTCTTAATAGCGTCTTCCTTAGTAATCTTGCCTTCATCTACTAAATCGCAAGCGATCTGAAGAGCTGCAGGAGCAGTTCTCTTACCGTTACGAGTCTGTAAGAAATAAAGCTTTCTATCTTCAATAGTGAACTCCATGTCCTGCATATCTCTGTAGTGATTCTCAAGCAGAGTAGCAATTCTCATGAACTCAGCATATGCTTCAGGCATATCCTGCTCAAGTCTGGAGATCGGAAGAGGAGTTCTGATACCAGCAACAACGTCTTCACCCTGAGCATTGATCAGGTATTCACCATAGATCTTAGCTTCACCGGTAGAAGGATTACGTGTAAATGCTACACCAGTACCTGATGTATCACCCATGTTACCGAATACCATTGCCTGAACATTTACTGCAGTACCCCAATCACCAGGGATATCGTTCATTCTTCTGTAGTAGATCGCACGAGGATTATCCCATGAACGGAATACAGCGGTAACTGCCTCGATCAACTGATCTGCAGGATTCTGAGGGAAATCAGTGCCTTTTTCAGCTTTGTATAAAGCCTTAAAGCCAGCGATAACTTCTTTTAAATCTTCCGCTGTAAGATCAGTGTCATAATGAACACCCTTCTTCTCTTTGATTTCATCAAGAACTCTTTCGAATTTGGACTTGCTAACTTCCATAACTACGTCTGAGAACATCTGAATAAATCTTCTGTAAGAGTCATATGCAAATCTTGCATTACCTGTCTTTTTTGCGAAACCTTCAACTGCTGCATCAGTCAAACCTAAGTTAAGGATTGTATCCATCATACCAGGCATGGAAGCTCTAGCACCGGAACGTACAGATACCAATAAAGGATTCTCTGTATCGCCGAATTTCTTGCCCTGCTCCTCTTCGAGAATTCTTAAAGATGCAAAAATCTGATCCTTAATCTCATCTCTAATTGTCCTGCCGCTATTGTAATAGTCTGTACAAGCTTCTGTTGTTACAGTGAAACCCTGAGGAATCGGAAGACCTAAGTTAGTCATTTCTGCTAAGTTAGCGCCTTTACCGCCAAGAAGGTTCTTCATATCTGCCTTACCTTCTTTGAACAAATATACCCATTTTGCCATTTTGTAAGTGCCCTCCTAAATAAATAATATATTTACAATTTGTTACAGTGCTGTTATTGACAATGATGTCAAAAGCAAGCTGTGAACCATTGTAAAATTGATCATTTTACCTTCACAGAATACTTTTGACATCATGATCATCAACCGAGCGCCAAAAGTACTCCGCTAACAAAACGAATTCCTGATTCATTCTGTTGGCGTAATACTTTCATCACTGGGCCGACAGTACCTATACAAATTATAACTCATTTTTAGCTTTTCTAATCGTAAAAGCTGAATATTGTACGCGGTAAGCGACTCAAGCTCGATTACTTCGTAATCTTATGTAATCTTAGGTTACATTGCTCACGCTGCGCTTACCCACATGCTATATGCACGGTATGCGGCTTCAGCTCGAAAGCTTCGCTTTCTCGCTCACGCTGCGCCTATACATAAAAATCTGGTCATCTGTTCGTGCAAGCACGACATCTGCCCAGTTTTTATGTCTAATCCGCTTACCGTGCACATTATATCATAGAACACACTGATAAGAAAAGACTTTTTTTCTAAAATTTAAATTTATTCTCAAAATATGTTTTTAAATCCTCTATCTTGATTCTTTCTTGCTCCATGGTATCGCGGTCACGAACGGTTACCGCTCCATCGGTTTCAGAATCGAAATCGTAGGTAATACAGAAGGGTGTTCCTATCTCATCCTGTCTACGATATCTCTTACCGATGTTGCCTCTGTCATCAAATTCACAGTTGTAGGTCTTGCAAAGCTCCATATATACCTTCTCAGCCGGATCCGATAACTTCTTTGATAACGGAAGTACTCCAATCTTTACCGGTGCAAGCGCAGGGTGGAAACGAAGTACAGTACGTACTTCTCCCTCCGCAATTTCTTCTTCATCGTATGCCGCACAAAGAAAAGCCAATGCTACACGGTCAGCACCAAGGGAAGGCTCGATAACATAAGGAATATATCTTTTCGCTTTCTCATCATCAAAATAGCTCATATCCTCTTTGGATACATTCTGATGCTGCGTCAGGTCATAATCAGTACGATCTGCAATTCCCCATAGCTCACCCCAACCAAAGGGGAATAAGAACTCGATGTCTGTAGTAGCTTTACTATAGAAGGAAAGCTCTGCTGCGTCATGATCTCTGACTCTCATCTCTTCATCCTTCATGCCGAGCGCTTTCAGCCAATCGATACAGAATTGTCTCCAGTAAGTAAACCATTCCAGGTCAGTATCCGGCTCGCAGAAGAACTCTAATTCCATCTGCTCGAACTCTCTGGTACGGAAGGTGAAATTACCTGGTGTAATCTCGTTACGGAAGGACTTACCGATCTGACCAATACCAAAGGGAATCTTCTTACGTGAGGTTCTCTGGACATTCTTAAAATTAACGAAGATACCTTGAGCCGTCTCAGGTCTTAAGTATACTACGTTCTTCGCATCCTCTGTAACACCCTGGAAGGTCTTGAACATCAGGTTAAATTGACGAATATCAGTAAAATTATGTTTGCCACAGGTAGGACAGCAGATGTTATGTTCGTCAATGTATTTCTTCATTTCTTCCTGAGACCAGGCATCCACGGCACCTTCTACCACGATAACCTTCTCCATGTTGTAATCTTCAATTAATTTGTCCGCACGAAAACGCTCATGGCACTCTCTACAGTCCATTAAAGGATCAGAAAAGCCGCCAAGATGTCCGGAAGCAACCCATGTCTGAGGATTCATAAGAATAGCGCAATCTACACCTACATTATAAGGATTTTCCTGAATGAACTTTGCCCACCATGCTTTCTTCACATTATTCTTTAGTTCCACACCAAGATTACCGTAATCCCATGTGTTCGCAAGACCGCCATATATCTCGGAGCCGGGATACACAAAGCCTCTTGCCTTTGCCAATGCAACAATTTTTTCCATTGTTTTTTCCATCTTTTTATCCTCACATTATCTTAATAAATTTATTTTATTAGGAACTGAAAAAACGCTATAGCAGCATTCCCGATTTACGTCTGCTTAATTGCAAGCTTACTTACAGGATGTGATTATCTTTTGTCTGCTCACATTGCTCCAATTAGCTTACACATATATTAATATGGTAATATTCAGTCATTACAAAAATTATTGATTGAATTAGAATGTAGCTTTTAAGGTTTGAATACAACAATGCTCATACCCTCAGCCGCGCCTTGCACCTTATTATCATCAATGTAAGTAGCATTCTCCGAGTAATATTTAATTGTTCCGTCTACAATAATTTCATAGGGCTCAGTCATCACCAATACCTTCAGCTTGTCGTTTCCGATAATCTCCTGAGTGCTAGCCAATGACCCGTTCTTCTCGCTTACTAAGGTAGTCGGTAGATCCAAAGGTACTTCCGAAACTCCTCCATTAAAATAAGCAGCAGTAACATCATTGAAGTTAGCATATTGGTCCATACCTGAATAAGTAAGCAGCATAACAGCCTTCCCGTTATTCAGCTTTATATCCTCAATACTGATCTTCTTGTCTCCTGCTTTCTTATTATATGCATTTATCTCTTTGGTGACAAAATCCTGAAGTTCACTCAGATTATAATAAGATTTATTAAAATCCTCAACGGTTGCAACCTGAAGTATACCATTGGATTTTGCTAAAATTGTATTCGTCGTTACATTATCAGCGGTTATAGATACATCTTCTTTTCTACAACCCGCTGTTCCTAGAATGAATAGCAGCATGATTGTACAAAGAAACAACTTTTTCATTAAGCATTCCCTCCATATCGTTTTGGGTTCATATCATTTTAACCTTAAAGCTTAATAATTTCAACAGTAATTTATAAATATTTATAAACTCTTTAGCATCTCGAGGGACTTAAAATCGTGCTCAATATAACGCTCTAGATATCGTTTGATACAGAGGTTCAATTCGATCTGCACCTCCGGGGTCACACGAAAGGTATACAGCTTCTCTACCTCCTTGGATATTATGTACTGCATGGTATAAAGGGTTGAAGTATTAATGCTGATTGCTCCTCTGTCATATCCTCTGCAGTTATCACACAAAACCCCTCCACACTCAGCACTGAAATAGTACCTTGTACTTTGAATATTTCGATTGGCAGCCTCATCGGAAAGTGAATTTTTATTACATTTTACACAACTGAACACTTGGGGTGCTTCACCGTTCAGAGCCATGATCTTTAATTCGAAAATGGAACGTATCAAGGCTTGGTCGATTGTCCTTTTCGATAATGCCCGCAGTGTCTGATACATCAGCTTAAGAATATCCCTCTCATCATTATTTTCTTTTGTCAGATAATCTGCAAATTCACAAAAATAGAATCCATAGCAGAGACTTTCAAAATCATCTCTTAAGTCGCCGAAATAATTCGATATCTCTGCCGACATAATATTATAAGAAGATCTACCTGCATACAGAGTGAATTCGCCGAATGCAAATGCTTGACCACACGCCAATAAGGCGCTGTTGGGTCTTCTGGCGCCTTTGGCAAATGCAGATATTTTTCCGAATTCTCTGGTTAAGATAACCATTCGTTTGTCATATTCACCAACCGGCATGGCCGACAGAACCATTCCCGTCACGGTAGTTGATACCGGCAATTAATCCACCTTCTCTTTCCATGCCACGCGGGAGATTGTCGTTGTCCGATAACGGTTCGTCCGCAATCTCTTCTCTGGTACATGCAATGTAATGTAAGTAATCGTCTATACTACCTGTACTGACGAAACTTTTCCAATAATCATAATTCTTCATAAATGAGCCCCCTAACCATGATAATATGTTTCACTCCAGAAATAATCTTCTGTTATGTTATTAGGTTTCCCATTTCATGTTTAGTTAAACTGGTCAGAATATTCCATTTACAAATTTTATTAACACAGAATACTACCTACCCTTTGTTTAGTTTGTGCTAAGTGTGTTTTACACACCTTGGGATTACGCAGGCACAAACTCGGAAATGTGAAAATCGCTTTCTATGTTTACACTATTCGTCCCTGCCATAGCCATAATTTTTCATCAAGAAATCGCTGTCTCGCCAATCCTTCTTAACCTTTACCCAAAGCTGCAGATTCACTTTGCAATCCAAGAGATTTTCGATTTCTTTTCGTGCCTGAGTACCAATCTGCTTAAGCATACTACCGCCCTTACCGATGATGATGCCTTTGTGCGTATCGCGCTCACAGACAATGGTTGCATCAATATCAATCAATCCATTGTTCGCTCCGCTGCTCTCGGGACGTTCCTTCATCCGGTCAATACTGACTGCAATCCCATGAGGGATCTCATCATCCAAAAGTCTTAGTGCCTTCTCGCGGATGAGCTCCGCAACAATCTGCCGTTCCGGTTGATCGGTTATGGTATCCTCATCATAATACATGGGACCTTCCGGCATATACTTATAGATTTCCTCTAAGAGTACGGTGGTATTCTCGCCCTTCAGTGCCGATACCGGAATAATCTCAGCAAATTTACAGATATCCTTATACGCTGCAATAAAGGCAAGAATCTGCTCCTTCTTTATCATATCGATCTTATTGATCACCAGTATAACCGGAGTCTTCACCTTATTCAACTGCTCAGCAATATGCTGCTCTCCTGCTCCAATAAAGGTTGAAGGTTCTACCAACCATAGAATCAGATCCACTTCGCTCATGGTTCTTTCCGCAACATTCACCATGTATTCCCCAAGCTTATTCTTCGCTTTGTGAATACCCGGAGTATCCAGAAATATTATCTGCCCTCTCTCATCTGTATAAACGGTCTGTATTCGATTTCTGGTGGTCTGCGGTTTATCTGAGGTTATGGCAATCTTCTGCCCGATCAGCTTATTCATCAGGGTTGATTTTCCAACATTGGGTCTCCCTATCAAGGTAACAAACCCCGATTTATATTTCGTATCCTTCATGTAATACCTATCCCTTTCATTTATATCCTCTTAGTATTTTCATTCTAATTTTACTGCATAAGAAACTCATGACGTACTCGCTGTTTGGATACATCATGAGCTCCTTTGTAATTCATGACGATAGAAAGATCGCGAAGCGTTCTTTCTATCGTTTGTATCTTACTATTTCATAAGATTTTTGACTTCCTTAAACATCTCTTTATTCTCGTTGATCTTACCCTCGTTACCGATTACACAGATATTATCTGCGTTAAGCATTGCAGTAATGTACTTATGGCAAGCACGGATATCTTCAATTGTCACGTCAAGGACCTGAGTTCTTTCCTTTTGCAGATCCTCCTCCGTAATACCGCCAAGATACATACTTAAGGATCGTTTTCCCTTGGACTGGGGGGTAAGTGGTGTATCAAGGGAACTAAAGGTACCGATGATATACTTCGTTATATCACGTTCCTCCGCGGTAAAATTCTTGATATACTCTGGTGCCCTTTCATAAATCTGATTGGTTTCCTTTAAGTTCGGATCACGATAGGAGGTGAAATATGCATCACCGTCCACGCCGGAGAAGCCGCACATACAGCCATATGCACCGCCTTTCACACGAACATTGTTCCATAGGTAATCATAGCTTAAGATTGTCTTGAGCACTCTTAGGACACCGGTATATTCATAGCCTGCTTTAAGAAAATTACCAGCCCTTGCCACGTATTGCACCTGCATTGCTGTCTTGAAGCCTTCGTTTAAGCATACCGGTTCTAGGCTTGAGGTATCATAAGCGTCATATAAGCTTTGCTCTGTCTTTGGCCAAAGCCGATCGATAAAGTCCGCCAGCTTATCACCAAATCGGTCATAGCCTTCCTCATCCGCCGTAATACTGACCAGTAGGTTCTCTTTGGTGAATATCATCTTTAACAGCTCCTTCAGCTTGTTAATCGTAATATCCGCCTTTTCGTTAAAGTTCTCTGCTAGATCCTCAATGAATTTATAGAAAGTAATGCCTGTCGTTATTTCCTTAAATAAGCCATGGGTAGAATAATAACTCATCGCACGATCCACTGCTACAGAATGGCCTGCGGAGTTAAAATGCATCTGCAGCTTGGACTTCATCTCATCAATAATTTCCTTAAGTCTCTTCTTATCCTCGAGCTTTGTATGATATAGCATCTCTTCGATCAAACGAATCGCCTCGTGAAGATTATCATATAACACCTTGGTAGAGATCTCAAATACCGGATAATACTGATCTGTGCTGCCCTTGATGGAGAAGCTTCTGACATTGGCTGCAATTCCACCAGTATTAATATTTACCTCATTCGATAAGTTCAGATAGGAATAATGCTCCGTATCAACATAACCCAGAACAAAGGACAATAAGGATGCATAAGGCAACAACTCCTTTGGCACCTCATTCACATGAAAGAGTAGTCTCACATATGCGATCTTGTTGGTATATACATTGTGATGGATCACCTTAACATCACCGATTTTATTTTCCGTATTATATAAAGGTTCAATCTCCTTCTTGATATCCTCACGATTCAAAAGCGGTATTGCTTCCAGCTCCTCCTTCGTGGAAGGAGTCTCCTGGAAGATTTCTAGTTCCTTAGTCTCACGTATGATACGCTGTAGCTCTTCTTTGGAAAGAGTCGCCTTATAGGCAGCTAATTTCTTCTTCAGTTCCTCCTCCTTCTCTGTATTCAATCCGGACTTGGGTTTGAGAATCACAACTGAATTATGAGTATTCTGGAGGAAATATTCCTGAAGTACCTTCTCATAATAGCCTGTTCCTATCTTCTCCTTGAGAAACGCATAGCCCGAGGTATCCTTAAGATGGAGGAAAGGCTTGCGATCGTCGTGAAGCCAGCTGCTCATAGCACGAAGACCGTATAGCAGCCCCTTCGGGAACTGGCCATAATCCGCTTCTCTATATTTGAATTCATAATAATTAATCGCTGCGCGTAAGGATTTTTCATCAATGCCCTGCGCCACTAACCCGGACAGAACATCGCGTATAACCGTGACAAACTGATTCTTCTTACCCTCTTCGGAATTTTTGGCAATAATCGTAAAGGTAGGTTGAAGAATCTCATCTTCAAAGCCTCCCAAAATATCCCTGCCTATATTGGCATCCAATAATGCCTGCTTCACAGGAGCACCCGGTGCCTGAAGCAATACATAATCCAGTACCTGGAAGGTTAACGCAAGCTCTTTGTCCAAGGAGTTACCGATCACAGTATTATAGCTTAAGTAGGTATTATCCTTCCCTTCCTCTTCTTCACTGAGGGAATAAAACGCCTTCACTTCTCGACTACTTGTAAACGGTTTCTGAAGCTGTACCTTAGAATCCACTTCTAGCCTATCATACTGGTTAAGATATTCCTTGTCTAACCATACCAATCTCTCTTCGAAATCCATATCACCATATAGATAGATATAGCTGTTGGAGGGATGATAATAGGTCTTATGAAAATTGATAAACTCTTCATAGGACAACTCCGGAATAAAGTCCGGGTCACCTCCGGATTCTACCCCGTAGGGGGTGTCCGGGAATAAAGAATTCTGAATCATACGATATAACATGGATTCCGGCGAAGAGAAGGCACCCTTCATCTCATTATATACAACACCATTGTATTTTAACTCGCTCTCCTCCGACTCCAGATCATAATGCCAGCCCTCTTGATGGAAAATCTCTTTTTTCTGATAGATATTAGGATATAGCACGGCATCCATATATACATGCATTAGATTCTTAAAATCCTGATCATTCATGCTGGCAATCGGATAAACCGTCTTATCCGGATAGGTCATTGCATTTAAAAAGGTATTCAATGAGCCCTTAGCCAATTCAACAAAGGGATCCTTTGCCGGAAAATGCTTGGATCCGCACAGTACGGAATGCTCTATAATATGTGCTACACCGGTACTGTTCGCCGGAGGTGTTCTAAACCCGATGGAAAATACTTTATTATTATCATCGTTCGCTACAATCGCAACACGTGCTCCTGTTTTCTTATGAACCAGTAATGATCCGATACCGTTCATATCTTCTAGTTTTTCCTCAAGTATGAATTCATATGAGGATGGAATTTTATATTTCATAATTGCCTCCATTCATGCCATATAAGAACTGCAGCTTTCTATCTGTGCTTACTCACACATGTGTATATTATCTGCAAACATTCGCTTTTATTAAGCATTAGTATGGTAATTTATAGTAGTTGCTTATTCATAATAACACAAAATAATTTATTTGTCATTTCTTACGAAACCATTTCTTCGCACTAATCGTCCACGCTGCCAAGGCAACAAGAAATCTTCAATGCATCCATGAATCAGGAAGAATAAGGATTTTACTCCAAGGGTAAGCTTCGAAGTCCTTCCCAAGGATTTTTGCTTTATAAAAATGCTTTCTTCACACCAAAAAAGCATAGCTGCCCTTTGTAATAAATATTCATATATTTACATTTTATAACCTGTCTCTTGATCGATCACTTTGGTAATGTTTATTATGAAATATTACTATTTAACAAGAATTTGTATCCTTTGAACATGCAATTAATATATACATCATATAATATAAAATATTACAAAATTCAACATAACTAATTTGACTTTTTTTCACTTTTATGTTAAATTTATACTACCATCACTAATAGTGGTAATGGTAATTATCTTATGTTTTTAGGAGGCATTTATGAAGACTGGTACAGTTAAGTGGTTTAACGCAAAAAAGGGGTTTGGATTTATTTCTGACGAAGAGGGAAATGACGTATTCGTACATTTTTCTGCACTCCAGATGGACGGCTTCAAGGTTCTTGAAGAGGGAGAAAAGGTTAGCTTTGAAGTAGTAAAGGGCGATAAGGGCCCTCAGGCTGCAAATGTAAATAGGTTATAATCAAAGACCAAATGTAATTTTTATATATATGGGTACATATCTATAAAGTTATAATAGGATGGGTTGTAACACAATCATCAAGAAGACTACTTTCACAAGCAATCAACAAGCTATTCATTGACAAATCAATGGGCTGTTGCATAACGTAAGCTAACGCTGAAGAAAGGACAACATGCATCCCATAATACACTGTTTGACGGACAGAATGTTGATTTTGTATGACAGTAGCAAACATTTATGTTTGATAATGGCATACAAAACAATAAGATGTCCGGCAACCTGTGTGTGAGGGATGCATGTTGTTCTTTCCTGCATTTATACTATAGATTTTGTAATAGCCCCCTTCATTTCTAATGCTTAAAATGTCTCATACCTGTGAATATCATTGCAATCCCGTACTCATTACATTTCTTAATGGAATCCTCATCCCTGCTTGCACCACCCGGTTGGATGATGGCCGTAATTCCAGCTAGATGTGCTGCTTCTACACAATCATCAAAAGGAAAGAAAGCATCAGAGGCAAGAACCGCCCCCTTCGTTACACCTTGGCCAATTAATTCTCCAGCATGCTCAATCGATTGCTTCGTAGCCCAGATACGATTGACCTGTCCCGGCCCGATACCGATGGATTGTTTATCCTTTGCAATTGCAATACCATTGGACTTAACGAATTTTACTACCTTCCAGGCAAATTTCAGATCCTCCATCTCCTTCATAGAAGGTGCACGATCTGTAACCACTCTGAGTTCATCCTCATTATATATTTTACTATCTATCGTCTGTACAATTAATCCGCCATTCACCTTCTTCATATCATAGGCATTCTCATCCTGTGGTACTTCAATATCAGGAAGGGCAAGCAGGCGGATGTTCTTTTTCTCCCTAAGAACCTCTAATGCCCTCTCTTCATAAGAAGGAGCTACAACGACTTCTAAGAAGATCGTCTTCATCTCCTCTGCCATCGCAAGTGTAACCTCGCGGTTCATTACTACGATTCCGCCGAATATCGAGGTCTTATCTGCATCAAATGCTTTCTTCCAAGCATCAGTAATATGATCAGCACTTCCCACACCGCAAGGATTACCATGCTTACAGGCAACTACGGTAGGCTCTGTAAATTCCTTCAAAAGCTCCAAGGCTCCGTTCGTATCATTAATATTATTAAAAGAAAGCTCTTTCCCATTTAATTGAACCGCGTCGGTGATGGATCCCTTCTTCTTACCTATTTCACGATAGAAAGCTGCGGATTGATGAGGATTCTCACCATATCTCATATCCTGCACCTTCTCAAAGGTCATGGTCAGAGTCTCCGGGAAAGAGGTATCTTTTCTTTGTTTCTTCAGGTAATCTGCGATTAAAGTATCATAAGAGGAGGTATGCATAAATACCTTCTGCATCAGATAGAACTTGGTATCTAGAGACACCTCCTTGTTCTCCTTAAGCTCATTCAGAACCTTCTCATAATCTCTCGGATCCACTACGACTGCAACATCCTGGTAATTCTTCGCTGCAGAACGAAGCATAGTAGGTCCACCAATATCAATATTCTCAACCGCTTCCTCACGGGTCACATGGTCCTTAAGTATGGTGGCCTTAAAGGGGTATAGATTAACTACAACAATATCGATTGTCTCAACATTGAGATCAGCCAATTGTTTCATGTGAGACGGATTGCTTCTCATCGCCAGTAAACCCGCATGTACAGCAGGATGGAGGGTCTTAACACGTCCATCCAAGCATTCCGGAAAACCTGTAAGCTCAGAAATTTCAATTGCAGGGACTCCTGCTTCCTTCAATTTACCATAGGTACCTCCGGTAGAAATGATTTCAATTCCCATGGACACGAATTCCCTTGCAAGCTCTACAATTCCTGTTTTGTCCGATACGCTGATTAATGCTCTCATGTTTTTTCTCCTTTTCCTATCTGTAACTTTTTATAAGTATTTTTTGATAAAGCAGATACTATAGTATAATAAAATCGGCAAATTTGTGCTGCCGCCCAAATTCGCAGGTTAGCGGCAGAATGGAGGATTAGTGTGTTTGTTATACACTACACAAGCTAATACAAAGGCAGGCATGTAATATTTAGTATGAATAATAAGACAATTTTCATACACAAAAGGCAGACATGCTAGGCTATGTATGATATACTAATCACATCTATATCCGATTTATCAAGAGCTACTTTTGACATCATATTTTTCGTTTATATCAAAATAGTACAACAAGAAGTCCGTGAATTCAATTCATAAATACTAATGTATTTTATCGCGATTTCTTATAGATAGAGAAAAATATTAGAGTTGCATTCGTTTATAAATTATACTATAATGCGTTTGGAACTTAATTGGCACACCTACACATAGGTACGGAGGCTTGTATGAGACGGTTTAAAGTAACCGATTTACTAATAGGAATATTATTTACATTGCTATTTATCAGTATCGCAGTTGTGATCACGATAAATTTTAGACCCTTATATTATTTTGATATTGAGTACTTGAACATCGCAGAAGACTCCGGATACACAAAAGAGGTAATCCGAGAGAACTATGATGCCTTAATTGATTATTCCTCTCCATTTTTTAAAGGCGATCTAAGGTTTCCTACCCTGGCGGCTTCCGAGAATGGATTATTCCATTTTACAGAAGTAAAGAATATCTTCACCGGCTTTTATATTCTGGGTGCAATAACTCTGGCATTCGGAATTATAATATTAATACAAAAGCATAAAAATAAAGATTATAGTTATCTGCTCGTATCGGCTGTTACAGCCATCGTTCTCCCGTTATTACTGGCCTTGTCGCTTTCTATTGACTTTGACCGCGCTTTTGTAATATTTCATAAGCTTTTCTTTAATAATGATTATTGGCTCTTTGATCCGTCTATGGATCCGGTCATCACTATCCTTCCGGACACCTTCTTCATGCACTGCGCCATAATGATTATTGCACTTGTAGTATTAATGAGCCTTATGTTTTTAGCCGCATATCTTGTTAAAAGACAGCATTCAGGTATTAAGTACCGGAGAAATAAGGGATTAAAATTATAATACAAAGAGCAGGCATTCTATAATAGTGTTCAATGCAAAACGATAGAAAACACGCTTCGCAAACTTTCTATTGTCACGAATCAGAAGTTTATACCTGACGAAGTCTCGGTATATCCTTAGCTGCACGGTATGAAAAGTGCAAGAATGGAGGTAATTATGAGAAAAACAAAAATTATTTGTACCCTGGGTCCTTCCACCGATAACGATAATGTATTAAGGGAACTAATCTTAGCAGGAATGGATGTTGCCCGATTTAATTTCTCTCATGCAAATCATGAAGAACATCTCGGAAGATTGAAGAAAATAGATAAGTTACGGAAGGAGCTGAATATCCCCGTTGCTACTCTTCTCGATACAAAGGGTCCTGAGATTCGCATCGGTACCTTTAAGGATGATATGAAGATACAATTAAAAGAAGGTCAGACCTTTACCTTAACTTCGAGAGAAGTGGAAGGTAACGAATCCATTGTATCAATCAGCTATCCAAACTTAATTTATGATATTGAGATTGGTGCAACCATTTTAATCGATGATGGTCTGATCGAGATGACCGTAACCGATGTTACTGCTACCGATATTATCTGCAAGGTCAAGAACAGCGGAATTATCTCCAATAAAAAGGGCGTTAACGTACCCGGAATTCATCTATCCATGCCTTTTATCAGCGATAAGGACCGCGAGGATATTCTCTTTGGTATCAAACATAATTACGATTTTATCGCTGCTTCCTTCGTTCGTACCGCAGAAGATATAAAAGAAATCCGCAAGATGTTAAATAAACATAATTCTCAGACAAAAATCATCGCGAAAATTGAGAATTATCAAGGTGTAGAGCATATTGATGAAATCATTGATATCTCCGATGGCATCATGATTGCCCGTGGCGATATGGGTGTTGAGATACCATATGAAGAGGTTCCGGTTCTTCAGAAAATGATCATAAAGAAGGTATACAATGCCGGTAAGCAAGTAATTACCGCAACTCAGATGTTAGATTCCATGATCAAAAATCCCAGACCCACCCGAGCAGAGACCACAGATGTGGCTAATGCAATTTATGACGGAACCAGTGCTATCATGCTATCTGGAGAGACAGCGGCCGGAGCATATCCGGTAGAAGCTCTGAAGACCATGGTTAAGATTACCATACGCACCGAGGCTGATATTGACTATAAGAAACGTTTCCGTATGCTCGAAGCCTGCCAGCTTCCGGATATCACCGATGCAATTTCCCGCGCGACGGTAACAACGGCTCATGACTTAAATGCGAAGATGATCATTACGGTTACTACTTCCGGTAAGACAGCCCGTATGATTTCCCGTTATCGTCCGGATAGCCAGATTCTTGGCTGTACAACAGACCCTATTGTTTGCAGGCAGTTAAACATGGCCTGGGGTGTTACACCTTTATTGATTGCAGTGGAACATGATACCTTTGAATTATTCGATCATGCAATTCAAGCCGTAGAAGATGCCGGTTACCTTGAAGACGGTGAATTAGCCGTACTGACAGCCGGTGTTCCCCTTGGAACCTCTGGTACAACGAATCTTCTCAAGGTTCAGGTTGCAGGGAGTAAATACTAAACAAAACAATTGAAAACACACTTTGCGAATGATCTATTATCATGAGCTGGCAGAGGCACTGATGCTTGCGTACAAACAAGTCATACAGTGCCTCATTTTTGCGATTAATAGTTGCATAGTTTAATACATCTATGATAATATACAATTAATGTTAAACTTCTCCTGTGTAATATAATACCAAAACCGGAAAAAGGTCATAGGGGTGGTTGGCGTAACGTGTCATAGAAAAGAAAGGAAGCAACAGATGAAAAAGCAGGATTATTTAAAATGGGATGAATACTTTATGGGTATTGCATTACTTTCCACCGAGCGCAGTAAGGATCCCAGCACAAGCGTCGGAGCCTGTATCGTCAGCGAAGATAATAAGATACTCTCCGTAGGTTATAACGGAATGCCGATGGGCTGCTCTGACGATGAATTTCCGTGGGAACGGGAAGGCTCTAATCTCGATACAAAGTATTTTTATGTATGCCATGCCGAATTCAATGCTATCCTGAATTACACCGGAACTCATATGAAAGGGGCAAAACTGTATACCACCTTATTCCCCTGCAATGAGTGCACCAAAGCGATTATTCAGAAAGGGATCTCCGAAATCATCTATATGAGCGACAAATACGCCTCAACTGATCCCGTTGTCGCTGCAAAACGTATGCTGGATTCCGCTCGGGTCAAGTACAGACAATATACACCGATCGGCAAGGATATAACGATTTCTCTTTAATTAAAGGTAGAATGAATCAATCCATGAATTAATAAATCCATTTTATTGTTCGAAACAAGATGAATTGATAAATCAATTCTCTTGCCATGAATCAAACAGACAAGGACAACTGTGTATTATGGTTACCGGTCGTCCTTGTCTTCTTAATAATATAAATGGAGCGATCCCATCATCCTAGGATGCCCTTCTCACAATGTCCCCTGTTATGCTCTTACTCTTTTTCACTTGCCTCTGTAGCCTTTATTTCTTCAACCTTCGCCATAACTTCCTTACGAAAATCGTACCACTCCTCCTCATGCTCCACATAATATAACGGACATAATTTGTGTGTCAAATCATAATGTGTTATGATATCGACTACCCGTAAGTCAAACTATAA
>JAEYOY010000074.1 GCA_023411215.1 Bacillota bacterium | reverse complement strand
GAATGGTTATACGGATCATGAGGTAACTGTAAGCCTATTGGGCGGAGATTTGAAGATCCGATATGATGAGAAACGGAATACGGTTTTTATGACAGGCCCGGCTGTTAAGGTGTTTGACGGGGAGATTGATCTTTCCTAATCCGTTGGATTTCTTTCAGATAAGGCTTGTATCATTTTACATTTTAGGGTATAAATATAATAAAGTTTGTAAGGATGACAGAGCTTCGTAATAGGATTGATGATGCTCCATCGGAAAGGTTGGTTTGATTTATGTTCAAGATTAATGAGAATTATCTGAAGTTACCGGGCAGTTATCTGTTTTCCACCATCGGTAAGAAGGTGAAGGAATATAGCGAGGCAAATCCGGATAAGAAGATCATCCGTCTTGGTATCGGTGATGTTACTCTTCCGTTAGCACCGGCGGTGATCGGTGCACTTCATACTGCTGTCGATCATATGGGTGCAAAGGATACCTTTAAGGGATATGCTCCGGACCTCGGTTATGAATTTTTGCGCAAGGCGATTGCGGAGCATGATTTCAAGACCCGTGGTGTGGATATCTCAATTGATGAGATTTTTATTAGTGACGGAGCGAAGAGTGATTCCGGTAATATCCAGGAGATCTTTGACTCAAATAATAAAATTGCAGTATGCGACCCAGTCTATCCGGTTTACGTAGATTCGAATGTAATGGCAGGAAGAACAGGAGAATATCTTGCAGATACTGGGAAATGGTCCAATGTGATTTATATGCCTTGTACGAAGGAGAATAATTTTGCACCGGAGCTTCCAGCTGAAACACCGGACCTGATATACCTATGTTTTCCGAATAATCCAACAGGCTCTACCCTTGAGAAGGATGCTCTTCAAAAATGGGTTGATTATGCGAACAAGGTAGGTGCGGTTATTATTTATGATGCAGCCTATGAAGCATATATCTCGGAAGAGAATGTTCCACATACAATTTATGAGTGTGATGGAGCAAAGACCTGTGCAATTGAGCTTCGCAGCTTTTCTAAGAATGCAGGCTTCACCGGAACCAGACTTGGGTTTACGGTAGTTCCGAAGGAATTGAAGTGTGGTGATGTGTCCCTGAACAGCCTATGGGCAAGGAGACATGGAACCAAGTTCAACGGAGCTCCCTATATCACACAATTCGCTGGAGCAGCAATCTATACAGAAGAAGGCAAGAAGCAGACTATGGAGCAGATTGCTTATTACATGAATAATGCCAAGGTGATTCGTGAAGGCTTACATTCTGCAGGCTACGCTGTATCCGGTGGTGTGAACGCTCCTTATATCTGGCTTGAGGTTCCGAAGGGGATGACCTCCTGGGAATTCTTCGATTATCTCTTAACCAAGGCAAATGTAGTTGGAACCCCCGGTTCCGGGTTTGGTCCCAGTGGTGAAGGTTACTTCAGATTAACTGCCTTTGGCACTTATGAGAGTACACTTGAAGCGATTGAGAGAATTAAGAAGCTGTAATGCAGAGGGCTATGTAGGATATTGGTATCTTATGTAGCCTTATTTTTTTACGGTTTTCTTAAGATGATCGCTTATCCGGTCAGACCGATAGACATAGAAAACGGAGTGTGCTAGAATGATAAAAGTTATAAAGAATAGGGAATATTACGGTGTTACTCAGGCGTAAAGTTAGAGTTAGTAATAGAAGGAATTAAGGAATGGGTGATTGCTATGAAACGGTTTATAGTATGGATTTTTGTGATGATTGCGCTTACTGGAATGACGGCTTGCCGGATGCCGGAGAGAGATACTACGATAGGGAAGAATGATACAGCGAATACAGCTCCTACGCAAGCCCCTGTGATAGAACCTGGAGCTTCCTCCACGGTAACAGCAGAAGAGACAGCCTCAAAAGATTATGAGATTACCGAGGTAAAGCTTGACATGGGGGATAAGATTACCGGAGTCTATCCTCAGATCAGCGGTTTCTCGGATACTGATAAGCAGAACACAATCAACCAATTAATTGAAGAAGAGACCTTGGATTTTATTAAATATTTTAAGGAAGACGATGTTACGATTGAACTATCTTATGATGTTCCCTGGAAGGGTGCAAGAATGTTAAGTCTCCGGTATTATATGTATTATTACGCCGAAGGAGCGGCACACCCAAATAATAATTACACCACACTCAACATTGACCTCGTGAATGGGAGGCGGGTAAGATTATCGGATGTAATTACAGTCGATGATGATTTTGCCAAAACAATGAGGGAATTCAGCGTCTATGCGGGTCCCCTGGAGAACAGCCCAGAGCTTGAGGAATTTTTGGAGGCTAATCTGTCTGTACAAGATTCCTCTGCTTTTTCACAAGCTGATTATTCAATGGATTATTATTCTATGTATACTTATTTTACCGAGAAAACCATAGGATTTAATCTGGCGGTTCCTCATGCGATTGGTGATTATGCCTTATATGAAGTGAACTTGGCAAACATTAAGGATTATATAAAGAACGATTCACCTGTTTGGGAAGATTTTAAAGAGGTTCTTGCAGGAAAACCGTCAGTGAAGAAGGAGTCTTCCCCTTCTGAGAAAAGCACTGACGAAGTGAGCATGGATAGAATTAATTCAGATGATCTGAACGACAAGCTATGTGCCGGCAATGAAGAGATATTATTCAGTTTTCCGCTTAAAGCTTCCAGGAAGCGTCTTACTGTTTGTGTAGAGAAAGACAGTCAGGAATATATAGTATATCGCTTTGGTACAAAGGATAAGTTAGAGCTGGAATTTCCGGATAAGAAGACGGCTTCCTGGAGCAAGTACGTATATTCCAATTATTTTCGCGGCGGTGGCGAAGATAACGACGGCCTGGACCTCAATTATCTGACCTTTGAGAATAAGGGCTTTCGCTACAGGATTTATCAGGAATATTCAGCAGGCAGTAAAGAAACGGAGGTTGGTATCCTTGTGACAGACCTTGCTACAGGGAAGGAAACCAAAATAACGGGAGAAGCGGAAGAAGCAGAGGGTAATCTAATTAATCTGAGGGACAGCGATAAGATTACAATTGTGAATGAATAAAATAAATTTAGCAAACAATTGTGATGTATGAAAATTATGTTGGGCCTAATAATACGGGGATTGACAATTTTCAATCCCTGTATTATTATAATATTATACACCCCCCTGGGGTGGGGTAGAGTAGCCAATGTCCACCAACAAGGAGTGATAGTATGAATCAGAAATTTAGTGTTACGGGCATGTCCTGTTCTGCCTGCTCCGCAGCGGTTGAGCGAAGTGTAGGAAAGCTGGAAGGGATTCAATCCGTAAATGTGAACTTACTGTCGAACAGTATGAGCGTAGATTTTGATGAAGCTGTTCTTCATAAAGATAAGATTATAGAGGCTGTTATAGCTGCAGGATACGGTGCTTCTGAGTATGTAAAAGACGGTACCGTTATGAAGATAACCGAGAAGGTAAGTCCTGTGGAGAAGGAACAGAAGGAGATGAAGACAAGAATCATCGTGTCCTTTGCGTTTTTATTACCCCTTCTTTATCTTTCCATGGGACATATGTTCGGGCTTCCGCTTCCTATGTTCATCATGGGAGCAGAGAATGGCATAACCTTCGCCTTTACCCAGCTCCTATTAACGTTACCGATCATGTATGTAAACCGCAAATATTATCAGATTGGCTTTAAGACCCTATGGCATAGGTCCCCTAATATGGATTCACTGATCGCCATCGGTTCCGGAGCAGCTATACTCTACGGTTTGTTTGCCATCTACCGTATCGGTTATGGGTTAGGTCATGGCGATATAGAAATGGTAAAGCATTACATGCACGATTTATATTTTGAATCAGCAGGTACGATTCTTGCCCTAATTACCTTAGGAAAATATCTGGAGGCAAGATCAAAGGGAAAGACCTCGGAAGCAATCGAAAAGCTCTTAGACCTGGCACCGAAGACAGCGACTGTATTGCGGAATGAGATAGAAATGGAAATACCTATTGATGAGGTTGTGGCCGGAGATATTCTTGTGGTACGTCCGGGACAGAGTATACCGGTAGACGGGGTTATTATCGAAGGAAGCTCATCCGTTGACCAGGCTGCCTTAACCGGTGAGAGCATCCCTGTAGAGAAACAATCCGGAGATAAGGTCATAGCAGCTACCATCAATAAATCCGGATACTTTAAGATGCAAGCCCAAAAGGTTGGTGACGATACAACGCTTGCACAGATTATTAAACTGGTGGAGGAAGCAAGCTCCTCCAAAGCACCTATATCAAAGCTGGCAGACCGCATCAGTGGTTTATTCGTACCGGCAGTTATATTCATTGCAATAGCCTCGGCAATGGTATGGTTACTACTTGGCTATTCCTTTGAATTTGCACTATCCATCGGGATCGCAGTACTGGTTATTTCCTGCCCTTGTGCTTTAGGGCTGGCAACTCCCGTCGCAATCATGGTAGGAACAGGAAAAGGGGCCCAGAACGGAATACTTTTCAAATCTGCGGAGGCATTAGAGGTACTGCATCAGATTAGAACGATTGTTTTAGATAAGACAGGAACGATAACCGAAGGAAAGCCTAAGGTAACCGATGTGGTAACGGTAGAAGGGATATCCTATGAAGAGCTGATACAAATTGCTGCCACAATTGAGAAGCCTTCGGAGCATCCGCTCTCAGAAGCGATTGTAGAAAAAGCAAAGGAGCTTATGCTGTCCATCGACTCGGTTAAGGATTTTCAAGCAATATCCGGTAGAGGAATAATTGCGGTATGGAACGGTCAACAATATATTGCTGGTAATGATAAGCTTATGAGAGAGAGACAGGTCGATATAACTAGTTTTGAGCAAAAGGCACAAACCTTCGCACTGGAGGGGAAGACTCCTCTTTATTTTGCCAGGGATCAAAGGCTGTTGGGAATGATAGCAGTAGCTGATGTGATTAAGACTTCCAGTCCAGAAGCCATCAAAGCTTTTCGAAGAATGGGTATTGATGTGGTTATGCTGACAGGAGATAACAAGCAGACCGCTATGGCAATTCAGAAGGAATTGGCTATCGATCATGTGGTAGCCGAGGTTCTTCCGCAGGACAAGGAAAGTGAGATACGGAGGCTCCAAGAAGGTGGGCATAAGGTAGCCATGGTTGGCGATGGAATTAACGATGCTCCTGCTTTAGCTAGAGCAGATGTCGGAATCGCCATCGGAGCCGGCACCGATGTTGCAATTGAGTCAGCAGACGTGGTTCTGATGAAGAGTAATCTACAGGATGTCGTGACGGCTATCCAATTGAGCAAAGCAACTCTCCGGAATATTAAAGAGAACCTTTTCTGGGCATTTTTCTATAACACAATGGGAATACCTCTGGCTGCAGGTCTATTCTATCTGTCCCTCGGCTGGAAGCTAAATCCCATGTTTGGAGCTGCTGCAATGAGCTTGAGCTCGGTGTTCGTTGTGTCAAATGCACTAAGATTACGGTTCTTTCGAGCAAAAGATTAACGTTGAGAGATTAAGCTCATTTATTAAATGATAATACTTAAAGTGAAATGGGAGAATAAATTCCCTGACATAAATACGCAATTAATTCTATGAAAAGGAGATTAATATGAAGAAGATTATGGATATTAAGGGTATGACCTGTGAACATTGCCAGGCGAGAGTTGAGAAGGTATTGAATGCGATTGATGGTGTGGAGGCTAAGGTAGAATTAAAGAAGAACAGAGCCATTGTCAATCTGAAGAAGGAGGTCTCGGAGCAGACCTTGCGCAATACAGTAACGGAAGCAGGTTATGAAGTGGTAGGGATAACCGATAAAAAGGGACTTTTCTCATAGTTTTCATGCGTCCTCGCTGTACCAAGGATCCATGATAGGAGATCAGATTGAAAGATAATTATTTTTCAACGGCATAGAATTACATGAATTTGTGCTGCCGCCAGAGTTTGCAGAAGAATGGGGGAATAGTGTGAGAGCGGATAGAGAAAAGGTCATACGTCTTCTTAAGACCGCAAGAGGTCAAATCGACGGAATCCTGAATATGATAGAGGAGGATCGATACTGTATCGATATCTCGAATCAGATTATAGCTACGGAGGCTATTCTGAATAAGGTTAACCGTGAGGTGTTACATGGTCATATCGATATGTGCGTGAAGGAAGCAATCGCGAGCGGTAATACAGAGATTAAGCTTCAGGAAATCAGAAGTATAGTAGATAAACTCACAAAATAGTTGGGTCTTATCAAGTAAAAGATTATAATTATCCGAAAAACGGGCATTTAACGATAAATGCTCGTTTTTTATCGAATTATACGCTTTATTGGATTAACGCTACATTGCTCTACAAATTTATATTGACAAACTATAATAAGATTAGATATAATATCTTCCATAATCTAGACATAAGACAATGTAGTCGTGAAAAGTTTATTAAATTTTTTGGACTGCATTTTTTTTATACTAATATGTCTTATGGCATAAACAAGGAGGAGAATATATGAAGAGAGTTAGTAAGTTAATGACATTGATGCTCGCAGTATTATTGATGTTCTCACTGGTTGCCTGCAGTAGTAATAATAAGAAAGCTACTGATGCAGATGCAACGAAAGTGACTGAGGCACCGAAGGGCGAAGCAAACGATGCTACGGAAGCCACAGGGAAAGTCCTGAAGGTACATTTTGACGTAGAGGTAGCATCAATGGATCCGCAGATTGCTACCGATGGTACTTCCTTTGAGGTATTGGCAGCGGTTACGGAAGGTTTATACTCCATAGATGCAGCCGGTACTCCGATTTTAGCTATGGCAGAATCAGTTGAGAAGAGTGCAGACGGCTTAACCTACACCTTCAAGCTGAGAGATGCGAAGTGGTCAAATGGTACTGCTGTAACAGCCGGTGATTTCGTTTTTGCATGGAGACGTCTTGTTGATCCTGCTGTCGCAAGTGAATATTCTTTCATTGCAGAAATCGCAGGAATTAAGAATGCAGCGGCAATTACTGCTGGAGAAGTTACTCCCGATCAATTGGGTGCGGTTGCTCAGGATGATAAGACCTTAGTGGTTACCTTGGATGTACCGGTACCTTTCTTTGAGTCCCTGATGGCGTTCCCGTCCTTCCTGCCGGTAAATGAAGCATTCTTTACCACAGCAGGTGACAGCTTCGGAACCTCTCCTGAGACAATCTTAAGCAATGGACCTTTCATGATTACCGCTTATGAGCCGGCAGCAACAACCATCAGCTTAGCCAAGAGCCCTACCTACTGGGATGCTTCGAAGGTTGCTCTAGATGGAATTCAGTATCAGGTTATCAAGGATTCTCAACAAGCGATGTTATCCTATCAGAATGGTGACTTAAATGTGGCCACCTTATCCGGTGAGCAGGTTGAGCAGTTCCAGGCAGATCCGGAATTCCATAACATCATGGCAGGTTATTTATGGTACTTATCTCCGAACCAGAAGGTTGCGGGTCTTGAGAATGTAAATCTTCGTAAAGCACTAGCATTATCCTATGATAAGGCTGCAATTGCGAATAATATCCTAAAAGATGGTTCTATTGTAGCAGACTTTGCAGTACCTACCTTACTTGCTACCGGTCCTGATGGAAAAGACTTCCGTGAAACTACCGGTACCTATCTGGCTACCGATAAAGCAAAAGCCTTGGAATACTGGAAGACAGCACAGGCAGAGTTAGGAGTTAGTGAATTAAAGTATACAATGATTGTTGAAGATACCGAATCGGCAACGAATGTAGCACAGTTTATTCAATCAGAAATCCAGACAACGCTTCCCGGCTTAACGATTGAGATTCAGACTATGCCTAAGAAGACTCGCGTTGAAAGATTACAGCAGGGCGATTTTGAACTTGGTTTAACCCGTTGGGGTCCTGACTATGCTGATCCGATGACATATCTTGATATGTGGACTACAGGCAGCCCGAATAACTATGGTTTCTGGTCAAATGCTGATTATGATGCAATCATTGAATCTGCTAAGAAGGGTGAATTAGCACTCGACTTAACCGCAAGATGGGAAGCATTAAAGAAGGCAGAAACTATCGTCATGGATGATGCGGTTATTCTCCCTGTATACCAGAAGGGTGATGCAGTTATGATTAAAGCGGGTGTTGAAGGCATTGAATTCCACTCCGTAGGTATTAACAGAATCTATAAGAATGCAACTATGAATTAATAAGAAGAAAGACCGTAATCAATTATCATCGTATTTGTAATTGATTATATATACAGGAATAGTGACGCTGTCGTGAGTGATGCTCACGAGCTAGGCGTCACTATTCTTGGTAGTGAAAAGGTTGGTTCATAGACTGATTATATGGACAACAACACGATGCCGGACATGTATGTTGTTGTGCTGGGGAGTTTTGCGACTGTTGCAAAACTCCTATATTCGCGAAGGCGAAGATTTTATGCGTATATCCTGGAAGGTCTGTGGATAATACCCCACTATATTGTAAGGAGTGTGAATTAGTGAAAAAGTATATAATGAAAAGGGTTATGATATCAGTGGTAACCCTACTCGTCATATTGTTGGTGCTGTTTCTGATGCTTGAGCTTATGCCCGGCTCACCCTTTAATGACGAAAAATTAACCGACACCCAGCGTGCAATCATTAATGCAAAGTATGGGTTGGATCAACCGATTATGGTGAGGTTCTTTAATTACATAAAAGCTATGTTAACCGGAGATTTTGGTGTATCCTACACCATATCGAAGAATACGCCGATTACTGCATTACTTGAGACTAGATTGCCAATCTCGCTTCGCATCGGAGGACAGGCAATTTTAATCGGAACAATAATCGGATTGATTTTGGGTATCATTGCTGCATTAAAGCATAATACCATTTATGATACCATCACAACGGTGATTTCTGTTCTCGGTGTCAGTTTGCCCTCCTATGTATTTGCGATGGCTCTAATCTATTCCTTTGGTTTCCGTCTAAAATGGTTCCCCTTGCTCTATCAGATGGAGGCACCGCTCTATTCCTCTGTCATGCCTACCATCTCACTATGTATGTTCACTGTGGCAACCGTAGCCCGTTTTACACGTACTGAGATGCTGGAGGTATTGGGATCGGAATATATGCTATTAGCAGAGAGCAAAGGGTTGAACGGCTTTCAGTTGATATTTAAGCATGCACTTCGTAACGCTTTAATCCCGATTATTACGGTATTGGCACCGTTAGTGGTAGGCTTAATGACCGGCAGCCTTGTTATTGAGAAGCTATTCTCCATACCGGGCATAGGTAGTCTTTTGGTATCAGCAATTCAATCCAATGATTATAATGTGGTGGTTGCTTTGACCTTTATCTACAGTATCATGTATATTGGAATCATGCTCGTCGTAGATATCCTATATGGCGTAATTGATCCTAGAATCAGACTGGCAAAGGGGGAAGGACATGAATAATACAGAGCTTCAATTTGCCCCAGAGGATTTTGAACTTGTTGGTGCGGATAAGATTTCACGTGTGGATGAGACATTCCCAAGTAAACCAATCTGGAAGGATATTTTAGCAAGATTTACTCAGAATAAGGGTGCTGTCGTCGGAATTATTTTTATTATCATTGTTATCTTTATGGCTGTTTTTGGACCAGGTATGACAGGGAATACCTATGATTCTCAGACTATTACCCATCAGAATCTTGCCCCCAGAATACCCGGAATCGAGAAGCTTGGAATCTTTGATGGTTCAGAGAATATGCATACCTCATCCGGTACGGTTAATCAGAATAAATATTTATCCGAGGATCCGAACATAACAACAGGGCTCGAGGAGGTATATTACTGGTTTGGCACAGATGTGCTTGGTCGTGACATCTTCACAAGGACCTGGACAGGAACGAGAATTTCTCTCTATATTGCACTGGTTGCGGTAATAGTAGACATGTGTTTTGGTATGATCTACGGTTTGGTCTCCGGTTATTTTGGCGGTAAGGTAGATATGGTATTACAGCGTTTTTCGGAGATACTCAACGGAATTCCTACCTTGGTTATTGTAACCTTGTTAATTCTGGTCTTTAAGCCGGGCTTAGTAACCATTACCCTTGCCTTGGCAATCACAGGCTGGATCGGAATGAGCAGAATAGCAAGAGCGCAGGTATTAAAGCTCAAGGAACAGGAGTTTATTCTGGCTTCCAAGACTTTGGGAGCAAAAAATCTATTCATCATCTTCAAGGAAATCCTGCCGAATATATTCGGACAGCTGATTATAATGTCCATGTTCTCGATACCGAATGCGATTTTTACGGAAGCCTTCCTTGCCTTTATCGGTCTTGGTGTTCCGCAGCCGTTAGCATCCCTGGGATCCTTGATCAGTGATGCCTTTAAATCATTTACAACTCATCCTTACATGATTATCTTCCCGGTTATTGTACTTGCAGTAATCATGCTAAGCTTTAACATGATGGCAGACGGTCTTAGAGATGCTTTTGATCCTAAGATGAAGGAAATGTAGGGGGTGGCGTATGGACAAGAAGAAAATATTATCAATTAAGGATTTATCCATCTCCTTTACTACCTCAGCCGGTGAGGTTAATGTTATTCGAGGTATGAACCTATCTCTTTATAAGGGCGAGACCCTTGCTATTGTTGGAGAGAGCGGTAGTGGTAAGTCTGTTACTGTAAAGGCGATTATGGGTATCCTCAGTAATAACGGAAAGATTAATAGTGGCACTATATCCTTTACCTATAATCGGGACGGGGAAGAGGTGACAACGGATCTACTCACCCTTACCAAAAAGGAAATGAGAAGACGTATCAATGGAAAGCGTATTGCAATGGTATTTCAGGATCCAATGACCTCCCTTAATCCGACGATGACCATCGGAGCACAGATTATAGAGGGTATGAGGTATCATTATAAAACTCCGAAGCAGGAAGCATATCAGAAGGCAATTAAGCTACTTCAGCTGGTAGGGATTACAGACCCTGAGAAACGAATGAAGAATTATCCCCATCAGCTCTCCGGCGGTATGCGCCAGAGAGTGGTTATTGCGATTGCACTTTCCTGTGATCCTGAGCTGCTGATCTGCGATGAACCGACCACTGCACTGGATGTTACCATTCAAGCGAAGATTCTGGAGCTGATCAAGGATATTCAGGCGAAGATGGGGATCTCTGTTATCTATATTACTCACGACCTGGGTGTTGTAGCAAAGGTTGCTGATTATGTTGAGGTTATGTATGCCGGTAAGGTAGTGGAGAAGGGAACAACAGAGGAGATATTCTATCAGCCGAGACATCCCTATACTTGGGGGCTCTTATCCGCAATGCCGGATCTGAACAGCAGTGATGATAAGCTGTATACCATTCCGGGAAGCCCGCCGAATCTCCTGCATAGAGTAGATGGGGATTCCTTTGCACCACGTAATATCTATGCGCTGGGTATTGATTTTAAGAAGGAACCTCCGATGTTTAAAATCACCGATACTCATTATGCGGCAACCTGGTTGCTCCATGAGAAAGCACCTAAGGTCGCTATGCCGGAGGAGCTTCAGAAAAGAATTGATATGATGATAAGTCAAGAGGCGGTACCTGTTATACAAAAGGTATCAACTGAAAAAGCGGAGCAGGTAATATCCGATGATAGGGGGGCGAGATAAGCATGAATGATAAAAAGCCTCTTTTACAGGTAAACAATTTAAAACAGCATTTTCGTATTAATCGGAAGTTCACGGTTCGAGCAGTTGATGGAGTGACCTTTGAGATCTATCCAGGAGAAACCTATGGATTGGTAGGGGAATCCGGCAGCGGTAAATCTACCATCGGCCGTTCGATTATTCGCCTATATGAGCCTACCTCAGGTGAAGTGATTTTTGACGGTAAGAATATCTCGGGTAAGCTCTCAGCCAAGGATACACAGCATCTTCGAACCAAGATGCAGATGATCTTTCAAGATCCGATGGCATGCCTTAATCCCAGAAAGAAGGTCATGGATATTATTGCCCAGGGTCTTGATATTCACCATCTTTATAAGACACAGGAAGAACGAAGAGAAAAGGTATATCAGATATTAGATATGGTTGGACTGGCCAGTGAGCATGCCGATCGTTATCCCCATCAATTCTCCGGTGGACAGCGACAGCGTATCGGAATTGCCAGAGCGTTAATTATGAATCCCAATCTGATTATCGCGGACGAGGCGATCAGTGCTCTTGATGTATCCATTCAGGCACAGGTAGTTAACCTGATGAAGGATATTCAGTTGAAGACCAATACGGCATATCTCTTTATCGCGCATGATCTGTCGATGGTGAAGTATATATCAGATCGTATCGGTGTATTACATCTTGGACACCTTGTGGAAACAGGAACAAAGGATGAGATCTTTAACAATCCGATCCATCCCTATACGAAATCCCTGCTGTCTGCAATACCCCAACCGAATCCGGTTGCGGAGAAGAAGCGGATTGCAATTAGCTATGACTATCTTGATAGTGGAATTGATTATCATAAAGGAACCAAGCAACATATTAGTGGACAGCATTATGTTCTGGCGACACCGGAGGAGCTTGCTGTCTGGACGAAGTAAGGATTACAAAACAAGTTGTTTAAATTAAATTAAAAGGGGCATCATGAATCCCACACAGGTTGAAGGACATCTTACTATTTTGTAAGCCATTGTCATACTACAATTTTCACGCTCTGAGAGAAAATGTGTTTTATGAACTTATCGTGGCAATCGACTTACAAATCAGTATTCTGTTCGGAAGACAGTGTATTTGCGCGAAAGCAAAGTGAGCAATGTGAACAAACATGGTTTGTTCACATTCTGCAAGCCTGCTTGAATATATTCGAACGCGCACGCAAACTGGATAATCTTATTAATTGAGATGATCCAGGAGGGGGTACATGATGTCCTTCCTTTTATAAAATCGTTTTAAGAAATAGCATATTCCTAGCTTATCCTCTGCTCTGATTAATTCTATCATTCAGGACCTGACTAGTGCTGTCTCAAATCAGTCAATTGCTTTTATTCTGACTGAAATAATGGTTTTGCTTCTGCGCGGACGATTGCTTTCTGATTGATAAATATTACCTTAAATGTTATACTAATGCTCAGGAGAAATGAGAGGAGAGACCGAGTCATGATATATCCGAAAAGCTTGGAATCGGGCTTTAAAATTGGGGTTACAGCTACCTCAGCGGGATTTACAGAAGGGCCGGATTTGATACGCTTGGAGAGCGGCGTGAAGCATTTTAAAGACCTGGGATATCCAGTCGTTGTAACAGATAATGTTAGAAGATGTGAGAAGGGTAGAAGCTCTGACGGACCGACCAGAGCACATGAACTACTTCAATTGGTGCTAAATCCTGAGGTAAGGGCAATCATAGCGGCTAGTGGCGGAGATTATCTGGTGGAGATGCTTCCCTATGTTGATTTTAAATTGATGAAAGAGAACCCGAAATGGATGCAGGGGTTTTCTGATACTACGGGACTGGTATTTACCATTACCACGAATCTGGATATCGCAACAATCTATACGAATAACTTTAGTTCCTTCGGAATGGGGACCTGGCATAGTTCTCTATATGACAATCTGAGAATTCTTGAAGGAAAGGACCTTATCCAGCATAGCTTTGATTGGTACCAGGATGGTTATCAGCCAAGGATAACAGGATTAGAGGAGTTTGTTCCGGAGAAAGAGGTCAAGTGGATCAATCTTTATCCAACAAAATACGATCAGAAAGAGGAGCTTGAGATTACCGGTCGACTTCTTGGAGGCTGTCTGGATGTATGCCTCAATCTGGTGGGGACCAAATATGATAAGGTGAAGGAATTCGCACATAGATACCAACAGGATAAGATACTCTGGTTTTTTGAAAGCTATGCACTTAATTCCGAGGCTTTAACTCGAGGCTTATGGCAGCTGATGGAGGCCGGATGGTTTGAGCACGCGGCGGGCTTTGTCTTCGGACGCCCCTGTATATATGACACCGACACGGACACCTCCTACAAAGATGTTGTCTTATCGGTACTTGGAAGCTTAAAGCTGCCAATTATTTTAGAGGCAGATATCGGACATAAGCCTCCTCAATTCACCATGATCAACGGTGCAATTGCCCATATCAGGAGCTATGGAGGTAAAGGAAGTATCAAGTTTGAAAGAAGATAAATGGATGGATGGAGAAGGGGCATAAGATGAATAACACAGATAACGATAACCAGACTATGGGGAGTCTGGAGAAAGCAGCGGAGACTGCAGAGCCATGTAAAGATGTTGAATTGGAAAAAGGTACGGACAAACCCAAAAAGCAGGAATTCAAAGCAGTCCTTTCAAGCCTCGGTAGCAAGCTAAAGAAAACAGTTGATTTCATTATAGGACGTAACCGTAACGGAGCAGAACAGATATTAGGAGGAGCCTTATATTCTTTCCTGTACTTTGCCGGTTTAATCATATATCTGGAAGTGGTTTTTCATTTTCTTATTTATCGGAGTATAGACAGCAAGATTATCTATCCGGTTATCTTTGCTATCCCCTTTGGTGCTCTTCTGGCTTTTACTACAGGGCTTTTTTCGGCAAAGGTGAATAAATTGATTCTCTGGTTAGTATCAGCCGGCCTTTGTATCGTGTATCTGGTGCAGTTGGTCTATTATAATGTCTTTAAGGTATTCTTCTCCTTTCAGATCATGGGTATGGCTAACGATGCAATATCGGAGTTCGGATCCGATATTATTACAGCAATTAAAGGTAACTTTGGTGGATTAGTTATTCTTCTCCTGCCTTTGGTGGTATTGGGGTTCCTTATTAGCAATCGTATCGCTTATCGTCATCGCAGAATAAAGGAGCAGGGTTTGCTGCTGGGAGGCGCGGTAATATTTCATATGCTTGCACTGGTGTCGCTGCTTCTCTTTGGTAAACTGGATTATTCCCCTTATGATCTGTATCATAATTCAAAGGTTCCAGATCTAATTGGACAACAGCTTGGTGTTACAACCATGACGCGTATTGATATCTTAAAGCTTTTTTCTCCAGAGGATGAGCTGGTGCTGGCAGATACCAAGGATGCCAATATGACAGTTCCGATGCCAACTAAGCTTCCAACTCCGGCAGTAACTCCTGTTGCTAAACCGACACAACCTGTCAAGCCGGATGCAACACCGACACCGACTCCACTGCCAACACCGACGCCGATTGATACCTCTCCAAATATAATGAATATTGATTTTAACATTCTGGCTGAGAATGAGAAGAATAAGACGATAAAGACACTTCATAATTATTTCGCATCCGTCGTTCCGACCAATAAAAATGAATATACGGGAAGATTCAAGGGCTATAATTTGATCATGATTACAGCAGAAGGCTTTTCTCCCTATGCGATCCATCAAGAGAAGACACCGACTTTGTATCGATTGGTACGAGAGGGCTTTGTGTTTAATAATTTCTATACTGCATTGTGGCAGACCAGTACCAGTGACGGAGAATATGTTGCTATGACTGGATTAATTCCTCAGGGAACCAGAAGTATGTTTAATGGCAGGAAGAATCAATGGCCTTTCTCCCTCGGACATCAATTTAATAAATTGGGTGTAGCAAGTAAAGCATATCATAATCATACTTATACCTATTACCAGAGAAATGAAACCCATACAAATATGGGTTATCTCTGGAAGGCGAAGGGCAACGGACTTGAGCTACCAAGCGATTGCTGGCCAGAATCAGATCTGGAAATGATTGATGCAACGGTCGATGAATTCGTGAAGGAAGAACAATTCCATGTCTATTATCTTACCGTAAGTGGACATATGAATTACACCTTTACCGGTAATAGCATGGCTTCCAAGAATAAGCAGCTGGTACAGGATCTACCTTATACGGAGGATGCAAAGGCTTATATTGCCTGTCAGATCGAATTAGACCGTGCCCTTGAAGCTCTTTTAGCAAAGCTTGAGGCAGCGGGTGTCGCTGATCGTACAGTAATCGCGCTTAGCGCGGATCATTACCCTTACGGCTGGGAAAAATATAAGCTCGATGAACTGGCTGGTCATACGATTGATCCCAATTTTGAGATTTATAAGAACCATTTTATTCTCTGGAATCCGGGAATGGAGGAGAATATCATAATCGATAAGCCCTGTTCCAGCTTAGATATTTTGCCTACGCTTTCGAACCTCTTTGGTCTGGAGTATGATTCTCGTCTTCTAATGGGGCAGGATATTCTTTCCGATGCAGAGCCTTTGGTTGTATTATCAAACCGAAGCTTTATCACGGATAAAGTGATGTATAATTCAGCAAATGGCGATACTACATTGCTTACAGATGAATTTTTGCCTACAGATTACATCAAAAATCTGAACAAAATAGTGAAGAACAAATTCTCTGTATCGAAGAGTATGCTGGAGGAGGATTATTACCGGTATGTATTTCCTGAGTAATCTTATATAGGAAAGCTATATAGAAAAAATCTCATAACTACTCGATACTATGAAGAGGCTTTCCTATCTTGATTTAGGAGGGATATTAATTGTCAAGTGTATTAGGCAAAAATATATATTCAAAAGAATTTATAATATTTCTACTTGATTTTATAAATACTATATGCTAATATAAGTCAACAGCAAAGGTGTTGTTTATTTACAATACCTTTGTCTTTTTATAACCTAAAACAGTAATCGGCCAAGAAGGAGACTTTGTTCTACCGAATAACCGAACGACAGGAATGGTGAGCCACCGACTGAGAGCACACCTATGGTGATAAGTAGAATACGGAACACTCCGGAGCCCGCGAATTGAACGATTAGTAGGTTCGTGCGTGACACGCGTTAAGTGTAAGTAAGTGGAGAGCTATGCTCTCAATGCGGGTGGTACCGCGGGAATTTCGACTTCTCGTCCCGAAGAATGCAAATTATGCATTCTTCAGGGCTTTTTTTGATTCATAAAAATCATTAAGCTGTATGATAATCTTTTAGCCCAAAAGAATGCAACACAAGATGTTTAGCCATGTATCGATGGTAGTCGAAGCCATCGTAATGCTGACAAACGCTGCTTTGTGTCTGGGTAATCATAGTGTATAAGAACACTAGGCACAAACTTTCAGGTTATAAGAAAGGGATGATTATTCATATGGAATTTATCACAGGTGTAAAACAGAAGGAAATTAAGGAAATCAGTGATATTCTTGCACAGGATATCAAGGGAAGCGTAAAAGTAAACGGCTGCATTCATACGATCCGCCATATGGGTGAGGTTGCCTTTGTCGTTCTTCGAAAGAGAGAGGGCTTAGTGCAATGTGTGTTTGAGGAAGGGGTCACCGACGTAGCTCTTAAGGATCTGAAGGAAGGAATGACAATCGAAGCGGAAGGCATTCTTAACATCGAAGAACGCGCACCGCAAGGGTTCGAAGTAAGACTTACAAAGGTGAAGCTATTAACTTCTCCCAAGGAAGGTTCTATACTGCCTCTTCCTATCTCAAAGTGGAAGATGAAGACCTCGCTGGAGACAAAGCTGAATTATCGCCCCATCTCTTTGCGTAATATCAGAGAGAGAGCTGTCTTTAAGCTTCAGGAGGGTATCGTCAGAGGCTATCGTGATTTCCTGTTCTCTCAGGGCTTTACAGAGATTAGAACTCCGAAGATTGTAGCAGGTAATGCAGAGGGAGGAGCGAATGTTTTTAAGCTGGAGTACTTTGGGAGCAAAGCATTTTTAGCTCAGAGCCCACAGTTTTATAAGCAGACTATGGTTGGTGTCTATGATAGAGTATTTGAGGCAGCTCCGGTATTCCGTGCGGAGAAGCATAATACGACGAGACATTTGAACGAATATACGAGTATGGATTTTGAGATGGGATATATTGATGGCTTTGAGGATATTATGGCGATGGAGACGGAGATGCTTCGGTACGTATTCAACTTCCTGTCAGAGCAATATACCAAGGAATGCAAGCTGCTAGAGGTTACCTTGCCGGATGTATCAAAAATTCCAGCGGTACGCTTTGATGAAGCGAAGCGTCTGGTTTCTGAAAAATACCAGCGTAAAATCAAGAACCCTTTTGATCTGGAACCGGAGGAAGAGGTATTAATCGGACGATACTTCAAAGAGGAATTTGACAGTGATTTCGTATTTGTAACTCATTATCCTTCTAAGAAGCGACCATTTTACGCGATGGATGATCCCTCCGATCCAAAGTTTACCTTGAGCTTTGATCTTCTCTTCAAAGGAATGGAGATTACAACAGGAGGTCAGCGTATCCATGATTATGAAGATCAGGTGGCGAAGATGATAGCAAGGGGCATGAACCCGGAGGAGTTCACGAACTTCCTCCTGATCCATAAGCACGGCATGCCACCTCACGGAGGCCTTGGTATTGGTCTGGAACGATTAACGATGAAGCTTCTGGATGAGACAAACGTTCGAGAGACGACAATGTTTCCTCGTGATTTGTCAAGGCTGGAACCCTAATAAAAGCGAAGGGTAATTCGCTTTGGATGATTTGTGCCTGCGTAAAGTGTAGACCATCTCGCTTGCGAGACCTTGCACACTTGACACAAACTAGCATACAGGACAGTATTTATTATGAGGATTCAATAGGAGGTGTTTTCATGAAGATAACCGAAGAAACAGTTCGATATGTAGCCGCCCTTGCTAAGCTTACAATCTCTGAGGACGAGAAGGAGAAGGCTGCGAAGGACCTGGATCATATTCTGGAATATATAGAGACAATGAATGGTTTGGATACCGAGGGTGTAGAACCCATGTCACATGTTCTCCCGGTGAAGAATGTATTTCGTGAGGATGAAGTGACCAATCACGATAATCGCGAGGAGGTATTAAAGAATGCACCAAAGCGCATCGAAGGAAGCTTCGCTGTTCCAAAGACAGTAGAGTAGAAAATCCCTATTAACCGATAAGAACAATAGAGCTTAAGATGGAGGCTAATATATATGAAGGATATTACGTCATTGTCTGCGCTGGAGCTTGGCAGAAGGATTAAAGAGAAGGAAGTATCCGTTGCCGATGCTGTGAGAGCGCAGCTTGCTATCATAAAACAAAGAGACCCGGATTATCGATGTTATATTACGGTTCTTGAAGAAGAGGCCTATGCACAGGCTGAAGAAGTACAGAGAAGAATAGATGCAGGGGAGCTTGCGGGTTCACCCCTTGCCGGGGTTCCCATCGCAGTGAAGGATAACATTTGTACGATGGGTGTAAAAACCACTTGTGCATCCAAGATCTTGTATAATTTTGAACCGACCTATGATGCAACGGTCATAGAGAAGCTGAAGAAGGCAGGAGCTATAATCATAGGAAAGACGAATATGGATGAATTTGCTATGGGTAGCACCACGGAGACCTCCTTCTTTGGTGAGACGAAGAACCCATGGGATAAGATGTGTGTTCCCGGTGGCTCCAGCGGAGGATCTGCTGCAGCGGTTGCTGCAGAGGAAGCCTTTTTTGCCTTGGGCTCAGATACGGGTGGTTCGATTCGTCAGCCTGCCGGCTATTGCGGCGTGACAGGAATTAAACCGACCTACGGTACCGTATCCCGCTATGGACTCATAGCTTATGCCTCTTCACTTGATCAGATTGGAACCATAGGTAGAAATATTTCTGACTGTGCGGCAGCCCTTGAGATTATCTCAGGATATGATGCAAAGGATTCTACCTCAGTGTCACAGGAAAGTTATCGATATACCGATGCCTTAATCGATGATGTGAAAGGGATGAGAATCGGTATCCCGAAGGATTACCTTGGGGATGGCATTGAGGAAGAAGTGAAAGTAAGTATACGTAAGGCAGCTGAAGTGTTTCGAAGCAGAGGGGCAGTTGTGGAGGAATTTGAGCTTCATTCCGTGGAATATGCCGTTCCTTCCTATTACGTAATTGCATGTGCCGAAGCCAGCTCTAATTTATCCCGTTTTGATGGTGTAAAATACGGATATCGTACACCGGAATTTGAAGGTCTTCAGGATGTCTATAAGAAGACCAGATCAGAAGGCTTTGGTAATGAAGTAAAGCGAAGAATGATGATTGGAGCCTTTGTACTCAGCTCAGGCTACTATGATGCCTTTTATAATAAGGCATTGAAGGTAAGAGCTATCATTAATGAGGGCTTTCACAAAGCCTTTGAAAAGTATGATATCATTTTAGGACCTACAGCTCCGGAGACCGCACCTCGCCTTGGGGAGAGTTTATCCGATCCGCTTAAGATGTATCTGTCCGATATCTATACGGTATCCGTGAATCTGGCAGGCCTACCGGCAGTGAGTCTACCCTGTGGCAGAGATTCAAAGGGGCTTCCGATTGGGTTACAATTAATCGGTAAGCATTTTGGAGAGAAAGATATTATTCGTGCTGCTTATACCTTTGAGCAGACGTTAGCATATGAGAGACCGTCAACGCTTACAACACAGGGAAAGGAGGCAAAGCCCATGAAAGCATATGAGACCGTGATCGGTTTGGAGGTTCATGTAGAGCTTGCCACGAAAAGTAAGATTTTCTGTGGCTGTACAACCCAGTTCGGCGGAGATCCGAATACACACTGCTGCCCTGTATGTACGGGTATGCCGGGAACGCTTCCCGTACTTAATAAAAAGGTAGTGGAATTTGCCATGGCAGCAGGCCTGGCACTGGACTGTACAATTACTAAGCGATGTAAGTTTGACCGAAAGAATTACTTCTACCCCGATCTACCGAAAGCTTATCAGATCTCCCAGCTCTATCTGCCTATCTGTCGTGATGGACAGATTGAGATAGAGACGGAAGCAGGTAAGAAGATAGTTCGAATTCATGAGATACACATGGAGGAGGATGCTGGTAAGCTGGTTCATGATCCTTGGGAGGATTGCACTCTTGTCGATTATAACCGTTGTGGCGTTCCCCTGATTGAGATCGTCAGTGAGCCTGATATGCGCTCTGCAGAGGAAGTAGTAGCCTATCTGGATAAATTGAGATTAATCCTTCAGTACCTTGGTGTATCGGATTGTAAGATGCAGGAAGGATCGCTCCGTGCCGATATTAACTTATCCGTACGTGAGGTTGGGGCCAAGGAATTCGGAACCAGAACAGAGATGAAGAACATGAACTCCTTCAAAGCAATTGCCAGAGCAATTGAGGGTGAGAGAAAGCGTCAGATAGAGCTATTGGAATATGGTAAGAAGGTTGTGCAGGAAACAAGACGCTGGGATGACAATAAAGATACCAGCTTTGCCATGCGCTCCAAGGAGGATGCTCAAGATTATCGATACTTCCCTGAGCCGGATCTCCCACCGATTGAAATCAGCGATGAGTGGTTATCGAGTATCAAGGCTCGTCAGCCGGAGTTGCGCGCCCAGAAGATGCTGCGTTATGAGAGGGAATTTGATATACCTGCTTATGACGCGTCGATTATTACCGGTTCTAAGCATCTGGCGGATCTCTTCGAGGAGACCGTTGCACTCTGTAGTAAACCAAAAGAGGTCTCTAACTGGTTGATGGTCGAGACGATGCGTCTACTCAAGGAACAGGAGATGGAAGCTGAGGAGATTACCTTTACTCCCTCTCAGCTTGCCAGATTAATCGGATTAGTGGATGGGAATAAGATTAACCGTACGGTAGCAAAAGAGGTATTTGAGAAGATATTTAAGGAAAACGTGGATCCAGAGGCCTATGTTGACAAGCATGGACTGGGTATGGTGAGCGATGATGGTCTCCTTCGAGCTACCATTGAGAAGATTATCGCTGATAGTCCGCAGTCCGTAGCAGATTATAAGAGTGGTAAGACAAAAGCCATGGGCTTTATAGTCGGTCAGACCATGAAGGAGATGAAGGGAAAGGCGGATCCGGGTAAGATCAATCAGCTCGTGCAGGAATTATTAGATACTATGTAATTTTATGTGGCTATAACATATTACAGCCCTCTCTGAGATAGGAATATCGAATAGGTATTTCTGTTCGGAGTAGGGCTGTTTTACGGTGTCGATTTATACAATTATAGATTGTATATCTCATATCATTAAGTTATAATTATAGTATGAGTTATTAAAAACATAATTCGCTTTGAGAAGATTTGTGCCTGCGTCTTCCTCGGCACAAACTAATTCAAAGGGTAGTTATGGATATTCACTAGTTAATTCGTTGAGCAGGCATGATATGTTTTTTTGAAATAATTTTGGCTTATAGGAGGGATAACGTGGAAGAGAGAAGAAGAGCAAAAAGATTGCCGGTGACCTTAACACTTGAGATATGTAATCTCTACAAGCAGGATTATGTTCAGGTAAGTGACCTGCATGCTCCAATTGAAGTGGTTAATATCTCACAGACTGGAATTGGATTTCGAACCAAGAGCATTTTACCGATTGGATTTTATTTTAACGCAAATATTAATTTAGGCACCGAGGATACCTTGCATTCTGTAGTTGAGATTATCCGTTCACAAGAGGACGGAGGAGAATTTAGCTATGGCTGTGCTTTTGTCGGAATGGCGGATGTATTATCTTATGTTTTTGAAGATTATGATAAGAAACTTAATGAAAAAGCTGAATAAATGAAGTAACACACCTCAAAAGGTTTATAAGATGTTTTATGTATCATGAATAAATAAGGACGGGCCTATTCTAATCAGGAATATGCCCATCCTTATTTGTGTTATACCAGGAATGTCCGCCCTAGGTTTTTGATTTATGCACAGATTACTAGGAGACGGATTTAGGTTCGGATATCAAAGGAATAGCGTCTTACATCACTCTCGGATACATTATCATCGATAAAATCTTTACTGAAATCGATTTTTTCATAAGATTGATTAACGTCACTGTGAAGATGATAACCTTTCTTTGTTAAAGCATCCGTGAGAGAGGGCATATATTCCGATATCAATCTCTGTGTATCGCGATCCTCTATAAAGAATTTCGCCTGAACAATATTATGATTCATTTGGATATGAATATTCATTGAACCAAGATTTGTCATGTCCAGGTGAAGAAGAACACTGAGATCCTCTTTGTTTTGTAAAGCTTTCTTTCTCGTAAAGACATACAAATCGCTATGAATATCCTGATTCTTTAGTTGAACCGGTAATTGAAGATAAGTATACATCTCGTTCAAATCCTGCATAAATCGGAGATTCTCCTGCAGGTTTTTAATGGGCTCCTGAAGTCGAGCATCATCTTTGGCCGATATTTGAAGCTTTGACAAAGCAGAGAGCTGCTCCATATCTTCACGAAGATTTTCATAGAGTTCCCGAAGAGCTGCTTTGTCAGTTAGTTTTTCAGGAGTAATGGTCCATTTGTCATGAAAAGCATTCCCTATCAGCGTCCGATACTCCGGTGAAGCAAGAAGCCTCTCGGCTTCGAGTCCCTCCATAGCCGGAAGGCTATTCTTTAATGTGGTAAGCATTTCTCTGGCGGTGATGGTTCCCTCCGTAACCAGGTCTGCGATTCCACGTAGGGATGGATCGGACCGAAGCAGTTGGGCGAAAGAAGCCTGCTCCTTAGTATTGAGTAACTCGGATAAAGGCACTTGACTATCATTGGCTAGTGAAATCTCCTTTAGCAGAGCGGAAAGCGTATCAGGTATAGAGGGAGCTTGTATTTCGTTATTCATATCAGGTATCAACTGATTCAGTTCTATGGATAATAACTGCTCTATATCAGGGTAAAGAGCTTTTATGTGATTAATAAAATCCTCACGGGATAAGCTTCCTTGTTGCAACTGTGTCAAAAGTGATGTTAAGTCACTAGCTACATAATCGGCAGCGGTGGAGGGAAGGTTACGATTACCAAGTAATATATCAAGCAACCCGTTATTAATCTGCAATGCCTGGGTAAGTGATTTTGTAGCAGTTCCCTGCAAATAGGCTGAAGAATCAGGACCTATGAAAGGTTCAATCATTTGAGGAGAAGATTGCGCTGCCTCCTCTGGAAGTAATTCCTTAGGCACGTGTAATTCCTGATTGATGGAAGACGTATCGACTTGAAACAGTTCAGAAAGTCCTGTCGTGATATGATGGATATCGTTAAGTAAACGGCTGGATCCGTTCTGGTAAGCTTCAAACTGTCTAATGTTCGCCGGAGTCATGGGAATATTGTTTTTATACATAAGTACTAAGGTAAGTGGTGAGGCATCCCGGTTGGTATGGGATAGACGTACTAAGGACTGAATGGTCTGTTTGTCTACTGGCATGGTATGCTTTAATAGTTCTTCTACTAATGCCCGATTGCGTTCATTCATAGGAAGATTTGAAGCGGTGAGAGCCTTTTGAATGGTTGCATCGGAGGGAGAGGTGCTCTCAGGAATGTATTTCATGACAAGTCGATCAGAGCCTTCTTCGGTAACCAGAAACTGAGCTTCTAGGCCTATGGCGAGGGGAACATCGCCGGACAGCTTTGCATTTACAATCTGCTTGCTCGGTTCCAACTGTATCTTAATCTCGTTATAACGGTGATCGATAATCTGACCTTTCACCAATTGTCCCTCTTTCAGCTCTTGCTGTTTTGGATCGACCGGCTGCGTGGAAAGGCTGTCTTTCGTTTTATATACTTCGGAGGCAGCTTTATTCTCTGAGACGGAACGGGCTATTCCCGGTTTGTTTAGTTTTGATCGTGAAAATGATGATTGGTTGATATCCATTGGTCTGCCCCTTCCTTTTTGTTTGAAAATCATTGATCAAACTCATTTTGCTACATTACTGACAGAGTGTGAAAAGTATCTTCTTTTATAATTAATGAATTAGGTCTGCGTGAAGCATCTTATCTTTTACTTTATATCGACTTATTGTTAAGATAAGTTTATGATAGCTTAATAGTAGTTTGGAGTCAAATAGTAATCATGACAAGAATTCGCTTAACTTAATTAATTAAGCATACGGTAGAACCTTAATTAATTAGGTAAAAATTATTTATTATTTAAAAAATTAACATCTAATTTAAAATAAGTAGAAATTATTCTTGCATTATGCATAAATATATATTATAATCAACGCAATAAAACGAGGGCGTTTTTAGACTTATCAATTGATAAGCCTAAGAGCGTCCTTTGTTGTATGTTAGAAAATATCGGATTTGAACAATAAAAGAAAAGGATGTAGATAAGAATGAAGGATATCATCAGAGAGGAAATCACACAAATTCCCCAAGGCCTGTATGACCCCCGCTTCGAGCATGACAATTGCGGTATTGGTGCGGTAGTACATATGAAGGGTATCAAGACTCATGAGACAGTATTGAATGCTTTGAAGATCGTTGAGAATTTGGAACATCGCGCCGGTAAGGATGCCAATGGACAGACCGGTGACGGCGTTGGAATTCTGCTTCAGATATCACATAAGTTCTTTGCTAAGGCAACGAAGCCGCTTGAGATTGATTTGGGAACAGAACGAGAATACGGAGTGGGAATGTTTTTCTTTCCTCAGGATGAATTAAGCCGTAATCAAGCTAAGAAGATGTTCGAGATCATTGTTGAGAAAGAAGGAATGAAATTCCTTGGCTGGAGAGAGGTACCTACCCATCCGGCTACCCTTGGAGAGAGAGCCGTTGAATGTATGCCTCATATTCTTCAGTGCTTTATCAAAAAGCCATCTAATGTAGCGAAAGGTTTGGATTTTGATCGCAAGCTATATATCGCCAGAAGGATTTTCGAACAAAGCAATGACAATACCTATGTTGTCTCTTTATCTAGCAGAACAATTGTCTATAAGGGAATGTTCTTAGTAAAACAGCTTCGCCTCTTCTTTGAAGATCTTCAGGATGAGAATTATGAGAGTGCCATCGCGATTGTCCATTCCAGATTCTCTACGAATACAAATCCTAGCTGGCAGAGAGCGCATCCAAATCGTCTGATCGTTCACAACGGTGAGATAAATACGATCCGAGGTAATGCAGATAAGATGCTAGCCAGAGAAGAAACAATGGAATCAGAGCATTTGAAGGGTGAACTTCATAAGGTGCTTCCTGTAGTGAATACCGAAGGCTCTGACTCAGCGATGTTAGATAATACCCTGGAGTTCTTGGTGATGAGTGGGATGGAGCTTCCCCTTGCTGTTATGATAACTATTCCTGAACCCTGGAGCAACGACTCAGCAATTAGTAGGGAGAAAGCAGATTTTTATCAGTATTACGCAACCATGATGGAGCCTTGGGATGGTCCTGCGTCAATTCTTTTCTCCGATGGAGATATTATGGGTGCTGTACTTGACCGTAATGGTCTACGACCCTCCAGATACTATATCACCAACGATGATCAACTTATTCTATCCTCAGAGGTGGGAGTTCTTGAGATTCCGGCTGATAAGATTGTGAAGAAGGAAAGACTTCGCCCCGGCAAGATGCTCCTAGTTGATACCGTCAAGGGTTGTCTGATCGACGATGAGGATCTGAAGAACAGCTATGCTAAGAAACGACCCTACGGTGAGTGGCTTGATAGTAATCTGGTGATGTTGAAGGAGCTTCACATTCCGAATAAAAAGGTGATTGAATATTGTGAGGAAGAGCTTGCCAGACTTCAGAAGGCCTTTGGATATACTTACGAAGATTATAAGACAACAATCCTACCGATGGCAGCAAGCGGGCAGGAGGCAACGGCAGCCATGGGTGTTGATTCACCGATTCCTGTATTATCAGGGAACAATCCTCCGCTGTTCAGCTACTTCAAGCAGCTTTTTGCTCAGGTAACGAACCCTCCGATCGATGCGATTCGAGAGGAGGTCATAACAGCTACTACCGTTTATATTGGAGAAGACGGTAACATCCTGGAGGAGAAGGCTGAGAATTGTAAGGTTCTTAAAGTCAATAATCCGATTTTGACGAATACGGATTTACTAAAGATTAGATATATGAAGAAACCCGGCTTCAAGGTCGATGTTTTACCGATGATTTATTATAAGAACACCTCCCTTGAGAAGGCAATCGATCACCTTTGTCTGGAAGCCGACCGTTCCTATAAAGAAGGCGCAAACATCCTGATTCTTTCCGATCGTGGTGTGGATGAGAATCATGTGGCAATTCCCTCCTTGCTTGCTGTATCTGCATTGCAGCAGCACCTGGTACGTACCAAGAAGAGAACAGCTCTTGCCATGATTGTAGAAAGTGCGGAACCGAGAGATGTTCATCATTTTGCCTGCTTACTTGGTTACGGTGCATGTGCGGTTAATCCATATCTTGCCCAGGAGACCATTCGTCAATTGATCAGCAATAATATGCTGGACAAAGACTACTACGCCGCAGTGGATGACTATAATAAGGCGGTACTCAAGGGTATTATAAAGATCGCATCCAAGATGGGTATCTCTACAATACAGTCCTATCAGGGCTCTAAGATATTTGAAGCAATCGGTATCAGCAAAGAAATCATCGATAAATATTTTACCGGTACCGTAAGCCGTGTCGGTGGAATATCTTTACAGGAAATGGAAGCGCAGGTAGATGCACTTCACTCCAAGGCGTTTGATCCTTTGGGCTTAGACCTGGATTTGACCATGGACAGTGCCGGATCTCACAAGCTTCGCAGCGAAAAAGAGGAGCACCTGTATAATCCGAAGACCATTCATCTGTTACAGCAATCCACCCGTACCGGTAGCTATGAGATGTTTAAGGAGTATTCCAGGGAGGTTACGGCAGAGCAGGAGAAGATTAACCTTAGAGGTCTGCTGGATATCGCCTATCCGGAGCAGGGTATCGCAATTGATGAAGTGGAAAGCGTAGACTCTATAGTAAAACGCTTTAAGACCGGTGCAATGAGCTATGGCTCAATCTCCAAGGAGGCGCATGAGGCTCTGGCAATCGCCATGAACCGTCTGGGCGGTAAATCCAACAGCGGTGAGGGAGGAGAGAGCCAGGAGAGACTTAAAACTTCAGAGGATGGGCTAAATAAATGCTCTGCAATCAAGCAGGTAGCTTCCGGACGCTTTGGTGTTACCAGTGAATATCTGGTGAGTGCAAGAGAAATTCAGATCAAGATGGCACAGGGTGCAAAGCCCGGTGAGGGTGGTCAGCTTCCGGCAGAGAAGGTATATCCCTGGATTGCGAAGACCAGACATTCCACACCCGGTGTAGGATTAATCTCACCGCCGCCTCATCATGATATTTATTCGATTGAGGATCTTGCGCAATTAATCTATGATTTAAAGAATGCCAATAAAAATGCACGTATCTCAGTAAAGCTGGTTTCAGAAGCCGGTGTAGGCACAATTGCAGCGGGTGTTGCAAAGGCTGGTGCCGGTGTCATCTTGATTTCAGGTTATGATGGTGGAACCGGCGCTGCACCTAGAACCTCAATCTATAATGCAGGTCTTCCTTGGGAGTTGGGTCTAGCCGAGACACATCAGACCTTGATCATGAACGGACTCCGTACAAAGGTGGTAATCGAGACAGACGGAAAGCTTATGACAGGACGTGATGTTGCAATTGCAGCGATGCTTGGTGCCGAGGAATTCGGCTTTGCAACGGCTCCTTTGGTTACCTTAGGTTGTGTCATGATGCGTGTTTGTGATCTGGATACCTGTCCGGTTGGCGTAGCAACACAGAATCCGGAGCTTCGTAAGAACTTTAGAGGCAAGCCGGAGTACGTTGAGAATTTTATGCGTTTTGTTGCGGAGGAGCTTCGTGAATACATGGCTAAGCTTGGTTTCAGGTCGGTAGATGAATTAATCGGCCGTACGGATTTATTGAAGCTAAAAAATAGCGAACTAATGAATGATAGAGCGAAGACCGTAGACTTAAGCGCTATCCTAAATAATCCTTTTGTACAGCAAGGACAGGGTATTCATTATGACCCTTCACAAATGTATGATTTTGAACTGGAGAATACCATCGATGAGAGGATGCTTCTAAAGAAGTTTAAACTGAGTGAGAAGCATGTTCAGAAGATAAAGCTGACGGTAGGTAATACGGACCGTACCTTTGGTACTATACTTGGTTCTGAGATTACCAGAAAATACGGAACGACACTCAAGGATGATACCTTCGTTATCGAAGCACAGGGTAGTGGCGGACAGAGCTTTGGTGCCTTCATACCTAAGGGCTTAACCATAGAGCTGGAGGGTGACAGCAATGATTATTTCGGTAAAGGCTTATCCGGCGGTAGGCTAGTAGCATTCCCTCCGAAGGGAAGTACCTTTAAGGCAGATGAGAATATTATCATTGGTAATGTAGCTCTCTACGGTGCAACCAGCGGTAAGGCATTCATTGGTGGTGTAGCAGGGGAACGTTTCTGTGTGCGTAACTCCGGAGCAACCGCGGTGGTTGAGGGTGTCGGTGATCATGGCTGTGAGTATATGACCGGAGGTAGAGTAACTGTATTAGGTAAGACTGGAAAGAACTTTGCAGCAGGTATGAGCGGTGGTATCGCTTATGTTCTGGATGAAGACAGTGATTTATATAAGAAGTTAAATAAAGGAATGGTAGCATTTGAGGCTGTGACCGAAAAATATGATATCTTCGAACTGAAGGAAATGATTACAGAGCATGTGAAATATACCGATTCGGCAAAGGGGAAGGAGATCCTTGAGAACTTCGCCTACTATCTACCGAAATTCAAGAAGATTATTCCTCATGATTACAGACGTATGCTTCAAACCATCATACTGATGGAGGAAAAGGGACTTAGCAGCGAGCAGGCACAAATCGAAGCATTCTTCGCTAATACCAAAAAATAATAGTATGAATTATAAAAAGCATAATTCATACTTCCAAGTTTGTGCCTGCGTAATCCTAGGCACAAACTAATTCAAAGAGGCATGTTATGTAAAGGGTTTGCGGGAAGATATTGTATATTGGGAGAATGCTATTATCTCCCCTTCGAGATAAGTTGCCTCCATCGCATCAGCACTTCCTACTGTGTGAGCAGGAAGCTGCTGGCGGATGCATAGTTACGGCAACTTACTCTCAGGAGAGACAACAGCCATTCCCCCAATAGGATAGTTATCCTAGCAAACCCCGTCAAGTCATCGACATTACAATAATAATTCTGATAATTGTTCAGAACGCGACATAAAAAAGTATAGTAAAAAACTAAAAAATAAAAGTAAACCATAAAAACGATAAAAACAAAATGTTGTATAATTTTGATTTAGCATTGATTCTGAATGTGGCACTGATAAGAATGGATCAGAAAAAGGTTTGTTGTAGTTGTTGGGATTTGTGGCCAAGGCTTGGGAATTTGAGATAGGAAGTTTATAGGGAAGGGCTTCTGGTTAGCTTAGAATGCTACGTTTATTGTTAGGAAAGGATATGGATTAAGTATGGGAAAACCAACAGGATTTATGGAATATGAAAGAACTCAGACCAGTGTTTTGTCGCCAAAGGATAGATTATCGCATTTTAATGAATTCCATCAGCCGCTGTCCATGGAGGAGCGTAAGTGCCAAGGGGCACGCTGTATGGAGTGTGGGGTACCTTTTTGCCAATCCGTTATAACCGTCGGTGGAATGTCTTCAGGCTGTCCGTTGCTGAATTTAATACCCGAATGGAATGATTTGTTATACCGTGGGAATATGAAGATGGCTCTATCCCGTCTTATGAAGACGAATAATTTTCCGGAGTTTACCGGCAGAGTGTGTCCGGCTCCCTGCGAGGCTTCCTGCACCTGTGGTTTAAATGGTGATCCAGTAACAATTAAGGATAACGAATATGCGATTGCGGAATATGGTTATGAAGCCGGATATATTCAGCCGAAGCCTCCGGCAATTCGTACGGGAAAGAAGGTTGCTGTCATCGGCTCCGGTCCTGCCGGACTTGCTGCAGCAGATCAGTTGAATAAGAGAGGACATTCTGTCACAGTCTATGAGCGCTCAGACCGGATTGGTGGGTTAATGATGTATGGTATCCCCAATATGAAGCTGGAGAAATGGATTATTGACCGCAGAGTAGATATTATGAGGAAAGAAGGCGTTGCCTTCGTTACCGGAGCAGATATCGGCGGTAATACCAAGGTGAGCAAGCTGTTGAAGGAACATGACCGAATTGTCCTTGCCTGCGGTGCATCAAATCCAAGAGATATTAAAGTTCCAGGTAGAGAAGCAAAGGGGATCTATTTTGCAGTTGATTACCTGAAGGCAGCCACCAAGGATCTATTGGATGCCGGTACTACAATGGTAAAGGATATAGATAGTTTCACGGTTAGTGCAAAAGGTAGGAAGGTAATGGTAATTGGTGGCGGTGATACCGGAAATGACTGTGTTGGTACTTCCATAAGGCAGGGAGCGGTAAATGTAATCCAATTAGAGATGATGCCTAAGCTACCGGATAGCAGAGCTGAAAATAATCCTTGGCCGGAATGGCCTAAGATCAGTAAGACAGATTATGGTCAGGAGGAAGCAATCGAGACCTTTGGAAATGATCCCAGAATGTACCAAACAACGGTGAAGGAATTTATCGCAGATGAACAGGGGAATGTAACTAAGGCAATTACCGTTCGTCTGGAGAGTAAGTTCGATGAAGCTTCCAAACGAATGATTATGGGAGAGGTTGCTGGAAGCGAGACTACGATCGAGGTTGATCTGGTGCTAATCGCAGCAGGCTTCTTGGGAGCCCAGTCTTATGTAGCGGAGGCATTTGGTGTTGAACTGGATGGGCGAACCAATGTGAAGACGGATTTGGGTAAGTATCAGACCAATGTAGATAGAGTATTTGCTGCTGGTGACATGCACCGTGGACAGTCCTTAGTGGTATGGGCAATCCGCGAGGGTAGAGAAGCTGCAAAAGCTGTTGATGAGAGCCTGATTGGCTATAGTAATTTGGCATAGTATTTTACAAACATAGGTGTTTTGAATATAGTTTTGTTGGAGTAGCTACATTGATAAGGCAAGAAGGGTTATATACTTCCAGTGAATAATGTTTATGGAAGCATATAGCCCTTCTTGTTATGATTCATAAAAAAAGAGGACTCGAAAAGACATGTTTTTGGGTGAGTATTGAAGAACGTCTTGGAGTGCTACAATAGCATGAAGACTGGAAGGAATGGAAATGGTAAATTCAAGATCGAAGTAGACAAGGAAGTAAATAAGTGATATATTATTGATTCGTGATTTGAATCACATAATTTTTATTCTTTTCATGTTATGTATAGAGTGTAAATTGCCGTAGGTATGAATTACCAAAAAAATGTGAAATAAAAAGCAATTTACACAGGAAGAAGCGGCGAAGTTTGCCCACCCGCGCAAACTTTATGTTCTTCCGGGTTTTAAACTGCATTGAAGATGCAGCATGCTTGACATGATGAGAATATCAGTGCCGTGGAAGACGGTGGAAAGGATGATTTAGTATGACAAAACAAGAATGGTATGGTTTTGAACCGGGTAGTTGGATGACAGATGTTAATGTCAGGAGCTTCATTCAGCATAACTATACACCCTATGAGGGTGATGAGAGCTTTTTGGCAGGACCTACCAATAGGACAACCGAGCTCTGGAAAAAGGTTATGGAGCTGATGAAGGAAGAGAACAATAAGGGTATCCTTGAGGCTGAGACAGAGAAGCCATCAACGATTACTGCCTTTGGCCCTGGATATGTTGATAAAGATAAAGAATTGATTGTAGGCTTTCAGACGGATAAGCCTTTAAAGCGCGGTATTATGCCCAATGGCGGTATCCGTGTAGTAAAGCATGCATTAGAAGCCTATGGATATACATTAGACAAGAAGACCGAGGAGATATATTCTGAGAATAGAAAGACTCATAACGATGGTGTATTTGATGCCTATACCGATGCTATGAAAAAAGCAAGACACACCGGTATCATTACAGGTCTTCCGGATGCCTATGGTCGAGGAAGAATTATTGGTGATTATCGTAGAGTTGCTTTATATGGTGTGGATTTTTTAATTGAGGAGAAGATTCAGGAGAAAAAACTTCTTGAGATTCCAATCTTAGAATCCCCGGATATCCGTTTACGTGAGGAGATCAGTGAGCAGATTGATGCCTTGAAGCAACTGAAAGCTATGGCTGCTTCCTATGGTTATGATATCAGTGTACCTGCGAAGAACTCTTTTGAGGCAACTCAGTGGACTTACTTTGCTTACCTTGGTGCGATCAAGGAGCAGGATGGTGCAGCTATGAGCTTAGGAAGAGTAACTACCTTCCTTGATATCTATTATGAAAGAGATTTAAAGCATAACTTAATTACAGAAGAAGAGATTCAAGAGCTGATGGATCAGTTCGTTATGAAGCTTCGTATGGTGCGTTTCCTTCGTACTCCCTCTTATAATGACCTGTTTTCAGGAGATCCTACCTGGGTAACAGAATCCATCGGCGGAATGGGACTGGATGGTCGTACCTTAGTTACAAAGAGTAGTTATCGTATCCTTCACACTCTTTATAATCTGGGACCTGCTCCCGAGCCGAATCTTACTGTTCTCTGGTCTGTTTTCTTACCGGAGCCTTTTAAAAAATACTGTGCAAAGGTGTCCATTGATACCAGCTCTATTCAGTATGAAAGCGATGATATTATGCGTGACTATTGGGGCGATGACTACGGTATTGCTTGCTGCGTATCTGCGATGCGTATCGGTAAACAGATGCAGTTCTTCGGCGCCCGCGCTAATCTAGCTAAGGCACTCCTTTATGCAATTAACGGTGGTAAGGACGAGATCTATGGCGATCAGGTAGCTCCTATGTTTGCGCCGATCACAGGCGAATATTTGAACTACGATGAGGTTATATCTAAGTTTGACCAGACCTTGGACTGGTTGGCAGAGCTATATATCAATACCTTGAATGTAATACATTACATGCATGATAAATATAATTATGAGCGTCTGCAGATGGCACTTCACGATATTAATATCCTTCGTACAGAGGCCTGTGGTATTGCTGGTCTTTCTGTAGTTGCTGACTCCTTATCAGCCATCAAATATGCTAAGGTTAAGGTAATTCGTAACGAAGCAGGTCTTGCGGTAGATTACGAGATCGAAGGAGAATATCCTGCATATGGTAATAATGATGATCGTGTTGATCAGATTGCCATTGCTATCGTAGAGAAATTTATGAATAAGCTTCGTAAGGTTAAGACCTATCGTGATGCGAAACATACGCTCTCTGTACTGACCATAACCTCCAATGTAGTGTACGGTAAAAAGACAGGCAGCACACCGGATGGCCGTAAGGCTGGTGAACCCTTCGCACCTGGTGCAAACCCGATGCATGGAAGAGATAAGAAGGGTGCAATCGCTTCTATGTCTTCCGTTGCAAAGCTTCCTTATCGTCATGCAGAGGATGGAATTTCTTATACCTTCTCCATCGTTCCAAAGGCATTGGGTAAGAATGAAGAGGAACGCAAGAATAATCTGAAGGATCTGATGGACGGTTACTTCAATAGTAAGGGTCATCATATCAATGTCAATGTGTTTGACCGTGAGACTCTGCTCGACGCAATGGAGCATCCGGAGAAATATCCTCAGTTAACGATACGTGTATCTGGTTATGCAGTTAACTTTATCAAATTGAGCCGTGAACAGCAGCTCGATGTAATCAATCGTACCTTCCACGAACGTTAAAATTAATGGCTGTTGCATAATACACTATACTGTAGGGAAGTTAATTTAGTTATAGTATTATGCAACAGCTACTATATTTTCACGTAAGCAAATGTGAGCAATGTGAATAAACATGGTTTGTTCACAATCTGCAAGCTTGCTTTCATATATGCGAATACACATTTAATATATATAACTAAGAAGGGAGAGTTGACAGATGAGTATTATTGGGCGAATACATTCTTTAGAGAGTTTTGGTACAGTAGATGGTCCTGGTATCCGTTTTGTTGTATTCCTTCAGGGATGTCCTCTTCGTTGTCGATTCTGTCATAATCCTGACACCTGGGAGGTTCATAAGGGTACGGAATATACCGTGAATCAGCTATTTGATGAAATTATAAAATATAAGTCTTATATGGACTTTTCCGGTGGAGGAGTGACCTTTACAGGAGGAGAACCTTTATTGCAGGCAGAGTTCATTCTTGAAGTATGCAAAAAGCTGAAGGGGCAAGGAATATCAATAGCCATCGATACATCCGGCTTCATCTGGAATGATATGGTGAAGGAAGTCCTTACATATACCGATCTTGTACTGTTGGATATTAAGAATTATGATCCTATTGTATATAAAGAGGTGACGGGTGTACCTCTTGATCCAACCTTAAAACTATTAGATTATCTTCGTGAACAAGAGATTAATACATGGATAAGGTATGTACTTGTACCAGGACTGACCGATAATCTGGGTAGTGTAAGGAAGCTTTCTGAACATCTGGACAAATATCCGAATGTAGGAAAGATAGAGGTCTTACCTTTTCACAAGATGGGTGAGTACAAATGGCAGGAGTTGGGACTTAATTATACTCTGTCCGATACGAAGGAACCGGATCAAGCTCTCATTAAGGAAGTAAAAGAGATACTGGGAAGCAATGGTAAGAAGGTATCATAAATAAATATGAATAATTTTTGGCATGCGAAAAGGAGCGGAAATACTCCCTTTCACATGCCTTTTTTGTGTTAGCAAAGTCAGCATCCTGGGGAAAGGATCCGGTAAGGATTAGGGAAACAATTAGCTCCGCCTGTAATATCATGAAGCTGGAGCCAGAAGGGGAGTCCAAAATAGTCAGTCTAAACCATGTATTCAACTGAAGCAGATCGATTTCAGTGTAGGTAACAGAAGGATTTTGGAGAACTTGAGCTTTACCCTATATCAGGGAGAACGCGTAGTGATTCTGGGTGAAAACGGCTGTAGTAAGACCACTATGATGAGGCTTTTGGCGAGGTTAATTAAACCTACTGCAGGTAGCTATGAGCAACATATCGAGCCGGATCAAGGGAGACGGCCTTCCAAGAACTGGTTTAAAAAGCTGGGTTTTGTTTATCAGAATCCCAATTATCAATTACTCATGCCCACGGTCGAACAGGAGGTCGCATACCAGGCGAAGGCGGATGAAGTTACGGAGGATATGCTGCAGAGATTTCAGCTGGAGGAGCTTCGTAACTGGCATCCTCAGTCCCTTTCCGAAGGGCAGAAACGAAGGCGACAATTGCCAGTGTTATGGCTATGAAGCCTGAGATTTTATTATTGGATTAGCCAACGGTTGGTCAGGATTATGATGGATTGAGGAACATCATTCAGCAATTGAATGAGCTGCATGATAGAACCAATCATGTGATGGTTACGATTACACATGATTTTCGATGTGCCAAAGCATTTGCAGACCGAATTCTATGGTTGAAGCAGGGAAAGCTCTATAAGGATGGCGGACCGGAACTGGCCGATGAATACTTTGAAGAGATCATATCATAGGACAAGACAATTGGTAAAAAATATTCATTAATAGGATAAGTATGGATGAAAGCACCAGGGGGGTGAATAAGCTCTGAGGGTGCTTTATTCTATACAATGAACCTTTCTGAAATGGATACTTCTATACTAGTCAAAAAATATAAAATAATTTGTAGTGTTTTGTTTGTTAGGTGATTGAATTTTGTTATTTTATGTAGTAAAATGGTAGGAAATAGTATATAACGGAAGTGATTTACTATATTCCCCAATAACCTTAGGAGGTTCACAGATGAAGAGACATAATAGCATTAAGACAAAGATTTTGGTTAGCTTTATTTCGTTGATTTTGGTAGCAACCAGTGTATTAGCATACGTTATAACCTATAATGCGGGTAAGTTAATTCGAAAAAGCTCTGAGGAATCAGCGATAATCATGGCGGAAGAGGGAGCTAAGCTGGTAACCAGCAGAGTAGCCAGCAACCTGAATGTATTAAAAATCATCGCAAGTCAGGAAGAAATTGTTACAATGGATTGGGAGGAACAGCAGGAAATCCTCGCAGAGCAAGTATCGATTACGGACTACCTGGACCTAGGTGTTGTATTTCCGGATGGGACTGCTCGTTATTCGGACGGTTCGGAAAGCCAATTAGGAGACCGTGACTACGTTATGAAGGCGTTTAACGGAGAACCGAACATCTCCGATGTACTAATCAGCCGTGTTACCGGTGAGCCGGTAATGATGGTAGCTGTTCCGATCCGTAAGGATGGAGAGATTGTAGGTGTTATCATCGGTAGAAGAGATGGTAATACATTAAGTACTATTACAAGGGATATGTCGTATTCCAAACTTGGTTATTCCTATATTGTAAATAAAAGTGGCACCATCATGGGCCATAAAAATAAGGATCTGGTGCTTAACCAGTATAATCCGATTACATTAGCAGCAGAGGATCCCAGCCATTCTGAGTATGCAAAAACAATTCAAACCATCATTGATAACAAGAATGGGTATCTGAAATATGATTATGCGGAGGATACCGGTGAAATATCCACTCTATATGCTGGCTTTGCGAAGGTAACCGGTACCGATTGGATCTTTGTCAGCACGGCAGCGGAAAGTGAGGTTATGGCACCGATTACGACAATGAACCAGACGGTTATGGTGCTTAATTTTATAGCCATATTTATAATGGCATTAACAATCTACTGGGGGGCAAGCAGAATTACTAAGCCAACGATTACACTATCCAAAATCTCCAATCGTATTGCCAACCTTGACCTAACAGTAGATATTCCGGAGAAGCTTCTGAAGAAGAAGGATGAGAATGGTATTCTGGCACAGTCCATGCAGGAGATTATGAAAAATCTCCGCAAGGTAATCGGAGAGGTTACGGATTCTGCTCTTCAGGTAGCATCCACTGCTCAGGAATTGACAGCGACGGCAGAACAATCTGCAAGCGCTGTGGAGGAAGTATCCAGAACGGTAGAAGAAATAGCCAAAGGGGCCTCCGATCAGGCAGCGAATACGGAGACAGGCTCTAATCAAGCGATCAGACTGGGTGAATATATTGAGATGAACCGAGAATACATGCTGAATATGAACAAAGCTTCGGATCGAGTGAACGCTGTCGTAAATGAGGGCATCGAAGAGGTGGCGAGACTGACGCAGATAACGGATGACAATAATCAAGCGACCAGAGATATCTATGATATTATCATGAAGACAAACGATAGCACGGAGCAGATTAGTGAGGCTAGTAATGTGATTGCATCCATCGCGGATCAGACGAATCTCCTTGCTTTGAATGCCTCTATCGAAGCTGCGAGAGCAGGAGAATTAGGCAAGGGCTTTGCTGTAGTAGCCTCTGAGATTAAAAAGCTGGCAGGGCAGTCGGCTCAATCGACGAACTACATTGATGGCATCGTGAAAGAGCTTCAGGATAATGTCGCAAGAGCAGTACAGAGTATGGAAAGAATAAATGAAATCTCCAAGGAACAGTCAGATAGTGTTAATGATACAAAGGTAAAATATGAATCAATCAAGGGTGCTATGGAGGATTCGATGGAAGCAATCAACCAACTGAATGTTTCCGGTGAAGAGATGATGAAAGCAAAGAATGAAATTCTGGATATGCTGCAGACATTATCTGCTATTGCAGAGGAAAATGCCGCAAGTACAGAAGAGGCATCTTCCGCCATGGTAGAGCAAAGCTCGTCCATGGAGGATATCGCAAAGTCTAGTGAAAGGCTGGCTTCTCTAGCAACGAATCTTCAACAGATTATCTTAAGCTTCAAGATTTGAGCCAAGATGGAATAGTTATAAACACAAAGCATGGATTGGATGAAAGTCCTTTGATCCATGCTTTTATATTGACATATTGCTCTACAAGGCTTCGCAGTAAACGGATGATATTGTTGTTCTTGGTGATCAAAATGGTAGAATAAATATGGCTATGATAAAAATGAGGTAGCATATCCCGTCGGATTAGGGTAGAATAATAGAACATACATAGATACTGGAGAGAATGGATATGAAAATATACTTAATCAGACATGGTGAAACCGATTGGAATCTGCAAGGGAGATTTCAGGGCAGAGAGGATATTGCATTAAACGAGAACGGGATAGGACAGGCAAAGAGATGTGCTGCAGCATTATCAAAGGACCAATTTGGGGCAGTAATCACGAGCCCGTTGAGCCGAGCAAAAAGAACCGGAGAAATAATTGCAGAGCATTTAGGAATAAAGCAGTTCATCATTGAAGAGGGGATCACGGAGCGTGATTTCTCCAAGGTATCCGGAATGACACCAAAGGAGAGAGAAGATTTTTATGCCTCGGGTGAGAAGGACGATAAGGAGCCATGGGAAAAGATGAGCGATCGAATGTTCGACAGTCTAGAAAGGTTTGCTAAGCAATTTCCGGAAGATGATATTATTATGGTATCCCATGGGGCTTCCATCAACTGCGTATTGGCAGGCTTAAGCGGAGGGAAAACCGGAACCGGAAAAATCATTCTAAAAAACACCTGTATTAATATCATTCGCTATGAGAAGGGCAGATTTCACTTAGGGGAATATAATCTTACTCCAGAGGAGTATCTAGCGCTGAAGCACGATAATTAAGGGATTAGAGGGTGAAGTCTCATGCTTCATGATCCTTCCATTCTATAATAAAAGGTCAATCATTGCTAAATTATGGTTTTTGTGTTGACATAATTGTACGATAGTGCTAGAATATACTTTCGCTTGAATAAATATTTACCGCGGGTTTTCTTGGCAAAATCCAAGGAAAAAAGTGTACCTTTCAGGTATGCCGTCGCTTGGCAAGATATTTGAAAAAATATTACTACCAGGAGGATTAACATGATTAAGGTTGAACACATCTCTAAGACCTTCAAGGTCAGCCGGCGCAACGCCGGATTTTCTGAAGCATTCAAGGCTTTGTTCCATAAGCAATATGAATGCATCAAAGCACTCGATGATATCTCCTTTCAGATTGAGGATGGAGAGATGGTCGGGTATATCGGTCCCAATGGTGCAGGCAAAAGCAGTACGATCAAGGTGTTAAGCGGTATCCTGACACCGGATGGCGGGTATTGCAGCATCAATGAAAGAGTTCCATGGAAAGACAGAACAGCACATGTGAAGGAGATCGGAGTAGTATTTGGTCAACGTTCCCAGTTATGGTGGGATGTGCCTGTTATTGATTCCTTTGAGCTTCTGAGGGACATTTACAGAATTCCTATACAAACCTACAACAATAATCTAGAGGAACTAGTTACCTTACTGAATCTCTCTGAGATTGTAAGAACACCGGCCAGACAGCTTTCTTTAGGGCAGCGTATGCGCTGTGAGATTGCGGCATCTTTACTTCACAGCCCAAAGATCTTATTTCTGGACGAGCCTACTATTGGCCTCGATGCAGTATCGAAATTAGCAGTCCGAGATTTTATACTGGAAAGGAACAGAGTCCATAAAACAACGGTAATTCTTACTACTCATGATATGCAGGATATCGAGACCTTGACGAAGAGAATCATACTGATTGGTAAAGGGAAGATCCTTATGGATGGTAACCTGGAGGATATCCGAAAGCAGTTTGCTACCAACAAGCTACTAACAGTAGAGCACGGTGGAGGTACTATCGTACCTGGTGAAGGTATGCGGGCTGTCTCAGTAAGCAATCAATTGGCCTTGTTCGATATTGATCTGTCAAAACTGACGGTATCCGATGCGATTGCGAGAATATCAAAGCAAGTAGAAGTTATTGATCTGTCGGTTGATGGTCCTTCTATCGACGAGGTTGTTGCAAATCTTTATCATCAATACCAAATATAATACGACTCAGATACCCACTCTTAAGAATAAGAGAGGGAAATTGCCATGCCCTAAAACCGTTCTGGTAGTAATTGGATACAACGGTAGGGTTTCTTTGTGTGGGCAAGAATTGAGGAGGGGAGTTGTTTATCTTGAATAGAGAAATAGTCGAGAAGTTCATACCAATGGAATATGCTTCTCTTTTTCGCATTAAATTTATCGCCGGTCTACAATACCGGGCAGCAGCGGCTGCCGGTATTGCTACTCAATTCGTCTGGGGTATCATGAGCTTGCTGCTTTATAAGGCCTTTTATGAGGCGGATCCGAATGCCTTCCCTATGAGCTTTCAGGCATTGTCTTCCTATCTGTGGCTGCAGCAGGCATTTTTAGCTCTTTTTATGGGATGGTTCTTTGAAAATGATATCTTTCTGACGATAACAGAGGGTGGAATTGCTTATGAGCTTTGTCGGCCTCTGGATATCTACTACATGTGGTTCTACCGAACCATGGCGAACCGATTGGCTAAGGCAGTCCTTCGCTGCATGCCAATTCTGGTCATTGCAGCATTTTTACCGAAGCCCTATGGTATAAGCTTACCCGACAACATAAGTGCGTTCATCTGGTTTCTTATCACAACCATATTAGGCTTCCTGGTTGTAATCGCTTTCGGCATGCTGGTCTATATCTCTACCTTTTTCACTTACTCACCAATGGGTGTCAAGATGGTATCGGTGTCACTGATCGAGTTCTTTGCCGGTGCAGTAATTCCGCTTCCCTTCCTTCCGGAGGGAATAAGACAGGTGGTGGAGCTTCTGCCCTTTGCTTCGATGCAGAATATACCGCTTCGTATCTATTCCGGGGATATTGCCGGAACAGAAATACTTGCTAGAGTGGCTTTGCAGCTATTTTGGATATTGGTATTAATATGGATTGGAAAACGGCTAATGAAACATGCGCTTAAGAGAGTTGTGGTGCAAGGAGGCTAATATGAAAATAGAGGGCAATTTTCATACTCCCAAGTTTGTGCCTGCGTCTTCCTCGGCACAAACTAAATCAAAGGGTAGATATGACAGTTCAAAATCTATGGGTAAAAACTGCGAAGTTTGCCCACCCGTGCAAACTCCTTGTTCTTCCGGGTTTTGTGCCTGCGTCTTCCTCGGCACAAACTAATCCAATGGACAAGTATGCTAATTTATAGGAGATCTTTATGAGACTTTATATGAAGTTTTTCGGAATCCATCTGAAGAGTGCAATGCAGTATAAACTGTCCTTTTTATTAACAACGATTGGCCAGTTTCTGGTGTCCTTTAATGTGTTCCTCGGTATATTATTCATGTTTGAACGTTTTCATGAGGTGAAGGGTTTTCGCTTCAGTGAGGTTCTATTATGCTTTTCCATCATACTGATGAGCTATTCTCTAGCGGAGATGTTCATGAGAGGGTTTGATCTTTTTGCCTCTACGATCAGTAACGGTGAATTTGATCGGATATTGCTCCGACCAAGAAGTATTATTTTATTAGTTATATCGGGTAAGATTGAATTTACCCGCTTTGGAAGAATGCTACAAGCGATTCTTATGTTATTCTATGGAGTTACCGCTTCAAAGTTAAGCTGGGATATGAATAAAATCATCACCTTACTATTGATGATTATCGGAGGAACGGTGATCTTCGGCTGCCTATTTGTGATCTATGCCAGTATCTGCTTTTTTACTCTGGAAGGACTGGAGTTCATGAACATTCTGACAGATGGTGCCAGGGAATTCGGAAAATATCCAATAGGTATTTATGGCAAGAAGGTACTTCAGTTCTGTACCTTTCTGGTGCCCTATACTCTGTTCCAATATTACCCCTTCCTTTTTCTAATTGGGAGGGTCCATTCCTGGCAGTATATGTTCCTGCCGATTTTGGGATGTCTATTTTTAATCCCCTGTTATCTGTTTTGGCGATGCGGAGTAAGACATTATAAATCTACTGGATCCTAATGTGAAAATAAAAACCGATTTTCACACTTCCAAGTTTGTGCCTGCGTCTTCCTCGGCACAAACTATTTCAAAGGGCAGGTTTATTAGAGCAAAAATCCCCCGGAAGAACGGCGAAGTTCGTCCATTGGAGGGAACTCCTTGTGAGCATAAAAAAAGCTGTCAGAATATTCTGACAGCATCTGGCTACCTAATAGGCAAACTACATTATGCATCATAACACATTTGAAATAAAAAGTCTAGTAATAAATTTTAATCATAGTAAGATTGTTGTTAAGGAGGTCGCCAAATTATAATAAATCGATCATAAATAAGGAGGCTATCATGCAGGAAGTATTAAAAAACAAAGAAGCGGTGGAATCGGAAGGCGGAAGAAATTCCTCCAGTCTGGAACGAAGGCTGGAGGAACAGCATCTGGAGAGCTGCCTTAAGGTAATACAACAAAATATCGACAAGTATATGCAGGAATTCAAGGATCTTGCTTCGGAGACGAAGGAATTATATGATAACTACCGATCGGATAATCCGGAGCTCCACAATGATCTGGTCATCGGTCTTGATATGAAATCACAGGTTGAACGGACATTAAAGAAGAATATGCTTGCCATAAAGAAGCCCTACTTTGGACGTATCGATTATAAAGAGGAGGGAGATAAGGTAAGCTACAGTCTGTACCTGGGGAAGAATGGGGTTCGCAAAAACATTACAGAGAGCATGATTGTTGACTGGAGAGCGCCGATATCCAGTGTGTATTATGAAAGCGATATCGGTAAAAGCTCCTATGCAACTCCCATGGAAGACCGGATTGAGATAGAGCTTTTCCTGAAGAGAACCTATGAGATAGAGAACAGTAAGCTGATTGATTTCTATGACTCGGATGTTGTAGCGAATGATGAATTCCTTACAAAGTACCTGAGTAAGAACAAAGAGGTTGTTCTTGGTGAGATTATTGCGACGATACAGAAGGAGCAGAATGAGATCATTCGTGATGTTCCCTGGCACAATGTCATCGTTCAGGGAGTAGCAGGCAGCGGTAAGACAACGGTGGCAATGCACCGCATCTCCTATATCCTTTATAATTATAAAGAGAAATTCCGACCGGATGAATTTTTTATCATAGGCAGTAATAAGATGTTGCTCAATTATATTACCGGAGTATTGCCAAATCTTGATGTCTACAATGTGAATCAGATGACGATGGAGGATTTCCTGATTGATCTGTTGGATAAGGATTTTGACTATAAGAAAAGTAAGTATTCTCTGACCAATAGCTTCTTAAAGCTGAGTAATCAGATATCATCACAGGAAGCATCGCTTCTAAAGCAATTCAAAGGCTCCATACACTTCATCAATGCCCTGATCGCATATATGAAGCAATATGAGATCGATATCATAGCAACGGATTCTGTTCAGTTGAATGGGCAGATAATATATTCGAGAGAGGAGATTTTGTATTTTCTGGACTTCTTCGAAGAACTACCTCTACAGGAGAAGATTGATCTCTTGAATAAGCGTCTCACCTATAAGGTAAAATCCATCGGAGAAGAAGCGGAGCTTCGAAAAGAGAACATACAGGCAGAGGTAAATCGATATAAGAATTATTTTGGTGTCAGGAATAAAAAATATAATTTCTTGGAAATTTATCTTAATTTCTTAGAAGACCTGCAATTAAATCGTAATAAATATATCCTGCAGGGAATTAAAGTAGCGGAGGAGAGGGTCACTGAGTTACTAATTAGGGAACTTAAGGATAAGCATCTGGATATCTATGATCTGGGCATGCTGAATTATATTAAGCGAAGAATAAAGATGACCAAGGATTATGAATATGTAAGTCATATTGTTATTGATGAGGCACAGGATTTTGGTGTCATGCTTTTTCAGATCTTTAAAAGGATATTTAAGAATTGCACCTACACCATCATGGGTGACGTATCCCAGAATATCTATTATGATACGGGTATGAACGACTGGGAGGTCTTGAAACAAGAGGTATTCAACCCGGAGAAGGACAGATTCTATGTACTTGCGAAAAGCTATCGTAATACGGTGGAGATCTCGGATTTCGCAAGTACGGTACTTCGAAAATGTACCTTTAAAACCTATGATATCGAACCAATTATTCGTCACGGGAAGGAAGTAGCATTGATCAAAACCGAAGGGGATAAGGGATTGATATCACAGACGGCCACGTTAGTGGAACGTATCCGGGAGAATGGATATGATACCATCGCGATAATATGCCGAACTGTGGAGGAGACTTTACGGGTAAAGCAGCTGCTGAGTCAACATATCGATATCGAACATCCGGGAGATAATATGGAGGATATGACCTTCTTAAATGGAACTATGGTGTTGCCAATTCATATGACGAAGGGACTGGAATTTGATGCGGTTATTCTCTGGAATCCGGACCAAGAGAGCTATCGCTACTGTGATGAGGATGCTAAGCTGCTATATGTAGCTATAACTAGAGCGCTGCATGAATTATATGTGGTTTACAAAGATGATTTATCCGGCTTGTTATCGTAAAAGATATCATCGCTGACATGGTATATTTTGGCCTTTACATCATCACTGAGTATATAAGTAAATAAATAGATAGCTCTATTTGATAATATGTGGGATAATCAGTTTGAAGGGAGGGTTTCCCCTCCTTTCTTGTTCCTATACATGAACATTTCTTGTGTAATCCCCAAAATCCATGTAAGACATGTTCATATCTCTCATTCAGTGTATATTGAAGCTAGCTTTATAATAAAAGCGAAAAGAAGGGGTGATATTCTTATGAAAAGAAAAGGAATTTTGACCGTATTGCTGTTGGTGTTGTTTTCCGTATTTTTTACTCTATTTATGACGAACTATCGTTGTATTAACAAAATAATAACAGAAAACAAATACAGTAAAAACAACGGACGATTATTATTAACTGGTTTAGCGTCAACTTTTCAGGCTTGGGGAAATGATACAGATAATAGCGTTGAATATTTTATTTCAAAGGAATGTTTTGACCGCTTGGAGCTTTATTATAATCATGATGCAAATGAAAATATAAGAGAAGCAAGCAGAAACAATTTGATATTAGATAAAAAAATGCTGGAAATAGATAATCAAAGGTTTTTATTTTTAAACCAATGTATTATATTGAAGGATGTTAAAATTCTATATTTAGCCTATAATTCATTTTTCTCAGATATAGAGGATATATATCAAATAACGCTACTTGATGAGAAGAATCATATCATTGCCGCTTCACCAAGTTTTATTGATGTTACTTCAGGATTGATGGCAAATAATTATGAGAATTATTATTGGGGTATCGATCTTGAGCTATATGATAAGATAATACTAAACATCAAGATATCCTCTCCAGAAGGAATGCTATTTGGTGATTATGATTATTTGCTATATGGAAGAGAATAAGTCGGATAAATGTTTTACTAGGTGTTTTTTTCAATGAAGATATTAATGTTTGAATTTTTTATAAAATAAAGAGAATTTCTAGTTTGTACTCTTGACAAAAATCACTCCAGTGAATATAATGAAAAAGTACTTTTCGAAAGGGATCTTAGCTCAGCTGGGAGAGCATCTGCCTTACAAGCAGAGGGTCATAGGTTCGAGCCCTATAGGTCCCATTTTCATGAATATCTGCTAGTAATTGCAGTAGATACCGTGAATTGATATTAAATACGGCGAAGTAGCTCAGTTGGCGAGAGCACGCGGTTCATACCCGCGGTGTCGGCGGTTCAAATCCGTCCTTCGCTACTTAGAATGTGTTGCAGATTGCAGCACATTTTTTTTGTTTCATAAGAACAACCATATACAATAAAAAGCTCACCGGTATGTAAAGGAAGTATTTGGGCAGACTCTTTATTCTGAAAAAAGCATTTTAAGAGTAAATAACAAAATCTTTATCTTTTCTGTAGGAAGAATATGTTATAATGTAATACAGTAAAAGAATGACATGGTAGTCAATAATATGGTAATTAAGGAATTAGATGATAATATAACATCACATGATAATGACTTTAAAAGTTATAACATAAAAAAGAATTTACTATGGGATCGGAGAAGTGATTTTATGAGCCGTAGTTATCCAATCAAGGTATGGAGTAACAATCAAATAACGCAAATTGAGTGCAACGAGGATGAAAACCTTCTTGACGCTATACGCCGCCAAGGAATACCTTATTATTCGGATTGTGGAGGAAGAGGAACCTGTGGAAAATGTAAAATAAAAATGTTAAATGGCATTGCAGACCTTGGCCCGGAGGAGATAAGAAGACTATCCGAGCAGGAGCAAAGAGGAGGATATCATTTAGCCTGCAGAACATATCCAAAAGGGGAGTTGGAGATAGAGCTTGCAGCCTATGATGAGAGACTAGAGGCAGTAGTTTACGCAAAGGATATTAAACCGTACGATCCTCTTAATCAAAGTTTAGTGGAAGAATATGCAGTTGCAATTGATCTTGGTACCACAACCCTTGCTTTTCAGTTAGTGAACTGTCAAACCGGAGTAATGATAGCATCTCTGTCTTCAATAAATCCGCAGCGCAGGTTAGGAGCGGATGTGATCTCCAGAATAAAGGCATCCAATGATAGTAGGAGAGAGCAGCTTAGGCAGCTGATACACGAAGCATTATTGGACGGAATTGATCAATTAAGGAAAGAAGCCTCTGTTCCGGCAGAAAAGCTGCGTCATATAACAATAGCAGGAAATACGACCATGATTCATCTGCTCATGGGATATTCCTGTGAAGAGCTTGGAAAATATCCGTTTCAGCCGGCTCATATCGGTATCATCCAGAAAGAGTTTTCGGAGTTTTTTGAGGAGGTGCGGAGACAAAGAAGTAGTCACAAGGAAGAAAATGCTGTTGATGATATGATCAGAGCAAAGGTGACGACTTTGCCTGGGATATCCGCCTTTGTCGGAGGTGATATAGTAGCCGGGCTAGGTGTGTGTGGCTTTGATCATAGTAAGGAAATATGCCTCTTTTTGGATCTCGGTACAAACGGTGAATTAGCAATCGGTAACCGGGAAAGGCTTCTGGTCACATCCACTGCGGCAGGACCTGCTTTCGAGGGAGGTAATATCTCAATCGGTATGGGGTCCGTTCCCGGAGCGATCAATAAGATAACAATGAGGGAAGGAAGAATTTATCCTGAGACCATAGGAGGTCAAAAGCCCATCGGCATATGCGGTACCGGCGTGATCGAACTCTGCTCTGAGCTGTTAAAGACTGGTATTATTGATGCTACCGGGTTATTGCGGGAGGACTATTTTGAGGAGGGCTTCCTGATTGATCAGGAGGCTGAAAAACAGCTACGATTTCTTCAAAGAGATATCAGAGAATTACAGCTGGCTAAGGCAGCAATTCGTGCAGGAATCGAGTTATTAATCAAAAGCTTCGGATGTACGTATGGGGAGATTGACAGGGTATATCTGGCAGGAGGCTTCGGATATGTGCTTCCGGTTAAGAAGTCGGTGCATATCGGATTGCTTCCGGAGCAACTGGAGGAGAAAATGGTCGCAATCGGAAATAGCTCACTGGCAGGGGCAATCCGTTATACAATGGATCCAGATTTTCCGGCAAGATTGGATAAACTGGTTGGGATGGCGCAGGAGATTCATATTTCCAATCAGGAGGACTTTCAGGAATTATATATTCGGTTTATGAATTTTACTTCCAGTGAAGATGAGACATTGGAATAATAGGTCTGCTATTCAGACTTATGGATGATAAATACTTCTTTTTGATGAGGCGCAGTATGTCGATACTGAAGCGGTGTGATATGTAGAAGCCTTTTAAAATGCTTATCAAAGGAGGAGGCATCCTGAAAGCCGCAGGAATAAGCAATCTCCGACATGGATAGAGAGGAGGCTTCCAGAAGATGCTGCGCTATAGTAATACGGTGCTTTGTAAGGTATTCCTTTGGTGAAATACCAAGATGCTTTTGGAATAGCTTAAAAAGATAGGTACGGTCGATGTTCAAATATCCGGAGATATCCGTTATCTTAATATCATAAGCATAATTATTATGAATATAATCCATTGCCTTAGCGATATAATGCTCATTCAGCATAGTTTTGTTAGGGTCCTTTGGAGGACACATATGAGAAAAGCATTGATAGAGTAGCCCCAGGCATGCAAAATCATTGCTTTGCAGGTGGTGAAAGGCAGCGATCAAGGACATAAAATCATCCCAAAGAAGACCATGGCTATAATCCCTGACCAGGTGGCTGGTATGGGATAGACCGCAATTAGTCAGCATTATATCCACATCAGAGCCATCAAAGCCAATCCAGCAATATTCCCAGGGATCGGACTCATCGGCCTGGTAAAAGGTCGTAACTCCCGGATAGATAAGAAAGCCTTCGCCTTCACCCACCGGGTAGACTTTGTTACCTACATGGAAGGTTCCCTTTCCACGACGGATAAAATGCAGCAGGTAATGGGGACGTATTGCAGGTCCGAAGGAATGGCTGGGAGCGCATTCTTCATGACCGCAGTGATACAAAATGAAAGGGCGGTGAGAAATAATATTTGGTAGGATCTCATTTACGATTGCTTTCATGTGTTCTCCTTATATTTTTTATTAATTAGGAAAAGTATTTCATAATCATGTCAGTATTAGGATAATTGATCCTCAATGGGGTTTTCAGTTAATTAATGGTTTTGATTTCAAGTTATTGGGTATCGATATTACGATGAATCAGGTTTGGTCAACAAAACAACAATTTCTTGAAACATAAAGCATAGATTCGTTATACGGTAGCCGATATAATTGAGCTAATAAACAATCAAATGAAAAGGAGTAACATTATGATTAAAATTACATTTATGGGTGCCGGAAGCACTGTATTTGCAAGAAATGTTCTTGGAGACTGCATGTGTACCCCCAGTCTACGTGATGCAGAGATTGCATTATATGATATTGATGAAAACCGACTGAAAGAGTCTGAGATTATATTAAATGCAATCAACAAAAATGTCAATTCCTCTCGTGCTGCAATCAAGACCTATCTTGGAGTGGAGCAAAGAAAGGATGCGCTTCGTAATGCAGATTTCGTAGTGAATGCGATTCAGGTAGGAGGCTATGATCCATGCACCATTACTGATTTTGAGATACCCAAGAAATACGGCCTGAAGCAGACTATCGCGGATACCCTTGGTATCGGGGGAATCATGAGGGGACTCAGAACCATACCGGTACTGAGAGATTTTGCAAGGGATATGGAAGAGGTTTGTCCCGATGCATTATTTTTGAATTATACCAATCCGATGGCAATTTTGACCGGATATATGCAGCGCTATACTAAGATTAAGACGGTAGGCTTGTGCCATAGCGTACAGGTATGCTCCAGAGATCTTCTTAAAGGCCTCGGCATGGAGGATAAGATTGAAGGAAGGAAGGAATTGATTGCCGGAATCAATCATATGGCATGGCTTTTAGACCTAAAGGATAAGGAAGGCAATGATCTATACCCGGCTATCAAGGCGAGAGCAGCGAAAAAGAATGCAGAGGAAAAGCATAATGATATGGTGCGTTATGAATACATCCGTCGTCTCGGATATTATTGTACCGAATCCAGTGAGCATAATGCGGAATACAACCCCTTCTTTATCAAATCTCGTTATCCACAGTTGATCGAGGATTTCCAGATACCTTTAGATGAATATCCTAGAAGATGCATTAATCAGATCAAAGGCTGGGAAGAGGAAAAGAACAACATATTGCAGGACGGAAAAATCACCCATGAGCGTTCCGAGGAATATGCCTCCTATATCATGGAAGCGGTAGTAACAAATAAACCCATCAAGATCGGCGGAAATGTATTGAACACCGGTTTAATCGATAATCTCCCGACCGAGGCATGTGTGGAAGTACCTTGTCTTGTGGATGCAGGCGGAATTCATCCCTGTCATGTCGGAAAGCTTCCTGTACAGCTGGCAGCAATGAATATGACCAACATCAATCCACAGCTCCTGACCATTGAAGCAGCCGTAACCGGAAATCGCGAGCATATCTATCAGGCAGCCATGCTGGATCCTCATACGGCAGCCGAGTTGTCCATTGATGATATTGTGGCAATGTGCGATGAATTAATCGCAGCCCACGGAACATATATGAAAGATTACCAGTAAACCCTACTAACCAGGCAAAGTAATTCTTTGAATCAGTTTGTGTTAATTAGTAGTATTCGGATAAAATAATAATGAAGTGCAAATACTCAGCGGTGTTGATCGGTACTTAATCAACACCGCTGAAAGTGTAACTGGATTAACCAGCCTACATCGTGTATAATAATAGAGTGGTATTAAATAAATATCTTAATGATAAATTTGGAGGAAATTATTATATATGAGAATTGGAACAGGTTATGATGTTCATAAATTAGTCGAGGGTCGAGAGTTGATTCTTGGAGGGGTTACAATCCCGTATGAAAAGGGGTTATTAGGTCATTCTGATGCAGACGTTCTAATACATGCAGTTATGGATGCTTTACTGGGAGCCGCGGCACTCGGTGATATCGGTAAGCATTTTCCGGATACCGATGAGGCATACCTGGGAGCATCCAGTATAGAATTACTAAAGCATGTGAAGTCACTTCTGGAAGATAAGCTATACTTGATCGAGAATATCGATGCCACTTTAATTGCCCAGAGACCTAAGCTGGCAGATTTTATTCCGATCATGGTAAAGAATATGGCACAGGCACTTGGAATAGAAGAGGACCGAATCAATGTCAAGGCTACGACAGAGGAGGGACTTGGCTTTACCGGAGCCGGGCTGGGAATTGCCGCGAATGCAGTCTGCCTGCTGGAAAGCATGCAAAACTACCAGTTTGATGCGACCCCTGGTCAAACAATCGGCGGTTGTAGCGGTTGCGGTGGCTGCTCTAAGCGTAATTGATAAAAGTTGTTGACAAATAATTCAACAATGCATACAATATGCAATATATAATGTAAAAAGCAATGAACGGAAAAGTAGCTCATAACGAAAGTAGCAGAGATAGAATGTCACCGGCTGAAAGCATTCTTTACAAAACTATGAGGGAAGTGCATCCGGGAGCTGGTTCGGTGAGGCAGTAGCTTAGCCAAACACGGTAACAGCCGTTATCTGTACTAAGATGTAAGTTAAGCTTAAAGACTTACAAATAGAGTGGAACCGCGTATTTCACCGCCTCTATATTTGAGAGGCGGTGTTTTTGATTCGTTCCGACAAAATATGCTAATGTATGCTTTCAATTGAATTTAATTCTCAAAGGGGATGTAAATATGGGGTTCATTAAATATATTAAAGATGAAATGCAGATAATTAAAGAAAGAGATCCTGCAATTAAGACACCACTTGAGGTTTTTCTCTATCCGAGCTTTCGAGCCATCATAAGATATCGAATTGCCCATTATTTATTCGTAAGAAAACACTATTTTCTCGCCAGATGGTACTCTCAGCGGACCGTGAGAAAGACCGGTATTGAGATACATCCGGGAGCTACAATTGGTAAGGGCCTTTTTATTGATCATGGCCATGGAGTTGTGATCGGTGAGACTGCAATAGTCGGAGATAACGTTACTTTATATCAGGGAGTTACTCTCGGAGGTACCGGTAAAGAGCATGGCAAGCGCCATCCGACCATAGGCAATAATGTAATGATCAGTGCAGGGGCCAAGATATTAGGATCCTTCACCATTGGTGAAAACTCAAAGATCGGTGCGGGCTCCGTGGTACTCTCGGAGGTACCGCCGAACTCAACCGTGGTCGGAGTACCCGGAAGAGTTGTAAAGAAGAATGATGTACGAGTTCCCAGAGAAGATATGGATCAGGTTCATCTACCAGATCCTGTTATGAAGGAGATGGCAGGTCTCCGGAACGAGAATATCTGTCTGAGAACAGAGCTTAAGAGACTGAACAACTTGATTGAAGAGCTGGAGAAAAAGATTGATAAAGATACATTTTCCTCTAAGCAGGAGGAGAAGGAGCGGCTACTTCATCATTGATAGATCTGATGGTAATAAGAACAGACAAACATAAAGATACAGATAAAATACGTGGAGGAGGCACCTCCGGTATGGTATTACAAGTAAGTAGGAGGAAGAAGCATGAGAATCTATAATACCTTAACTCAGAAAAAAGAAGAATTTGTTCCCTTAGAGGAAGGGAAGGTGAGAATGTACGTCTGCGGACCGACCGTATACAATTATATTCATATTGGAAACGCAAGACCAACCATTGTATTTGATTCCTTCCGCAGATACCTGGAGTATCTTGGGTATCAGGTTATCTTTGTATCAAACTTCACGGATGTGGATGATAAAATCATTAAAAAAGCAAACGAAGAGGGCATCTCTGCAACCGAGATTTCCGAGCGATATATCAAAGAGTTTCGCACTGATATGGATGCGTTAAACGTCAGGGAAGCAACCATTCATCCCAAGGCTACGGAGGAAATCGAAGACATGGTAGAGATGATCGGTGATCTGATTAAGAAGGGTCATGCCTATGAGAAGAACGGCACAGTATATTTTAAGACCAGAAGCTTCCCGGAGTATGGTAAGCTTTCCAAAAAGAAAATCGATGATCTGGAAGCAGGTGCACGTATTGCTGTAAGTGATGAGAAGGAAGATCCGATGGATTTCGTATTATGGAAGCCAAAGAAAGAGGGGGAGCCCTCCTGGCCATCTCCTTGGAGTGATGGCAGACCGGGTTGGCATATCGAATGCTCCGTAATGAGCAGAAAATACCTTGGTGAGCAGATTGACATCCATGCTGGTGGAGAGGATCTGGTATTTCCCCATCATGAGAATGAAATTGCCCAGAGTGAAGCTTGCAATGAAAAGGAATTCGCGAGATATTGGATGCACAATGCCTTCTTAAATATTGATAACAAAAAGATGTCCAAATCCGAAGGGAACTTCTTTACGGTGCGCGAAATCTGCGAACAATATGATCCTCAGGTTGTTCGTTTCTTTATGCTGAATTCCCACTATCGCAGCCCACTTAATTTCAGCAAGGAGCTAATGGAGTCCGCGAAGAATTCCTTAACGAGAATCCTCACTGCAATAGGACAACTGGAGTTTTTCTTATCCGGAGACGCTTTATCAAGCGATGAAGTAACAGAAGAGGAGAAGAAGTTACTGGGAGAAGCAGAAGGCTTGCATAATAAGTATAGAGCGGCTCTGGATGATGACTTTAACACGGCAGACGCTATTGCTGCGATATTCGAACTGGTGAAGCTTGCCAATACCAACTGCAGCGGCGACAGCACCAAAGCTTTTGTTCAGTCTGTCTATGATCTGATTGTAAAGCTTTGTGATATACTTGGTATTAGCACCAAGAAGGAAGAGGAAATGCTGGATGCGGATATAGAGAGACTCATTGAAGAACGACAGGCAGCTAGAAAGAATAAGGACTTTGCCAGATCGGATGAAATAAGAAATCTGTTATTGGAAAAGGGCATTCTGCTAGAGGATACCAGAGAAGGAGTAAGATGGAAAAGGAGTTAGTTAATGAAAAGTCTGATATCAGGATTGCAGGGTATTTAGGGAAGGTTCTGGGACTGCCAGAGACTGACATTAAGACCTACTCCCCATTGACACTAGCTTTTATCGGGGATTCTATTTTTGATCTGATTATCCGTACAAGCGTGGTGGAAAGTGGTAACGCACCGGTCAATAAGCTTCATAAGCGATGCTCCAAACTTGTGCAGGCTTCTGCTCAGGCAGAGTTATATCATATGATTAAGGAACAGTTGACAGAGGAAGAGAATGCGATATTTAAGAGGGGGCGTAATGCGAAATCCTTTACCTCGGCAAAGAATGCCGGAGTAGTGGAATATCGCACAGCTACCGGTCTAGAAGCATTGATGGGATATCTGTATCTGACGGATCAAATGGATCGGCTTCTGGAGCTGATTCAACCACAAATTAACAAAATGGTAAGTATTTCGTAAGAAATTTGCCACTAAATTGACTTATTGATATCCTAGAATAGTACTAGGATGTGAAACACTGGCAAAGGTAACTAATTTTGTAAATGGATTTCTATATAATCAAATCGGAAGAAACGAAACCTATCTGTCAAAGTTTTCATGCATCCGTGTCGTCATGGGTTGAAAACTTTAAGGAAATGATTAAGCTTCTTCCGATTTTTTAATAAGAATAGAGTGTCAAAAGCCTATTTATATATAAACTTTCGATAATTGTCACAGTTCATATTAATGAATTAGTGTATAAAGGATTGTGCAAATAAGCAAATTTTATATGGTTGATGGGTTTTGATAACTTAATCTGAATAATATAGGTTTCCTACTACGAGCAAGGAGTGAACATGAGAAAAACAAGTATGCGTAGAAGAAGCAAGTGGGTAATCGCAGCAGCTACAGTGATTACCTGTGTCAGTATTCTATGGAATATGGCAGATATTAATGGTGAAAAGGCATGGGCAGCTGCATCTTCGAGGGAGACCGTTAGCCTTCGTGTAATTGGTACTACGGATCTTCACGGACAGCTAAACAGTAAGGATTATGAGCAAGGTGTGGATTACAGCAATGGAGGTCTGGCTAGACTTTCCGATTTAATACTAAAAACAAAGAAGGAAGTTCCAGCAGAAAGTATCATAACTGTGGATGCCGGAGATACACTTTTTGACTATACTACGGAGTACATATTTGCAGAGAACCAGCAGGAGATACAACCGATTTATCAAGCAATGACACGTATTGGTTACGATGCGATCACCCTCGGTAACCATGATTTTGATTATGGATATGAATACATCCTGCGTCAGTTGAACGGCACAGGTTTGAAAGATATAACGGTAGTGTCAAACGTAACGGATTCTAAAACCGGTGAATATCCATTCTTGGAAAATATGCTGATTACCAGAACCTTAACCTCTACTGCAGGCAATAAGATAGATGTTAAAATTGGTATCATCGGTCAGACAATCCCGACCCTTACTTCTAAAACCCACAGCTATGCCGGAATTTTGAAGACGGAAGATATGGTGGAGAATGCAAAGATTCAAGCGAAGAAGCTGAAGGAGGCGGGTGCGGATGTTATCATCGCCTTATCCCATACCGGAATTGGTCCTGAGAAACCCGAGCTTAACTTCAAGAACGTGGCTTATGCTTTGACAAAGATTGATGAAATTGATGTAGTAGTCTGTGGCCATGAGCATAATCTGTTTCCGACAACAGATATGACTTCGCCTTATTATCAGCTTCCGAACGTGGATCGAAAGACTTATCTGATGAATGGTAAAAGTGTTATAATGGCAGGTAATCGCGGTAGTGCACTTGGAGTTGTTGATTTGACCTTGAATGTTTATAAAGACACCTTACGTATCTCTGATCGAAAATCTGAGCTTCGTATGGTTACCGATAAAAACACTACAGAGAACAAGGAGATAGCCAAGTCCTACGGTACCTGGGAGGATAAACTATTAAATTATTCAACGGATATAATTGCAAAGCTTAAGGATGGAGAATTGATCCAGAATTTCTATGGTATGCTGGGAGATAATGCTGCTATTCAGCTATTGAACGATTCTAAGATTGATTATGCCGCTCGTTATGTACAGACAGCCGGAATGCAGTATCAGGATTATCCGATCATTGCAGCATCTACCTATATGGCTTACGGTGCAATAAATGTTGAAGATTTTATCAATATTCATGATGATATTACTGAGTCCGATTTATCAGCTATTCAACCCTATAATAATTATATCTACTTATACACCATTACCGGTAAACAATTGAAGGAGTGGCTGGAATGGTCAGCCAGTGCTTATGAGACAACATCGAATGGCTCCAAATGGTCCGGGGGAGTAATGAATGAACTCATGAAGCAGAATGGAATTAAATCTCTGCTGCGTGAGGACTGGTTAAATGACTGGAGTAATTTCTATGTTTTTGATGGCATTGATTATGTAATTAATCCCTTCAGCGAGCCTAGATATGATTTGAGCGGTAATAGGATTGGTTTGGGCGAGCGTATTACAAGCTTAAGCCATAATGGCAAGCCGGTTACGGATGATATGAAATTCTTGCTGGCAACCAATAAGATTACCAAACCAACCACTGCAAATAAAGGCGTTGAGACGCAGGAGGTGTTAAAAGGCTTTAACCGTACGCAGACGGTTTTAAGTAAATATATAAGCCTTCTGGCAGTGGATGGCAGTGTAACACCCCAGGTAGACAATAATTGGAGAATCCATATTCCAGAGGATAAAAGCTTTATTGTAAAAGTTCCTTATATGGGAACTGAATTATTCAAGAAAACAGTCTGGTATAAAAGTCATTTGATGGATATCGATTTATACGGGTATTTTGCAGCAGCATATCCTGCGGCTGGAAAAGATACGGTTTCACCTCATATTGTAGCTTCGCCGGTTATTACAAGTGCTACTGCTTCCCCCTATAAGGTCGCTGTGCAGGTAACCGACCGTTCTGAAATCAAGACAGTCAGGTATATGACAGGTACTATGAAGATAGAAGATTTTTCAGAGACCAAGGGTATGTCGTTGGAAACGGATAATACCTTCACCGTAACAAATAACGGTAATTATACAATCTATGCAGAGGATAGTGAAGGAAATAAGAGTATCTATCTATTGACGATTGATAATTTCAGGGATGATTTATTAGCTTCCCCGACAATCGATTCTTATACGAATCGTAAGACAAAGATTACAGGACGTGGAGAGCCGAACGCTAAGATTATATTTGAAGCCTATACCGGTGTTTATGAAAGTAAGATCTCTAAAACCGGTACCTTCTCCTATGCTTTGCCTGCGCAGCCTTCAGGAACAGTCGTATCAGTCTATGTAAAGAATGAGGCGAACGGCTTAGAAAGTGCCAGAGTAAGTGTTACAGTAAAGAGAACCGGGCCAAATATGCCCAGTATTAATCCAATTATGAATGCAAATGGATATATCAGTGGTGATTTGAATGATAACGATGCCGTCTTGATTGCAATCGTTGGAGATACCGTGTATGTGCCGGAAAAGGGTGGTAAGGAGCTGTATCAGAAGAGTACTGAAATATATAACCCAAGTCTTAAGATAGTTGAGGTTGGATTTGAGAGCGATAATTTAGGCTTTTGTACTTTATTCGTTCCTCCTCAGATCGGCGGAGCAGATGTAACAGTCTACAGTCTGGATCATGTATCAAGGAGCAGCAGGGTATATAATACCAAGGTAAGAGAGGTTGGACCGAATGCACCTGTAGTATTTGAAATTACTAATATAGAGAATACGATTCGTGGATACATACCTGGCGCAGCAGAGAAGATTTATGATGTAACAATAAAACTGGGGAAGGCTAGTTATACTGTGAAGTCTGATGAGAAAGGGAACTTCCGTTATCAATTGGCAGAGCAGCTGCAAGCCGGTGACAAAATTGGCGTTACCGCATACGATGAAAAGAACGGCTCCTCCAGAAGCAGCTATACCACAGAACTTATCGTTGGTGATATTGAGAAGTACATCAAAGGAGATAATACAAACCTTACTTTGAACCGAGTGACGGATATATCCTATCTGGTTTCGGGCAACTTTGCCGAAAAAGGATTAGTATATGTTGCCATAGCAAACGATGCCGGTAAAAGCTTTAAGAGTGTAATTAATTCGTTAGAAACAGATGAATTTGGTAAATTTAGGTTACGCCTTGATCAAAAGCTGGATGCAGGAAATATAGTTTATGCTTTGGTGCGATTTGATAATGGCAAGATTTATACAGCAAACAAGACTGAGGTACTGGCAAGTAAGCCTGATATGCCAACCCTGGTAAAGACTATAACTAATACGGATAATACAGTACAGCTTGTTGCTAAGAAGGGATCTGAAGTGACACTGACCATTGGTGATGCGGTCTACACATCTACCAAAGCAGAATATGATAGTGAGAACAACCGATATCTATATACCTTAGAAATTGACCGGGTTGTATCAGGCACAAAGGTCAAAGCGATTGCAAAAAACGCGGCTGGAAGCAGCGATATCCTGACTTTTGTCATAGTAAAAGCAGCACCTGATCAGCCAAAGGTCGATAACATCAAGAAAGGTGCGACGAAGGTTACCGGTAAGATAGAACTTCTAGATTATGTAGCACCTGATGAGGAAAAGACCGGGGCAGAAGGTGATACAGAGGCAACGAAAAAGGAAGAGATACCGGAGCGCTTTAAGGATGCGCCTGAGAAAGTAGCAAAGACACAGACTCGCATCTACGCTCAGATAGGTAAAAAGTATTATGAAGGAGATATTACCAATGCCGGTAAGTTCACCATTAAAATTCCTTCTCAAAAGTCTGGAACTGAGATAACTGTCTTTGGTATGAACAAGGCGGGTAGAGGACCTCAAATCAAGGTTGTCGTGAAATAATCCAAACTGGCAATGCAAGGAAACAAATGTTATAATAAGGTTGCAGGATATTTTTAGTAATATCTTGCAACCTTATTTTTACGTAAGTAAAGGTTGTGAGGCATACTCTCTATCGTTTATATTATTACAAACTAACTGATAGGACCTTTTATCTCATATACCGTAATACGAAATGAGTATCCTAAGCAATAGGAAGAGGTCGCATAAGATTCCTACATAGGCTTTCATTACTTAAAAATTTTGGAACCATAAGAAAGTACATAACGTCTAATAAGCAGAAAGCAATCAATATAAGTAGAGGAGGATAGGTTTTATGAAAAAGAGGAGATTATTTGTATTCGTAAGCTTTATTATTCTGACTATGGTATTGGCAGCATGTGGCGCAAAGAAGGATAATGGATTTACTTCATACGAAATGGAAAAAAAGGCTTCCTACGATATGGTGACCTCAACAGAAGAAACTGAGGTTGCGGAGGCACCCGCGGTGCCTCTGGCAGAAGAAGGGAATGGGGAGAGCCAGTTTAGTTCAGCAGGTTCTATAAGCAATAATTCTGCGATCACCATTGAGGATTCCAAAGCACTTACATCCCAGGACAAGATCATCCGTACCTTCTATATGGAAGTGGAGACTCAGGAGTTTGACGCTTTGATTACGAGGTTGGATTCGGAGATGGGTCGCTTGAACGGATATGTTGAGACCTCCAAGATCAGCGGACGAAGCTTTTACGACAGGGAGGGAGCACGTGTCGCACGTATTACTGCTAGAATACCGAGAGACAAGGTGGATGAGTTTGTAGGTGTGGTAGACGAGAACGCAAATGTCATCAATAAGCAGGAAACTACAGAAAACGTGACATTACAGTATGCCGATATTGAAAGCCGAAAGAAATCCCTGGAAATAGAGCAGGAGCGTTTATTTGCGTTATTGGAAAAGGCGGATACTCTGGAAAGTATTGTTACACTGGAAAGCAGGCTGAGCGAAATTCGCTATCAATTGCAGAACTACGAAACCACACTTCGGACTTATGATAATAAGGTGGAATACAGTACCGTAACTTTGAACATCCAAGAGGTAGAGAAGCTGTCTCCTAAGGTAGAGATTAAACAAACAGTTGCCACAAGAATTAAGAATGGCTTTAGTGGAACAATGTATAACATCAGTGAAGGGTTGCAGAACTTTTTGGTTTGGTTTGTGGTTAATCTGCCCTATTTACTTATCTGGACGGTAATTATAGTTGTCATTGTATTGATTACTCGGAGAGTCTATAAGAAGTATACGAAAGATGATCATCCAAAGAACCCTCCGACTCCACCGGCGCCGCCAATGAATTAAGATAATGATCAACTTATCGTTGGATAATAATTCAGTCTGTTGTCAATGCACTTTTTGGGAGTGTTTCCATCAATTCTAAAACCACCCAGTAATATGATACCTCTTAAGTAGACAAAGGAAATAACCAAAATCTACTTAGGAGGTATTTTTATCATTATGCTGGGTGGTTTTTAGTGGTAGGATTGTAACTATACAAGAGACTACTTTGTGTTGTTTCGTGACCTCTATACACCAGAACCAAAATGGAATATAATATTTTAAAAGGTATATTAACGCGATGGAAGTGCATTCTAGTGAGTTTACACAGTCTGCTATGCAATTAGACATGCGGATTTAAGAGGTAAAGCATTAAGAAATTCCTGGCAAGAGGATTTTGTGATTTTGTAGGTAAGGGAGTGTGGATATGGATACGGTAATATTTCATGTTGATGTTAACTCGGCATTTTTGAGCTGGGAAGCGGTACATCAATTGCAGCAGGGAGAGACTCTGGATCTTCGCGAGATACCTTCTGCGGTCGCCGGAGATAAGAATAAACGACATGGCATTATATTGGCTAAATCCACGATTGCAAAGCAATATGGAGTGCAGACCGGAGAACCGATCGTTGATGCTTTGAAGAAATGTCCGAATCTGACACTAGTTCCTCCAAGCCACCACCTTTACTCGGAATATTCTAAGGCATTTACTGATATATTGTGCGAGTTTTCTCCCAGTGTAGAGAAATGCTCCATCGATGAAGCTTACTGTGATATGACGGGAATGGCCGCTTTATTTGGGCCACCGCTAACAGCTGCTCATAAGATCAAGGATCGAATCCGTGATGAACTGGGCTTTACTGTTAATGTGGGTATCTCAAGCAATAAACTTCTGGCCAAGATGGCATCCGATTTTCGAAAGCCGGATAAAGTTCATACCCTTTATCCGGAAGAAATTGTTACCAAGATGTGGCCATTGCCTGTCGGTGAATTATTCTTTGTTGGGAAATCCACAGTAAAGAAATTGAACACTCTGGGAATCTATACCATCGGCGAACTGGCAAATACTGATGTGGAGGTATTAAAGGCACATCTAAAGAAGCACGGTGAAATAATTCATTGCTTTGCCAACGGAATTGATGCCTCTGTCATCTCAGCCGAAGAGGTCAAGAACAAAGGATATGGCAATTCTACAACGATATCCTTTGATGTAGAGGACGAATCGACAGCGAAGATGATATTACTCTCCCTTGCTGAGACGGTAGCCTCCAGGCTACGAAGTGATGATATGATGGCAAATGTGGTATCAGTCAGTATTGTGGATTCTGAATTTCGTAATAGCTCACACCAAACTACGCTTTTGAGCCCTACTCATAGAACGGATGAGATTCATAAAGCGGCTTGTACTTTATTCGATGAATTATGGGATGGTGCTCCCATCCGCAATCTGGGAATACAGACTAGTAAGGTGGTTTCTAATGATACGGCTCGCCAGATGAATTTGTTCAGCTTTGAGACGGATGAGAAGCGGGAAAAGCTGGATCAGACAATCGATAAGATTAGAGACCGTTTCGGAGCTTCTGCGATCCAAAGAGCCAGCTTATATAAGAAGAAGGAACAGGAGAAGAATAGATAAGAGATAAGAAAAAAGGTAAAGAATAGATAAGGTGAGGGGTGAGATTAGGTAAGGATAAGAATAGGTAAGAGAGAAGAATTGAAAAAAGAAATAGAGTAATGAGATAGAATAAACGTGAAAAGGAAAGATCTACAAATCCTGTATAGTGTTGTCGATAAGTTGTCTTCTTTTTGATATGGAAATAAATGTAAAACGGTGATATAATGTAAACGTAGTGAGCATACCGCAAGCTTGCTTGTGAGTATGCGATCGGAGTGGAAGATCATGAACAAGCCTTATGTTCATGATGTAATGAATTTACATCAAGCCGTAGCAAAGGGAGGCATATTATTGAAGACCACTATGTATTGCCTTGTCCTACTGCTAAGCATCTACCCGCTTAGTGGATATGGGAGAATGCTAACTTATGATGAACAACCCCTTTGTGTGGTGTGGGATGGAAGGTACCAATTGGGCAATGAGGAGAGAAATCACCGGGTTACGAAGGAGGAATTATCTCCCATGGAGGCCTTGGAGGTCGTAAAAAGTAGCTATGCTTCTAATTTTGAGCGGATTGAGATTTCGGAGAATGAGTATTATTATAAGCTGCGTCTTGCGGACTATTATCTGGTATACGAGGGAGAGGGTGAGTCAGAGCAACAATATTTGTTTCACCTTTACGAATTCGTTCTTGACGAACCGGAGGAAGAAATCGGGCATACGGTTACCTATGGCTGGTATCGCGTGGATAAGGTAACCGGAGAGATTATTAATGTACAATAATACATACTATTTATTCATGCTGCCTAAGTACTGCGAACATTATTAGAGGGAGATGGAAGTCCATTTACCGCTGGAAAAGCGATAATAACTGGTTATAAACCGAAAGCATTGATCTACCAGAAGAGCCACCCATGCTCCATAGACACCGAGACCAGCAGGGAAGCAAAGCAGATAGGTAAGCAACGGGCGTACTAAGGCTACACTGATGAGGGAGGTTATAGCTACAAAACCGGTATCGCCGGCTCCACGAAGACAACCGGATAATACCACCTGTGAGGTCTGAAAATGAGTTCCTAAAGCCGCTAGTATCATAATATTTGCACCTAGAGAGATGATGGCGGCCTCGTCACTGAACAAGGATACCAGAAAGGTCCTTCCAAACAGAAAAATAAAGAATATAAAACAGGAAATCACAAATGCAAGACGTTGGCCGGTTTTTCCATAAATTATGGATAAATCCGGTCTTTTTGCACCTAGGTTCTGCCCTACCAATGCCGAGGCGGCGATGGATAAGCCATCTCCAAAGCAGAAGGACAGAGTTAGGATATTCATGCAAATCAGGTGGGTGGCGTACTGAGTGGTACCAAGTCTCGCTACAATTGCTGCGTATGCTAGAAAGCCGACACGCATGAATACTTGTTCTACAAAAGCACTGCTGCTTACCTTGTAGATCGCAGCTGTAGTTTCTTTATGTATTGACCAACCGGCTTTATAATGGAAAGACAGATAGCCGTTCCTGCGAAGTAAGGTTGATAATGAGATGATAAATGCAGCGATTGCGCCCATCATTGTTGCAATTGCGGCTCCCTTTACTTCCAACCTAGGGAAAATTCCGATTCCGTTGATCAGTAAATAATTAAAAATAATATTAATCATATTGCTGATAATATTGCTATACATCGAAATCTTCGTCTTACCGCAGCCTCGCTGAGCTGCATTAATCGTCAGATTCAAGGCTTGAAAGGGAAGGCCGAACATTATGACCCTGAAATAATCCATCGCATCAGCTAGATAGGAGTTATCGGCTCCGGCGAATAGCAGAATTGGTTTGGCAAACAGGTAACCGAGGAAGGCCATCAAGAGGGAGCCGAATAAGCTAATGAAAATACCGGCACGTATGGTTCGATTGGCATCTCTTCGATTATCCTGACCTTTTCTTCTTGCGGTTACTGCGGTGATTCCGGTATTCAGTGAGAATATGATTGCCAGTAGAATAAACTTGGGTTGATTTGTTATTCCAACCGCTGCTATGGCACCTTCTCCCAGAGTTCCAACCATAATGGTATCTACTGCACCGATGAGAGCGACTAGAAGAGCCTCCAGTGCAGAAGGCCAGGCAATTTTATAGAAGTTTGAATAGGCTAAGCGGGAGGAGGGGAGATCTCCTATGATTTGGTGGTTTTTCAGCATTCCTTTAACGGATAGAAATTTTGTCAATTGCAATAGTGTCAGCACCTTTCCTTTAGTAGAAATCATTACTCCGATTATAACACTTTTACTTACGAAATCAATGTAGTATAATATGTTTCCTTGAATTATAGATTAATATTAGGAAAAAAATACATGATATAAGTGTGATTGAAAACCACATTCCTATGGAAGCAGAAATTGTGATTCTGTTTTTCTTTCAGATATAAAAAACACACTATTTCATCGTGATATTCGATAAAATAGTGTAATATTACAAGGTGAAGTATTTAGTTACAAAGCTCTAATCGCTAATATGAATGCACCATGTATAATTAAAGGAAGGATTTTTACTCTCTCCTTTGTTTCACAACTCTTCAATAATACTTGCACAATCAATATCTGTTAAATAAATTGCCTGATTATTTGTTAAACTAATTTCTTGACAATTCAATAGATTCAAATGACCTGCTTTATTACCACATATACAATGGACGTTCAAGATACAATTAATCAGTCCCAAATTATTTTCTAAATTTTGAGCCATGATAATGCTTCCAGCACTAACACCCACCACGATACCATTATTTTCAATGTAATCCTTCAATACTACATTAAACCCTTGCTCATTAATGCGTTCAAGCAAATACGCTGTATTTCCTCCGCAAATATATACGACATCAAATTGTTTTAATTTTTCAAGAAGCATAACTTTATGTAAGTCGTATACAGTAATATTTTCTTCTTTAAAACCACATTTTAATAAATCATTTATGCACTTTGGTAAAACTCCTATTGCTCCTACGTCGATTGCGGCCGTTGGAATGAATAATGCTTTGATTTCCTGTGGCTTCTTTGCTAAAATTTCTAAAAAAAAATTTTTAATCGTATCAGTTTCTAAACCTGCTGATGTCAATAAAACTTTCATAATGTTCTCCTTTTCTTTAATTTCGACATTGTAGGCATTTGCACATTAAATACATGGAAATATTATACATCAAATATTTATGGAGAATCAATATCTTCATTATAATCAAGCCAAGTTGAAATGGGTGAGTATCGTTCAAAAATGATTTCGCCACTATATAACTAAAGCAATCACGGATTGCTTATTTTCGAAAAATATGTTATGATATAAGTTACCGAAAAGTAAGAATTATCTATTTATACCATAAAGGAGGAAATATAATATGAGTATACCCACCCCCCATAACGAGGCTAAAGCAGGAGATATTGCAAAGACAGTCCTAATGCCGGGAGATCCCCTGAGAGCGAAGTTTATCGCAGATACTTATCTTGAGGATGTGGTTTGTTTTAATAAAGTAAGAAACATGTTTGGTTATACCGGTACTTATAAAGGTAAGAGGGTATCCGTCATGGGTGGCGGCATGGGCATGCCTTCCATTGGAATCTATTCCTATGAGCTGTATCATTTTTACGGCGTAGATAACATTATCCGTATCGGTTCTGCAGGCGGTATTGCAGAGAATATTAAGCTGAGAGATATCGTAATCGGTATGGGTGCATCCACCAATTCGAATTTTGCGGCTCAATACCAGCTACCCGGAACCTATGCTCCCATTGCGGATTTTGACTTACTCCGTAAAGCAGTAGAGGCTGCGGAAAAGATGAATATCAAGACGGTAGTAGGAAATGTTCTTTCTTCTGATACCTTCTATGATGATAATAAGGATGCAAACTCCTTATGGAGAAAGATGAATATTCTCTGTGTAGAGATGGAAGCAGCAGCCCTCTATATGAATGCGGCAAGAGCAGGCAAGAAGGCACTATGCTTACTTACCATTTCTGATCATGTATTTACCGGAGAGTCTTTATCAGCAGAGGACAGACAGCTTACCTTCCGTGAGATGATGGAAATCGCACTGGAAATCGCATAGACGCAAGTGAAAGGATGATGTGTAATGGATAAAAAGTTGATTTTTGAAAAGGTAGATCATACACTTTTAGGTCAGACTGCGACCTGGGTAGAGATAAAAGAGATTTGCGACGATGCTGTATCCTATGGAGTGGCCAGTGTCTGCATTCCCCCTTCCTATGTAAAGCAGGTAAAGGAATATGTTAAGGATAAGATGGCAGTATGTACTGTAATCGGTTTTCCCAATGGCTACAATTCTACTGCTGTTAAGGTATTTGAGACAAAGGATGCCATCGCTAATGGTGCAGATGAGATTGACATGGTTATTAATCTTGGTCTGCTGAAGGACCAAAGATATGACGAATTACTGGAGGAGATAAAGCAGATTAAGGCTGCCTGCGGTAACCATATTCTAAAGGTTATCATCGAGACCTGTTTGTTAACGGACGAAGAGAAGATTAAAATGTGTGAAATCGTTACCAAGGCAGGTGCAGATTTTATTAAGACCTCAACTGGCTTCTCGAAAGCTGGAGCAACCTTTGAGGATGTCGCATTATTTGCGAAGCATGTCGGTAAAGAGGTTCGTATTAAAGCGGCCGGAGGTATCTCCTCCTTTGATGATGCCGAGAAATTCATTGAGCTTGGTGCGACCAGACTTGGTACCAGCCGAATTGTGAAGCTGGCAAAGAATCAAACCGGAACCGGCTATTAATAATAAGCACCTAGAAACCTAGAGTGGGAATTTTGTGTCACCTGGTTATTATGTATATCTCTATGCATTAATTAAATGATAAACAGGGAGGTGTTCAGTATGCAAGAACAAAATATGAAGCAACAAGAAACAGATACGAAGAATAGCCTTATTCCCCTTGAAAAGGGTGAAGTATTAGCAAAGCATGAAATAGTGAGCCATTCGGTAGCCAAGAATCTGATTCGTGATGCAATCGAAGCGATGAAGATTGCCTATACTCCGTATTCTCGTCATAAGGTCGGAGCCGCGCTTCTTACGAAAAGCAAGAAGGTATATAAGGGATGCAATATTGAGAATGCATCTTATTCTCCAACCAATTGTGCGGAGCGCACTGCTTTCTTTAAAGCAATCAGTGAAGGAGAGCGAGAGTTCTCAGCGATTGCTATCGTAGGAGGCAAGGATGGCATATTAAAGGACTTTTGTGCGCCTTGCGGTGTCTGCCGCCAGGTTATGCGCGAATTTGTTGATCCGAAGAGTTTCCTGGTTATACTAGCAAGATCTGAGGAGGATTATCTTATATTCTTTTTGGAGGAATTATTACCTGTAAGCTTTGGTCCTGAAAATTTATAAATATATATGTAATGTAAGTCCGGGGGCATTCCTCCCGGACTTCTTTTATCATATAGGATATTTCATCCTATACGATTAAAACGCTCCGCATAGTGAACGAAGTTCACACTAGGATGACGCATGCCGCTTAATCGGAAGACGGCCACAGGCAGCGGTGCGGGAGTCTGCTGTGGCAAGCTCTGTATTCATAAAGGTAATAGATATTACGTGACGTGTGCTTCTTCCGGTTCAACGAAATTGGTATATTAACCTCTTGATGCATAAAAAAATGATGGGAATAAACGATTCGAGGACTAGTTGTTATAATTTTTAGGAATAATTAATATTAGATTTAGTTATGAATGATAGAAGGTATCCTCCGTATTTGCGCTTTCAAAATAATTCTTTATGTGATATACTAGTACGCAGTAAAGGTTTAACGAACGAAAGCGCGAATCGGAATTAGGACGTTATAAGTTCGTAAAACTGTATAAATATACCGGAAAGGAAATGATAAAATGTATTCATTTGAAGACGTAAAATCATATGACCCTGAACTTGCCGAAGCAATGTCACTGGAAATAGAAAGACAGAACAGCCACATTGAGTTAATTGCTTCCGAGAACTTTGTGAGTAAAGCGGTTATGGCAGCTATGGGTAGCCAGTTAACCAATAAGTATGCAGAAGGATATCCCGGAAAGAGATATTACGGTGGTTGTGAATTTGTCGATATGGCTGAAAATCTTGCGATCGAAAGAGCAAAAGAATTATTTGGCTGTACCTATGCAAACGTTCAGCCCCATTCCGGAGCACAGGCTAATATGGCTGTATTCTTTGCTTTGTTAAAGCCGGGCGATACCGTACTCGGAATGAACCTTGCCCACGGCGGACATCTTACCCATGGCAGCCCGGTTAATATGAGCGGTGCCTATTTTAATATCGTGCCTTATGGTGTAAACAACCAGGGTTTTATTGATTATGACAATGTTAGAAGTATTGCAAAGGAGTGCAAGCCGAAGCTTATCATTGCAGGTGCTAGCGCTTATGCAAGAAAGATAGATTTTAAAATCTTCCGTGAGATAGCAGACGAAGTTGGTGCATTCCTAATGGTAGATATGGCGCATATTGCAGGTCTGGTAGCTGCCGGTTGCCACGAGAGCCCGATTCCCTATGCACATGTCACAACCACTACCACTCATAAGACCTTACGTGGACCAAGAGGCGGTATGATCTTATCCAGCGCGGAGTTCGCAGAGGAATATAAGTTGAATAAATCAGTGTTTCCAGGTATTCAGGGAGGACCTTTAATGCATGTGATTGCAGCGAAGGCAGTTTGCTTTAAGGAAGCTCTGGATCCGAGCTTTAAGGAATATGCGGGAAGAATTGTTGAGAATGCACAGGCTCTTGCAAACGGATTAATGAAGCGAGGATTCAATCTGGTATCCGGAGGTACCGATAATCATCTGATGTTAGTTGATCTTCAGAACATGGGCGTAACTGGTAAGGACACGGAGAAGCTTCTTGATGCGGCTAATATTACCTGTAATAAGAATTCGGTTCCGAATGATCCTGCATCTCCTTTTGTCACCAGTGGTATCCGCCTTGGTACAGCAGCAGTTACTACCAGAGGAATGAATGCAGCCGATATGGATGTGATTGCAGAAGCAATTTATCTGCTGGTTAAGGATGTTGATGCTAACAAGACAAAGGCAATGGAAATGGTTAAGACCTTAACAGATAAGTATCCTTTATATTAATATTAGGAATGGAGTAATTGACGAATGTAAGATATTTGTATGGCTTATGACACTCCGATCTTATTAGAAAATAATTATTTTAAGGGCTGTTGCATAATGAATTATACTTCGGAAGGAAGATTAAGGGGCTCTCCACATTCATAACGAGCTTCTTTCGGTATTGTCGAATTATCTATCTTCTAAGATTTATTTTGCAGCAGTCCTTTTATATGAAATATATTTGTTTATGTACTATACTGATAATGAGTAATTTAACAGGGAGAATTAGATGAATTCATCGTTAATAAGCCTACTAAGAGAGGTAACTGCTGAGGAACAGGATATTCTAAGCGGTAGGTCTCAAATTAATAAGGAAATTTATATGGATGGAACATCATCTGTGATTGACAGCCGACGCCTGTTGGAGAATGGGAAACTGATACAGGTTCGTACTCATACGAGGTTCGTTCATTTTCCGAAGCACACCCATAATTATGTCGAAGTAATCTACATGTGTGAGGGGCAGACCACTCACATAATCAACGGAGATGAGGTACATCTGAAGCAGGGTGAGCTGTTGTTGATGAACCAGAATGCAACGCAGGAGATACTTCCTGCCGGAATAGAAGACATAGCAGTGAATTTTATAATCCTTCCGGAGTTCTTTGATCAGGCATTACACATGATCGGGGAGGAGGAGAATCTGGTAAGAGATTTTCTGGTAGGCTGTCTTCGAAGTGAAGAACCCAAAGTTAGCTTTTTGCATTTCAAGGTAACCGAGGTGCTGCCAATTCAAAATCTAATCGAGAACTTAATCTGGACCATTCAGAACAATCAACAGAACGATCATAGGATTAATCAGGTTACCATGGGGTTATTATTTCTCCAGCTCATGAATCATACGGATAAAGTGGAGGTAGGTAAGGACCGGTTAGAGCAGGAGTTGATGCTTGCGGTATTTCGATACATTGAAGAACATTACAAGGAGGGATCGCTGTCTGAGCTTGCTTTGTCGCTTCATTATAACCTCTATTGGTTAAGCCGTATGGTGAAACGGATGACGACAAGGACTTATACAGAGCTAGTGCAAACCAAGAGACTGAAACAAGCGGCTTACCTGCTATCAACAACGAGATTATCGGTGGCAGATATCGGTCTGGCTGTGGGCTATGACAATCTAAGCTATTTTCATCGTATCTTCAGAGAGAAGTTTGGGCTATCCCCTAAGGAATATAGAGACTGCAATTAAGGACACTTTTTTGTGCAAAAGGTGTCCTTTTTTTTGCGGCTATATCTGATATACTGAGCTTAAGAAACATAAATTGATAAGCATGCTATAATCAGAGTAAAGGAGGATATCATATGTCAACGCAGGAACGTTACCAGTCGGCAAGAGAGCTCTATGCAAGACTTGGGGTAGATACAGAGGAAGCGATGAACAAGCTGCAAAGCATCTCCATCTCCATGCACTGCTGGCAGGGGGATGATGTTGGCGGTTTTGAAGGAGTTGGGCAACTATCCGGTGGAATTCAGGCGACCGGTAATTATCCCGGTAAGGCCAGATCACCGGAGGAGCTTATGGCTGATATTGACAAGGCCCTAAGTCTGGTTCCGGGGCTGCACCGTATCAATCTACATGCCAGCTATGCAATTTTCGATAGCGAGGAGTTTGTAGACAGAGATAAGTTAGAACCGAAGCACTTTAAGAAATGGGTGGAATTTGCTAGGGAGAGAAAGCTGGGACTGGATTTTAATCCAACCTATTTCTCACATCCTAAGGCAGCAGATGCAACATTATCAAGTGAGAATGAGGAAATACGCCGCTTCTGGGTTGAGCATGGCAAGGCTTGTATAAGGATAACTGAGTACTTTGCTAAGGAGCTTGGAACACCAAGTCTTATGAATATATGGATACCGGATGGCTTTAAGGATATACCGGCAGATCGGATGGCACCCCGTGCCAGATTAAAGAAGTCCTTGGATGAGATCATAGCTACACCTTATGATCACAATATGGTATCAATTGCGGTTGAATCGAAGGTATTCGGAATCGGCATGGAGAGTTATACGGTAGGTTCTCATGAATTCTATATGAATTATGCAGCTAAAAATAATCTACTCTGTTTATTGGATAACGGACATTATCATCCGACGGAAGCCGTAGCTGACAAGATCCCCTCGATGCTGTTGTTCTCGGATAAGGTGGCACTTCATGTGACCAGATCCGTTCGCTGGGATAGTGATCATGTAGTAATTCTCGATGATGAGACGAAGGAGATAGCCAAGGAAATTATTCGAAACGGCTCAGACCGGGTACTTTTGGCTTTGGATTTCTTTGACGCAAGCATTAATCGAATCGCAGCCTGGGTAATCGGTATGAGAAATATGCAAAAGGCATTGCTTACGGCATTGCTGCTCCCGAAGGAACATATGGCTGCGTTACAGAACAATAGGGAGTTCTCTGAGTTGCTAATGCTTTCTGAAGAGATAAAGCTGTATCCCGTGGGAGACGTATGGAATTACTTCTGTGAGCTGAATAATGTTCCGGAGAGAGAAGACTGGTTCTCTGAGGTGAAGCGATATGAGAGGGATGTTCTTAGTAAGAGAATGTAGCATCTGACCACGTACTTTCTATCGTCATAAACAATAGAAAGCACGCTTCGCGAACTTTCTATTGACATAAATCAAAAGCCTGGAAATGCACAGTTTGTGCATTATCCAGGCATAATCAATACGTTTACGTATTATTCAACAACATCAAAGAAACCGTCTTCCATCATCTTCTTAAAAGTCAAGGTTCCAAAAATAATTCCTACAATCAATACTGCAGCTACACTTACGTATTTAACGATTTTGCTTACTTCTACGGTTACTTTAACATTGCAACCTTCGCCGCCTTGGCAGCAATCCTTCATTGACATAATAGCATCCTTCTTTCTTAATTATGATTTATATGGGCCTTATGACAAGGCGCAATACAGTTTATGACGATAGAAAGTTCGCGAAGCGTGCTTTCTATCGTTTAGAAGCCTAGTTCCTCTCCAACAAGAATCACCTTTATTCTGCCCTGGGTACCGGAACGTCTGGTAACGACAATCTGATTGCAGATACAATCATCAACCAGGCAATTGGCACATTTGCCGGTCTCAGCGCAGGGTGTCTTCTTACCGAGTCTTACGGTGTTTGGCGGAGTAGCCATATTACGGACTCGTTCGATAGCATTTTCGACATCGGTGGTAATCTTATTCATACCGGCAATAATAATGACATTCTTTGGACCGGTGATAAGACAGGCCACACGGTTACCTGAGCCATCGATATTGACCAATTGACCGTCCAGCGTAATTGCATTGGTGCTCATGAAATAATAATCAGCCGTAACAGTCTTACTATACATCTGAAGCTTTTCTTCCGGAGTTTTTGCCTTGTCGCGATCATAAATTATGTAATCTGAGGAGGAAGAAAGTGACTCTAATAAACCGATATCAATTAAAGTCTGGGAGCCTCCCCAGGAGACGGAGCAACCGGGTGTTAAGAAGCGCTTAGCAGTTAATAGTGCTTCCTCAGCATTCTCGCAATAATAACCCTCAATCCCTCTCTTGTTAAAACGGTCAATCAATGAATCAGCCAAATTTTCATAATAAATCTGCTTAGGTGTCATAAGATTTCCTCCCTCTACATACGATCATATTTTTTTATAAAACAGATTCCTAGTCCTCCGGGACCTGCGTATGCTCCGATGGTCACACCGATCTGAAAGATCGGAGTGTAAGGCTTATGACCGATATATTCCTCGAGCTGCTTCTGTAAATACTCGGCGTCACTTAAAGTGGTTGCATTCGCGATACAGAAATCATAATCCTGTGGGCTTTCTCCAGCTTGCGTGAAATATTCTCTTGTCATGGTGATCAGCCTATCCAGTGAATTCTTACGGCTGCGTACCTTGGAATAGGGAATTAATTCCCCCTCCTTCAGTAAAATCAAGGGCTTTAGATCTAGGATATCACCTTCTAGTGTTATTGCTTTCCCGATTCTGCGTCCTTTGGATAAATAATTCAAAGTATCTACCGTAAACATGATGCGTGCAGTTGGCTTCAGTGCTTCGAGCCTTTTGACTACCTCCTCCAAAGAGAGCTCACATCTCTTTAGAGCAGCAGCCTGCAGTAAAAATAACCCTTGTCCGGCTGTCGCTTGGATACTGTCAATCACGTGAATTTGAACCTCGGGATATTGTTCCTCCAGAATGGTCTTCGCATTTACAGCCGATTGGTAAGATCCGCTGAATTTCTGCGAAAGACATATGCATAGAATATCAAGTCCCTTATGAATGGAGGCCTTAAATTCGTTGATATATTCCTGAACAGTTGGAAGAGAGGTTGTAACACGCTTCTCCTTTTCCAACCGTACAAAAAAATCTGAATTAGAGATATCTACATTTTCCTTATAATATATATCCTGATCAAAGCTGACATAGAACGGAATAATCTTAATATTATTTTGAGCAGCTAAGTCTTCGGGCAAATCACAGGATGAATCACTAAAAATCTGAAACTCTCTCATATGCTCCTCCTATCAATCGATGGGGTGGATAGTAGTTTTCAATACACATATTGTAAACTATAGTAAGTGAAGATTCAACAAAAAGTATGAAAAAACTCGCTTTCAAGATAGGATTCGCATGCGGAGAAAATCATTTCGTGGATTAGAAGCGATAAGCTATATTTGAGATTAAATAAGCATAGCTAAGGAAGGAGATGCCTCTCCCTCCTTAGCTAACTATTGTGTTAGATTGAGTATCAATCCATTCTTCTCTTAAGATAGCCATAATAACTTTATTTTGAAATTTACCATCTCTAAAAAAGCTTTTTTCATTATGCCTTCTGTCATAAAACCGGCCTTTGCATAGGCTCTAATTGCGCCCACATTCTTTTCTGAAACGGTAAGCATAATCCCACCCTGATTAGTACCAATATCCGATAGCACCGCTTATAACGATGCAGAACAAGTTTTATTTGTCCAAACAACAAAAATAGGTTATAATGTACGGGATAAGCGAAGGTCGAATACTTTGGATACCCTGCCCGAAAGCTTGCTTTCAGGGCAGGGTATCCAAAGTATTCGACCGAGCAACGCGAGGAAGGAAGCATCGCTTCCGACCTGCGCTTATCCCGTATAACAACAGGACGGCCTGCGAGCAACGCGAGGAAGGAAGCATCGCTTCCGACCTGCGCTTGTCCCGTAGAACTACAGGAAAGACCCTGCGAGCAACGCATGGAGGGAAGCATCGCTTCCGACCTACGCTTATCCCGTATATCATTATTGAAAGTTGGTAAACGATGTAACTAAAAATAAATAGATTTTATAACTGTCGATGAAAGACATGACGTAATAAGGAACAGAATAATAAAGTTGATTTAATAAGAAATAGATGATATGATGAAAATAGACGATAAATAAAGTTTATTTTATGGAGGAGAATTATGAATAATGTTATTCAGTTCCCTAATAACAATGTAAAAGAGTATAGAAGCAAATGTGTTTTTATGAATAGAGCTGTGCATATAGAAGATGAGAACGGAGAGTTACAGGGATATCCATGTATCGTGTTATACGAGAAAGAAATGGATATCCCTATTTTATATACAGGCTTAGAAAGATATCTGTGTCATTTGGTCAGAAGTGAGTTATTAGATGGGAAAACACTTTCTCAAAAAGCTTATGCTGTATGTCACTTTCTAAACTATCTTCTAAAGGAAACAGACATTAATGCTTTACATGAATGCAATCTTGAAACAATACGGGGATTTCTAAAATACATAAAGGTACAGGATGATGGTTCGAATTATAGCAGAGATACGTGGACAAGATATAGGGATCATGTGATGGACTTTTTACTAATGTATTACACCTATAACAGAGACAAGCTCCCATTTCAGTATGTAGGAGAAGAACTCAAGTCGCTAACTATCGTGAAAGATGAAAAACGTCACAAGAAGGTTGCAATAGTTCATAATGCATCACTCCACATTTCAGCCCCGAAGACAACTCATAAGAAGAATAGAATTCTTGTAGACGGATACTTAGACTTACTCCTGTATGAAGCAAAGAAATATGAACCAGATATTACTCTTGGAATCGCACTAGGGGCCTATTCAGGGATTCGTGAAGGAGAAGTGGTAAATATAAGCTGCGGAGGTATACATACGCTCAGAAAGAGCTTTGGGATGGTGTCAGGTATTGAAATAGACCTTACAAATAAGGCTCCGTATTTCGCGAACTGGAAAGGCAAAACAGATCCCGGAACGATTAAGAAATATAGGATGCAAAAAGTTTATAACGACTTCATATCAGATATAAGCGATATTTATGATACACACATAGCAATCATGGAAAGTCGGGGGTTTGATACCAGTGCAGGTGCACCGTTGTTTGTGAATAAACAAGGGAAGCCGATGTCAGTGCAGACATATTCTGACAGGGTAAAAAAACTGTTTTACGAAAGGTTTCTACCATCCTTAAAGATAACTTGCGAAAAGCAAGGTACATATGCTGACAACGTAGCATTTATAGAGACGTATGAGGGAGAATACCCAGGTGCGCACATGTTCAGGCTTGGTTTACGATGTATCTACTTACGAAAGCAAAGCTCACAAGCGGAGAAATAATGAAATGGCGTGGTGATTCAAGTCAGGAATCCATGAATGACTACATACATGAAAATGCAGATTTGATAGAGATTTTTAGAGAGGCTTCATATACTTTCCAGTCGCACATATTGGAGGATATTTATTGATGATAGATACTAACAAGCCAGATACAAATTTAATAACGATATTAAAGGCGGCTCAGTCTATTGGTATCAAATCAGATGTGTTACAGTATCACATCGATAGTGGTTCAATAGAATCTCAGGATGGCTTGATTAAGCAGTCCGACTGCAACATTATCCAAATTCAAAAAGAAACATATATGGGGATTAAAGAATTTCTTAAACAGCATGATAATGACAGGTTTGAGTCTAAGTATGTAAAGAACAGAAATAAGTACATTGACTTCCTTGAGAATAATGCATATTTCGGTATCGAGATAATGGATCCAGAGAGTATTCTATTTGAGCTTCCAGAAAGAGAAGATTTTTACATAACAAAGGAAGATTCTTTGTTTCTTGATTTTAGGAGTGAACAGTTCTTTCAGGAATTCGGTCTTACTGAAGATGAGAAGGTTAGATGGATTATCAGCCACTCAAAAGGGCATACGTTAAGTACAGAGTATATCAAGAAATATCTTGTTTATATCGAAGATGAGGATAACATTTACACTCCATCGCTTACAGCTTTTGTAAGAACTATATTTGATATGTTAGATATAAAACAGCTCACTGACGATGATATTATCTCTGCAATTGAAAATGCTGATGCAGTAAGAACAAAGGAGCTTCTTGTAGATTTCTTTAGATATGTAGCCAAATATGAAAATGTAAATTATCACAGTATAGACCTTAAAAAAAGAGAAAGTGACTCCGAACCAGCGTATTCATACGAAGACTTTGTAAGGTTTGCAAAAATATTCTTCAATACTGATTATGATAAAGAACATAACTTGACACATAAGGCGCTTGAAAATAGTAGTTATGCAGAGGCGTGGATGTACTTATCCTGTCATTACATTTGTGGGTGGCGTTCATCAGATATCTGCAATAGATGGGTTTATCCAGACCTTAAGAGAAATGACAATCCGTTTAAGATAAATATAGATACCCTGAAAGAAGATATCCTGAATGACAAAATCCCGGATAAAACGTATGATAAAGTTGCTCGTTATGCCATAAAAAAGATAAAAGTGGTATATAACATGCCAGAGAAGACAGGTCATGGGAAACTCCGTTCGGAAATAGTCCCAGAACTTCGTATTTTCTTTGGAAAGCTTATTCTTATTGCCGAGTATCATCATATTATATCAGGCGAAGGATATATGAATTCCAACAGAGCAGCACGTTACAGAAGTTGGGTTTTATGTAAAGATTTCTTTGGAGATGACATATTTGCAATTACAGGAAAACATTCCATATTATCAACACGACTGAATAAATCTTACTTACAAGGACTTAGTCAGTCGGCGAAGGATAATGGTAATACAACTCTTGTTGCTCATGTAGTAGCTTCATTTGCTCGTAATCATTCTAACATTGAGACAACTGCTATTTATCTTAAAGACCACGGTCTTACAGGCGAGAGTGCAGAGGTTGTTTTGTATATGATGCTGCAAAGAGGAGTGTTCAGTGTTTCACTTTATAAAGCACTTATAGCAGCATATCCAGAGGCGTTCGCAAAACTGTCCGCTAAGGAGCAGACGGCGATAATGGAGAAAATCCCATTATCAGCTTATGAGCTTGAAACTGTCGGTACTTCGCTCGTGGCGTCTGACAGAATAACAGAAGTATTTGCAGAAGGCAAAACAAACGAGCCAAAGGAAATTCTTAAAACCATGTTTGCTATTGCACAGGGTAAAGGAAAAGCAAAGGATGCAGGTATCTACTGCAAGAAAAAAGCTTTAGGATTCTGTTGTGAGAACCCGAATTATGAGTCCTGTCTGGCTAACCTCTGTCCGTATCACGTATTTACTAACGATGGTGTTCCTGCTCTTGTAAAAGTAATTAAGGATTACGAAGAAATGGAACTAATCACAGGAAATAAAAAATACAGGATAGCACTTAAAACAAAGATAATACCTGGTTTTCAGGAAATAATAAATACAATCATTAAAGAAATGTCTGAAGAAGAAAAGGCAGGTACACGGAAGCTTATTGAGGAGGCTCTAAATGGATAATCTATTACGAAAAATAGAGACCGATGAAGTAATAGTCTACACTGATCAAGTTTACAGTATCAGTATTCTTGATAAATGCCGCAAGATACATGAAAGACTTGTAAATGGAGGAAATATCGAAGGAGACTTTAGTTCTGATAAATGGATGGGCTATTCAGGTGTTAAAAAATTTGGTATGGATTTCACACTTGATACAGAATTGTATAATAAGCATATCGGTAAAGAGTTTGGAATTACTGAAGAAACCATGAAAAACATGCTTAGATGTTATGCAATCTATTGTAATGGTGTCTATGTTTATCAGACTATTGCTAGAGATAAGATAAGTGTTATTAAAGATTTTATTCAGAGATACAAAGATAAAGATTTCAAACTCACAACAACTGGTATTACATCATTAAAAGATTTCCTTGGGTTTATAAACACACCTAATAAACAAATTGAACAGATAACTTCAAATATTAGACTTATCAAAAATGATGAAAAAGCGCAGAGAAAGTTGTCGCCAATAATTAACTACCTTGTTATTGAAAATGAAATTAACAGCATTTATAGGAATAATCCCAATGATGAGGCATTTAAGAAATGGTTCCCTATTTATTTCTGGGTAAATATTACATTCATATTACCACTCAGAGCCACAGAAATGTTAATTACACCTAAGAACTGTATTTACAGGGAGAATGATAAGACTTTTCTGAAAATAAGACGTACAAGGCTCAAGAAAGGAAATAGAACTGTTTATTACGATGTAAATAAAGATTACAAAGATTTTACATACGAAGTTCCTGATACAGAAGTTGTAAGAAATATTGAAAGATATATAGATCTGACATCAGAACAGGAAAGACGATTCCTTTTCGAATATAACGAGCTAATGATAAACGACATGTTGTCATTGCAAGCATTTAATCATCTTGTAGCAACCTTTGTAGAGCAACATATCATTGGCAACAACAGATATGATTTTGCCAAATACGCAACTGGAATTACTGAGTTTGAGCATGTTACAGCAGGTGACAGCAGACCTATTGCTATGGCAAATCTGTACTTTCAAAATTCAGGCGAAGATATATGCAGACAGCTTGCAGATCATATAAATATAAATACAAGCTCTGGCTATTACTCAAATATATCAGAGACCATATGGGCATCATCAGTCGTTCAGCTCCAGAAAAAGCTCGATAATGAATGGAGATATTCAAGAAAACAGTATAAACAAGGGGAGAGAACGGCTGTAGATACAGGCAAATCAGTATGCACATCGCAAAGAAGAATAGCAGATGAAGAAAACTTGGATGATTGTGTAGAACAGGGACATCTTGCGAATTGTATGGGATGTAAATTTTACAGGCCTACAAAATATGAATTGGAGTTGTTCATGACTTCTCAGCAAAAGAAAGCTGATGAAAGCGCAAAGCGTGTCATAGAGTTCATGAACAATACAATGAGTACTAAAAACAGAGATACTACCCTTGAGGAAGTATTCTTGTCAGTTCAGACAGATGTAACCCGCTACCGTATGGGATGCAATATTAAAGCAGAGGAGAGATTATACGAATGGCAAAGACTCAGAAGTATTCAGAAGACCAACTTATAGAAGCAGTCGTAAGGTTTTCTGAAATAGAAAAGAAAAAGATAAAGGCCACAGAACTTGCCGAATGGTGCAGAGAGAATTTCAAAGGGCTTGAAGAAGTTCGAGATTATCATTTTACCCGTCCTATTAAAGAAAAGGATGCAAAATCTGGCAAGATGGTAGAAAGACAAAAACTCTGTACTGTAAGGATAGAAGAAATCAATAAATCTCGAAGCCTTATAGTTAGCATTAGTACAAATATTCTTCTTAAAGCATCAAATATAGATGTATTTATGGAACAGCCTGATTCAGCTAAAAGGAAGATGATAGTCGAAACAAGAGAAACTGTAGATAAGCTTCTCATAAGAAATGCGAATATTGCAAGAGAAAACGAGGCATTAAAAGCTGAAAATAAAAGTATGAAATTAGATATTTTATCTATATCAGAGAAAGTTGAATCTTTATGGAAATTGCAGTCCAAACTAATTAAACAGGTTACATATCTGATTAAATCTACAGATGAAGTAGCTCGTAAGAACATACTTGAGCAGATGGGAATTACAGATGGATCTGTGGATCTTGATGTATATACAAAAAATCTTCAACAGGATATTAAAGATGTAATGGATATTAATAAAGTACTAAAAAAACATATCGTAGAGACAGAAGTCATAGAAACTGATAAAGCTCCGGAAACGGTAAGCAGACAATGCATTACTAATGAGATAATGTCAGGTCTAGAATTCTGAAGCTCTGATCGTTCGGAAAGGTATACAATAGCGAATGGTTTGTACTTGCTCATCAAAACAAAAAAAGAATGTTCGGAAAAATATTCACAAACTTTTACGAATATACATAAAAACTATTGAGATTTACGAACAGATAAAATATAATAAATGATACGACAAATTATAAAAGGAGTCTTTGATGAATAAGGTAATAAATCTAAAAACATATCCAGTGAATGTTGTATTAAAAAGCCTCCTAAAAGATAAGTCAACAAAGCAAAATATCATTTTTGCTACGAATGCATATACAGGAAATGATGCTTCCATCGATGAGAAATCCCAAATAACGGTAGACTTATTAAATGGATTGGGTTCGGATGTCATACAGCCTAGAGTAAGTAAAAGTCTTGAGCTACAGACGCAGCGTACCAAGAGTAAGGCTGAAGTATTTACTCCATCATGGATATGTAATAAGATGAATAATCACTGTGATTCGGAATGGTTTGGCAGACCAAATGTGTTTAATATAGAAGGCGAACAATCCTGGACTGAGAATGTGGATAAAATCGAATTTCCAAAAGATAAATCATGGAAGGATTACGTGGACTCACGCCGGCTAGAAATCACTTGCGGTGAGGCACCTTATATTGCATCCAGATATGATACAACTACAGGTGAGATTATCCCAGTGTTCCATAGAATTGGTATATTAGACCGTAAACTGCGAGTCGTGAATGAAAATACGAACAATGAAGAAGAATGGCTTATATGGACTCTCAGAGCGTACCAAAGTGTATATGGCTTTGAGTTTCAGGGAGATAATCTTCTAATAGCACGTATAAACCTCCTAATCACTTTTAATGATTACTTAAAAGATCGATGGGGCAGAGATGCTACACCTACAGAGCTACGAAGGGTAGCAAATGTTATTGTTTGGAACATTTGGCAGATGGACGGAATTACCGGAACCATTCCATTTGGAACAGTACCTTCTGATTTTCATCAAATGTCGTTCTTTGACTGGATCGGAGAAGGTGAAGAAGAAAAGAAAGAAACAGTTGCATGCCGGATTTACGATTGGCGTGCGGATAGATCCGTAACATATAACAGTTTAAAGGAAGGTAGCTAAGTATGAAGTTTAATTATGTGGTCGGAAACCCTCCATATCAAATGGAATCTGAGATTGAAGTAACAACAAATGGTCAAAAACCAAGAAAAAATATATTTCATCATTTTCAAAAACAAGCAGATGACATTGCAACTGAAAGCTCGGTTCTTATATACCCAGGTGGTAGATGGATGCATCAATCAGGGAAAGGGCTTCAACAGTTCGGAAAAGATTTAATTAACGACTCTGAGCTATCAACCTTAGAATATTATCCAGACTCCAAAAATATTTTTGGTACAGCAGCCGACATTGCTGACGGCATCTCAATTGTCATAAAAAAGAAAGGTAAAAAAACACCTGGGTTTGAATATATCTATACCCAAAACGGAAAAGAAATAAAGGTACATGCTGATAATCCTGGTGATAATTTAATGCCGTTAAACCCTAATGACGTGCAAATAATCCATAAGGTAAATGATTTTGTAAAGTCAAACGGGTTGAATTTTTTACATGATCAAATTTTATCACGTTCTTTATTTGCCATAGAGAGTGATTTTGTTGAGAAAAATAAAGATAAAGTCAGGGAATATAATGAAGGAGATTCTATTGATGAAGCTCGTGAAATAAAAATATTTACTAATGATAAGGCGGGTTCATCTGGAAGATGCAAATGGTTCGTAACAGATAAAAGTGTGATAGGGCAAAACGAAAAATTTATATACGAATGGCAGGTTGTAGTTTCGAGTGCTCACCCAGGTGGACAAGATGGCCGCGATAACCAATTATCTATCATAGACAACAAGAGTGCATTCGGTCGTGCTAGAGTTGCGTTACGATCTTTTAAGTCATATGAGGAAGCAAAGAACTTTTATGATTATGCAAATACTTATCTGATTAAATATACTCTTTTGATGACAGACGAGGCCTTAACTTCATTAGGAAAACAAGTACCAGATATTCAAAATTATAAAACAAATAATCCATTACTTAATTTTTCGATAGATTTGAACAAACAATTATATGATTTAGTCAAATTAACAAAAGATGAAATTGAATATATAGAAAACATTGTAGGAAAAAAAGCAAAGGAGATGGAATAAACATGACTATTAAATTAAATACAACCCAAAAAGTAGTACCTATGATTTATGCATATTCCACTCCGGAAGTTGTAAGACACGATGGATGGACAAAAATCGGTTATACGGAGCAGGATGTAAGTAAGCGTATTGAACAACAGACACATACCGCAGATGTTACTTATAAGGAAGAATGGAGAGGAACCGCCGTATATGATGATGGATCAGGCGATACTTTTACTGATAAAGCCTTTCATTCTTATCTCCGCAAGAATAAGATAGAACAGGAAAGTGGAAAAAACAATGAGTGGTTCCGTACTACCGGACCAGAATCAAGAATTATGTTTTATGATTTCAGATCCAACCGTGGAATTATGGGCCCTGAGGCGACAGTAATCCCTTATGAATTACGTGAAGAACAGGTAAAAGCTGTTGCAGAAACTATAGCATATAAAGGAGCTAGTGAGAGCAACACAGAGTTCCTTTGGAATGCAAAACCCCGTTTTGGTAAATCACTTAGTGCTTATGACTTCTGTAAAGAAATCAATGCCGAAAAGGTTCTTATTGTTACAAACAGACCGGCCATTGCAAACTCCTGGTTTTCGGATTATGCACAGTTCCTTGGAAAAGAGTCTGGATACTTGTTTGTTAGTGAAGTTGATGCATTAAAAGGACTTCCTGGTGTTCTCTCTAGGGAAGAGTATATCAAAGCCATACTTCATGCTCCTGAAGAGCAGAAAAAGATAATTGAATTCGTCAGCCTTCAGGATATGAAAGGCTCCATCTATTTTGGAGGAAACTATGATAAGCTTAAAGAAATCAGTGATAAGTCCGAAATGGAATGGGACGTACTTATTATTGATGAGGCGCATGAAGGTGTTGATACATACAAAACAGATACAGCATTTAATCATATTATGAGAAAGTTCACACTGCATCTCTCCGGAACACCATTCAAAGCCCTTGCTAACGATAAGTTTAAGGATAATGCAATATTTAACTGGACTTATGCTGATGAACAACAAAAGAAATATAGCTGGGATGAAGAACATCCAGGAGAAGAAAACCCTTATGCATTACTTCCGCAGCTTAATCTCTTCACCTATCAAATGTCTGAGATTGTACGAGATGAAATCAAACAGGGCGTTGAAATCAATGGAGAAACAGAAGAATTTGCATTCGACCTCAATGAGTTTTTTTCAACAACAAACGGAAGGTTTGTTTATGATAGTGCTGTAACAAAATTTCTTGATGCATTAACCACGCAAGAAAAATTCCCGTTCTCTTCTGATGAGTTGAGAAATAAGTTAAAACATACCTTCTGGCTTCTAAATCGTGTCGAAAGTGCAAAAGCCCTTGCAAGGAAGCTTAGTGTACATCCAGTATTTGGCAACTATACTATAATACTTGCAGCTGGTGATGGAATGATTGATGATGAGGACGAGAGCGAAAAGTCATTCAATAAAGTAAAGAAAGCAATTGCAGAGAATGATAGAACTATCACTCTGTCTGTAGGGCAGCTGACCACAGGCGTTACTATTCCTGAATGGACTGCCGTATTGATGCTTTCAAACATCAAAAGTCCGTCTCTTTATATGCAGGCAGCATTTAGAGCACAGAATCCTTGTCTTTTCTACGACAGCGCGGCAAAAGAACATCTTCGCAAAGAAAATGCCTATGTGTTTGATTTTGATCCTGCGAGAACACTTATGATCTTCGAAGAATTCGCTAACGACCTTTCATCTGGTACTACATCCGGTAAGGGCGATGTAGAAAAGCGTAAACAGAATATTATGACACTCCTCAACTTCTTCCCTGTTATCGGTGAGGATGAAGAAGGAAAGATGATCGAACTGGATGCGGATAAGGTTATGTCAATTCCTCGTAAAATAAAGAGCCAGGAAGTTGTAAGACGTGGCTTTATGAGTAATTTCCTTTTCCAGAATATTTCAAATGTGTTTAATGCGCCAGCAGAAGTTATAGAGATTATTACATCCTTAACCCCTGCATCAGAGCCAAACAAGAAAGCGGAAGTAACACCGAATACAAAGAAAAATCTTTCTATTGATGAAAACGGAGAAGTTAATCTAACAGAAGAGTATGTAATCGGAAAGTCTGCTGATCTTTTTGGAGATAAAATATATAAGATTGAAGAAGAAATGGCTTCCGCTATTAATCTGGTAAAAGAATCATCAGATGGTGATGATAATGCAACTTTCAACGCATTGAAGGAAAAGTTTAAAACAAATGTAATTAATACAATTGTGGAGACCGCAAAGACAAATTATGGCTCAGACATAAAGATTTCAGATGAAAAACAAATGACACGCGATCTTTCTCACGAATCTGAGAAACAGCTTAATCAGAAATTCAGCGACTACACGATTGATAAGAACACAATAGAAGCCGAAAGAACAGATGCTCTTAAAGAACGTTTCACTTCGGGGAAAACAGAAACAGAAATAAATAAAGAGTATGATGAACGTCGCAAAAAAGCCGTAGAAATTCTTCAACAGGGTCTTAAGGATGTTGCAGAGAACTTTACAAAAGAAGCAGCAAAAGAAGTTGTAAAAACCATAGAAACAAAGATAAAAGAACGCGTGAAAATCACAATTGAGGATGCTATAAGAGACCATCTAAGAGGTTTTTCTCGTACTATTCCTTCATTCCTTATGGCTTATGGCGATGATTCGGTAACCCTCGCAACGTTCGACCAAAAGGTGCCGGATAAAGTATTTGTAGAAGTAACAAGCATTACCTTAGAGCAGTTCAAATTTCTTCGAGATGGTGGTGAATACGAAGATGCTGAAACGCATGAAATGAAGCGTTTTAGTGGGCAGCTTTTTGATGCCGTAGTATTTGATGATTCAGTAAAAGAGTTCCTCCGCCTAAAGAAGAAACTTTCGAACTATTTTGACGAGAGTGCAATAGAGGATATCTTTGACTACATTCCACCGCAGAAGACAAATCAGATATTCACTCCTAAGGATATTGTAAAGAAGATGGTTGATATGCTTGAGGCTGAGAATCCGGGGTGTTTTGATGACCCTGATAAAACTTTCATTGACCTTTATATGAAGTCCGGACTTTATATTACAGAGATCGTTAAAAGACTCTTTAATTCTCCTAAGATGAAAGAAGATATTCCAGATGACACTGAAAGGCTCCGATATATCTTTGAAAATCAAGTATACGGCCTTGCCCCTACCGAAATAATCTACAATATCGCCAAGAGCTATATTCTTGGTTTCAGCGATGAGATACCAATTGAAAAACACAATCTGAAGTTGTTTGATTCTCTTCCAGCATCGAAAGATGGTACGTTGAGCGAAAAATTGGATGAACTTTTTGGAAAACATGAATAGATGATAACAATAACCAAGGAAATGAGGTGATGATGGATGGTTTTCGGATATGCGAGAGTGTCGACAAAAGACCAAAATCTCGACCGACAACTTACACAGCTCAGTGGGGTTATTGCCGATGAACGAAATATAATCATCGATAAGGCAAGCGGGGAAAACTTTGATAGACGTGGCTTCAATCAGCTTATTGGAACAGATACTACGGCTCCTTTATTGCGTGAAGGAGACTTACTTGTAATATGTTCTCTTGATAGGCTTGGAAGAAATTACTCGGAAATACAGGTGCAATGGCAGCGCATTACCAAAGAGTTAAAGGCAGACATTAGGGTGCTTGAAATGCCATTACTGGATACGAGCAACGCAGAGGGAAACCTTGACCGCCGTTTCATCGCAGATCTTGTTTTGCAGATATTAAGTTACACTGCAGAAAAAGAACGTGACAATATTCGTAAGCGACAACGACAGGGGATAGATGTAGCTAAGGCTCAAGGAAAAAAACTTGGAAGACCGAAGACGAATTACCCACATAATTGGGCAACGGTTTATAGTGAATGGCAGAGTGGAGAGCTAACAGCAACATCTGCGATGGAACAGCTCGGAATAAAGCGGACGACCTTTTATAAACTTGTAAAAGAATATGAAAATAGTTGATAAGTGAATATTTGTAGGGAGAACTTTGTTTTATGAAGTAGAATGAATCGTTTTCTCATAAAATACTTAAAATCCAATGATACCACATAATATAAACATAGTTATTTTATAGTTGAATAAGTACTTAATAGGAGGGTAATCTTTGTTTGAAAATTCAATAAGAAATAAACTTCCCCGATTGGTAAAAGAATGGGATATTGAAAAGAATGGAGAACGTACTCCTGATAATACTTTATATCAATCAAATAAAAAGGTTTTCTGGTTATGCGAAAAGAATCATTCCTTTAATATATCGCCTAATAGGAGAATTAAAATAAATCAACAAACCAAAGAGGTTCATGTATCACCTTGTCCATATTGTACAGGAAATAAAGTATTAGCAGGATTTAATGATATAGCAACAACACATCCTGAACTTATGAAAGAGTGGGACTATGATAGAAATACAATAAATCCACACGAAATAGGAGCTGGTTCACATCTTAAGGCTTGGTGGATTTGTAAACATGGGCATAGTTGGCCTGCTAAAATAGAAAGCAGAAGTAGACTTGGAAGAAATTGCCCATATTGTGCAGGACAAGCAATATTATCTGGATACAATGACTTAGAGATATTAAACCCCAAATTAGCTAAAGAATGGAATTTGGTGAAAAACAATGGAATTAAGCCTAGTGAAGTTTCCTTAAACTCACATAAAAAATACTGGTGGATATGTGATAAAGGCCACGAATGGAAAATATCACCACACAATAGAAATAACGGAAGTAAATGTCCATATTGTTACGGGCGATTTGCAATAAAAGGCGAAACAGATTTAGTAACCTTAATGCCTGAAATCGCCAAGCAATGGCATCCAACAAATAATAATGGTTTAAATCCGGATGAATTTACTGCCACTTCACATAAAAAAGTATGGTGGCTTTGTGAAAAAAATCATGAATGGCAAGCTAATGTTTATTCTAGGGTAAAAAATGGATGCCCATATTGTTCAGGCTTTAAACCTATTGTAGGAGAAACGGATTTAGCTACTTTGATGCCAGAAATTGCTGAAGAATGGAATTATGAAAAAAATAGGGGAAAAACTCCAGATATGTTTACAAAGTTTTCAAATAAAAAAGTATGGTGGAAATGTAAACTTGGACATGAATGGAGAGCTTTTATCAACACGAGAACAAGTGATGGAACGGGTTGCCCTGAGTGTGCTAAAGAACGTCGAAATATTAAGTAGAGAGAGGGGTGAAATTCCAAAAATGGATATTGTCAAGGAAAATAATCGACGTTATTTGATGATTATAAATTTTTGGTTCCGACAATGTCAAAGAGCCTATACATAGCAGAAAAACCAAGTGTGGCAAACGAGTTTGCAAAAGCACTGAAAATAACCGGTAAGAAGCAGGATGGATACATCGAATCAGAGAATGCCATTGTCACCTGGTGCGTTGGTCATCTGGTAACTATGAGCTATCCGGAAGCTTATGACCCTGCACTCAAAAAATGGAGCATGGAGACACTGCCCTTCCTACCAAAGGAATATAAGTATGAAATTATCCCAAATGTTAAAAAACAATTCAATATTGTAAAAGAACTCCTCAATCGTAAGGATGTCGATACGATCTATGTCTGTACTGACTCCGGTCGGGAAGGAGAGTATATATATCGCCTGGTGGACCAGGCAGCAAAGGTTTCGAACACCAAGGAGAAGAAGCGTGTCTGGATTGATTCCCAGACGGAAGAAGAGATATTGCGCGGTATCCGAGAGGCGAAGCCGTTATCCGCATATGATCATTTATCCGATGCGGCTTATCTTCGTGCCCAGGAGGATTATCTGATGGGTATCAATTTTTCCCGTATACTGACTCTAAAATATGGTAACGAGGTACAGCGATTATTAAGCTCTGAGAAATGGAATGCAATCTCAGTTGGCCGGGTTATGACCTGCGTTCTCGGAATGGTTGTAAGGCGGGAAAGAGAAGTTCGTAACTTTGTGAAGACTCCTTTTTACCGTGTCCTCAGTAGCTTACAGGTCGATGATAGTAACTTCATGGCGGAATTTCGTGCGGTAGAAGGCTCCAGGTATTTTAATTCACCGCTGCTTTATAAAGAGAATGGCTTCTCTGAGAAAACCTCCGCGGCTAAACTGATCTCGGAGCTGGCAGGACCGATACCGGATTTGCTGGAGGATGGTAGCTGGGCTGCGAAAGAAGCACCCGAGGGCCAGTCTGCAAACGGCGAGGATAAATTGCTGGCTGAGGTCATCCAGATTGAGAAGAAGAAGGAAACGAAGAATCCTCCACTGCTGTATAACTTGGCAGAGCTTCAGAATGATTGCTCCCGTTTCTTCAAAATCAGCCCTGATGAGACCTTGAAAATTACCCAGGAGCTTTATGAGAAGAAGCTTGTTACCTATCCGAGAACCGATGCCAGAGTACTATCTACAGCGGTAGCCAAGGAAATTTATAAGAATATCAAGGGATTACAGGGACTTGGACAGTTTAGGGATTTTGCTACTGAGATTATGGAACAGGGGACTTATAAGAATATAGCGAAGACACGTTATGTGAATGATAGCCAGATTACAGACCATTATGCAATTATTCCCACAGGACAGGGATTAAATGCCCTTGGATCCTTGTCACATACAGCAGCCAAGGTATATGAGACGATTGTTAAACGATTCTTGAGTATATTTTACCCTCCGGCAGAATATCGTAAGCTCGGGATTACTACTCGTATTAGTGGAGAAAGCTTCTTTGCAACCTTCCGAGCTCTGGAGAAGGAAGGATATCTTAAGATACTAGGAAGCATACCTGACAAGCCGGCTGCTACCGCAAAGGGGAATTCAGAGGACAAAGAGAAGCAAGAGGAGAGTGAGACATCAGAGGATGAGAATAATGATCAGGCGTTACTGCAAAGACTGATGAACCTAAAAAAGGGCTCCAAGCTTCCTGTAAATGCAATCACTATGAAGGAGGGGGAGACTACTCCTCCGAAGAGATACAATTCAGGTGCTTTAATCTTAGCGATGGAAAATGCCGGACAGCTAATTGAGGATGAAGAGCTTCGTGCCCAGATAAAGGGTAGCGGGATTGGAACCAGTGCAACCCGAGCAGAAATATTAAATAAATTAGTTAATATTACATATTTGAATCTGAATAAAAAGACACAGATTATCACTCCGACTCAATTAGGTGAGTTAATCTACGATGTTGTGAATGCATCCATCAAATCCTTACTAAATGCAGAGCTTACTGCAAGCTGGGAGAAGGGACTTACCTATGTATCCGACGGAAAGATAACCAAGGAGGAGTACACAGGTAAGCTGGAGGGCTTTGTGGCACGTATGGTGGATGGTGTTAAGACGCTGAATAACCAGTCGTCGTTGTCCAGATATTTCAATGAAATAATTCAATATTACAAGAAATAAAAAAGGGATAATTTTACTAAACCTATTGAAAAATTACGGTTGCTCTTATATGATATACATGAACAGATTATATTCAAGAAATAAGCTTAAGGAAGAAATGCAGTCGGAGATAATGACACTCTTAGTTGACGGCTTCATATTAAATGATGGGAGGAATTAGATTGAAATATCAGAAATTTTTCAATCGGCAAATTTGTGTTGTCTCCCATATAGAAAATCAAAGTTTTTCTATCAAGAATTCGCGGGTTTGCAGTAGAATGGAGGAATTGGTATGTCAGAACATCTCATGATAAAGTCCCTATTTGATTTAAGGGAAACAATAGCAGCAGATATTTTTACAGGTTGTACCTATCCATGGGAAGTGCTCGGAAAAATCAAAGAAGAGATATATAGAATAGGATTGGGCTTATCACCGGATGAGTATAACCGTATAGGGGAGGATGTATGGATTGCCAAAACAGCGAAGGTAGCTCCGACTGCTTCCATTGTTGGACCGACCATTATCGGTAAGGATGCGGATATCAGACATTGTGCCTATATCCGAGGAAGTGCAATCATTGGGGAGGGTGTCGTTGTCGGTAATTCTACAGAGATTAAGAATGTAATCCTGTTCAATAAGGTGCAGGTGCCTCATTATAATTATGTCGGGGATTCAATTCTCGGTTATAAGGCGCATATGGGGGCTGGGTCCATCACCTCGAATGTGAAATCAGACAAGAGTCTGGTAATCGTGCATGCCGGAACCTTGAAATTAGAAACCGGTCTGAAGAAATTCGGCGCAATTCTCGGTGATTATGTGGAGGTAGGTTGCAACAGTGTGCTCAATCCAGGGACCGTGATCGGACGGAATGCCAATATCTATCCCCTCTCGATGGTTCGCGGCTTTGTACCGGAGGCTTCCATTTACAAAAAAGCAGGAGAGATTGTTGAAAAGCATTAACACGGAAGTGATGCGGGTAAAATATGAAAGATCTGAAGTAAAGAGCTTGTGGAGTTGAGCTTTATTGCAGGTAAACAAATGTGAGCAATATGATTAACCATAGTACATCACATCTTGCAAGCTTGCTAGCATTTATGTGAATAATCCCGTAAGTAGGCATACAAAAAGCACGCAATGCGTGCTTTTTAAGGTTAAAACGAGTAACAGCTCTGCAATAAATAAATGGGGGGATAGGGTGATGAGGATACCAACACGCATCGAAGCGGAAGAATTAGTAAGACGGGCAGAGGAACGTAACCCGGGACTTTGGGGAGATCACTGTAGGGTAGCAGCAGAATGTGCTCGTAGAATTGCTGAAAAATGTGAGGGTATGGATCCCGAAGCTGCCTATATCCTGGGACTGCTGCATGATATCGGCCGTCACTTCGGTATCAATCATCTGAAGCATGTATGGGATGGCTATCAATATATGACCGAACTGGGTTATGAGGACGCTGCAAGGATATGCCTTACTCATTCCTTCCAATATCAGAATCTTGGTGCCTATTCCGGTAATATCGATGTTCCGGAAGACATTCGAACACAATTAGAAGACAAGCTTATGTCGATCACGTATGACGATTATGACCGCCTGATTCAATTATGCGACTGCCTTGCCATGGCATCCGGGGTCATACTGATAGAGAAGAGAATTGTTGATGTGACAATCCGTTATGGGTTTGCAAAGTACACCATAGATAAATGGAAGGCAATCTTTGAATTAAAGGACTATTTTGAGAGAAAAACCGGCATTAACATATATGAATTAGTCACAGAGGATAAGACCTTATGGGGAAAATGAGAGGGGAACTGTGAAAAAGTACTATAACAGTTCAGCCATAAGCTCGATTTCGCTACGTTACATCTCGCTTAGGCAGAGCGCCATACAAATTTCCAATACGATATGCTTAGATAAGCAAGCTTCTCTATCCTATCGTATTGGAAATTTGTATGGCTGAACTGTTATAAAATAATGCAAAAAGGTATAGACTTATTTGGATTTTTATGCGAGAATATGATACGTACACAAGATAAAATTTTAACAAGGATTTACATCTTGTTATTAGAATTATCTTGATTAATGAAAGCATTGTATTCTAATACATAATGAATGGAAGCAGGCAAGGTGCTTTCTGTTAAGTAGGAAGTGAAATGCGATACTATGTATATTGAAAGGAGTTTCAAAACATGATTTATTCACATGAAGTTCAAATGATGTGTCCGGTTACCCAGGGTGCTCGTCATGGAGCAGCGCCTATTCCGGAAGAAGCTAAATGGGTAAAGGCTAAGGAAGTGAAGGATATTTCCGGTTTAACTCATGGCATCGGCTGGTGTGCACCTCAGCAGGGTACTTGTAAATTAACTCTTAACGTAAAGGACGGCATTATTCAGGAAGCCTTAGTAGAGACAATCGGTTGTTCCGGTATGACTCATTCCGCAGCTATGGCATCCGAAATTCTGCCTGGTTTAACTATCTTAGAGGCATTGAATACTGACTTAGTATGTGATGCTATCAATACAGCAATGAGAGAGCTGTTCTTACAGATTGTATACGGTAGAACTCAGAGCGCATTCTCCGAGGACGGACTTCCGATCGGCGCAGGTCTTGAGGATTTGGGTAAGGGTCTTAGAAGTATGGTTGGTACTATGTATGGCACTCTTGCTAAGGGTCCCCGTTATCTTGAAATGACCGATGGTTATGTAACCGGCATTGCTTTAGATGAGAATAGTGAGATTATCGGTTACCAATTCGTTAACTTTGGTAAGATGATGGACTTCATCAAAAAGGGTGAAGATGCTAATACAGCATTCGAGAAATCCAAGGGTCAGTATGGCCGTGTTGCTGATGCTGTAAAGATCATCGACCCGAGACACGAATAGGAAAAGGAGGATACATACAATGGCTTTATTTGAATCATATGATAGAAGAATTAATCAAATCAATGCTGTTTTAAACAGCTACGGCATTGCTTCCATCGAAGAAGCAGAAAAGATTACCAAGGATGCCGGACTTGATGTTTACGATATGGTTAAGGGTATTCAGCCCATTTGTTTCGAAAATGCTTGCTGGGCATATATTGTAGGTGCAGCAATCGCAATTAAAAAAGGTGCGAAAAGAGCAGCAGATGCTGCTGCAGCAATCGGCGAAGGCTTACAGTCCTTCTGTATCCCCGGTTCCGTAGCAGATCAGAGAAAAGTTGGTTTAGGACATGGTAATCTTGGTAAGATGTTATTAGAAGAGTCAACTGAATGCTTCTGTTTCTTAGCTGGACATGAGTCCTTTGCAGCTGCAGAGGGTGCGATCGGTATCGCCCAGTCTGCTAACAAGGTTAGACAAAAGCCTTTAAGAGTAATCTTAAATGGTCTTGGTAAGGATGCAGCTCAGATCATCTCCCGTATCAACGGCTTCACTCATGTTGAGACAGAGATGGATTATTATACAGGAGAAGTAAAGGAAGTTTCCCGTAAAGCTTACTCCAAGGGTCTTAGAGCAGCAGTTAATTGCTACGGTGCTAACGATGTAACGGAAGGTGTTGCTATCATGCACAAGGAAGGTGTAGACGTATCCATTACCGGTAACTCTACTAACCCCACCAGATTCCAGCATCCGGTAGCAGGTACCTATAAGAAGGAATGTATCGATCTTGGTAAGAAGTACTTCTCCGTAGCAAGCGGCGGCGGTACCGGTAGAACACTTCATCCTGATAACATGGCAGCAGGTCCTGCTTCCTATGGTATGACAGATACTATGGGTAGAATGCATTCTGACGCTCAGTTCGCAGGCTCCTCCTCCGTACCGGCTCACGTAGAGATGATGGGTCTGATCGGCGCAGGTAACAACCCGATGGTTGGTATGACAGTAGCAGTAGCGGTAGCTATTCAGGAAGCTGCTGAGGCTGGTAAGTTCTAAGATACAAATATGAGATATTAAATACTTTGATTTGAGGATTTCGTAGGTCGTATTTCGGCTTACGAAGTCCTTTTTTTATTCATGACAAGTGAATTGATTTATCAATTCATCTTGTTTGTAATATTACTTTGGTATCCCCTAGTTCCTAACCTTCGTTGGATAGAGACATGGCATGCTCTCGGGAAATATTCCGGTAAGAAGTCGGAGATATTCCTCTTTTTGCTGTAAATTGCTTTATAAAATAAGTGTCATATTCAAACCCGGTTGCATGAGCAATTTCATTCAGACTCATATCGGTGTGTATCAGAAGATCCCCGGCGACTTGTAATCGATATCTCATTAAATAGCCCATTGCCGTATAACCATACTTATCCTTAAACATATTGTTTAACGATACTCGGTTCAAGCATGCACAATGAGTTAAATCATTTACTGATATTTTATTGAAATAGTTAGTAACTATATATTCTATAGCCAAATCGACTGCTGACTGTTCAGACTGATGGTTCAAATTCTCAAGCATTCCAAGTATTTGTATGAGATATTTTTTGATTCTGCATATCCAAAGTGCATCACTTTGAGCTGCCACCTCTGTTCCAAGGACAAAAAACCATTCAAATAATTGTAAATATATTTTATGGGGGACAGTGATCACTCCTGTAGGCAAATAGTCTCTGTTAAAAAGCGACAGACCTGTTTGTATTCTTAATTTTGTTGAAAGGTTATCTGGCTTCTCAGATATTCGCGTACTATTTAAGAAATTCATGTGAAAGCAAAAGGATTGTGCTGCGATATTATTTTTCCTTGTAATAGTTATCGTATCTTCTCTAGATATGCATAAAATACTTGGCGCAGTTATTTTCGCGGGATGTCCGTTCATCAGACCTGTAATACTTCCGTTTGTAAGGAAAACTAGTGTTAAGCGTTCCTCATATGGAAGCTTACTAAAGTCTTCTTTAGCAAAAAAATCAATATCCACTGTTCGATTTTTGTATCGATCATATTGAGACATTGTTTTCTCCTCTCTACAGATAGTATAGTTAATAACTTCATTTATCTCATTGTTTAAATTGATGTTTCTGCTACTCTTTTAATATAGCTTAGATATTGGATTTAAGCAATATCATTGTCAAATCGATAAAGGGAAGGGAGAATAAATATGACTGCCAAACAGCTTCAAATTCATGTACCCAACGAGATACTAGCTGATTTAAACAAACGGCTTGAGCATATCCGTTGGCCGCATTGCCCCCATAATTACAACTGGGAGAGAGGCACTGAAATCGAGTACTTACAACATCTTATTTCTTATTGGAAAAACCATTTTGATTGGTCTGCAAAGGAAGCTGAGTTAAATCGATTTTCTCATTTTACCTGTAATATTGATGGAGTATCTCTACATTATATGTACGAGCGCGGGTACGGTCCTAATTCGCTGCCTATTATCCTTACCCATGGATGGCCTGACAGCTTTGTACGATATCTGAAACTAATCCCTCTTCTGACTAATCCAACTAAGTATGGAGGTGATCCCGAAGATACTTTTGATGTTATCATACCGTCTCTGCCTGGATTTGGCTTTTCTGGCCTTCCCAAATACGGTAGCATTAACAATCTTCATGTTGCACAATTATGGGCTAAGCTAATGACGCAGGAGCTTGGTTATAGTAAATTTGTTGCTACCGGAGGCGATATCGGTTCCGGCGTCACAAGGTATCTAGCGGTAAAGTATCCGGAATTATTACATGGAATACACCTGACTGATATCGGTATCGTCAAAAATATTCTAAACACTCAAGATGATAAGACTCTTTCCGACGAAGAGCTTCATTATAAAGCGAACGTTCATAAATGGATATCTCATGAAGGCGCTTATATGTCACTCCAATCAACTAAGCCCCAGACTCTAGCGTACGGGCTATCTGACTCACCGGTGGGTCTGGCTGCTTGGATCATTGAAAAATTCTGGTCTTGGAGTGATTGTAGCGGGGATCTTGGGCAACGTTTCTGCGAAGATGAATTACTCACTAATATCATGATTTATTGGATTACCAATACAATTAATTCATCTTTTTCTATGTATTATGAGAATTCACATACCTTGCCTGCAATAGAACGTATAACAGTCCCAACAGGAATTGCTCTATTTCCGTCGGATATTTTATTACCCCCCTATGAATGGGCCAAGCAAAATCTGAACATAACCCGTTGGACCACAATGCAGCGCGGAGGACATTTTGCAGCGATGGAAGAGCCTGAACTACTTGCGGAGGAAATTCGAGCTTTCTGCAAACCTTTCCGAAAGAAGAGGTAATCATAACAAAAGATAGCCATAAGGTTAACTAACAAAAAAAATAGATACCTAGCAAACATTATATTTGCTATCAAGTCACAATCGGTTAAACTAGAAGTGGTCTTGAATAAGTAGATTTTGACAGTATGGGGATACTCCCCTATATTCCGTACTTTAAATAATTGACAAATTAGTATGAAAAAGGTGGAAAAATCATTCATTTTGCTGTATCATTAGATATGTAATGGCTTTTGATTACATATAACGTTTGTAATAAAGATGAAGCACAATAAGCAAGAAATAAGAGTAACTTTGCTGTTTTTCATGCTTTTTGTTATAAAGGAGGAAATTATATGATAAAAGTAGTGGCAAAAAATAGGATTAATGCAGACAAGCTTGAGATCGTATTAAGTCTGTATGAGGAATTGGTCAATGCAACAAGAAAAGAAGAAGGCTGCATTGCATACGAGCTTTTTCAAGATGTAGAGGATTCTTCGGTATTAACAATGATTGAAGAGTGGGAGGATAGAGCTTCCTTAGATCAGCATATGAAGACCGAGCATTTTGTGCGAATTGTACCTATGGTTGGAAAGTTTGTTGAGGAGAGCTCCTTGAATATATATCACAAGGTATACTAATAATAGCTACTTTTAGTAGCATAAGTGATTTATAGTTTATATAAATGGTAAAAGAAAGGCAAGAACAGGCTGCAAGTGAGCATGCTGTCCTTGCCTTCTTTTTATTCCTGCCAACAACCGTCCCGAGAACGTTACAGCGAAAATAATTCACAGATCAGATATTGACAAAATCTTAACAGTTCATTACAATGGTCGTTATAACTTTTAGAACAATACAAGAGAAAAGAGATGGTTATTGTGAAGCTGAGAATGATTGACACCTATAGGGGATTGCCAAAGAATATGTATATCATGTTCTTAGCTACGGTTATCAACCGGTTTGGTGACTTTGTTATGCCTTTCTTAACGATGTATCTCACGATTAAGATTGGCCTATCAATTGAAGTAACCGGAATTATTGTAACCATAAGCTCCCTGATCGGAATACCTTCGTCCCTGATCGGAGGGAAGCTGGCAGATGAGATAGGTCGTAAACGGACCTACATGATTGCGCAGGCTGGAGCAGCCTTGGCATTATTACCTTGTGCGTTTTTGACAAATCCAGCACTTATTGTTGTATTTCTTATGGTTTCGACCTTCTTTCATGGAGCAGTTAGACCGCCAATGACGGCAATCATTACGGATATTCTTACACCGGAGCAGAGGCAATCGGGCTTCTCCCTGCAATATCTGGGAATCAATATTGGCGTAGCCTTAGGACCGATTGTCGCAGGGTTCCTATTCAAGAATTTGCTTCCATTGTTATTTATAGGAGATGCACTTACCTCCTTCATTGCCATGTTCCTAATATGGAGGAACGTAAAGGATGTTAAGTCGGACGAATTGAAGAAAACCATATATACAGAGCAGGAAAAAGAGGAGAAGGGCAATGTACTGACCGCTTTACTGAAACGTCCTCAGATTACCTTCTTTCTTCTGACCTATATCGTATATAGCTTTATCTATACACAGCATCGATTTTCCTTACCTTTGACTACGAATTTGACCTTTGGAGAAAGTGGTGCAAGTAAATTCGGTATCCTAATGAGTATCAATGCATTCACAGTATTATTCTGTACCGTTGGAGTTACCTCATTGACGAAGAGGTTTCGACCATTGGTTAATATTACAATTGCAGGAATATTCTATGCAGTGGGCTTTGGTATGTTAGGCTTTGTTGAAAGCTATCCTCTGTTTATTCTGTCTACCATCATTTGGACAATCGGTGAGATACTGGTGGTAACGAACTTCGGTGTCTATATGGCTGATAACAGTCCGAGTAATTTCCGTGCCAGATTTAATGCCATCGGATCCCTAAGCTGGTCCGTTGGAGCTGCACTTGGAACTTCAATCGCAGGTAAGTTCATTGAGGAAATTGGATTAAATTATATCTGGCCCTTGACATTTGCACTATCCCTAATCGGTATTGCAGGTATGTATTGCATCTATATTATAGGTCTCAGAAAAAAAGTTCAATTAATCAATGAAGAAGATTTGGAAAAGGATATCGCTTAGATTTATTAATCAAATCAATTAGGATGTATGGAAGGATTATTACACTATCCTCTCATACATCTTTTTTCTAAGAAATCAAAGTCTCGTTATATTCGACTTATTCCATATTTTGTGTTAGACTGTCCTCAAGAAAATAGGCATAAGCTTTAACCGTAGTTACCTGTGCCTGGACGTTGCTTCGATCAAATCAAGGGTATCGGATTTCTGCTAAGCTTTTTTGGCGGCAGATGCTAAGCAGTATTTATTAAGGGAATACTTGAAGGTAGAAGTGTTGATTGGGAGGAGTGGAATGGAAGAGAAATTAAAAGGACTGTTTTTTATTATAGTCTTACTTGGTTTTAACTTGATTCTATATGGCTGTAACAGGCAGAAATATTCGGTTGATTTAGGGGGAGGAGCTCATTCTCCTATGGTGTCTGAAATGCCGGAAGCAGATACAGGAACAGGTAAAGAAGAGGTTGCATTAGCGGAAGAGGCTTTGTCCGAGGAGACTCCATCTATGGATGGTGATAAAATGTCTGATCAGACAGTAGAAAATTATAATATGTATGTTACCGGCGATGGGGTACGAATGAGAAAAACCCCATCAACCCAAGCGGAGATACTTGTATCCCTGAACCATGGAATAGAGGTGATGTTCTTGGCAGAAGAGGGGGATTGGAGCAAGGTTGAATACGGGGATTATACAGGCTATATACGGAACGATCTATTGAGTGCTTCCCAGCCAAAACCCAGGGAAGCTCAGTTGCCTACAGCATCTGCATCTGTTGTGGTGGGTGAGTTAACATCTCCGAAGATTATCGTGAAGAAAAGTGAGAGGCTTCTTGAGTTGTGGGACGGTGCTACACTATATGACAGCTATTCTGTAGGATTAGGGTGGTCACCGGAAGGAGACAAGTATGCAGAGGGTGACGGGCGAACTCCGGAGGGTACTTATTATGTCTGTACCAGGAATAGCAATAGCAGATTCTATCTGTCACTCGGTGTATCTTATCCTAATCAAGAGGATGCAGCTACTGCACTAGCAGAAGGACGTATTAATCAGGATACTTACCGGCAGATAGCGAATGAGATTGATAACCACGCGCAACCGCCCTGGAATACTGTTATGGGCGGTGAGATTATGATACACGGGATGGGAAGCAGTTCCGATTGGACGGCCGGCTGTATTGCTGTTGACAATGAGGTGATGGACATTCTATGGAAGCATTGTCCAATGGGAACCACCATTATTATTCAGCCTTAACAAGCGCCCGAGGAATACAGCTGCTGATTGGGAATTAGAGCTATCAGACTCTATGAGAGGATTTGTAAAGAAGTAATTAGACTCCTATGGATAGGGTTTCCTATCCATAGGAGATAATCGTATGGCTATAGATTATTAGCTCTCCTCCTTCTCTCCTTCTTTTACAATATCTTCAAGTACATTGATGAGGTCATGAATCGTATAAAGCTTTACATCCCGGTCGAGTATGGTATTCTTTAAATCAACGGACAGGGTTTCGAATTTTTCTCGTATAGCCGGAGCTACATATGACATACTAATCCTCCATTCTGCTGAATACCCACGCATTTGGGTGACAGCTCAAATTTTCTGATTGAAAAATCTGTGATTTTTCGATCACACCTTCTCATGTTAATATGAATTGCTTTATAAATTCAAACTAACAACTGAATCTATTATTTGTTTTGTAAATAGGCTGTCGCAGAATGATTATTGCGACAGCCTATTTTAAGTATATCCATCGAAAATAAATCTATGTATTAGCGGATTTCTTTTTATTCTAATAGGGTATGTTACATACCCTGTTCTATTAGAAGTCTTAATGTACCCTAAAGAATATCAGGATTTATAGAATATTTATAATTAATTTATAATTTAATTATTGAATATTTGTTATATATAATGTATAACATATATTACAGATAGATAATAAGTGTTTGCCAAATCAAGCATTATTGTCAAAGTGATTCATTAAGGAGAATAGTAATACACTATGCTCCTAGCATAAACAGTCAATCATATATTTTAGAAGGAGTGGTTATTATGTTAAGACCAGCATTATTTGAAGCAACAGGACCGTTATTCTTTGACAGAGTATTTCATGACTTCTTTGGAGATGGGCTCAATCATTTCGATAATTTCAAAACCGACGTGATCGATAAAGGTGACAGCTATCTGTTACAAGCAGATCTCCCTGGCTTTCAAAAGGAAGAAATTAAGCTTGATCTGGACAAGGAAACTCTGAGAATCACAGCAGCTCATAACGAGGAAAAGAAGGAAAATAAGGACAATTATGTGAGACAGGAGAGACGTTATCAATCTTATTGCAGGAGCTTCCACATACCGGGAATTAAGAAGGAAAGCATCGAAGCAAGTTATAATAATGGTGTATTAGAAGTTACCCTGCCAAAAGACAGTTTGGCAATCGATGAACCAAAACAAATAGAAATCAAGTAAAGCTTAGAGCCTGTATAAGGCTGCTGATTTGAATAAGGAAAGAAGACAAGGACAAACATGAAGGGGCTGTTGCATAACATATGGTATATATGAAGGAAAGGACCAACATGCATCCCTCACACACAGGTTGCCTGACATCTTATTGTTTTGTATGCCATTATCAAACATAAATGTTTGCTTCTGTCATACAAAATCAATAATCTGTCCGTCAAACAGTGTATTATGAGATG
>JAEYOY010000039.1 GCA_023411215.1 Bacillota bacterium | reverse complement strand
TATTATCATAAGCTGACACATCGCGGATATTTCAGGCATCTTCTGGTACGAAAGGCAGTGAAGACAGGAGAGATTCTGATTAATTTAATAACCACCACCCAGGAAAGAGAGCAGGAACCGGAGCAGGAAGGAAGCCCTGCTGATGATCATTCCTGTGTTTCAGAACTAAGTCAGAAAGCTGACAAAGGGCAGCAGGAGAACGCGGAAAAGAGGCTTGGGACTGATTTTGTTAGGAAGCTCTTAGAGCTTCCCTTGGAAGGAAGGATAACAGGTATCCTTCACACCTATAATGACAGCCTGGCGGACGTGGTAAAGAGCGACCGTACCGAGCTGCTCTATGGACGGGATTACATCTATGAGGAGCTCCTTGGACTAAAGTTTAAGATTACAACCTTCTCCTTCTTCCAAACGAATTCTCTAGGGGCTGAGGTCCTCTATTCCAAGGTAAGAGAATATGTCGGTGAGACTAAGGAAAAGAAGATATTCGACCTTTATAGTGGCACCGGTACGATTGCCCAGCTTCTGGCTCCCGTTGCAGGAAAGGTAACCGGAGTGGAGATCGTAGAGGAGGCAGTGGAGGCAGCCAGGGAGAACGCAGCCTTGAACGGTTTAAGCAATTGCGAATTCATTGCCGGAGATGTCCTAAAGGTGATCGACGAACTGAAGGACAAGCCGGATATCATCGTCCTGGATCCTCCTAGGGATGGCATTCATCCGAAGGCCCTGGATAAGATCATAGATTTCGGGGTGGATCGAATGATCTATGTTTCCTGTAAGCCCACCTCCCTAATCCGTGATTTGGAGCTACTGCAAGCCAGAGGCTACAAGGTAGAAAAAGTCTGTGCAGTTGACATGTTCCCTCAGTCGGTCCATGTGGAGACTATATGTTTGCTGTCCAAAAAATAGATATGGCTACTTGTAATCTTTTTGGAGTAAGCAATGCTAATTTGAATCATTATTATTCCAGTAAGGTTGTATGAGAAGAAAGAGGGAGTAAGGTTATGGAATTTAAGTTTTCTATGCCCACCGAACTATATTTTGGTGAAGATACAATATTAAAGAACAAAGAAGTGTTTCGCTCAATAGGAAGCAAAGCTCTAATTGTTACTGGTAGAAGCTCTGCAAAAAAGAATGGTTCATACAATGATGTTACAAATGCGCTTTCAAGTACAGGAGTAGAATACGTTCTTTTTGATGAGGTGGAGGAGAATCCATCTTTAGAAACCATAGAAAAAGGAAGCAATATAGGAAGTATGAATCATGTGGATTTTGTTATAGGTATCGGCGGCGGATCAGCTATGGATGCTGCTAAGGCTATGGCAGTATTTATAAAAAATCCACAAATTAATATGGATAATATATGTAGCAGTGGAAAGCTAGGAAGTATTCCAGTGGTGGCTGTGGCAACTACTTCTGGAACAGGGTCAGAGGTCACCCAATACAGTATCGTGACTTCCAATAAGGAACAGACAAAGAAAAACCTAGGACAAAGTATATTCCCAAAGGTTGCTTTTTTAGATAGTAAATATACTTATGACCTACCCTATGATATCACTGTCAATACTGCCATCGATGCATTTACTCATTTAGTTGAAGGATATTTAAACACGAATAGTACTTATATGTCAGATATTTATGGAGAAAAGGGCTTTGAGCTATATAAGTACTGCTTTGAGAAATTAGTAAGTAAAGAATTGAGTTCAGAGTTTAGATCGAAGGTCATGATGGCATCCACTTTGGCTGGGATACAAATTGCACAGAATGGAACATCGTTACCTCATGGAATGGGGTATCCACTAACTTATTTCAAGGGAATTCCTCATGGGCTTGCCAATGGTGTTTTGACGATAGAGTACTTAAAAAGCTTCAAGGATCAGAGAAAGATAGAAAGAATGCTTAACTTTCTGGGCTTTTGTTATTTGGATGAATTAGAGTCCTTATTTAAAAGCATAATAGATATAAAAGTTGAAATAACATTAGAAGAAATAAGAGAGTATTCAAAGAATTTTATTAGCAATAAAAATAAACTGAAAAATCATACAGAAGAAGTAGGTCTTGAAGATATAATAAGGATTTATAGTAAAAGCTTGATCAAAGATTAAACATATCCCCAAACCTTGAAAGCGAGTGTATTTGTGATATCATCACGGAATTATAACTGTAGAAGCATATAATAAATACATAAATATGAATTTTAGGAGATGCTTATGCGGGAAGATATTAAATATGAAGTAGTAACAAGTAAGTCTTTTCATGAAGCTGTTGAAAGCTTAGTAAAAAGTTTAGAGGAACACAAGTTTGGCGTGCTTTGGAAACTGAACTTTAAGGATAAATTAAAGGAAAAGGGCATAGAGTTTGATAGAAACTTTATGATATTTGAAGTTTGTAATCCCCATAAGGCAAAAGAAGTGCTATCAAAGCACATTGATGTAGGATACTTTTTGCCATGTAAATTAGTTGTATATGAAGAAGGTAGCACTGTGAAAATTGGTATGATAAAACCTGATATACTAATTGGGCTTCTTAATCATAATGATATGGAGGGGACTGCTATGGATGTGCAAAACATCCTGATTTCTGCAATAGATAATGCTAAGTAATTCTGTCTATGAGATCTGCCGATAACAGCTGGCTACCTGTTTCTGTTGTCGTTGAACTTAGAGTACGCAGTTATGTAAATAAAGACCATCGGGAGCCTTTTATTTGACTTCTGATGGTCTTTCTATTATTACCTGTACATTTTATTGCAATGCTTTTATTTGAGGCCAAATGAGTTCCTTTCATTTAATTTGGTTAATTGCTCATACAATTGTGTAGTGTAATCGGATATTTCCGTTTTTGATATTAGATACGCAAAGATAATTGACAATTAAATGGATATCAGATAAAATTGTACTACATTCAAATTGTATTTTAGTAATTCAGAAAAGTAAATCTGTTGATGAAGCATTAGACACTGTTCTAGAGTCTTTTAAAAGTCTGGTTGGCAGTCATCAACTTGTTAGTCAACATAGAATTATCATAGAAAAGGAGAAAAGCAAAATGAAACAAAAGATCGATAAAATAATGAATACGATTGATAAGATGAAAGATCCCTTTCATTCAATCGGCCATAAATTGCATCTTATTATCACACAGGAAGCGCCCGAGTTGGTTGTAGATTTGTGGTATGGATCTGTTGCTTATAAGGATCCAAACACTAATAAAGTAATATGCTTTTTTAGACTTGATTCCCAATTTACATTCAGTTTAGGTGAAGATGCATATTTTGACTTTAATAAGGATAACGCAGATGCAATTCAACCTTCGGCATGGTTTCTTGTGAGCCTTAATGAATCTGTTGAAACAAAAATCAGAGAAATAGTTCGCAGTGCTATAAAAAAATAGATAGGATATGATAAATAAACTAACGCGTGACTGTTACATATAATCATTGTTCTAATGAAAATGACAACAAATGATAATCAGCTCAAAGCTAAGTTGGGGTGGGGATTTCGTTATCCTCGCCCCTTTCATTGTTTTAGGCTATTTTTATGCAACATATTTTTTATGTTATAGGAAACAAGCAGTTGAAAATAATACACTTACAATGGAAAGCATTTATAAAATCCTCTTACATTTTGAAAAGGTCTATGATAGACTAAGTGGAGATGAACAGAAAAGATTGCTTGTGGATGTCAGCTGCTTGATGAGTTTGAAGATGACACGAATGAAATCACTAAAGTGTATGCAATCAGTCGTGCTGAATGGAAAGATATGAAAAAATGCGGAGAACTATTATGATTGACATAAAATTATAGATGGAGCGCTTTACAGAATTACTGAATGAAACCTTTGGTGAACGGTCGATATTATTCGAATATACAAAAGAAAGTGAGGTTATCCATGCAAGCAGAAAGATTACTATGTAAGGATAAAGACGACTTTATAGCTTTTTGTCTGAAGCATAGACAAAAGGTGGACGAATCCTTTTTGCAAAACGAGGATCTGGAGAATTTTGTTCTAAGTGAAGAAAATCCGACAGTTATCATAAAAAGAGACGGTAACATACTTGCTGCAGCCTCTCTTATAGTGGATGAATACAATAGAAAAGGAAGGCGCGGACGCTTTCGTATTTTTTATTCCGAGGAGGATAATCCGAGGGTGTATTCGATTTTGTTATCTGAAATATTAAGGCATATTCATGGAATTGATAAGGTGCATTTGTTTGTTCCCTTTAGCAATAATAGACTTTCAGAGATAATGAAAAGCCTTCCATTTGAAATTGATAGATATGTGTATATCTTAGTAAAGGAAACATCAGAGCGGCAGGCTGTCAATTTACCGCAAGGATATTCGATCCGTGAATTTCAATTGAATAGAGACGAAGCTGATTGGTGTCATATCAGAAATACTGCCTTTTCCCATGTAAAGGGAAACACTACACCAATTACCCCGGAGATCGTTCACAAACAGGTTTTTAGCTCAGAATATATTGAGGGAGGTATGTTGCTGCTATTGTTTGATACACTTCCTGTGGGTATTATTCGAGGAGTGAAGGATGAGTATGAGGGTGAGCCTGTGATGAATATTGGCCCTCTAGCCATCTTGCCTGCATATCAAAGAAAAGGATTAGGAAGACAATTGTTAAGAGCTGCCATTGATTTTGCTCAAAAAAAGAAATACAATAAGGTAATACTGTGTGTAAATGCAGATAACGAAAATGCAAAAGAGCTTTATTTAAGGGAAGGGTTTGTCCATACAGAAGGAGTCATTTCATATGAATTGTATATAAGCTAATTTATTCTGAACAAACGCGTATTTTCACACCAAAGTATTATAACATTCTATGATAATTCACATTGATAATTCACATTGAAAATTCTTATGGGGTTAACAATTCTCTTTTGATTTATGATCACTTAAACAGACTACAGAAATTTTATAAATCAATATGACAAACTACGAATGACAAAATTTTGGAGGAAGATTGTTATGAACATAATACCATTTCGCAAAAAAGAGTATAATGCTGGAGGGAATAAGAGATTCGGTATCGCAGCCAGACTTACTGCTCTTTCAGTCGGTATGCTGCTATTATTGGGGATCATAATCATTACCTTTTCTGCTATTAATATGGGGCATAATATTAAGGAGAGAGAGAAGGAGTCTTTAAGGACCACAGCTTATACACTCCGAAATGCATATTATGTATTGTATGAAGGTGATTTTAACAAGCTAAAGAACAACGCAGAGTTTGGTAATAGTGTTATTGAAGAAAGCACGGTAGATGCTGTAGGTTCTGCCACTATCGAGACAGCAGATGGAACAAGCTCTGCAACAAAAGAGAAAATTAATGCGATGACAATTATCGATACCCTTCATGATGAAACTGATATTGATATCAGTATATTTTGGGGCGATGAAAGCATAGCTACATCATTCAAGGATGACACCGGGTTAAGAAAAACAGGAACGAAACTAGAGGAAGAGGTTAAAAAACAAGTATTAGAGCTCACTGAGGAGTACTTCAGCGAGGATTATTATATGGAGGGACACTCCCACTATGTATATTATATTCCGATTGCCAGTGGCAGTGAGGTTTTAGGTGCACTCGGTGTAGCGAGAGACAGTGATCTAATTAATCAGATCGTAATGAAGTCCGTTCAAAGGCAAATAGCAGTTGAGCTGCTTATTTCCTTCATTACAGTATTACTATTATCCTTGATCCTTAGGAGGATTACAAACTACATTCAAGAAGCGTCCAAAGCATTACATGTAATCGCAGACGGAGACCTAACGCTTGAACTAAATGAGAAGCTCCTAAAAAGAAGGGATGAAATTGGGCAGCTTGGCGAATCGACATTAAAATTAAGAGACCAGATCAAGGATATCCTGAAGGATATGAAACGCTCTATTGTTATTTTGAGTAGCTT
>JAEYOY010000001.1 GCA_023411215.1 Bacillota bacterium | reverse complement strand
CATGAATTGGGCGGAATGTTTGATGTAGCTCATGGAGCAGGCCTTGCTGCGGTATGGGGAAGCTGGGCTAGATACGTATACTTAAATTGTCTTCCTAGATTCAAAAAATTTGCAGTTAATGTTATGGGAGTTGAGAATTCTGGTTCCGATGAAGAAATAGCATTAAAAGGAATTGAAGCAATGGAAAATTTTTATCATGAAATCCATATGCCTACTAATCTTCGTGAATTAGGTGTCAATGCAACTGATGAGCAGTTGGCAGATATGGCAAATAAATGTGCGGTAGGCGTTGGTGGAGCTAAGGGTTCTGCTAAGCTGCTGAATGAAGATGACATGCTCGCCATTTACAAAGCTTGCAGATAGAAAGTGGTAAAACATGGGATATGTATCAGCAGTATCCTTATCTTTTCGCAGGTCTTGCTCCTGCAAGTGCACTGTTCCCAGTGAAAAACAATCCATTTGGTCAGCCTCTCGGTGATAGACTGAAATATGACTGTTCCTATTCCGATTTTCTATTCGGGTGGCGAAAATTCACATCTGCCTGAATTACCTTTCCAGGCCGATTCAGGCCTGGAAAGGATATAGTATGCTGCAGAGGTCAATAAGTGCAAGACTAGATTCGACCTGAGCTACGATGATAAAGACAATTGGGTGGATTCGATATGGGGTGTTTCTGGCCTATAACAATTTATATCGTATTATTAGAATTTGAAGCTATTGATTTTTTCCTTCAGCTGTTCTGACAGGTTCTGTAATTCTACCGTCTGCTGAGCTATTTCGTCCATGGTTACGGTTATCTGTTCTGTAGAAGCGGTTACTTCCTCTGTCGCTGATGCAGATTCTTCGGATATAGCAGAGATATTTTCAATTTGTGATACAATATTATTTTTTTGATCTGCAATTTCCTCTGTATTCCGTTTGATCTCAATTACCTTTTCGGTTAAGATACGGACGGCATCCATAATCTCATTAAACAAGCTTTGCGTCCTTTGTACCAGATCCACCTGCTCTTTTACGTTTTGATTTGTGATTCTCATAGCATCTACGGAGTGGGCAGTCTTATCACTGATATCTTCAACAATTGACTTGATCTTAACGGTAGAAGCTTTTGATTGCTCTGCCAATTTTCTTATTTCATCCGCTACTACAGCAAAACCTTTGCCACTTTCGCCTGCTCTCGCAGCTTCGATGGATGCATTCAATGCAAGCAGGTTGGTTTGAGCGGTAATAGCGTCAATCGTATTAGAGATTGCATCAATCTGCTTCATGCTTTCACTGGTTTCATAAACTAACTCAGAAACTTTAGTGGTGGCGCTCATGGTACTGTCGGATTTCTCTTTCAGATCTTCTACACGATTTAATCCCTGTTTTGTGAGATCGGCTGCGTTATTTGCCAGGTGGCTCATTGATTTGGTAGATTCGTCAATCAAGGTTAATTGATCCGATAAATCTGAAATACTGGCTGCTCCATCCGAAGCATTCTGTGCTTGTTCCGTAGCTCCCTTTGCAACTTCCTCCACAGCTCTTGCTACTTCACTAAGAGAAGAATTTGTCTCCTCCGACATATTGGCAAGTGTTACAGATGTGTCCAAAACAATGTTGGAAGCGTCGCTTACCTCACGGATTAGGCCGGATATGTTTGTTGCCATTTCGTTGAAATGCTGACCCAACAGGTTGAACTCATCCTTTGAGTTAATGGATATGTTCACTGTCAAATCCCCATTGGCAAGACGATCAAAGGCTGCCAGTAACTTCTTTATATTACGTGATATCGGAATACTGAAGAGAATCGCTGCTGCGACAGCTGCAATCAGGGTTATCAAGAATACATTAATAATAGTGGTTCTAATTGTACTGGTATCCTTACTTAACTCGGAATGATTCATGGAAGCAACAACCTTCCAGCCTGTAAGTTCACTGGTACTATAGCTTGAAAATCTACTATCTCCGATATATACGTATGACGAAAAACCCTCGGAATTGGTTGATATATCCTCCCAATTAGATAGCTTTGTAGCTTCATCCGTACCAATTAAGGATTGATCGGGGTGTGCAATCATTCGTCCACTAGGATCTGTGATATAAATATATCCGCCATCCCCAATTGTAATGTCAGATAAGGAGGTTGAAAATGTGGCCAGATCGATATCCATACCTGCTACACCAATGCTATTATTGTCCTTTTGAACGGATGCTACGATGGATATTACCAAATTATTCGTACCAGCATCGATATAGGGATCCGTTATAATAATTTCCCCAGGATGATTCATTGCTTGAATATACCAATCCCTAGTTTTGTGGTTAAAACCAGCAGGTAGATCTAATTTAGGATCTGTGTAAAACATCCCCTTTTCAGTACCAACATAAATATTAATGATAGAAGCATCCGTTTTTTTCATATTGGCTATTAGACCTTTTGCAAATTCAAAATAGGTAGCATTATCTGCTTCGACAACATTTGTATCATTTGAAAGTATTTTCATTATGTTTGACATTGCAGCAAAGTAATTATCTAAGCCGCGTGCTACCTCATGCGTTGTTTGTTTGGTAGTAGTCTCAAGCTTTCTCTCTAATACATTCAATGAAGTTAGGTAGGAGCTTGTCCCCGAAATTAGGAGAGGAACTGAACTAATAACAATCAGCATGGTAATAATTTTTGCCTTTAAGGTAGTGAATTTTTGAAAATATTTCTTCATTCGTTGATTAACCCTCCAAAAGTATAGTGTAAATCCCACAATATACTAAAATAGTATCATAGTCAACTTATTTCGACATATTTGCTTCCAAGAAAAGAACCGGCTCAGACATACCGTCTCCACAACTCGAGCAGCCATTATTGATATCGAGGTTATTGGGAGCATGTACTTGGAATAAATGGAATTATATACTTTCAAGCAGTTTCCTCACCCTCTCATGCTAGGTACGGTTTTAGGAGTTGCTTTTATATTAGGATGGTGTAGGAAGTGGTTTTTTATTGTAAAGGAAAGTTCGTCCTATACAATAAAAAGCACTCCGTGCAGGATGCGCACCTCGCGGAAAGGTATCAATCCGCTCGGGCGCGAAGTGCCAGCAAGCTGGCGCTTCGTTCTAGGAAAGAGCTACAATCGAATTAATTGAATAATTAACACAAAGATTTGGATTAATTTGGATTGATAGTATACATGGTTTAGCTTATAATTATGATATCATATTGTTGATTTATGCAATTAAATCGGAGGAAAGACTTATGCAGTTACCTTATTCTGAAGAATTGAATATCGGTTATCTGAGCAGATCGTTTGATAACACTTCAAACGTTATAATTTTTCTGGTTTCAGGCAATTATTAGAAAGCTTCAAGAGGATAAAATGATAATTGTATTATTGAGGGGTATATTAATATGTTTTTTGTGATGGGAATAACAGAGGGCAGGAAGGATTTTAAATTCAACCAGGTTATTACTTGTGATATCTGTGGATCATTTGGCAGGTATCAAGTTTTTATGACCTATATGGTTTTAACATTGTTTTTCATTCCCTGCTTTAAGTGGAATAAGCACTATTATGTTCAGTCAAGTTGTTGTAATACGGTATATGAGCTTGATCCGGAAATTGGGAAAAGAATTGCAAAGGGAGAGAACGTAGTGATCCTGTCGCAGCATTTGAGCCGTGTGCAGAATCAGGGATGTGGTTATTCATATAAGAGATGCAGACAGTGTGGATTTATGACAAGCGAGGATTTTGTGTATTGTCCAAAGTGTGGGATAAGATTTTAAAGGAATAATCATGTGGAAGATATAGCAGATTTTTGATGGAGAATATGGCTGTGATGCCGGAAGAGAGTAATTAGCAAATGAAAGCAAGATCAGAGAAAAGTATGGAACTATACGATATCATGATTAGAAGAGGTTATCCAGAAGAGTTCTGTGATGCCATTACTAAGAATCTGAATACAGATTTTACAGCTAAAAGAATGATTGGATATCTGTCACATTATCAGCGTCCGCCTCTTGAGGAGATTGCAGATGAGATGCTAGCAATTCTAAGTGATAGGAATCGAATCATGCAGAAGAAACAGTTAGAAAGCTCAAATGTAGCTTGGAACAATTTCATGATACAGGGTTTTGATGAGGATGAAGGATAATATTCAAGTGATTGAGATTTATTGTTAGATTTATGAATGATAGAGTAATGTTATCAATTCTGGAGAAACGTTAAAAAAATACTTTGGTTACGATAGTTTTAAAGATGGCCAAGAGATGGAGCACTCAAAGACAGTAGTGAAGCTGAATTGCAAATCTTAACAAGTCAAATGCTTTTGGATGGCTATATCTAATTTTCCTTTCATTGGAGATTTGAGTAGATAGTGTATGCGAAATACACTATTTTTTTTTGTTGACATATATGTATATATAGTGTATGTTATATAACATGGATTATAAAAGGAGTAACTTATGCCGCCAAAGGTTAAAATCAATAAAAAAATGATAATCGATGCTGCTTTCGATATTGTAAAAAATGATGGTATAGAAAAAATGAGCGCCAGAACAATATCAGAAAGATTAAAATGTTCAACTCAACCAATACTTTATCATTTCTCTTCAATAGAAGAGATAAAAAAGTCTGTTTATGAAAAAGCAGATATGTATCATTCAGAGTATATCATGCCGAAGGGAACTGAAAATGTGTCTCCATTAATAGAACTCGGACTTAATTATATTAGATTTGGCTATGAAGAAAAGAAACTTTTTCAGTTTCTTTTTCAAACAAACCAATTTAATGGTTTTAGTCTTGACGAGTTGATAGATAGTGCAGAATTATCTGAAATCCTGCATATGGTTTCTATGGGAACTGGATGTGATGAAGCTAGAGCAAAAGAGTTGTTTTTGAATCTGTTTATAGTAGCGCATGGATATGCAAGTCTACTTGCTAATAATGCGATGGAATATGAAAAAACTAAATGTGAAAAAATTATGGAGAATGTATTCAACAATTTAATGTAGTTTTGACATGACAGTATTTTTAGGAGAAAATGATTGAAATATTCGAATACGAGCAGCATAGTCGTAGTTGATGCAATAATTCTATTTTTTTATTGCTAAGAATTAATGACGCAGAGTATTCAAATATTGCGGTGCCAACATTTGGCTTAACGCTGAGGTTTTTTCAGCAGTGAAGCTTTAAATAGAGGGTTTGCTATTATTAGAGTGAGGAGTGTTCTTTGATGAAAAAGTTATATGAGAAAAGTGAAATATGGTTTGCTGTGTTGTGGATTATCATCTATGTCGTTGTAATGGGGAAGCTTAGAAATAATTTTGGTGATGCAAGTCCGTATTCTTTTTTGGGATTATTGGTAATTGCAGTTACCATAACAATCTTTATTGTAAAAAACAAACTTGGAACAAAATATGGATTAGTTGGCTTGTCGGATATGAAGAAATACTTATATTTCATACCATTTGTACTGTTGGTTTCGGTGAACTTGTGGTTTGGCTTATCTATGCGTTACGATTTGTTACATCAAATTTATGCAGTTATTACGATGGGCTTGGTTGGTTATGTTGAGGAAATTATATTCAGAGGGCTTTTGTATAAAGCGATCGAGAAGGACAGCATAAAACAGGCTATTATAATATCTGCAGTGACTTTTGGTGCTGGACATATTATGAATTTACTTACAGGTCATGCAACGTTAGATACTTTTTTACAAATTGGGTATGCAATTGCAATAGGTTTCGCATTTGCTATGGTATTCTATAAGAGTGGAAGCTTGATTCCATGCATTATCACACACAGTTTGGTAGATATTACATCGAAATTTTCAGTTGAAAATGTCGATTCCTCGTTTAATGTTTGGAAGTATATTACAGCGTTGTTTATTATTGTGGTGGCAGGAGGATATGCCCTATATCTTCATAAAAAAGTAAGATAATTTCTTAATCCTATTATAGGGGGGAAATCCGATTTGTCGAGATGTCGATTGACATGAAAATTGTTATTTTTGCCGGCTCAAACAACTGAAAATAAAGGATTTTAGTAGGAGTGTTCAGATGTGCACCCCTAGAGATACAATTGTTAAGATGGTATTATTTTTATTTTCTTAACGAACGACATATCGAAACATTTGATGCAACCTATAGGGATGTGGAATTAAAATAAAAGATTTCCATGTATACTTCGGTATTTAAGGATAATGGAGGCATTTGTTATGTTGGATTCAAAAATATTTTATGAAAAGATTGAACGAAACTTTGTTTCTTGGGCACAAACAGTGGAAGATATAAGAGCAGCATTTGTTGTGGGCTCTCGTGCTCGTGAGGATCATCCTGCAGACGAGTGGTCGGATATGGATATTATCTTCTATACCTCAGAACAGAATTATTATCTTTCCAATCAGGAATGGCTTAGCAATTTTGGGGACATCTGTACTTCATTTGTCTCAGAGACAGATGGGGGAGATCCGGAATGTCTTACATTATTTGATGGAGGGTGGCAGGTTGATTTTGTTATTCACACATTAGATAATTTAAAACATATGGTTAAGAATAAAATAATACCGAATAATTTTTATCGAGGAGTGAAGGTGCTGATTGATAAAGACCATATTGCAAAATATATTATGCCTCAATACAGCAAGGCTCCTCAAGGAAATCCTTTATCCGAGGAAAATTTCTTGCAATCGGTTAATATGTTTTGGTTTATAGCACTATATTCAGCGAAACAGATACTACGAAATGAATTATGGGTGGTAAAAGTCCGAGATGGCAATATGAAACAACTCCTTCTTCAGATGATTGAGTGGCATGAGAAGGCAATAAATGGTGCGGAATATGATACATGGCATGCAGGCCGTTTCTTATGTGAATGGGCAAGCGTAGAAACTCAAATAGAGCTACAGAATTCATTTGGTCATTTTGACAAGAATGACAGTTGGAAAGCTCTAATAGCTACAATCACTTTATTTAAACGCTTATCTCATGACATAGCTGGAAATATGAAATTTTCATATCCTTATAACTTGGAGAAAAGTGTTTATGAATGGATTGATCAAAGGAACGAATCCATGGAGTAAGAAACAATAATGAATAAAAACCAAATACTGGTATCGACTTGTAGGGAGATTCTATGAAAAGGATAGGAAAGAAAGGTATAATATTATTTACTATAATTGTAATAATGTTTGTACTTATATCTGTATTCTGCAGATGTGGATGGAAGTTATTTGGATTTACAATGTGCAATGAACCTAATGGAATGTATGCAGATAATATTACTGTTGAGGATGATAGAGTAAATCTCAGATTGAACGAAGCCTATAGCATTTCTTCTTATGCAGGCTATGTCTATAAAATAGAAAACGGTAATCTTTTTATAGGTGTTAATCGTAATATGCTTTTCGCTACTTTCAATGGAAAAATTGATTATCATATATCAATTCGTACCAATGGAACAAAAATCAAAAACATATATTTTAGAGACAATAAAAATGATTGGTTAATATGGAATGAGGAAGAAGGAAGGATAAAAGCTTCTGAAATTCAACCACAAAAATATTGACATTACGAATTTAGCATATGATTGGAGAATATTTTTATATAAGGGCATTCCTTAGAACGTGAAAAATAGTTCCTAGGAGTGTCTTTTTTATTATGTCTAAACACAAAGTACAGTAGATGGGAAATGGAGAGTTGATATACTGTAATACGTAATATCAAATTAGGTAAATCCGATTGGAGCTGCATTTAGTCCATGTATGCTAATCGAAGTCAACTTATTAGGCATTAGGAAAGCAACGATATACAGAATATGCATTTTGTGTTACAGTAGGAAGAGAGAATAAGACAATTATTGGTCAGGTTAATATAGTAAGTAGAAATGCTTATGTTCAGAGAAAAATGAATGAAAGGAAAGGGACGAACGAATGAATAGGACTCTAGTATGGGCACACAGAGGCGCTTCCGGATATGCACCGGAGAATACACTGGAGGCATTTGCAAAAGCAATTGATATGAAGGCGGACGGTATCGAGCTGGATGTACAGATGACAAAGGATGGTCAGTTGGTTATTCTGCATGATGAGACCGTGGATCGCGTCAGCAGTGGAAAAGGCTCTGTAAAGGATTATACCTATGCGGAGCTGTTGAAGCTGAATGTGAATAAGAGATTTCCGGAATACGGCGAGGTAAGGATACCGACCTTAGAAGAAGTATATCGGCTAATCAAGAATACCGATTTGATGATCAATGTGGAATTAAAGAACTCAATAATCTTCTATGAAGGCCTGGAAGAAAGAGTACTGGAGCTGACGAGGAAGTATGGGCTTGAGGAGCGTGTGATCTACTCCTCCTTTAATCACTATTCGGTAATGAAGCTGAAGCAATTGCTGCCCTCAGTTAAGACAGGCTTCTTATATGAAGACGGATATCTGAATATGCCGGATTATGCTGTGAGATATGGAGTAGAGGCATTGCATCCTGCTTTATATCATCTCCAATATCCGAATTTTATTGAAGATTGCAGGGCAAGAGGGATTGCCCTTCGTGTTTGGACGGTAAATGACCCAATGGATATGAAAATGCTATGTAAACAAGGGATTAATTCAATTATTACAAATTATCCTGATATCGGAAAGAGGATTGTGGAGGAGCATGAGCACTAATTCGGGGGAGACTTATCAAGATATAATATTTCTGGGAGAAGAAGATTATACGAAGCAGCTGCGTCAGGTAGTGCGACCTGTACTTGAAGAAAACCGCAAGACAGGCTATTTCCAGAGCTTTGACGGCGTATCGATATACTATGAATTTTATAAGCAACCGAAGGAAGCTGCCAGGATTGTGATTTCTCACGGATTTTGTGAGTTTACTGAAAAGTTTGAAGAAGTAATCTTTTATTTCTATCAGGCCGGTTACTCGGTCTATCTACTCGATCATCGGGGGCATGGGTATTCCGAAAGAGAAGTAGAGGACAGAAGTAAGGTCTACATTAAAAGCTATGAGGTATATGTAAGAGATTTGCATCAATTTATTACAGAGATTGTTACCAAGGATAAGGGGAAGCAAAAACTGGTTCTGTTTGCGCATTCCATGGGTGGAGCCATTGCGGCCCTCTATCTGGAGCAATATCCGGAAATATTTGATTGTGCTGTTCTATCTGCTCCGATGCTTGAGATAGATTGTGGTAGAATACCCACTCCGATAGTTTGGATGGTGCTGCAGTATAAGAGGCTGATTAGGGCCGAGAAGGCATATGTGTCAGGACACCATGCCTTTGACGGAATTCCTCGTTTTGAGACAAGCGCCTGTATGTCCGAGGCAAGATATCAGCATAGCTTCAGCAAACGTCTGCAGGATGAGCATTATCAGACCTGGGGAGCAACCTGTGCCTGGACATTGGCCAGTATCAATGCAGTACGAAGGCTGCAAAGGAATGCAAAGCGGGTTAAGACCCCCATCCTTTTATTTCAGGCTGGGAAGGATGCCACAGTCAAACCGGGAGGGCAGATACGTTTTTCAATGCGATCGAAAAACACCGAGCTGGTTCTTCTTCCTGCCTCCAAGCATGAGATATATAGTGCTACAACAGCGATAAGAAAGCAATATTATCATACTATGTTTGCATATATGATGAAGCAATTGTGCCTTTGATTTACAGAGATTTAACTTACGATTTCCGGTTTTATGCTATAATAAGAATATAGAATGCATGCGACAAGAGTGTTAATTCGGATTAAAACGTGTATTATTTTGACAACATAAACAGGAGGGGATAATTATTATGAAGTTGAGCAAAGAAGAGCGTTCTTGGGTATTATATGATTGTGGTAATTCGGCGTATTCCATGGCGGTAACTACTGCCTTGCTCCCGATTATTTTCGGAATGTTCGATAATGTTAAAAGCAGTATGGATCTGGGGTATTTTAATTCCATTGCAAGTATATTGATTGCGATTCTCAGCCCAATCCTCGGAACGATTGCGGATTATAAGGATAAGAAAAAGCGCTTTTTTATTTTCTTTGCCGCCTTGGGCGTGCTTGCTACTGCAGCCCTTGCTTTTGTATCCCCGGCAAGCGGTCAATGGCAGCTTTTAGTCCTTTTCTTTGTTCTGTCAGCCATCGGTTTTGCAGGCTCCAATATATTTTATGATTCCTTTCTGGTGGATATCTCCAGCGATGAAAGGATGGATAAGGTTTCTACCAGAGGCTTTGCTTTTGGGTACATATCCAGTGTTATACCATTCGGTATCAGCCTTGTACTGATCTTCCTTGTAGGAATGGATAAGGCCATCGGTTATCAGATAGGATTCATCATTACCGCGCTTTGGTGGGGATTGCTTACACTTCCTATGATTAAGGACGTAAAGCAGAGACACTATATCGAACCGGAACCCCGGCCGGTGTTCAACAGTTTTAAGAGGCTGGTAGACACCTTTAAGAACATCCGTCATCACAAAAACGTATTTTTATTCCTTTTGGCCTATTTTTTCTATATTGACGGAGTAGATACTATTATAAAGATGGTGGTCCCCTATGCCACCTCAGTATTGGGAACGAATTCACTCGATACCTTTACTTTGCTTGGAATTCTACTTGTGATACAGATTATTGCCTTCCCCTGTGCGCTTCTCTATGGTAATTTGGCCAAGAGATTCTCAACCGGAGCCATGCTTATCGTTGGTATCGTTACTTATATCATTTCCTGTATCGCAGCATTCTTCATCTCCTCTGTATGGCATATCTTTGTATTAGGAGCGATGATTGGTTCGGCTCAGGGAGGTATTCAGGCACTCAGCAGATCCTATTATGCGAAGATTGTACCAAAGGAGAAGTCCAACGAATTCTTTGGCTTTTATAATATATTTGGTAAATTTGCAGCGATTATCGGACCGGCAGTTATGTCTCTGACTACTACGCTTACCGGTAATGCCAAGCTAAGCATCCTGGCTATCATACCGTTGTTTATCATTGGACTTGTGATTTTTATTAATATAAGTGTGGAAAGGAAATAATAGCGTGGAGATGAAGACGGGTATTGCAAAGCATTTAATCGTAATATCTTATGATGCTTTTTCTGTGGATCAATGGGAGCGGGCCAGAAATCTCCCAAATCTTTCTAAATTAATCAATAACGGGGCATACACCACGAATCTGACCAGCGTGTATCCGACGCTTACGTACGTAGTACACGCGACGATGGTAACCGGTGTCTATCCAGAGAAGCATGGCGTGTTTCATAATAATCCCTTTCAACCCTTTGTCGGGGAGAAGGAACAGAGCTGGTTTTGGTATCGGAGAGATCTTAAGGTGCCGGCGATCTACGATAAGCTTAAGAGGTATCATCTGACCTCAGCCGGGATATTATGGCCGGTGACCGGAAAAGCCTCCATTGACTACAATATTCCGGAGATCCGGGCAATCGGCAATGAGAATCAGGCATTAAAGATACTGAAGAACGGCAGCCCCTACTATAGCATTCGAATGGAGAAGAAATTCGGAAGCATTCGAAAGGGAATTAAGCAACCCTATCTTGATGACTTTACGACAAAGTGCGCACTGGATACGATTCGCCGTAAGAGGCCGAATCTTATGCTGATACATCTGATTGATCTGGATGATACCAAGCATGAATACGGCACAGATGGTGATGAAATTGATCAGACCTTGCTTCGAATGGATCGAAGAATTGGAGATATCATGAAGGCTGCAACAGAAGCCGGAATCTATGATGATACAATCTTTCTGGTAATTGGTGACCATGGTCAGTTGGATGTGCGATATAAGGTTAAGCTCAATCTGTTACTTAAGGAAAACGGACTGATCTATGAAGAAAACGGTGAGCTTAGATGGAGAGCTTATGTCCAATGTGCGGGAGGAGCCGCCTATCTTCATATTAAAGACGGTGATATAGAAGCCGAGAGAAGAGTACTCTCCGTTCTGGAAGCAGCGAGGAAGACCGACAGCTATGGAATAGAATGCTTATATAATGCTATCGAAATGAAAGAGCAGCACGCTTACCCCTGTACTTCCTATATGCTGGAAGCGAAGGCAGGATATAGCTTTGATGAGGGCTTGGAGGGAGAAGTGATTACAGATCTTTCAACGCTCGGTATGAAGTATGCAACCCATGGTTATTCACCGAATAAGCCGAATTATAGCTGCAATCTGGTTGTCTCAGGAGCTGCCGTGAAGAAACAATATAAGCTTAGCGAAGCAAGGATGATAGATATCGCACCTACCATGGCTAAGATTTTGGGGGTTGAATTCGGTCCGTGCGACGGTAAGGCTTTGAATGAACTGTTTTTATAGAAAAAGTCCTATGAAAACAGATACAAAAACAATAATCAGACAGTGACACTTCGATATTGGTAGTAATACCAGAGCGGAGTGTCTTTTGTTAGCCCGTTATAGGGTGCTCTAACGGGTTAATGTCCCAAGTGGGCCTGGATAAGTTTGATATACCCTCATTGATAGAATAATAAAAACATAAAAGGTTGTGAAGCTTATGATATGAGTTTTTATATAGCTTTTCCGGTGTTACGGACTATAAACTGGTTTTGTACTATCTATATTTTCCAAAAGAGAAAAAAGTCCTCGAAATTAATATTTGTCTATGTTATAATGTACACGTGAACGAAAGGACGAAGTCCTTGAGTTCCTAATCTGTGTAAACATGATATAATGAGAGCATAATAAGGATACATAATTGCAATATCACAATTAAATGGAGATTAATCTATGTTAAACACTAATAAAGTCAGGCTAATGACGAAGCTTGCCCTCTATGAGACCAAAGAGGGGAAAGAGGACATACGTCTTAGTAAGTATTATAAAAATGATTACGTAAGATATCAGGTTATTAAATCGATCATTAGTGCGACGGTCGGTTATGGGCTGATACTGCTATTGATTTTCATATACAAATCGGAAAATCTAATTCGTAATGCGGTAACCTTAAATTATAAGGTTATAGGTACTTATATTCTTGGCATCTATATCATTGTAATTGCAATCTACGGTTTAGGCGCAATCGCTGGATATTCCATCAAGTATGATATGTCGCGTAAGAAATTATCCCGCTATTATAAGCTTTTAAAGCGCTTAAATAAGATCTATAATGAGGAGACACCTGAGTCTTAATGTTTGGAGGAAATTATTATGATGCCATTATTGGTATTTAGAGAACGAGTGAAGAGTTTTTACCAAAGACATGATATATATATTAACCCTGCAGTTAAATTTATTTTTGCATTGATATCCTTTATCGCGATCAATCAGGAAATTGGTTTTGATTCCAGATTGAAATCGTTGCCTGTGGTATTAGCATTAGCTTTGCTTAGTGCCTTTACCCCTTCCGCAATTATGGTTCTGATCGCAACCTTCATGGCTGCACTTCATGTGTATTATGCTTCACCGATTTTATCCATATTAGTGATAATACTCTTCATGATCATTTATTTTCTGTTTGCAAGATTTACACCTCGGCATGGTTATGTGGTGTTAGCGATTCCGATTTTATATTTTTTAAAAATCCCATATGTGATGCCAATTCTACTGGGAATTATATCGAATCCTGTAGCGATCGTATCAAGTGTATGCGGTGTGTTAGTATATTATATTATTCAGATTGTGAAGACGGCAGTGAATGTTCAGGTTAATCCTTCCGTGGATGATGTATTGAAGTTGTATACAGATGTAATCGACGGTCTCATGAATAATAAACAAATGATTATGACCATCGTGATTTTTACCGCCATTTTACTGGTTGTCTATTATGTCAGAAGAATGAAGTTTGATTACGCATTTGAAATATCCATTGCAGCCGGTGCGTTAACTAGTGTATTGGGATTTTTGATTAGTGACATCATATTAGATAAATCGGAGCAGATACTGGCAATGATATTAGGAACTATAATATCGGGTGCTATCGTCTATGTTGTACAATTCTTTAAGCTCACATTGGATTATTCCGGAGTCGAGCATGCCCAGTTTGAGGATGATGTTTATTACTACTATGTTAAAGCAGTCCCTAAAGTAACCATAACAACACCTCAGATGAAGGTAAAGCATATTAATGTGAAAAATATCTCGCAGGAGTTAGCAAAAACAAGTTATCGTCATCATGATGCAGAGGAAGAGGAATATGATGAGGATGAGGATGCTTATTCCGATAATGATAGTTTAGAGGACTTCAATTATAACAATACTACGAAAGAAAATCGAAAGAATAGGATGGACGAGTAAACAATAGAAAGCATGCTTTCCATTGGAAAAAGTATTGGGGTAGGAGAGAAGGTAAATGGAGACAATCAGAAACTTAATCAGAGAATATTCTGTGTGGATTTCGATACCGAAAATCTACCTGACTGATATTATTGAAATCATTATTCTTGCGCTCCTGATTTACAATGTAATTAAATGGATCAAGAATACAAGAGCCTGGGCGTTAGTTAAGGGTCTGGTTGTTATCATGGGTTTTTGGTTTGCTGCTGTTATTTTGGATCTTAATGTAGTAATGTGGATCATGAAGAATACAATTAATGTGGGAATTATTGCGATTGTAATCATATTCCAACCGGAGTTTCGTAAAGCGCTGGAGCAGCTTGGACAGAAGAATCTAGTCAAATCCTTCATCACCTTTGATGACAGTAAGGATAAGAACGAGAAGTTTTCTGACCATACATTGAATGAGATTGTACGTGCGACCTTCGAACTGGCAAGAACAAAGACAGGTGCTTTAATTGTTATGGAAGAGGAGACTCCCCTAAATGATTTTGAAAGCACAGGAATCTATATTGACAGTATGATCAGCAGTGAGCTGCTGATCAATATATTCGAACATAATACACCTCTGCATGACGGAGCGGTGATCCTTAGAGGCAATCGAATAGCAGCAGCCACCTGCTATCTTCCTTTGTCGGATAATATGCAGCTCAGTAAGGACTTAGGTACAAGGCATAGAGCCGGAATTGGTATCAGTGAGGTATCGGATAGTCTTACAATTATTGTTTCAGAAGAGACCGGAAAGGTGTCAATTGCCAAAGGAGGAAAACTAATTCGTAATGTCGACGGTGATTATCTAAGAGCAAAACTCCTTGATATACAGCACAAATCCGCCGAACCTAAGAAATTAAAATTGTGGAAGGGAAGAATAAAGAATGAAAGAGAAGTTGACTAGAAACATCGGCTTAAAAATTCTGTCCATTATTCTTGCCGCCATTCTATGGCTTATCATAACGAATGTGGATGATCCTATAACTCCCGGACATTTTAATAATGTTCCTGTAAAAATATTAAATGCGGATGCCATCGATGCCATCAGTACGAGTGATATGGTATATGAGATCGTGGAGGGTGCGACCATTGATTTTAAGTTTGCAGCAAGAAGGACGATCATAGACAATATTTCACTTTCGGATTTTGAGGTAACCGCTGATTTTGCTAAGCTTTCCGATGTGAATGCAGTTACAATAGATATTAAATGTCCCAGATACGGAGAAAATGTAACGATAACGGAAGGTCTATACCAGGTAATGAAGATTAATCTGGAGGAGCTGGTTAGCAAGAATTTTAAGGTGACCGTAGTATCCAAAGGAGAACCTGCTGAGGGTTACTATATCGGAGAGAAGACGGCAAGCACTATTATCACGGTAACTGGTCCTAAGAGTAAGATTGAACGGATTAAGGAAATAGTTGCCGAAGTCAATGTTGCAGGTGCTTCGGAAACTTATAGCAGCTATGAGAAATTAAGGGCGTTTGATGAAGAGGGAGAAGAGATTAGTTCTAACCTTACCTTTAGTCAGGGCTATGTATCGATTAATGTTAAGGTGTATGAGACGAAAGAGATTAATTTAAAGGTTAAAACGATTGGCAATCCAGCTCCTGGATATACCTTAGCCGGAATTGATTTTGAACCGAAAACAATTGAGATTGCGGGAGCAAATGATGTTCTGAACAATATCACAGAATTACTTATCGAAGAGGATATTAGTAATTCTAAGGAAAACATCCAAAAGGAAGTTAATCTTCAGGAGCAATTAGGCGAAGGATTATTACTGGTCGGTGATGATGAGACAGTTGTTGTGAATATTATAATTGAGAAGGCTTCTACAAAGGAAATCACCATCTGGCCGGGAGATATTGAGGTTAGGAATCTGCCTAACGATATGGAGATGGCTTTTCTCACCACAGGACCTATTAGTGCTGTTGTAACCGGCCCTGCCGATGAATTAAAGGAAATAAGCAGAAATTCCTTGAAGCCTTTTATTGATCTGAAGGACTATAATTATGGAACCTATGCAGTAAGACTGCAGATGGAAGGTGGAACGTTTGTTACATTAGTTGAAAATCAGAATGTTAGCATCTATTTATCAACGGAAGGACAGCAGTGACCAAAGATTGGAGGTATTACATGGTTAGTACGAAGATATTGATTGATATTCCTGCAGGATTACATTTGAGACCAATCAGTGTATTATGTAATAGGGCAATTGACTTTAAAGCTACCGTAACCATTCGCCTCGGTGAGAAGTCCGTAAACGCGAAAAGCGTATTGGGGGTATTATCTGCCTGTGTTAAGCATGGAGATGAGATTGATCTGATTTGTGAGGGACCAGATGAGGCGGAAGCCTTAAATGTATTGAGTAATATGATAAAGTGTGGACTTGGAGACGAATTTATTAAAAAGTAGTTGTAAAAGAAATTCCATAATGATATAATGAAGGTCACTATCAAAGGTTAGTCAGGAAGTGGCCTTTCATATATGCTACACAGAACATATGGAAAGCTGATATTGTTGATTGTATGCTTCACAGAATATATGGAAAGCTGATATTGTTGATTGTTTGCTTCACAGAATATATGGAATGCTGATATTTTTGATTATATGATTCACAAAATGTCTGCGAAGCATGTATTTTGTGAATGTTAGAGTATATAGCTTAATATACTGGGTTTATTTTACATTGATAGTTACTAATTATTGAAATATATTCAAAACACCATGTAGACAGCGATATTACCATAGGGCTTATCAGCTATCTTGTGGTGTACTCCTAGCCATTGACTTCAATGGATTAAAGCGTTAATCCGCTGTCCGTGCAATGGATTGGATTGTTAAACTATAGAGAAATTATAAAAAGCGTCTGCGAAGCGGATGCTTTTCTATAAATACATGACTCGTAAAATATCTGCGAAGCTGATATTTTTGTAATACATGATTCATAAAATATCTGCGAAGCTGATATTTTTGAATATAAAGGAAAGGATTTGATGTGGTTGGGACTCGAGTAGATAATACCAAGTTATTTATTATCAAGATATACAGCGTGATCTATCGACTCCATCGTTAATGTGATGTTTTTGTTTGAAACGAACAATCATATTAATCAGGAGGAAATTATTATGTTGAATTTTAAGAGATATCAGAGAAATCCGATTGTAGCGTTGTCGGATAGACAATGGCCGTGCAAACAGATTGAAAAGGCGCCTATTTGGTGCAGCGTGGATTTAAGAGATGGTAATCAGGCGTTAATCGAGCCTATGGTGGTTGAAGAGAAGGTAGAGTTCTTTCAATTGTTAGTAAAGTTGGGCTTTAAAGAGATAGAAGTTGGTTTTCCCTCAGCTTCGCAGATCGAATTTGATTTCTTAAGACAGCTGGTTGATCGAAAATTGATTCCGGATGATGTTACCGTTCAGGTTCTGGTACAGTGCAGAGAACACTTGCTGAAAAGAACCTTTGAATCATTGGAGGGAGTAAAACGAGCAATTGTGCATATTTATAACTCTACCTCTACCTTACAAAGAGACGTAGTATTTCATATGTCCAAGGAAGAAATCAAGCAGATTGCAATTGAGGGAACGAAGCTCGTGAAAGAATATGCGAAAACTTTCCCGGGTGAGATTATCCTGGAATATTCACCGGAAAGTTTTAGCGGGACGGAAGTAGAATACGCCTTGGAGATCTGCAGTGCTGTGCAGGAGATCTGGGAGCCTACCCCTGAGAAAAAGATTATTCTTAATCTTCCTGCAACTGTTGAGATGAATACGCCGAATGTATACGCTGATCAGATAGAGTGGATGAGTCGTCATTTTAAGGACCGAGATTCGATTATTTTAAGTGTTCACCCTCATAATGATCGTGGCACAGGTGTTGCGATTGCTGAGTTGGCAATTCTGGCTGGGGCTGACAGAGTGGAAGGAACCTTATTTGGTAACGGAGAAAGAACGGGTAATGTTGATATCTTAACCTTAGCATATAACATGTTTTCGCAGGGGATTGATCCTGTGCTGGATATTGATAATATTAACGATATTATTGAAGCGTATGAACGTCTTTGCAAGATGAAAGTACATGAAAGACATCCATATGCAGGCAAATTGGTATTTACTGCATTCTCCGGTTCTCATCAGGATGCGATTAATAAGGGGATTCAAGCGATGAAAGAGCGTAACAGCACCTTATGGGCTGTTCCCTATCTTCCCATCGATCCTTCGGATATCGGAAGACAGTATGAACCGATTGTTCGTATTAACAGCCAGTCCGGTAAGGGTGGCGTTGCTTTTATTATGGAGAATTACTTCGGCTTCAAGCTGCCTAAGGGTATGCATAAGGAATTTGCAGATGTGATTCAAAAGTTATCCGAGACTAAGGGAGAGATCTCACCGGATCAGATTATAAATGAATTCAAGGCTTGCTATCTGGAAAAGAAGGAGCCGTTGCACTTTAATCGATGTAGGATCGAAGATCTTACTGATCGTGACGAATCATGTACCAGCGCAGAGGTTACCTACACAAATAGTGGCGTCGAAAAGACCGTTGCTGCTACAGGGAACGGACCGATTGATGCTGTACAGAGAGGATTGATGAAGGAGCTTGGTATTGAAATCAAGGTTCTTGACTATACCGAGCATGCCCTTGGCGGAGGTGCTAATGCACAGGCTGCAGCATATATCCATATGCTGGATATGAAGACCGGAAGAACGACCTTCGGCGTTGGTGTGAGCTCCAATATTACAAGAGCTTCTATCCGTGCAATCTTCAGTGCATTGAACCGTTTGGGGTTAAATTAAAGTCGGATAATAATATTGACAAAGTAGAGTCTTTGGGGGGTGTTGTAAACACCCCCTATTTTTGTGGTGTTTACAACACCCTTTCAAAAGATCTGTTTGTTTTTAGCTACCGATACTCTTTTCATGATATCAATAAATCATTAATCCGACTTAGTAATTCATTGCCGATTTGGGTATGAGAATTGACTGGAGGATTACATGTTAAAAATTGAATTTTTAGGCAAGAATTAAATTATTAATGTATTTATGGAATCTAGAGGAGAGGGTGCTATTATTGACTATCCTTCCTTATAATGCTATAATTCCTATGCTATGGTTTTTGGCTGAAGAGATGATTCCATAATACTTGGAGGACAAAAATTATGAAAACAAGTATTATTATTCCCTACCATAAAGGAGAAGCTTATCTGAAAGACTGTTTAGATAGTCTTAGGGAGCAGAACGGCAGTGATATGGAAATACTTCTGATCTGTGATCATGTGGAGGAGAAGGAGCTTGAATGTCTTTCGGAATATGAAGAATTATCAATTCAAGTCCATCACCTGCAGAACAAAACTGGTGTTGCGGCAGCCAGAAATCTCGGACTCGATAAAGCAACCGGATATTATGTATATTTTCTGGATAGTGATGATTATTTATACGGTAATACTATAGAAAATTTAGTTCTCGCAGCGCAGGAACGGGATGATGATATTGTATACGGTAAGAAAAAGCCTACTTGGTTTGGCAGAAGTGTTTACCTTGCGCGCAAAGAGGAACAAGAAACCGGTGACGAAGAAGAAGAAAGCGAAGTTAGTACTTCGGATTCTGCAGAATTACGAGCAGAGGATAATACAGAGAATGATAGCACTGAGGAGGATACACATCAGGAGGATTCTGCTGAGGAGGAAAGCTCCGATGATACATCGAATGATCATGATAGTAAGGATGATTACGAGGAATATTCTAAGCCAGACATAATGAAAGAAGAGGAGTCCGACCAATCGGAAGAGGAGCTTTCAGAAGAAGAGCTTTCAGAAGAAGAGCTGCTTCGAATAAAGAATATTCAGATTAGGCAGGCATACCGCATATTGGTAGCCAAGCGTAAAGGTGTTCGTAATATTTCAGTGTTGAATATTTTATTTAAGAGAAGCTTTATAGAAGAAAATAAACTTCGTTTTCCTGAGAATTTGGTTTATATGTCCGATGTACCTTTTCTTATGGAAGCATTGGCTAAGACAGAGAAGCTACGTAAACGCTTATCTGCTAAGTATATTAAGAGAAAGCATAATGACACTATTAATTTCCCGTCTCTATCTCAGATTAAGGATCCGAACCGTTTTTATGAATTCTTGGAGACTTATTACGAAACCACGCAGAGAATTCCAAGGGATTCTGAATTAAGAAACCATTTTGATAGAAAATATATCTCTTACTATACCAGAGTCTATGCTCCAAAGCTTAAGCGTAGCAATAATCCGGTATGGCAGGAAGATAATTTCATCAGTATGAGTAATATAATTAGTCAGATGAATCCGGAGGTTATTAAAGCTCAGAAGGGTTATAAAAGACGAATTATCAATGCTTTGATCAAAAAGAATGTGGTAGCATGCCGACGGATAGTGACGATTCATTTAGCCTACCGAAAGTTCAAAAGAATACTGAAAAGCAAGAAGGCATTCTATATGACACTGTATAATCGTATATTCCTGACGCGTCCGATTCTTAAGGATACAATTCTTTTTGAGAGCTTCTTTGGAAAGAATTATTCCGACAGTCCGAAATACATTTACGAATATATCTCAAAGAATGAACCAAATAAATATAAGTGCATCTGGGTTATTGATAAGAAGGGTACGAAAATCCCTTTTAAACATAAGAAGATAAAGAGATATTCCCTCCTGTACTATTATTACCTTGCCCGTAGTAAATATTTTGTATTTAATGGCAGGCAGCCGGAGTGGGCAGTGAAGAGAAAAGGCAGTATTTTTCTGCAGACCTGGCATGGTACTCCGCTGAAGAAGCTGGTATTTGATATGGATGATATTACCTCGGCATCGCCGAAATATAAGCAGCAGGTGTATAAGCAGTCTCGTGCCTGGGATTACCTAATAGCACCCAATGCCTTCTGCAGTGAGATCTTCCCCAGATGCTTCATGTATGAGAATAAGCTATTGGAAACCGGCTATCCGAGAAATGATATTATGCATGCCAAGGACAGAGATGAGATTGCTGCAGGAATCCGAAAACAGTTAGGGATTCCATTGAACAAGAAAACTATCCTCTATGCACCTACCTGGAGGGATGATGAGTTTTACGGTAAGGGACGATATAAATTTGAATTACAATTAGACCTTAAGAGAATGCAAGAAGGTCTTGGCGATCAGTACGTGGTTTTGCTTCGTACCCATTACTTCATTGCAGATTCTTTGGATGTAGGCTTGTATGGCGGGTTTGCATATAATGTGAGCAAATACGATGATATTTCAGAGCTATATCTGATCTCAGATATCCTGATTACAGATTATTCCTCAGTTTTCTTTGATTATGCGAATTTAAAACGGCCGATGCTGTTCTATACCTATGATCTGGAGAAATACAGGGATATCCTTAGAGGCTTCTATCTGGATATCGAGAAGGAAGTTCCCGGTCCGTTGTTATATACAACGGACGAGGTAATTGATGCGGTACAAAATATTGATGAGGTGGCTCGTAAATATAAACAAAGATATGAGGAATTCTACCACAGATTTTGTGAATGGGAAGATGGACAGGCAGCGGAAAAAGTGGTAAAATCAGTCTTTATGAATAATGTGAATTAAAAGAAATTCACATGGGGAGATGCTGCGAAGTTTGCCCACCTACGCAAACTCCTTGTTCTTCCGGGTTCAAACATCAGTGAAGTGGCATCATGAAGGCTGAGATTAGGTATAACAAATAATTTATTCATTTAAGTACGAAGGAGTCAGTGGATTATTTTGTATCTGTAATGATGTATTCAAGCCACCGATTTGGGGGAGCATGGGAGGTAACGAGTGAAGAGCGCATGGTTGAATTTTAATAAATATCGATTTTTACTGGGGGAACTGGTGAAAAAGGATATAAAGCTGAAATACCGCAGGTCTTATCTGGGTATTTTTTGGACATTGTTGGAACCGATATTAACAACTATCGTTTTAGCGTTTGTTTTTGGTAAAATGCGAGGGGTTAGAGATGCCCAGTTTCCGGTATATATACTGACTGGCCGGCTGTTGTATAGCTTTTACTCGAATTCAACAAAATCTGCAATGAAATCCATTCGCAGCAACAGTGCTATGATCAAGAAGGTGTATATACCCAAATATATGTATCCCTTTTCAACGGTCTTGTCAAATTATATTATTTTCTTAATCTCATTAATCGTATTGTTTGGAGCGTTAATAGTGTTCGGGGTTATGCCAACGATATATTTGCTCCAATCAATTGTACCATTATTACTAGTTTTGATATTAGCGATCGGTTCTGGTATGTTGTTAGCAACCTTAGCTGTATTTTTCAGAGATATGGAGTATCTATGGAGTGTCGTGTTGATGATTATCATGTATACCTGTGCCATATTCTATCGTATCGATGATCTGAAGCTTGGTGCAGAAGAAATATGGGTATTTAAGTTGAACCCACTCTACGTTATCATTGATACCTTCCGAAGTGCCGTGTTTGGAACCCCTATGGATCAGACTTCCTTGGTATTATCTTTGATATATAGCTTTGGATCCTTGATTATCGGTATGTTGCTGTTTTATCGTAAGCAGGATAATTTCATTCTGAATATTTAATATTGAAGAAATATGGTTACAGCATAGAACGGAGGATTTCGTGAAAGAACAAGTGTTAGTGGTTGATAACATCAGTATGAAATTCAACCTGATGGAGAATAAAGTTGATAATCTTAAAGAATATTTTATAAAGATGCTTAAGAACGAGCTGAGATATCAGGAGTTCTGGGCATTGCATAATGTTTCCTTTACATTGAACAAGGGAGACCGGCTCGGAATTCTGGGCTTAAACGGTGCCGGAAAAAGTACTTTGCTGAAAATTATCGCAGGTGTGCTTAAGGCGACCGAGGGTAGCGTATCCATCAAAGGCAAGATTGTTCCGCTGCTTGAGCTTGGAGCAGGTTTTGACCCCCAGTATACCGGAGCGGAGAATATCTACCTCTATGGTGCGGTGCTGGGATATCCCAGAGATTTTATCAGGGAGAAATACAACGAGATTGTAGAGTTTTCCGAGTTAGGTGACTTCATCAATGTTCCGGTTAAGAATTATTCCTCCGGTATGAAAGCAAGGCTCGGCTTTTCTATCGCTACCATAGTTAAGCCAGAGATACTAATTCTGGATGAGGTTCTTGCGGTCGGAGATGCAAAGTTCCGAAAGAAAAGTGAGAAGAAGATAAAAGATATGTTCGACAGCGGAGTTACTGTGTTGTTCGTATCTCATTCCCTCGAACAAGTAAATCGTCTTTGTAACTGTGCAATACTACTTGAGAAAGGCCGATTGATCGCCAAGGGGAAAGTAAGTGATGTCAGCACGATATATGAAGCTAAAATCAACGATATATAATGTGCGTCAAGACATGGCTTGTTTATATGGAGTTTGTTATTACATGTTTCATAGAGTGTCTGTTAAACCGACATTTTTGAATATATGCCTAATAGATATCTGTGAAGCTGATATTTATTAATATAAGAACGTGAAGTAATTGGATGCAAATTTGGAAGGAGGACATGCTCACAGAAAGTAGATACTTTCGAATGGAGCATAAAAGACAATGAAGAAAGTAATAACCTATGGAACTTATGATTTGCTGCATGTTGGACATATTAATTTATTGAGAAGAGCCAAAGAGTTTGGTGATTATCTTGTGGTAGTTCTGTCATCAGATGAATTTAATGCGATTAAGCATAAGACCGCGTATCATTGCTATGAGGATCGTAAGATTATTCTGGAGGCAGTAAAATATGTGGATGAAGTGATACCGGAGTATAATTGGGAACAAAAGATTAAGGATGTTGTGGATAATCAAATCGATGTTTTCGTAATGGGTGATGACTGGAAGGGACAATTTGATTTCTTAAAGGATTATTGTGAAGTTATCTATCTCCCTCGTACGGAAGGTATTTCTACAACAAAGATAAAGCAGGATCTAAATCTTAGTACAAAGAAGAATTAGCAATTTTGTGCTGAAGCCCATATTCACGGGGGTGCGGCAGAATGGAGATTTTTATGAGCTTATCACCTAAGTCTATTGTGAATAACGTGATTAAGAAGGTCAGAAAGAAGCTTAAGCCGATTGTTATAAAGGGATATAAGTTGGCCTGTAGGCTTTTGCCAATAAAAAAGGATGTTATACTATTTGAGAGTAATCTGGGAAGAAACTATACAGGTAATCCACGATCAATTTATGAGGAGATGGTTCGCCAGGGTTTGGATAAGAAATATCGTTGTTATTTTATCCTGGAGAATCCGGATACTCCTCTTCCAGGAACAGCCAAGGCAGTTAAGAGAACAAGATTATTCTATTTCTATCTGTTTGCCATAGCAGGAATATGGGTATGTGACACTCGTTTGCCGAAATATATTATTAAAAAATCTGGTTGTACCTATATCCAGACCTGGCACGGGACACCCCTGAAGAAGCTTGCACTTGATATGGATACGGTATTTATGGCCGGTGAGAAGGGCATTGATAACTACAAGAAGAACTTCTATGATAATGCGCAGACCTGGGATTACCTGATTTCGCAGAATCGGTTTTCGACAGAGATTTTCCGTAGAGCCTTTGCCTTTGGTAAGGAGATGCTGGAAATCGGTTATCCAAGAAATGATGTACTATTTACCAAGAATAATAGTGTAGATATAATGGAATTAAAGAAACAGCTGGGACTTCCCCTGAATAAGAAGATTATTCTCTATGCTCCTACCTGGCGCGATAATGAGTATTACGGTAAGGGGAAATATAAATTTAATCCTCCCTTGGACTTTCGCGAGCTGCAGAACAATCTGAGTGATGAATATGTTATGATTGTGAAGTATCATTATCTTGTGATGGATCAGGTGGATTGGACTCCTTATAAGGACTTTGTTTATTCTTGTGATTTAAGCTTTGATATTGCGGACCTGTATCTGGTATCCGATATGATGATTACGGATTATTCCTCCGTTATGTTTGATTATAGTTTGCTAAAGAGACCTATGCTGTTCTTCTGTTACGATTTAGAGCAGTATAAGGATACCTTAAGAGGCTTCTATTTTGATTTTCTGGCAGAGGCCCCCGGACCCGTTACACTTACTACTCAGGAATTAATCACAGCAATCAAGTATTATGATCCAGCCAAATACCGCGAAAAACAGGAAGCATTTTATAATAAGTTCAATCATGCAGATGACGGTAAGGCTTCCAAGAAAGTAGTTGAGTTGATCCAAAGGGTATCCCGGTAGTGACGCTCTCTCTATGCGTGAGGCCCATACATAGATATCTGAATGCGGAAGGAACCTAGGAGTAATATTAAATGAAAAAAACAATAGGCTATTACCTGTTTGCACTGGTTTATAATCTGAGTAGATTGGTTCCGGTGAAAAAGAAGAGAGTTTTCTGTATTATGACCCATGATGAAGGAGACGGCAGTAATGTTGCAATTGTTGCCCGAGCCTTGAAGAAGTATAACCAGGGCTATAGCTTTTCCTATCTGACGAAGAGTGATACTTTAGCAGTGAAAAGTCTGGCGGGGATGAAGACGATGTTTGTTTTTTTCTTCCATAAGCCATTTGAACTGGCAAGAGCGGAGATAATATTATTGGACAATATATTTCTCCCCTATGCCTATCTTCGAAGAAGAAGAGGAACAAAGGTAATCCAATTGTGGCACGGGACAGGAACCATTAAGAAGTTCGGACAGGATGTGAATACTGGACATCTGAAGCAATTGGAATGCAGGGCTAATGCGAATATCTCTCATTTGATTGTGAATTCACCGGATATTAAAAAGGTATATTCCAGTGCTTTTGGAGTGAAGGAAGATTGCATCTATCCGATCGGACTTCCTAAGACAGATGAGCTCCTTCGCAGAATTAAGAAGGATGAGGCTGCTGGAAAGAATCTGGACAAGGAATATATTTATCAAAAATATAATATTCCAATGGAGAAGAAGTTGATTTTATATGCTCCTACCTTTCGTGATACACAGTCGCAGAATCCCAGATTGATCGAACTGATTAAAGAATTGAACCGGCAGTTATCCGGTGAATATTATTTTGGTTTAAGGCTTCACCCTCATATAGCAAATTCTTTTCGAAGCGAGGAATTAGGGGAGAATATCTGTCAGCTGTCCTTCGAAAAGGATGTCAACACAGTCTTACTGGCTGCTGATATCCTGATTACGGATTATTCTTCTATTATATTTGAATATTGCCTGACAGAACGTCCGATGATTTTCTATGCATACGACTATAACGAATTTTCAGACCACGGAAGAGGGTTCTATTATGATTATCAAAGCTTTGTCCCTGGGCCAATTGCATATACCGGAGAAGAGGTTGTTAATTTGATCAAGGAGCAAGAATTTGAATTGTACCGAATTAAGGATTTTATCCAGAGGAATTATATCTATACAGACCGTAATGCAACGGAGAGACTGCTTGAGTTGTTGAAATAAATATTGGGGCTTTCGCGCGAAGTATTAGAAGAAGACGGATGGTACACGCTTCCCTCACACACAGGTTGCCGGACATTTCATTGTTATGTATGTCATCACCGAACACAAGTGTTCGTTTTTGCCATACATAACAATAACCTGTCCGTCAAACAGTGTATTATGGGAAGCAAGTACCATCCGTCTTCTTTTCATATATTGACGCGAAAGCGTTTCAGTTATTAAAACGAATAATTTATTTAATCAACTTTTGTATCATCCAAAATAATATGTCAGTTCTATATATCACCTATTGTACACGGATCCCTTCTACATAGGAGGAGTAATCCTGAACAGTGGGGCTTGGAACATATCCGTCATCCCCAAACATAAACTGATGCAGACGAATTACATTATCCTGAAGATTGATCGGAAATACATAGGATACCTTGTTGTAGGTATGGGCATCCTTTTCATAGGGGAAGCCTATATTATCTACAATATTATAGGAAAATACATCCTTTGCAAGACTCAGGATTTGTGCGGTTGATAAATTGGTATAGATCTGAGGGAACATCTTATCAATGATGGAATTAATGGTAGAGATGTCGGTGCCCTTTGCCTTATCAAATATCTTTTGAATAACAATTCGCTGACGTTCGGCGCGTTTAAAGTCACCGCCCTTGGTATAACGGATACGAGCATAGGCCGTTGCCTGAGTACCATTAACGATCTGTGTACCTGCAGACTTTAGACCGGGTACATCGGTTTTGTTAATGCGGTTCAATTCACGAACATATCCATTCAGATATTTCAATTCACTATCCGTAATGTCCAGCTCGATGCCGCCGAGCAGATCAATTGCATTCACGATTGCGGAGAAGTTCACGGTGACGAATTCCTTTACATCCAGATCGAAATTAGTATTGATGGTGCTGAGTGCTAAAGAATAGCCACCTTTAAAATATGCTGCATTGATTTTGTTGTAGCCTTCTCCGGGAATGTTAACATAGGTATCACGATAAATAGATATTAGTTTTACATCCTTAGTCTTGTTGTTGATACTTGCAATAACGATGGTATCACTATGGGTGCTTTTTTTGAGGGCATTTTCTCTTGAGTCTACACCGAACAAGGCGATATTACGATATCCTTCAATCTCAACCTCTTTATTTAATTGGATCATGCTATCTTTGCTATCATCAAATTGGATTTTGTCCATCTTATCATATAAGTAAATACCTGCAATTATTAGGAGAATAATCATTATTTCAAGGAAAAGGATTGCCAATAATTTGCTTTTTTTCTTCTTTGGTTTCATATCTTGAGCCATTTCGTTATAGTCCTTGCCTTTCTGGTTAACGGCTTTAATAAGCATTCTTATTAATAAAGCCTTTAAATACTGTTAAAAACATAATTTTAAAATCGAAGCCCAGGGTCCAATTTTCTATATAATACAGATCATGATCGATTCGCTTACGAATAGAGGTATCACCACGGAAGCCGTTAATTTGCGCCCAACCGGTGAGTCCGGGAGACACTTGATGCTTAATCATATAGCGCGGTATTTCCTCTTTGAACTTATCAACGAAGAAAGGACGCTCGGGTCTGGGACCAACCAAGCTCATATCACCCTTCAGTACATTCCAAAATTGAGGAAGTTCATCTATACTGGTTCTACGAATAAACTTACCGATACCGGTCACTCTGGGATCGCTTTTTGTGGTCCAGGCTTTCTTCTCATCCTTTTCGGATTGAAGTGACATAGAACGGAATTTATACATCTTAAATTCTTTGTTGTGTTTTCCGATGCGAACTTGTGAGAATATTACTGGCCCAGGCGAAGTTATCTTTATAATCAGTGCAACGATAATCATCGGTATCAGGAATATTATCAAAGCAAAAGCAGAACCGAAGATATCCACGACCCGCTTTACAATGCGGTTATAGGTATTGCTGAGAGGAACATTTCTTATATTAATAACCGGTAAACCATACAAATCTTCGGTATAAGGAGTTGTAGGAATAAAGCTGTAATAATCAGGGACGAACTTGGTATGGACACCGGATTTCTCACAGATTGCTACAATATTCTCAAGTTTCTCGTATTCGTTAACACTTAAGGTAATTGCTATCTCGTCCAGAGTCATTTTTGTGAGGAAGGACTCTAAGTGAGTGATGCTTCCAATGACCGGAATCTTTTTATACATCGTTCCTATCTCAATATTATCGTCCAGGATGCCATGAATATAGTAACCCCACTGCGGATTTGCAAATATTCGATCAATATAAGCTTCGGCAGCATGTCCATATCCAACCAAAATAACATGCTTGAGATTGTAGCCCTTGCGTCTGGCGACACGTAAGGTTTGAGCCAAAATCATTCTAGCGATTATACTGAGGAGGATATTTATGCAATAGAAGAGGCCTAAAAAATAACGGGAAATATTAAATTCTTTCGTGATATACAGGAAGGAGAAGAAGAAGGCAATCCCGAAGGTATTCGCCAATATAATATTAACAACTTCAATCCATCTGCGTTTGCCCCTCTTAGGAGTATATAAGTGGGCAAAGTAATAGATAAATAAGTATAGCGGAACAATAAAGATTAACCGCGCGGCATAAACGTCAAGGTCATAAAAGAAAGTACCCCGCTCTAATCGGAGAAACCGGAATAGCTTAGTCAGAGGGCTATAAAAACGCAGATAATATGTGAGCAGGTATGAAATTACAATAATACAGGCATCCATGAGGACATGAACTCTGTTGAGCATCTTTTGATTATCTTTAATCATCCAAGCACCTACTTTGTATTTTTTACTTATGATTAACTTCTCTAATATAATACATGATTGTATTGAATTCAACAAGAAATTTTTTCTTAAGATTGTTTTAATATAGCCACATATAAGAACGCTATTTTTAGGTACATGCTTCATTTGAATTGCGAGGCTGACTTTATTATTCCATAAATAAAAGTTGGGAGTTTAACTTTTGTGATTATATTACATTTATTTCACAATCTAAACACAAACTAATGCTACACTATAGAATATAATCAGATAAGGTACCTTATAATTTGGGTAACTAAGTATCTCGTTGATCAGAAAGGAGAGTTCATATGTCAGAATATGAAAACAATAATCAGAATGTGGATGGTAATTACAATATAAATAACAATAAAGTACCGAATAATCAAGTTCCCGAATATAGCTTCTGGGCGGAAAACATGCCCGGTGGTGCAAAGGTAAATGATCCAAACCAGAATGCATCCAATAATCCTGGTGGGTCTAATCCCTCCTCCGGTTATACTTACTCTAATCCTTCCTATTCGAATCAAGCAAATCCGAATAGCTCTAATCCGTATGGTTCAAATCCGTATGGAACAAATCCGTATGGAACAAATCCGTATGGCTCAAACTCAAATGGTTACAATACGAATTATTCATACTCTAATTACAACCCGAATACGAATACTTCAAGCTATGGGAATAATCAAAGCAGTATGTCAGGCAGTAAACCGAAGAAGGAACGTAAGCCCATGAACAGAGGTGTAAAGTTCATGATAAAAGCGGTCTGCTTTGGAATGATTGCGGGTCTGAGTTTTGTCGGCTTTGGGCAACTGTATTACGTAATCAATCCTGAGGCAGCGTCCAGTAAGTTGATCAATCAGCTCAGTCAGGATGAACTGATTGAGGCTAAATACGAGATCGGCTACGCCTCCGGTGGTGATATCAAGCGGGAGGACAAATCCACAATCAGTAATATTGTCGATAAGACCATGCCATCTATCGTATCCATCAATAGTACGGTAACACAGACAACGGATTGGTTTGGCCAGCCCTATAGTCAGGAAGTGGAGGGAAGCGGTTCCGGTTTTATCGTTGGTAAAAATGAGAAAGAGCTGTTGATTGCAACCAATAACCATGTAGTAGAAGGAACGGATAAAATAAAGGTAACCTTCATTGATGGGACCAACGCAGAAGCTGTTATCAAAGGTACCGATGCAAAAGCGGATCTTGCTGTGGTTTGCGTTGACATCGTGGCGATGGAAAAGTCAACACTCGATAAAATTGAAGTTGCAAAATTGGGCAATTCCGATGACGTTAAAGTAGGGCAGATGTCAATCGCAATCGGTAATGCTCTAGGATATGGACAATCGGTAACAGTAGGTTATATTAGTGCAAAGGACCGTGAGGTAGAGATATCGGATGGTTACACCTCAAATAAAATGATTTTACTTCAGACCGATGCGGCGATTAATCCCGGTAACAGTGGCGGTGCGTTGCTCAATGTGAACGGTGAGGTGATTGCAATTAACACCGTAAAATATGCTTCCAACGAAGTGGAAGGTATGGGTTATGCCATTCCGATCTCCAGAGCAATACCGATTATTAATGAGCTAATGAGCCGTGAAATTCTTTCAGAGGAGGAGCAGGGTTACTTGGGTATTGTAGGAAATGCGGTAACTGAGGATGTAGCTTCTTATTATAATATGCCAATCGGTGTATTCGTAAATGAATTAGCCAAAGGCGGATCTGCCGAGAAGGCCGGCATCTTACCCGGTGATATTATCACAAAGGCAGATGAGATTGAGATAACATCAATCACCCAACTTCGTGATTATGTAAACAGCAAGAGGATCGGAACTGAAGTTAAGATAACGTATATGCGTAAATCCTCCAGCGAGTATAAAGAAGGTCAGGTGACCGTCACTCTAGGAAAGAATCCTAATACTCAAAGCACTGAAGAGTAGAAGGTAAGATTGTTTATAAAGTTAACTGTAGGGGCTGTAGCATAACATAAGCAAATGCTGAAGGAAAGGACAACATGCATCCCATACTGGATAATCTCAATTATTGAGATTATCCAGTTCGCGAGCGCGTTCGCATATGTACAAGCAAGCTTGAATATGCTTACTTTGCTTTCGCGCAAATGCACTGTTTGACGGACAGATTATTGATTTTGTATGACAAAAGCAAACATTTATGTTTGATATTGGCATACAAAACAATAAGATGTCAGTCAACCAGTGTGTGAGGGATGCATGTTGTTCTTTCCTTCATTTATACCATACGTTTTGCAACAGTCCTTTTGGTTTTTATATAATTCAATAATCGCTTCTCCTAAGTTTTAAGCAAATATTAATAAATCCTTTAATATTACACTATTGTGTGATAATGTCTGATAGGCTATAATATTGTAATAATAAGGAGTGTGAATATAACGGCAAGCAAGTAGAAGCTTGTCTTATGTACTTCTCCCGATTTTGTTAACTGTTAAACAACAGAATGGAGGATAACATGAGTAAAGATAATTTTAATATAGACGGTATAGAGGATTCGGTAGATAAGGATAATAAGGATCACCATGATGATAATAAGGATTATGAGGAAATCTGTTATCTGTGCAGGAGGCCAGAGAGTAAGGTTGGGAAGATGATTCATATTCCGAATCAGATCAGTATCTGCTCCGACTGCATGCAGAAAACCTTTGATACAATTAATAAGACAGACAATCCATACCTGCAGATGATGAATATTAATCCAAGTATGCTTAATCTTTCGGGCATACAAAATGAGATACCGAATGCACAAAAGTTGAAGAAGAAAAAGCCTGAGGAAGAGAGGGAACAACAGAAATTTGACCGTAACAGTATTCCCTCCCCGCACGTAATTAAGACCAGTCTGGATGAGTTTATTATTGGTCAGGAGCATGCGAAGAAAGTAATATCAGTAGGTGTATATAACCATTATAAGAGAATTGGTGATCATATTGAGCCTGAGGTTGAGATTGAGAAATCCAATATGCTGATGATAGGACCCACCGGTAGCGGAAAAACCTACCTGGTTAAGACCTTAGCCAAGCTTCTGAATGTGCCCTTAGCAATTACCGATGCCACTTCCCTGACAGAGGCAGGCTATATTGGTGATGATGTGGAAAGTGTTATCTCCAAGCTCTTACAGGCAGCAGGTAATGATGTGGAGAAAGCGGAGCGTGGGATTGTATTTATTGATGAGATCGATAAGATAGCAAAGAAAAGAAACACAAACAGTCGTGATGTCAGTGGCGAGTCAGTGCAGCAGGGATTATTGAAGCTCTTGGAGGGCAGTAATGTTGAGGTACCGGTTGGAGCATCCTCTAAGAATGCGATGGTGCCTTTGACTACAATTAACACACAGAATATTTTATTCATCTGCGGTGGAGCCTTCCCGGATCTTGATAAAATTGTAAAGACAAGATTGAATAAACAATCTTCAATCGGCTTTCATGCAGATCTGAAGGATAAATACGATGAGGAGCCGAATATTTTACAGAAGGCCAATTTGGATGATCTCAGAGAGTATGGTATGATACCAGAATTCTTAGGAAGACTTCCGATTATGTTCTCACTGGAGGGATTAACAAAGGAGATGCTTGTGCAGGTGCTGAAGGAACCGAAAAACGCCATTCTGAAGCAATATCAAAAGCTATTGGCAATGGATGAGGTCGATCTGCAGTTTGCTCCGGATGCACTGGATGCGATTGCGGAGAAAGCATTAGAGAAGAAGACCGGGGCGAGAGCACTCCGTGCTATATTGGAAGACCTTATGCTGGATATTATGTATGAGATACCAAAGGACGATAATATTGGAAGAGTGACAATAACCAGAGATTATATTGAAGGCAAAGGGGTACCGACGATTGAGATGCGGGGTGTGGGTAAACAGAAGCTGATTGCCTCAGGTAATTAATTCTTCCCATAGATTCCTGTAAGGGTGGAAGCTGAACATAGATAGGGGATAGTTTATGTCATTATTTGGTGGACTTTTTAATAAGAAGAAACAGATTGAGGAACACAAGAAGGAAAAGTCGGTAAAAGAGATATTTGAAGAGGAAGAAGAGTTATTGGAGGATATGACTTTCGACGAGGAGACCGAAACGGCACAAGAAGCTGATCTGGACGATGACGAGGCGGAAGATCCTAATATAGAGTATGAGGTTGTTGAGAGAGAAATTCTCCCTGCAAAAATCATATGTCCCGACTGCGGCGGTATTACCTTGGAGGGCTTGGACTTTTGCGATAAATGTGGAGGAGAGCTAGGCTAGAAGGAAATGCGATGAATGTTGATATGACTTAGTAATAAGTTGTGTCAACATTTTTTGTGTTATAAGAAAATTTGCCTTATAATACAAAAAGCCCTCTAGGTAGGTTGCACGCCTCGCGGCAAGGGATATATTGCTACGCACCCCACGCGAATCGAAGAAATTCGCGTAGCGTGTTTCTTCCGGTTTCTTCAAAATAATTCCATACTTTAATATGGTAACGAACAAGACTTTAACGCATTAAAAGATTATATTGACAAATCGTTTTTTCGAGGTTATTATATAACCTAAGATAAAGACGTTCGCACATGAAAGACATTTGTCTTAGCTACCACGAACGCCTTATTATTCTTCACAAGCATTGTAAGAAATACTAAACAGGAGGTCAATTTATGAAAAAAATGAAGAGAGTTTTGAGCCTGCTTATCATAATGAGTATGGCAGTAGCAAGCCTTGCAGCTTGCGGGAGTGCATCTAAGGATGATAAATTCTATATCGGCGGTATCGGACCTGTAACCGGTGGTGCAGCAGTTTATGGATTAAATGTAAAGAATGCGGCAGAATTGGCTGTAGAAGAGATTAATAAAGCCGGCGGCATTAATGGAAAGCAGATTGCTTTTAAATTTGAGGATGATGAACATGATCCAGAGAAGTCTGTAAATGCATACAACACCTTAAAGGACTGGGGCATGAAGATCCTTATGGGAACGGTTACATCTACTCCCTGCAAGGCTGTTGCGGCAGAAACATTTAATGACAATATGTTTGAATTAACCCCCTCCGCTTCCTCTGTAGACGTTATAGCAAATGGCAATGTTTTTCAGGTATGCTTTACTGATCCTAATCAAGGTATCGCTTCTGCCCAGTACATAGGCAGCAAGGGCATTGCAACAAAGGTGGCAGTTATTTATGATAGCTCCGATGTATACTCCTCCGGTATTTATGAAAAGTTTGTTCAGGAAGCAGCAAGTCAGAGCTTTGAAATCGTAGCTGCTGAAGCGTTTACCGCAGACAGCAAGTCGGATTTCTCCGTACAGATCCAAAAAGCGAAAGATGCCGGTGCAGATCTTGTGTTCCTGCCTATTTATTATTCAGAAGCTACCTTGATTTTAACTCAGGCAGCAGCACTTGGATATGAACCGATTTTCTTTGGGTGTGATGGTCTTGACGGTATCCTTGGCGTAGAAAACTTTGATACATCCTTAGCAGAAGACGTTATGCTGTTAACTCCATTCGCTGCAGATGCTACGGATGCTGCAACTGTGAAATTTGTTACCGCATACAAAGAGAAATACGGTGAGATACCAAATCAGTTCGCAGCTGATGCTTATGATGCAATTTACATCATTAAGAAAGCAATTGAAGAAGGCAATGTAACACCGGATATGAGTGTTTCTGATATGTGTGATGTACTTAAGGGCGTAATGCCAAAGATTACTGTGGATGGTCTTACCGGCGCAGGTATGACTTGGGAAGCTACCGGTGAAGTTAATAAAGCTCCTAGAGCAGTTGTAATCAAGAACAGTGCTTATGTATCAGCAGAATAACATTGGAAAATATTACATTGATGATTCAATGCAAAGTATTCTAAGATTATGAGAAAGATATGATGTAGGTGTATAATAGATACAGAGGGACGAACGACAGTGTCCCTCTGTATATTTAATTCATGACAATAGAAAGTTCGCAAAGAGTACTTTCATCGTACATGATAATTTAAGAATACGAAGCGTACCTTATTTCGGTACATGATAATAAAGAATGCGAAACATACTTTATTATATTCATAGGTTAATCTATCATATGAGATTGTTAGTAATCCAAAGATAAGTAAGCGGCATATGAACTGTCTTTCTGGTTCCTATTGTTGTAAAAGCAAATATTCTATGGTAATATAGTAAAGAAATAGTAGTAAATGAACTTAATTTAGTGCATAAACATGCAGACGGGGGTATTTATGAGCTTTATCTCGTATTTAATAAAAGGAATCAGCCTTGGTAGTGTATATTCTATCATTGCACTTGGTTACACCATGGTATACGGTATCGCAAAGATGCTGAATTTTGCCCATGGTGATGTCATCATGATCGGTGGATACGTGATATTCACAATTATGAGTACAATGGGATTAAACCCTATCGTTGCAGTCTTAATTTCGATCATATTCTGTACTCTGTTGGGGGTTTCAATAGAGCGCATTGCATATAAACCTCTTCGAGGCGCTCCTTCTCTGGCAGTCTTGATTACTGCCATCGGCGTCAGCTATCTGCTACAGAATATCGCGTTATTAATTTTTGGCGCAGATACCAAGTCTTTCGCTTCAGTTATTACGTTTCCGGCATTAAAGTTAGCCGGCGGTGATTTGATAATTTCAGGTGAGACTCTGGTGACCATTCCCTTGTGTCTAATTATCATGATATTATTAACGGTATTTGTGAAAAATTCCAGGACCGGCCGCAGTATGGTTGCCGTATCGGAGGATAAGGCAGCAGCAGTACTCATGGGAGTTAATGTCAATAAGACGATTGCAATCACCTTTGCCATCGGTTCTGCATTAGCAGCGATCGCAAGTATGCTAATGTTCTCCTCTTATCCGAGCTTAACCTCTACCTCAGGTTCTATGCCTGGTATCAAGGCATTTGTTGCTGCGGTATTTGGAGGCATTGGTTCCATTCCTGGAGCGATGATCGGCGGTATCATGCTGGGTATCATTGAAATCCTCAGTCGTGCATATATTTCTTCACAGCTGGCGGATGCTATCGTATTTATGATATTAATTGTTGTTCTTCTTGTGAAGCCAACCGGTATACTCGGCAAGAAGCTGCAAGAGAAAGTGTAGGTGGACATAATGGCAAAAATGAAAACATTCAATCAAATGAATAAGTCCACACGCAGTAACCTGATTACAATAGGCATTATTCTTATCATATCAATCCTATGCCAGGTTCTTATTTCAGCAGGTGTATTATCCAACCTGATGAAGGGCCTTTTGGTACCGTTATGCTATTATTCCATCCTGGCCATCTCATTGAACCTGACCGTTGGTATCCTGGGAGAGCTCAGTCTCGGACATGCGGGATTCATGTGTATCGGTGCATTTTCTAGCGCGTTTTTCTCAAGATGTACTGAGAATATTATCACCAACACCTTTATCCGCTTCACTCTTGCAATGGTGATCGGGGCTGTCTTCGCTGCCATATTCGGTATCCTGATTGGCGTGGTCGTACTTCGTCTGCGCGGTGATTATCTGGCTATCGTTACGTTGGCTTTTGGTGAGATCATAAAGAATGTAATCAATGTATTATATATCGGTATCGATAAGAATGGCTTCCACGTCTCTATCAAAGACTCGATTTCATTGGGGCTGGCGGAGGACGGAGATATCATTCTGAATGGTGCAAAGGGAATTAGCGGAACACCTAAGAATACAACTTTTATTATTGCTGTTTTAATACTTATTGCATCTTATTTAATTATAAGTAATCTTGTAAATTCACGTTCTGGCCGTGCTATTCAGGCGATCCGTGATAATAGAATTGCAGCAGAGTCCGTGGGTATTGATATTACCAAGTTCAAGATCATTGCATTTTCCATATCAGCGGCAATGGCCGGTGTTGCCGGAGTGCTATATTCTCATAATATATCCAGTTTGGTAGCTGCTCCGAAGAATTTTGGTTATAACATGTCTATCATGATATTAGTGTTTGTAGTTCTTGGAGGAATGGGGAATATCCGTGGTTCTATTATTGCTGCCGTTGTTCTGACTCTTCTTCCGGAGTACCTTCGTTTTATGCAAGATTACCGTATGCTTATTTATGCTATTGTATTAATTGTCTTGATGATCTTCAACTGGAATCCGGCATGTATTGCATGGCGTAAAAATCATTCAATCAAGGATATCTTATTGTCCCTTGTGAAGAAGAATAGGAAGGAGGCATAAGGTTATGGCGATGCTATCTGTGAAAAACTTAGGTATCTCCTTTGGTGGATTACGAGCTGTTGATTCCTTTAACATATCAATTGAAAAAGGAGAATTATATGGCTTAATCGGGCCTAATGGCGCTGGTAAAACAACGGCCTTTAATCTCCTGACAGGTGTATACAAGCCTGATGCGGGAGTAATAACCTTAGATGGTGTTAACATCACCGGGTTAAGTACAATCGAAATTAATAAAGCGGGTATTGCAAGAACCTTCCAGAATATCCGCTTATTTAAGAATATGTCTGTGCTGGATAATGTTAAGATTGGTCTGCACAATGATTACAAGTATTCCACTGCAGCCGGTATCTTACGTCTCCCCTCCTACTTTAGGACGGAGAAACAGATGAATGAGAAAGCTCTCGATATCTTGAAGGTATTTGATCTGGATAAAGAGGCTTATCTTCTCTCTGCGAATCTCCCATACGGCAAACAAAGAAAGCTGGAGATTGCCAGAGCTTTGGCGACAAATCCTAAGATGCTGTTACTGGATGAGCCGGCAGCCGGTATGAACCCTTCCGAGACGGAAGAATTAATGAAGACAATAACCCTGATCCGTAATAAATATGATGTTACTATTCTGTTAATTGAGCACGATATGAAGCTTGTAGCCGGTATCTGTGAGAAAATATTTGTATTGAATTTCGGTATGGAGCTGGCTAATGGAATTCCTCAGGAGGTACTGAATAATCCGGAAGTAATCAAAGCATATCTTGGAGAATAGTGTGAAAATGTGAATTAAAGATCAATTCCCAAAGCGAATATTCAATCGCTTAGGAAGAACTGCAAAGTTCGTCCATTGGAACGAACTCCTTGTTGTTCCAGCTTTTGGGCTATATCTAAGATGCAATATGTATAGTTTGTGCCTGTGTAATCCCAAAGTGTAAAGAAAACACTTAGCACAAGCTTACTCAAAGGGCGGGCATGTAAAGTTAGTGGAGGAAGAGAAAGATGCTGGAAGTTAAAAATCTACAGGTTTATTATGGTGTGATTCAAGCGATTAGGGATGTATCCTTTACCGTAAATGAAGGAGAAGTAATCGCATTAATCGGTGCTAACGGTGCCGGTAAAACTACTATTTTGCATACGATTACCGGCTTGATTAGTGCAAAAGGCGGTGAGGTATTATATGAAGGCATTGATCTTCAGAAGATACCAGCACATAAGATCGTTTCTTTGGGTATTGCTCATGTACCGGAAGGCAGACATGTATTCGCGCAGCTTTCTGTTTATGAGAATCTTCTGATGGGTGCTTTTACGCGTAAGGACAAGGAAGAGATTGAGGAATCTATTCAAAGTGTTTATAAACGTTTTCCGCGATTAGAGGAACGAAAGAACCAGATGGCAGGAACCTTGAGTGGTGGTGAGCAGCAGATGCTTGCCATGGGTAGGGCTCTGATGTCAAAGCCGAAGATCATTCTTATGGATGAGCCGTCAATGGGTCTGTCACCTATCTTGGTTGCTGAAATATTCGATATTATCAAAAGTATCAGTGCAAGTGGAACCACCGTTCTCTTGGTTGAACAAAATGCAAAGAAGGCTTTGTCAATTGCAGATCGTGCTTATGTTCTTGAGACAGGTAAAATTGTTCTGACAGATGATGCAAAGAAGCTTATGGACAATGAGCAGGTGAAGAAGGCATATCTAGGCGAATAGTGTGAAAATAAAAGCGATTTTCACACTTAAAAGTTTGTGCCTGCGTCTTCCTCGGCACAAACTAATTCAAAGGGCAGGCATGATAGATTCATTGGAACTCCTTGTTCTTACAGATTGCTCTTTCCAATAAACTGTATTGCGGTAAGTTTTGATAGTATACATTGAAATAGGAGGTATTGCATATGGATAAGTATGTAATTACAATTGCCAGAGGTTATGGCAGCGGTGGCCGTACGATAGGTAAGATGCTGTCAGAAGAGTTGGGTATCCCTTATTATGACAGGGATTTATTACGCTTTGCTTCTGACGACAGCGGTATCAATGAGCAACTCTTTGCCAAGGCAGATGAGAAGCTGAAGAAAAGCCTATTATTTAAAATTGCAAAGAATGTATATAAGGGAGAATTAATACCGCCGGATAGTGACGATTTTATATCAAATGATAATTTATTTAATTATCAAGCTAAAATTATTAAGGAGCTGGCTGATACTGAAACTTGTATCATCATTGGGCGCTGTGCTGATTTCATCCTGAAGGACCATCCCAATGTAGTTCGCTTATTCGTACATGCGCCTTTACAGGATTGTATTAATACCTTGGTGGATATGACTGGTAAATCCGAGAGGGAAGTAGAGAAACAAATTCTGGATATAGACAAACACCGTGCGGGTTACTATAAATATTATACCGGCAGAGATTGGGAGAATGCAAAGCATTACGATTTGTGTTTAAACAGCAGTAAGCTTGGTTTTCAAAAGTGTGTTGAGATTGTAAAATCCTATCTTGATATCAGATTCCGATAATAGTGTGAATTGAAAAGCAATTCACACGGGAAGAAGCTGCGAAACTCGCACAATGGTGCTCGTTCCTTGTTCTTCCGGGTTATTGGGATAGAGTGTGCCTGCGTCTTCAAAGTGTGAAGAACACACTCGGCACAAACTAACATAAGACTACGAAGTTTGCCCATTGGAGCAAACTCATTGTTCTTACAGATAGTATTATAAATAGTATGGAAAGGGCTGTCTTGTTAGGCGGCTCTTTTTGCGGATTGTATAATTATGATACGGGTATTGATAATCATGCAAGAGTGTGATATACTTTAGGGCAAAATTTGAAGTGGCTATGCCGGAAAAGAGGTACGCAATGATTTCAGAAAAGATGATTGGATTAGTGAAAAATAGCTCCGTAATCAGAGCAATGTTTGAAGAGGGGAAAAGACTGGCCGCTATCTATGGTGCCGAAAATGTTTATGATTTTAGCCTTGGTAATCCAAGCGTAGAGCCTCCGGTGGAGATTAAGGAAGCCTTGATACAGGTTATCCATGAAGAAACTCCGAATCTGGTCCACGGATATATGAATAATTCCGGATATGAGGATGTCAGAGAGAAAATAGCAGCATCCATCAATCATAACTTTGGTACCGATTTTCATTGCGACAATATCATCATGACCGTTGGTGCTGCCGGAGGTCTAAATGTTATTTTGAAGACATTATTAAATCCCGGGGACGAGGTGGTGGTATTTGCTCCGTTTTTCGGTGAATATCGGAATTATATCAGCAATTTTGACGGTCAGATTATCGTTGTCAGTCCTAACACCGTTGATTTTCAACCGAATCTGAAGGAGTTTGAAGAGAAGCTTTCCGCAAAGACGAAAGCGGTCATTGTAAATACCCCCAATAATCCGACAGGAGTTGTCTATTCCGAGAAGACGATCCGGGAATTGGCAGATCTATTAAATAGGAAGCAACAGGAATATGGAACTTCTATTTACTTGATTTCGGATGAACCTTACCGAGAGCTGGCATATGATGGGGTTCAAGTTCCTTACCTCACTAAGTATTACAAAAATACTATTGTAGGCTATTCCTATAGTAAGTCACTTTCTCTTCCTGGTGAAAGAATTGGATATCTGGTGATACCAAAGGAAGTGGATGAGTATGAGGATGTGGCAGCGGGAGCTAATGTTGCTAATCGTATTCTGGGCTATGTAAATGCGCCATCCCTGATTCAAAGAGCGGTAGCCAGATGTCTCGATGCAAAAGTGGATGTGGAGATTTATAACCGCAACCGTGAATTACTATATAATAGCCTTGTTTCCTATGGATATGAGTGTGTGAAGCCACAAGGTGCTTTCTACTTATTTATTAAAGCCCTAGAGGAGAATGATAAAGCATTTTCTGAGGCAGCAAAGAAGCATAACCTGTTAATTGTATCTGGATCCGCTTTCGGCTGCCCGGGATACTGCAGAATTGCATATTGCGTAGACTATTCCATGATTGAACGTGCTTTGCCTAAGTTTAAGAAGCTTGCTGAAGAATACGGGAAATAATAGAAAGCTTTATTAATTAAGATGCGATTTATCATATTAGAAAGGAAAATGCAGCATCCCCTATTCGCATGCTGTACGGATAACCTATGAGACCATGGGAACGAAATATTCGGACCGTTATTCCTTATATACCCGGTGAGCAGCCGAATTGTAAGGATATGATAAAGTTGAATACGAATGAGAATCCTTATCCTCCGGCACCCGGCGTTAAAAAAGTCTTAGAGAACCTGGATGCAGACATGTTACGATTATATCCGGATCCGACGATTAAATTATTGGTTGAGGAATTAGCGCATTATTATCATCTTAAGGATGAGCAGGTATTTGTAGGTGTGGGGTCCGATGATGTATTGGCAACCGCCTTCTTAACCTTTTTTAATTCGGATAAGCCGGTATTGTTCCCTGATATTACCTACTCCTTTTATCCGGTTTGGTGTGATCTTTATCGGATTCCTTATGAGAAACCTGCCTTGGATGAGGATTTCAGAATTAGAAAAGAAGATTATTATAGAGAGAACGGCGGAATTATTCTTGCCAATCCCAATGCACCTACCTCGATTTACGAAGAGCTGAGTGTGATTGAAGACATCCTTAGGTGTAATCAGGAATCAGTTGTAATTATTGATGAAGCCTATGTGGATTTCGCCGGCGCTTCCGCAGTCGAATTGATAGAGAAATATGATAATCTTGTAGTAGTACAGACCTTTTCGAAGGCAAGATCGATGGCCGGAATGCGAATTGGTTATGCTATGGGTAATGCAGCCTTAATCAAAGCTTTAAATGATGTAAAGTACTCAATCAATTCCTACACTTTGAATCAGACATCTATATATGCTGGTGTTGAGGCGGTTAAGGATGTTCCATATTATCAGGAAGAAATCAGGAAAATAATAGCTACCAGAGAATGGTCTGGACGGGAACTAAAGAACTTAGGCTTTACCTTCCCAGAGTCCGGTGCGAATTTTATTTTTGCGGCTCATGAAAGTATTCCAGCCAAAAACATATATGAAGCCTTAAGAATTAACAATATCTTTGTTCGATATTTTAATGTTCCCAGAATTGACAATTGTCTGCGTATTACCATAGGAACAGATGATGAGATGCATCGTATGTTTACTTATTTAAAGAATTTTATTAGTGAATATAAAAATAAAGGGTAACTAATATGTAACTATTCAGAACAAGCCCGAGAATCCAGCGGATTTCCTCGCTGTTTTGGGTCATTCCAGTAGAAATATTTAAGAAGCTCTTAGAATGCAAGCATTCACGTTCTATATTCTAAATACTTCTGTTGCTCTAAATAGTTACTAATAAATAATCTTTAGGAGGAGCCTATTAAATGAAAGTACTGATTGCAGAAGATGATTTTGCCAGCAGAAAATTCATGCTTCGTTTTTTATCGAAATACGGTGAATGCGATATCACAGTGGATGGCTTAGAGGCTGTGGAGGCCTTTACGATGGCGTTGGAAGAGAATGAAGGCTATGATCTGGTTTGCCTTGATATCATGATGCCCGGACTGGATGGTTATGAGGCTTTAAAGAAGATAAGAGAGATCGAGAAGGAGAAGTTTGTTCCGGAGGAGAAAGCGGCAAAGATTATTATGACTACCGCCCTAAATGAGGGAAAGAACGTAACAAAAGCCTTTGATCTGGGGTGTACTGCTTATGCAGGTAAACCGATTGATCAGGACAAATTTGAAAATGTATTAAGGAAGTTTGAGTTAATCTAGTCTAGTAATCAAAATGAAGGGATGTACTTGATGGAAGTTGACACAAAGGGAAGGCACGGTAGGTGGTATGAATTATCAAAAGGAATTGGACAATTTAATAGAGAAGCTGGTGAAACAACAACTCCGGCCAAAGCTTTTAATCCACAGCTGTTGTGCACCCTGTAGCAGCTATGTTTTGGAATATCTTTCGCAGTACTTTGAGATTACCATCTTTTATTTTAACCCGAATATCTATCCCGAAGGAGAATATAATAGAAGAGTAGAGGAGCAAAAGCAATTGATACAAGCAATGCCTCTAACCTCAAAGGTTAAGTTCTGCCAGGGAGAGTATCGGCCCCAGGAATACTATCAGGCAATCAAGGGATTGGAGAAGGAACCGGAGGGTGGTGACCGTTGTTTCGTATGCTATGAAATGCGACTTCGGGAAGCAGCACAACTGGCGAGAGAGGGTGGCTATGAATATTTTACAACAACCTTGTCCATCAGTCCCCATAAGAAGTCGGAGAAGTTGAATGAAATAGGAAGTAGGCTGGCAGCAGAATTTGAAGTAGCTTATCTTCCTTCGGATTTTAAGAAAAAGAATGGATATAAGCGATCCATCGAATTGTCAAAGGAATATAATCTATACCGGCAGGATTATTGCGGTTGTATATTTTCCATGAGGGAGCAGCCGAAGCAGGATGAAACAATCAAATAATCGGATATGGATTAGAATTTTATAATCATTTTAACTAAGGAGGTATCAAGATGAGATGTCCATCCTGTGGTAGTGATTTCTGCCATGTAGTCGAAGAGACAGAGACAAGAATCAACCAATATTCGAAGACTGATTACTGGATTATTTGGTGGCTACGGATTGATGTCCATTCAGTTATGGCTGGTAGCGAAAGTTATTTATTACATTAGAAGAAAGGCTTAGTTCTGAAAATCAGAACTAAGCCTTTGATTTTACATATACCTAAATCATTAATTAAGGATTGAATAGTAATGGCTCCAAATACGGTGCTTACTTGACATCATAGGGATCGGTTGGTGGAATTTTCCATTTATTGTCCATCGGATAAGGTGCATTTTTCGCTTCTTCTTTAGGATGTGGCATATGATGATCCGGTAAACAGATTTGCTGCTTTTGTAGTAGCTTGATACAAAGGTATAAAACGGATTTATCAGTAAATTCTTGGAATTCCTCTTCATTAATAAGATGGCCGACCGGAACGCCTTTATCATCGATGTCTGCATCGTATATTGCTGACCATTCAAGCTCGCAGAAAACCGGTTCATTAAATATCTCAACATTCGATCTGTCTGCTTCTCTGATATCTTTACCCATACGTTTCTCATCGAAATACCGGGCAACCAGAGGTGGAGGATTGGGTACGATATGTGGCTTTTTATCGCCGAAATCAACTTTTGTATAGGCTTTAAACGGAACATGTACCGTGGTATCCTTAATGGAACCTGCAATTGCATAACCTTTTGTACAGCTTTTTGCAGCATATTCAATATTTTTTCTGATGTATCCCTCGATAAAGACCTTGTTTGTGGGAGGAATGTATCTGCATTGTGTTAAGAATACCTGTTTTTCGATTCTCTTTATCTCATATGCTGGCTCGTTTAGCCTGATCTTTGATTCGGAATCTATTTGAATAATAAACTCAGCAAGTACTCTGGGGATTTTGAAATCTCCTCCCCACCAGGGATAATTCTCGGCCGGTGGAAGAGTCTCTGAACTTATAACACTAGCTTGGCATTCTGTAACACAGTTAGGCTTTGAGCTAAACTCTGAACTTAGGGCTGGATTAAATTGTTTACCCTCCATATATTTTCATCTCCTAATCATATATTATTGTAGGATCTGATTAATATCATCTCCTAGTATATACTATTCATAAAGACGAAAAATGTTAATAGAAATCGAGAAAGGTCGAAATAGACTGAGGCAATATGCTATCTTTATGCTATCTTTATCTTCATGTTTTCGTGTTCTTATGTTGACAAATGATGGTCATCAGCTTATAATGTAGTAGCAAATGATAATTATTATCAATTAGAGTCAATCATTAACATATAGAACTGGATTCTTAATAGGCAGAGGGGATGTAAGATATGACATTACGGGATGCAAAAATTGGGTCTAATTATACTGTGAGCTCGTTGAATTTGGATATGGTAACACGGCGAAGATTGGAAGCCCTAGGTCTTACCAGAGGCACTGATATCAGTATCTTGAATCGGAGTCGAAGTGGTGCTGTCATCCTGATGGTACGGGGAAGCAGACTGGCACTTGGCAGTAAAATAGCTGAAACAATTCACATGAAGGAGGCTTCCTAATGAAGAGCGAAATACAGGTAGGTTTTGTTGGTAATCCGAATTGTGGCAAAACTACATTATTTAATGCTTATACCGGTGCTAATCTAAAAGTAGCAAATTGGCCGGGAGTTACAGTAGAGAAGAAGGAGGGTGCCTTCAAGTATCACGATCATCGGTTTAAGCTGGTGGATTTGCCAGGTATCTATAGTCTTACCTCATATACAATGGAGGAAAGATTGACCAGAGAATATATACTTGATTCGAATGTCGATGTCATTGTTAATATAGTGGATGCCTCTAGTTTGGAGAGAAATCTTTATCTTACGCTACAGTTAATCGAGCTTGGCAAGCCTGTAGTGCTCGCGTTGAATATGATGGATATCGTTGAAGAAAGAGGCATGGAGATTGATCTCCATCGTCTGCCCGAGATGCTTGGGATACCGGTTATTCCTGTATCGGCAAGAAAGAAAACCGGACTTGATATTCTGATGCATACCGTGTCTCATCACAGAGATAAGAAATTGGATCATAATCTGGAGCATCATCATGAAAAGCGTAACTTGAAACATGAGGGTGATTATAAACAAAAGGACAGTAATAAGCATAAGCATGAACATCATAATGAGTATACGATTGTATACAGCGATGATATTGAGGATAAGATTGACGAAGTCAGCGAGCTGCTGAAAAGCAGATATGGTAATATTGATAATCTTCGTTGGCATGCTATTAAATTGATGGAAATGGATGAAGCCGTTATTGCAAAATATCCATTAGAGCTTACCAAGGTGATAAAGCACAGCTATGAAGGAGATATCATCAACCAAAAATATGACTTTATAGAGGAGATTATAGAGGAGGTACTTGTTAATAAGCATAAAAAAGCGGCCTCCACCGATAAGATTGATCGTATTTTAACGCATCGTCTCCTTGGACTTCCTATTTTTCTTGGTATCATGGCGCTGGTATTCTTCTTTACTTTCCAGATTGGTGATTTAATCAAGGGGGTATTTGAGGTAGGCTTAGGGGCTTTTTCCAACGGAGTTCTATATGTTCTTAATAGCATTCACGCAGGATATTTCATAACCTCATTGATTGTTGATGGAATTATAGCAGGAGTGGGTGGTATATTAACCTTTCTCCCGAATATATTCATACTATTCCTTGCGTTAGCCTATCTGGAGGATAGTGGTTATATGGCCAGAGTTGCCTATGTCATGGATGGCATCATGGGTAAGCTTGGGTTGTCCGGACGAGCTTTTATCCCAATGCTGTTAGGTTTTGGTTGCACCGTTCCCGCAATAATGGCTTCAAGATCTTTAGAGAATATGAGGGATCGTAGGAAGACAATTCTGGTTACGCCCTTTATGTCCTGCAGTGCCAGACTTCCGATTTATGTATTGTTCTCCCAGATGTTTTTTGGAAAAAATGCAATGCTTGTCGCCTATTCCATGTACTTAATCGGTATCGTTGTGGCGGTACTGGTGGCCTTTGCTATGAGTAACAAATCAGACCGCAGTGTGGGAAATACTCTGCTGATTGAATTACCGGAATATAAGACACCAAATATGCGGACTATTTTTATCTATGTATGGGAAAAGGTAAAGGAGTACTTAACCAAGGCAGGAACCACTATATTTGCGGCATCTGTTGTGATTTGGTTTATCTTGAATTTCGGTCCGAACGGTATGGTAAGCGATATGTCTGAGAGTTTTGGTGCTATGATCGGCATGACAATAGCTCCCGTATTAAAACCTGCAGGTCTAGGAATGTGGCAGGTTGTTGTTGCCTTGATTTCCGGTATCGCTGCAAAGGAGGTTGTAGTATCCAGCTTCAGTGTGCTGTTCCAGATCGGAAATATCACATCTCCCGAAGGAATGGCAAGTTTAACCGAGGTTCTGGCGAATTACGGCTTTGATGCCTTAAATGCTTATGCCCTGATGGTATTCAGTCTTTTGTATATTCCATGTGCAGCAACCATAGGTGTTATTCAGAGAGAAATGCGATCTGCAAAGTGGACCATATTCACGATTTTCTTTCAACTAGGTGTTGCGTTATTGGTATCAACCCTGATCTATCAAATAGGTAATCTGTTCATATAAAACCTGGCTCTAATTTTGGAGCTGTGACATGTACTTATTAAGGAAGGAGAATAGTATATGGCAGGTATTATTCTAGGTATTTTGATTATTGGATACACTGGTTATGTAATATATAAAAAAACAAAGGATGTGAAGGCAGGGAAATCCTGTTGCGACGGATGTTCCTCTTGCCAAGCAAAGGATAAGTGCGGAAAGATTTAATGCCTGCTTCACAAAAAGTCTAAGAAGCAGAAATTATTTGAATACTAGATTAACAAAGTACCAGAGAAGCAGATGTTTTTTGAATACTTGATTCGCAAAGTATCAGGGAAGCAGATATTTTTGAATACTTGATTAGCAAAGTATCAGGGAAGCAAATATTTTTGAATACATATTAACAAAATACCTGCGTAGCAGATATCATGTTAATATGAAATTCATGGTTATCCGAGTGATAATCTGTTTCAGGAATTGCTGTAGCATCCGATTATGTGGTTAAATATCGCATAATGAGTGATAATATTAAATATAAAGTACTTACATACTGATTGATTGTTATTGATTATGCTTCTGATAACCGATTGAAATAAAATTGAGGCTTACTCATCGTCGAACGTTTCTTCGCCATGCGTTCGATGGTGCATAAGCCTCCTTCTGCTATATAGTACAACCTGAAAAGTATTATCAGGTCTATGGCGTCTTTCGTTAACGTATTCTTCTTAAGGTATGTTAGCTAAATACAATCATGATATCATAAATTTTGTTTAAAAATAAAAAAGGAAATGGATGTAACGTGTAGAATATTAGTAGTATGAGTTTAGATTCGTCTTTTAAGCATCGTGTTGCGGTAGTTGGTAAGGGAGGGATTGAGATGGAACAAAGAATTAATATCAGACAAAAGCTTGAAATTAGGGAACACGAGATACTCTGTCCCTATGCTGCATTTTCTGACCAATCTCTTGGTAGGGACCGATACGAAGAACCCTGTGATATCCGACCGGTATATCAAAGAGATCGGGATCGTATCCTGCATTCCAAGGCATTTCGCAGATTAAAGCATAAAACTCAGGTTTTTTTGGCACCCGAGGGTGACCATTACCGAACCAGACTGACACATACCTTAGAAGTATCGCAGATAGCTAGAACGATAGCTAAGGCGTTATTACTTAATGAAGATTTGACTGAGGCAATAGCCTTAAGTCATGACTTAGGACATACACCATTTGGACATGCCGGAGAGAGAGCTCTAAGTAAGGTATGCCCGGAAGGATTTCAGCATCATTTGCAGAGCATCCGTGTTGTTGAAATATTGGAAAATCACGGCAAGGGTCTTAACCTTACGAAGGAAGTCAGGGATGGGATAAGGCACCATCAGACAGAGGGAAATCCATCCACTCTAGAGGGTAAGATTGTCAGGCTGTGTGATAAGATAGCTTATATCAACCATGATATCGATGATGCAATCCGTGGACAGATTATCAGAGAAGAAGAGATACCAAAGGAGTTCACTGATATTCTTGGAGATAATCTGGGAAAAAGATTGGATACTCTAGTTTATGATATTATAACAAACAGTGAGAATAAAAACGATATCATCATGTCTCCAGATATCCTTATGGCAATGAAGAAGTTGAGGGCATTCATGTTTCAAAGTGTCTATACAAATAAAAAAGCAAAGAACCAGGAGGAACAGGCAGAACGCCTTCTGGAGACCTTATTTCTTTATTACTTAGAGCATTTGGAGAAGCTTCCGGAGGAATATCTACAGAGGATGAAGACATTGGATGAACCACCTTACCGCGTTGTATGCGATTATATTGCAGGAATGACTGATCGTTACGCGGTTACGAAATTTAAAGATTTAATGATTCCCTCCGCTTGGAGTGTATATTAAGAAAGTAGCATATATATTGTTATAATCATAAATAATAACTATTCATAGCATCATAAATTGAATGATGCAAACCCAGAGTAAATCCTTGGAGTTTTAGAGCCTGTTTTGAATAGTTATATTAAATGATATGAATGAGCTAGAATTATAGCTAGATGGGAGGAGCGCATAATGTTATATTCGGACGAGTTATTAGAAGAAATAAGAAGCAGAAATGATATTGTAAGCGTTATCGGCTCCTACATAAGATTACAGAAAAAGGGTAGTAATCACATGGGACTCTGCCCATTTCATAATGAGAAAACCCCCTCTTTTTCAGTCAGCGCATCAAAACAGATGTATCACTGCTTTGGCTGTGGGGTGGGCGGAAATGTTTTTACCTTTGTTATGGAGTATGAGAACTATACCTTTCTGGAAGCGTTACGATTTCTTGCAGAGCGGGCCGGAATAGCTCTTCCAGAGCAGGAGCTAAGTGAGGAACAGAGACGTCAATCCGACTTAAAGGGAAGACTTTTGGAAATAAATAAGCAGGCGGCTATGTATTTTTATTACCAGTTTAAGAATTTGGAAGGACAAGCTGCTTACGATTATTTGATAAAGAGAGGATTATCCGAAGATACAATAAAACATTTTGGACTAGGCTATTCAAATCGCTATAGTGATGATTTGTATCGTTATCTGAAGAAGGCAGGGTATGAGGATGAGTTTTTATCTCAGACAGGATTGGTTACAATCGATGAACGTCTGGGTGGAAGAGATAAATTCCGGGATCGAGTCATGTTTCCGATCATGGATGCCAATCATCGCGTCATTGGATTTGGTGGACGTGTTATGGGCAACGCAGGTCCGGAGGTGCCCAAGTACCTCAATACCCCGGAGACAAGAATCTTTGAAAAAAGCCGTAATCTTTATGGTTTGAATTTTGCAAAAGCCTCCAGAAAGACTTATTTTTTGATCTGTGAGGGTTACATGGATGTTATTGCATTGCACCAAGCAGGATTTACCAATGCAGTGGCAGCGCTTGGAACCGCTTTTACCGGCTTCCATGCCAACCTGCTAAAGCGATATACCAATGAAGTGTTATTAACCTTCGACAACGATCAGGCAGGAACCCAGGCCGCGCTTCGTGCAATACCGATTCTAAAGGAGGTCGGGTTGTCGATTAAAGTAATTAATATGAAGCCCTATAAGGATCCGGATGAGTTTATTAAGGCTCTCGGAGCGGAGGAATTCCAGAAAAGAATTACTGAGGCAAGAAGCAGCTTCTTCTTCGAGATAGATGTACTTCAGAGGGAATATGATCTGGCAGATCCGGAGCAGAAGACGAAGTTCTTCCATGAAACCGCAAGAAGACTTACTGGTTTTAGTGAAGAGCTGGAACGGAATTTTTATATCGATGCCGTAGCTAAATCATATCAGATTGATGTGGAGCAGCTTCGCAGGCTGGTGAATAAGATTGGCTCCCAGATTGTTGTCGGACTAAATGAACCGAAGGAGTCCAGAGGTGAAGCAACTAGAAACAGAAAAGGACCAGAGAATGGAATGTCTAAGTCCCAGAGGCTAATGTTAACCTGGCTCATTGAAGACATAACCTTGTTCGATAAGATTAAAGGGATTCTGGGACCGGAGGATTTTACCGAGGGTATCTATAAAGAGGTTGCCAGACTTGTATTTGATCAGTATGAGAGGGAACAAGCGGTAAATCCTGCAAAAATTATTAACTGCTTCGAAAGTAAAGAGGAACAATCAGAGGTAGCGGCGCTGTTTTCAGCAGGGATACATGGCGATATGGATGAGTCCGGATGGCATAAGGCCTTAACCGATACTGTAATGAGACTAAAGGAAAACAGCCTTGATATGCAGAGCCAAAAAGCGATCGAAGTAAATGATACGGCTTTATTGATGAAAATTATTGCTGAGAAGACAGAACTAAAGAAACGTAGTATCACCTTTACGAATTCATGACTATAAAAGTCCGCGATCGTACTATCTATCATTAACAGGAGTCAGATAGATCGAAGCGCTGGGCATATACAGGAATTGCATATTTCATCAAATGATGGTTAAAATATAAAAAGAGTCGAAGAAGGAAGGATTATCTATGGACGAAAGTATAATTAAGTTTACGGAAAGGCTTAAGGAGTTATTAGTTTTTGCCGAAAAAAAGAAGAATGTCCTCGAGTTTCAGGAAGTAAATGATTTCTTTGCAGATATGGAGCTTGACCCCGGGCGGATTGAGAAGATCTACGATTTTTTGGACAAGCATAACGTCGATGTTCTAAGAATTTCCGAAGAGGATGAAGAAGACATCATCCTGGAGGGTGATGAAGAGATCGAGCCCCTGGATCTGACGATTCCAGAGGGAATCAGCATAGAAGATCCTGTCCGTATGTACCTGAAGGAGATCGGTAAGGTTCCTTTATTGAGTGCGGATGAAGAGATTGAGCTTGCAAGAATGATGGAGGATAGAGACGATGACTACGCCAGGAAACGTCTAGCGGAAGCAAACCTTCGTCTGGTTGTAAGTATTGCTAAACGATATGTAGGTAGAGGAATGCTGTTCCTGGATTTAATCCAGGAGGGAAACCTTGGCCTTATCAAGGCTGTAGAGAAGTTTGATTATCGCAAGGGTTTCAAGTTTAGTACTTATGCTACCTGGTGGATCAGACAAGCTATCACAAGAGCAATTGCAGACCAGGCTAGAACAATTCGTATTCCGGTTCATATGGTAGAGACTATCAATAAATTAACCCGTGTTCAGCGTCAGCTTCTGCAGGAGTTAGGACGAGAGCCTTCTCCGGAGGAAATCAGTGAGGTAATGAATCTGCCAGTAGACAGAGTTCGCGAGATACAAAAGATTTCTCAGGAACCGGTTTCTCTTGAGACTCCAATCGGCGAAGAAGAGGACAGTCATTTAGGCGATTTCATTCAGGATGATAACGTACCGGTACCAGCAGATGCAGCTGCTTTTACCCTGTTAAAGGAACAGCTGGTTGAGGTTCTAGGAACCTTAACCGAGAGGGAACAAAAGGTTCTCAGACTGCGCTTTGGTTTGGATGACGGGCGTGCACGTACGTTGGAAGAGGTGGGCAAGGAATTTAATGTAACCAGAGAGCGTATTCGACAGATAGAAGCAAAGGCACTTCGAAAGCTAAGGCATCCTAGCAGAAGCAGAAAGTTAAAGGACTATTTAGAATAGAAGGGTATTTAAAGCTTTACGGACCGTATATATAGAATATAGAATATAGAATTCATTGGAGAAGGGCAGTCTTATATGCTCCTGCAGATCGGATAGTGAAGAACCGATTTTTGGGATGGTACAAGACAGCCCTGCTTTTTTGAATAAGCAAATGTGAGAAGTGGGGTTGTCTTCCGAATAGTGTATTTGCACGGAAGCAAAGTGAGTATGTGCAAACTTATTGTATTCATGCAAAAGCGCTAGAACTTATTAAACATGCTTATCGGTTATGGGTGCTTAATTTATATGGGATGAATATAACCTTTTACGAGGAAAACTTATGTGGAAATCAGTCGGAAATAATGATAATATATATTAAATATCATAGATTCTCTGAGCTGCCTGGAGACCGTGAAGTGGCAGCTAGAAGAACCTGTGAAGTAATTAAATGATATAGAAACGGAGATATGTATGCAACTTTCAAAGCGCTTACAGGCGGTGGCCAGTCTGGTTACTCCGGGTAGAAGGGTAGCTGATGTGGGGTGTGATCATGCTTATACATCAATTTATCTGATAGAGAAGGAGATAGCAGATAAGGTCATTGCTATGGATGTGAATCAGGGGCCGATTGACCGAGCGAAAGACAATATAGAGAAATATGGTTATTCTAAGCAAATAGAGACCCGTCGCTCCAATGGCTTGGAGAAATTACTGGAGGAAGAAGTGGATACCATTTTGATTGCCGGAATGGGAGGCGCTTTAATGATACAAATTCTTGAAGAGAGACTGGAGCTTGTGCAGAAGGTAAAGGAGCTGATTCTACAACCTCAGTCAGAAATCAATAAAGTCAGGAGCAAGCTACAGGATCTGAATTTTATGATTGTCAGAGAGAACATGGTTAAGGACGATGGCAAATTCTATATGATGATGAAAGCTATTTCGAAAGGTATGGTATCAGAACAGGATCATTATGAGCTTACTAAGAAGGAGCATTTTTATTACGGTAGACTTTTATTAGAGGAAAAGCATCCGGTCCTTCGGGAATTCCTCCTATGGGATTTTGAACTATGTGAGAATATTCTTCGGACCCTAAGGGCAGAGCAGACTGAGAATGCAATGGCCAGGGAAAAAGAGATAGAAGAGAAGATCGCTTTGATTCGTTGTGGGTTGGAATACTATAAATAAAATAAGGGGTGATATATATGGAAGCAAAGCATTTGATTAAGGTTGAAATTAACGGTATGAGTTATGAATATCCCAGCGGTACGTCACTTTTAGATATCAGCAGAGATTTTCAAAAGGAGTATAACAGTCAGATTATATTGGCTTTCGTGAATAATAAATTACGGGAGCTGTTTAAGCGTGTAAATGATAATTGTTCGATCCGTTTTGTAACGGTAAGTGAGGATGCTGGCAGCAAGACCTATCAACGGGGTATGGTACTGGTCATGCTTAAGGCGATTTATTCGGAGTTCGGTAATGAAAATGTAAAGAAGGTATCTGTGGAATATGCAATTAGTAGCGGATTGTATTGCGATTATCAGGGGAAATTTCCGATGACGGAGGATCGTATTCTGGCAATTAAGAAGCGTATGACGGATATAGTCCAAAGAGACATCCCGTTTATGAAACGTAGTATCGGAACAGATGATGCGATTGAGCTGTTCCGTCGCTATCGCATGTATGATAAGGAGAAATTATTCCGCTATCGTAGAGTATCCAAGGCTAATATATACAGCCTTGACGGCTTCGAGGATTATTATTATGGTTATATGCCGCCAAGTTCAGGTATGCTGAAATGTTTTGATCTCATGCTTTATGATGGTGGCTTACTGCTATTACTGCCCAATAAGAAGAATCCATCCGTAGTAGAACCTTTTGTTAATCAACCGAAGCTGTATGTTACCTTGAAGGAAGCGAATCAATGGGCGCAGATGATGGATATTCCTAATGTGGGTGCACTCAATGATGTGATATCAAAGGGGAATCTGAATGAATTAATTTTGGTTCAGGAGGCACTTCAAGAGAAGAAAATTAGTGATATCGCTGAAAGTATCAAGAAAGCGGGTGGAAAGAAATTCATCATGATAGCCGGACCATCTTCCTCGGGTAAGACTACATTTTCACATCGGTTAAGTATACAGCTGAAAGCCCATGGCTTAAAGCCGCATCCGATTGCAGTGGATAATTATTTCGTTGAACGGGAAAAGACTCCGAAGGATGCGGATGGCAATTTTAATTTCGAGGCATTGGAAGCAATTGATATTGAACAATTCAATAAGGATATGAATGAACTGTTGGATGGCAGGACGGTAGAAATGCCGATTTTCAACTTTGTGAGTGGGAAGCGGGAGTATAAAGGAGATTTTCTGACCTTGGGTACGGACGATATCCTGGTGATTGAGGGGATTCATGGTTTGAATGATGCATTATCCCATTCGCTGCCGAGAGAAAGTAAGTTTAAGATTTATATTAGTGCATTGACCCAGTTAAATATTGATGAGCATAATCGTATTCCTACCACTGACGGGCGACTGCTCCGAAGAATGGTCAGAGATGCAAGAACAAGAGGAGCTTCCGCTCAGAAAACGATTTCTATGTGGCCTTCCGTCAGACGCGGTGAGGATGAGAATATTTTCCCCTTCCAGGAGGATGCGGATGTAATGTTCAATTCGGCATTGATCTATGAGCTGGCCGTATTAAAACAGTATGCAGAACCGATTTTATTTGGAATTGATCGAAATTGTCAGGAGTATGTGGAAGCAAAGAGATTACTGAAGTTTTTGGATTATTTCATTGGTGCACCCAGTGAGACAGTACCGAAAAATTCAATATTAAAAGAATTTGTTGGTGGTAGTTGTTTTAAGGTATGAGCAGCACGATAAGCCGGGTTATGTCTTGGATGATCATCTATCTTGACCACATGTTACCATGTGGCTCCAGTACCGCTTTCGCGGGTACTACGCGACCTACCCTAAAGCACGGCGGGCAGCCGTATCGCTTTATGTTCGGTCTTGCTTCGAGTGGGGTTTACATAGCCCCTACTGTTACCAGTAAGGCGGTGGTCTCTTAAACCACCTTTCCATCCTTACCAAAGAGAAACGTTTGCAAGCAAGCGTTTTCTTGGCGGTATATTTCTGTTGCACTAGCCTTGGAGTCACCTCCACCGGACGTTATCCGGCACTCTGCCCTATGAAGCCCGGACTTTCCTCACCTTTGTTAGGCGCGATCATCTATGCTACTCACAGGTTGTATTCTAACACGGACTAAGTAAAAAGTAAATCAGAAACAAATGGAATGAGAAATTTTGCGATAATAATAAGGTTACGGAAGCATGCCGGAAGGTGTATGAGTGACGCGGCCGAGGTATGGGCTTATGTGATTTTATAACGGAAGAACCCTTATGCCACTAACCGCTCTATACTATGCTTATAGCAGCCCGTAAATCGGACAACTCACACAGGAACCGGAGGAGGATTAGAAGTGCTTATCTTTTGAAGGGTTCCTGTGCTCAGACAAATCCGATTTACGGGCTTGTCGCATAATATAAAGCGGAAGTGGCAGTAAGGAACCTTCCTGATCTAAAATAACATAAGCTCATACCCCGGCCGCTGGTTATGCGGTACCCCCACATGCTTCCTGACTGTGTGAATGACTTTGCTTCATATGCGCTAATTAAGGAAGTTGTACGTATTATTAAGAAAATTTTAAAGATTTTTGATTATGGATATGTTATGATTATGATAAACTAAGGAAGATGAATCCCGAACTGTATTTGGAGAATAAAGAACAACCTTGGGAAGAGCTATGTCAAAGAAACGGGATGTTTGGGCTAGTGTGAATACAGAATTTAGCAAGCAAAATTGCACGTAGCCACAGCGTGATGGTACGCTTGTCATGAATTTTATTGGTTTTAAGAAAGGTATGGTCATTATGGAACAGGTCGGAATTTTAGTGGTGGATGATGATAAGGATATAGCGGATTTGGTAGAGATTCATCTGGTGAGTGAAGGGTATCTGGTGCTTAAGGCCAACAGTGCAAGAGAGGGACTTAAGCTTTTGGAGACAGAAGATGTCAAGCTTGTGATACTGGATATTATGATGCCCGGTATGGATGGGCTTACTATGTGTAAAAAGATCCGTGAGACAAGTACGGTACCGATTATTATGCTGAGTGCCCGGTCAGCCGATTTGGATAAGATTATTGGACTGGGAACAGGAGCCGACGACTATGTAATAAAACCCTTCAATCCATTGGAGTTGACGGCTAGAGTGAAGTCCCAGCTTCGAAGATATACCAAATTCAATCCGAGTTCTCATGATGAGAAGCAGGACAAGGAAATCGTACTGGATCATTTGATTATTAATAAGGAAAATCATAAGGTGAATGCTTACGGCAAGGATGTGAAGCTGACCCCAATCGAATTTGATATCTTATATCTGCTGGCAAGTAATGTGGGAAGGGTTTTTTCTACGGATGATATCTTTGAGCGAGTTTGGAATGAGAAGATGTACGAAGCAAACAATACAGTGATGGTTCATATCCGTAGAATTAGAGAGAAGATAGAGATGGATTCACGAGATGCACAGATAATAAAAACGGTATGGGGAGTTGGTTATAAGATTGAAGAATAGCATTTTCAAAAGCTTTCGATTCGAGATTGTTTTATATAGCATCTTGAGTCTCTTGTATATGCTGCTGACCATTGCGCTACTGCATATCGGGATTTATATCATATTGGGTAAAAGCTTTCAGGAGCTCTCGGGAGCATCGGCCGCGATTATTACCATGTTGACGATAGTAGCGGGAATTATTCTGTTTATCACCTACTTTCTGCTGTTGACGAAGAAATTCATTTCTTATATTAAGGAAATGATCGATGGTATTAACCAGATATCTCAAGGAAACTTTAATAATCGTATTGAGATTAACAATGAGGATGAATTTGCATTATTGGCTGTTAAGCTAAATCAGATGGCGGATGATATTAAGGAGATTATGGAGAATGAACGTCGCAGCGAATATGCTAAGAATGAATTGATAACGAGTGTAGCCCATGACCTTCGAACACCCTTAACCTCTATTATCGGATATCTGGATCTGGTGTCCTCTAAGGAATTAACCCAGGAAACCCAGAGAAAATATATTGATATTGCTTATAACAAATCGAAGCGTCTGGAGAAACTGATTGAAGATCTCTTTACTTATACTAAATTCAATTTTGGTGAGGTTAAGGCGGATTATTCCGAGGTTGATATGGTTAAAATGATTAATCAGTTGGTCGATGAATTCTATCCTAGCTTCTCTGAATATAACCTCGAATATGAATTCTGCTCTAAGTACAGTTCTGCCATAATTAAAGCGGATGGAAACCTTCTGGCCAGAGCTTTTGCCAATTTGATCAGTAATGCAATCAAGTACGGTAGAGACGGCAAGAATATTATCATTGAGCTTGTGAAGGAAGAACAGGGAATAGTAATTACCGTCACGAATTTCGGAGATGTGATACCGAAGGAGGATTTAACGAGAATATTCCAACGCTTCTACCGAGTGGAAACCTCAAGATCATCAGAAACAGGCGGCAGCGGACTTGGGCTGGCGATTGCACAGAGTATCATTGAGATGCACGAAGGAAAAATATCTGCTAAAAGCGATGAGAATGGAACAGTTTTTACTGTAGAATTGAAAAATGAACCATAACAAATTAAGCCATTGATTATTCCTATACAAGTTAGTACATTCCGAATGTACTAGAGCACTTGTTGGAGTAGTCAATGGCTTTCATTTGCAAAACTATAAAAACGGAAGAAGAAAAAATATAAGTTTATTATAGCACATATTTACAAGAAAGGTAGTTTATTAATAAAATTTAAAACATTGTTAATATATTAGTGTAAACCACTTCACTATGATTATTATCATTATTGCAACTATTCAGATCAGGCTCAAAATCCTACGGATTTCCTCACTGTTTTGGTCGTTCCAGTAGAAATATATAAACATAGTCCTTAGAATGCAGGCATTCACGTCTGTTTTCTAAATATTTCTGCTGTTTTGAATAGTTACATATTATTAATGGAATCAGCATATATTATTAATTTCTTGGATATTCTCAGTTTCTGATAAATGGAAGCATAAGTGATCTCATCCATTCCTTCTATATAATTCTGCGGATAATTTCTTTTTAACCCCTTATTTCTTAATATTAATACAGCTTTATTATATGCTATAGCAGCCTCTGTTTCACTGCGGTATCTACCAATCAGATAATCACCGTTTATATGGACCTTAGCGATGTAATAAGGAAGCCCTTTCTTCATAACTTTTGTTACCCCGTGGTATGGATTTACAATTTCTATATTTTGATAGCTATAGTCATGGTTGTTACCGTTAACAAACAGATAATCCTTACCGGCAACAGCATAGTTTTTGATACCGTATCTGGATAGTATATTAACCTGCATGCCGTAATCGGATACAAAGAGATGGCCGCCTCGTTTCATAATTTTGTGGTGAGCATAATAAAAGAGATCCTCCGCATCAAAACGAAGGCAGGTTTTGATATCTAAATAATATAAGAAATATCTCTTCTTAAGGTAGATTGGATTTTTGAAATAGATAAGATTATCCCGATAATTGATCAGAACCACCCATTTATGGAAGGAAAGCGGACAACCATCGGGATACCCCTCAATATCGGGAACCGAGTTGTCTGTTAGTATCTTTACCGCAAGAAGATATGCTTTACTTGCATCCTCTTCACGGAAATAGCTCCCTAAGCTTATATGCTTAGCTCGATGAGTTATGGAGGCTCGATAATAGGTTTTTCCATTTTTCATGGAGGACTGATATACGCCTGGCAACATAATTTAACCACCTCTATAACAATATAACAGATAAAGTTAGGTATATCAACATACACAGAGGGATATGATAAATTGTTAACAAACTATTAAGGTCCATTTGTGTAGAATGACACATTTTTAGCCCTTAAAACGTACTAAAGCAGTAGAATATGTATAAATATTGAGAAAAGCACGTAAAATATTTAATATATAGTTAATAAAATGTTAAAATTAGTATGTGCAATACACACAAAATAAAGGATGATTTAGAATGATTAGTTGTACTAAATTTCCACAGATGGTAAATTAAGGTATCCACTTATGGTGGTTTGTCACGAAATTGTGATTGACTTATTGACACTAAATCAACCTTTGCCTATAATGCTGATATCATTACCAATCATTCCAATAAATGGAAAATTCTAACCAGTGAAAGATCTAGAAAAGAGGAAAAATTTATGTCAATAATAAATTCGTTTCTTCAAAAGAGAAAATTGCATGAAAGCCAGCATGGTATCATAATGGTGATTACGGCATATGCATTATCTGTAATGATGCTGATTATGGGATCTGACGTGTTTTATAACATCAATTCCAAAGCGGCAGGGATAAGCACGAAAGCTGAAGAGACACAAGAGAAGATTAATGAAGAATTGTCTGATCTGCAAGTAGCAGACCTTCCAATTCTGTTAATCCAATCAAAGATACAAAATCCATTTGGTGTAGCAGAGGTTATGCAGACAGGACTTGGAAGTACACGGGATATGAATGCAGTTACCGCAGAGGTATCATCCGATGCAGGGATAGAAGCTAATACAATGTGGCTGCTTGGCACCGCCATGAATCAAGAAGAGTATAATGAATTGTTGGATCAGATGCCTGATTTTGCTTCGATTAGCACAGTAGTATCCTCCACAGGCAATGGAATTCCCCTGATTGAGGCTAAGAAAGATTCTCCATCGGAGGATGAGATCCAAAGCTTGTCGACAGAGGAAACGAGCTCTCCTTATGTAATCGATGTTTCCAAAAAAGAAATCCGTATGCTGGAGCGTATCGTTCAGGCGGAGGCTGGCGGCGAAGATATGGTAGGTAAGATTTTAATTGTAAATGTAATTTTTAACCGAATCGCCGATGATAGTTTCCCGGATAATGTGGAAGATGTCATATTCCAGAATAAGGACGGAGAGTATCAGTTTTCACCAGTAGATGATAAGAGCTATTGGTCGGTAGACATATCTGATAATACAAAGGAAGCGGTAATCAGAGCACTGGAAGGAGAAGATTATTCGGAAGGTGCATTATATTTTGTTGCGAGAAAGCGAACAAAGTCCAGCAGTGCGAGATGGTTTGATGATAATCTGAATTGGCTGTTTAAGCATGGTGGGCACGAATTTTATAAAGAAAAATAGAGGGATACGTATTGTGTCTGAAGAACTGTCATGTTATAATACTTGAAACTTGTGACGTGTGAAAGTGTGAAGGCGATTTATACGTGTTTACGGAGGCTTTCCTATTTCCGACTGCCTGTGCTCATAAAGCTTTATCAGGACTTATTATTGGTGATGATATCGATGAAGCTTATTATTAAGTAAAGATCAGGTATGATGAGTAGACGTCAAATAAATATGAGTAAAGGGGATTGAAATAATTATGAACCTAATGTATAGGAGCACAAGAGATTCGAGTAACAGAGTAACAGCTTCACAGGCTGTTCTACAGGGATTATCCCCGGACGGCGGATTATACGTTCCGGAAACAATACCAGTTCTTGTAAAGTCAATGAAAGAGCTGTCCAGGCTTAGCTATCAAGAGACGGCTTACGAGGTAATGAAATTATTTCTCACGGATTATTCCGATGAGGAACTGAAGGAGTGTATTGCGAAGGCATATGATTCGAAGTTTGACACTCCTGAGATTGCTCCAATTAAAAAGGTAGGCCAGACATTTTATCTGGAGCTTTTTCACGGAGCAACCATAGCATTTAAGGATATGGCATTATCGATTTTGCCTCATTTATTAACGACGTCGGCAAAAAAAAATAATGTTCAAGAAGAGATTGTAATACTTACGGCTACCTCAGGAGATACAGGTAAGGCAGCCCTAGCTGGCTTTGCTGATGTCAAGGGGACAAGTATAATCGTATTTTACCCGAAGGACGGTGTTAGCAGCGTACAGGAAAAGCAGATGGTTACCCAGCAGGGAGCCAATACTCATGTTGTAGGAATCAGAGGTAACTTTGATGATGCGCAGACCGGTGTTAAGAAGATGTTTAATGATAAAGACTTAGCAGCTCGTCTTAAGAAGGCAGGTTACCTGTTCTCCTCAGCCAATTCCATTAATATCGGCCGTTTGGTGCCACAGATTGTATATTATGTTTATTCCTATACCTCCTTAATAAGGCAGGGTCAAATTGTCGATGGTGAGAAGATTAATTTTGTTGTACCGACCGGAAACTTTGGTAATATCCTTGCTGCATATTATGCAAAGCATATGGGTATTCCGATTGAGAAGTTAATCTGTGCCTCCAATGAGAATAAGGTGTTGTTTGATTTCTTTGAGACAGGTAGATATGACAGGAACAGGGAATTTATATTAACCAAGTCACCATCCATGGACATACTGATCTCCAGCAATCTGGAACGTTTGATTTATCATATCGCTGATAATGATTCTAATATAACTGCAGAACTGATGAATGCACTGACCTCCCATGGAGTTTATCAGATAACGGATGCGATGAAAGAAAATCTTAGGAGCTTTCTTGGTGGCTGGGCCTCCGAGACGGAGACAAAAGAAGCGATAGATAAGGTATATGCCGAAGATGGGTATGTAATGGATACGCATACCGCAGTAGCAGCCAGTGTATATCATAATTATCGGACCAAAACCCTGGATACAACAAAAACAGTTATTGTATCTACTGCCAGCCCATATAAATTCGGTAAAAGTGTACTGGAGGCTCTCCATATCTCGCAAATACCGGAGGATGATTATGAGCAGGCACTTATGTTGAATAAGCTATCCAAGACAGTAATTCCGAATGCGGTGGAAGAGATACGTACAGCCCCTGTATTGCATACTAAAGTGTGTGATACGGAAAAAATGCAGACAGTTGTGGAGGAATTTTTGAAAATAATCTAATTATGACAAAAGCCTGACATAAATTTGACACAACAGAAGTTCATATTATAACCATAGTCAAAGCAACAGTACAGGAACCGCAAGGTCAGCCAAAGCATCAGATGAAGTCACATCCTATTCTACGTCTGTTGCAGTAAGTGGATTTCGCGGCGAATGCTATGAAGAGGGGTCTTCCCGGGAAGCTTTTTGACTAAGATGTAATCTACCTAACGCGGAAGATTAGAGCGGTTTAGGAGGATGGCCATTTGGTAAAATATCCAAATTACACGGATAAAAGACTTGACCTTTTTTTCCTTTATTGTTATAATCATCTTGTTGTTGGAAGATTATATTAAGCGTCACCTTTTCTATATTTTACGGGGTTTACAAACTTTGTGAAATGAGTAATGGAGCGCAGAATATAACACCAAACCATATATTTTAAGGAGGAAGTAAGAATATGAAGAAGAATTTCTTTAAGAAGTTATCCTTCGTTCTGGCATTAGCGATGATCGTAACTGCTCTCGCTCCTGCTGCAGGCGCTTTCGCTGCTAAGGCACCGAAGCTCAATGCATCTACCAAGACATTACATCTTGGTGTAGATGGCAAGGACGAATTTGACTTCAACATCTCAAACAAAGTAACAGGCTGGAAGTACCTTTGGTCTTCAGCTAACAAAAATGTAGTATCCGTTAACAAGAAGAACGGTCTCGCAACAGCAGAAGCTGCTGGTAAGACAAAGATTTCCGTAGTTATCACCGATAAGAAGGGTGAGGAAGTTGATGAGCTTACAGCTACCGTTACTGTTAGAGATAACATCAAAGACTTAACAATCACCAATCTGCCTAAAGATGGTCAGGTTGCTGTAGGTGTTGGTCATGACTTTAACAGAAGCTATGTTACAGTAGCTAACAAGACTAAGGGTTCTCAGGCTATCACAAGATGGTCCGTATCTCCCGAGGGCGCATCCATTGATGATAAGGGTGTATTCACAGCTACTAAGGCTGGTGAGTATACAATTACCGCTCGTGCATTCCAGTCTAAGGCTAAGTACACAAGCTGGTTATCAGATGCAACTAAGTATGCAAGCTATGTAACAGCTGAAGCTACATACAAAGTAAAAGCTGCTGGTTCCATGGTTGAAGCTAAGCAGGTTGACCTTGATACTTTCAATTTATCCTTTGACTCTGAAGTAACCGATACATCTAAGATTTCAATCGTTAGATTAGTTGGAACTACTGAAGTAGTAGAGCTTGCTAAGAAGGTTACATTAAGCGAAGATAAGAAGGTAGCTACTGTTGATATGTACAATGATTTTGCTGCAGGTGCAACTTATGTTGTTAGATATACTGACATGAAAGACGTTAAGTTTGTAGCAGCAACTACTAAGGTAGAAGATGTTAAGGAAATCAAGATCCTGACTAATCAGGTTCAGGTTTTCGAGTCTACAGAAATTAAGATCGCTTTGTTAAACGCTGATGGCGTTAATATTGCAACCTCAGATCTGTTGACAAGAGTAACACTTGAGACAGCAGATACTAATTTGTATATAGGTAACAACAAAGAAGTGACAATGTATACTATTGGTAATACAGCAACTATTACAGCTAAGTTCCATACATGGAAATACGATGGCGGAACTGAGGTTGGTGCTCTTGAAGTAAAGGGTGTTCTTACCTGTGTTGAGAAGGTTCTTGATAAGGCAACCAGCATCGTTGCATCTGATGTTGCAACAAGTTGGGATAATTTCAAGAAAGTAAATCATACCATCGCAGTTGATGATAACAACTTTAAATTATATGTTAAGGCATTAATCAAAAAGGCTAATGGCGATGATGATTATAAGAACAACAATGATAATCAAGTGTATGGTGTAGATGGTTGGGAGATGTCCTCCTCTAATACTAGTGTATTATTGGTTGATAACCAAGGCAACTTAACACCTGTTGGTATTGGTAGCGCATCTGTTATTGTAAAATGGGATGAAGTAGTAGTTGGTTCCATCGCAATTACAGTTGGTGCAAGAAGAGAAGTATCCGTAGTAACCTTAAATACTAATAGCTTTACATTATCCAATGATGATGATGTAATTGATAATAAAACTGTTGAAGTAACTGTTAAGGATCAGTATGGCGATAAGATGGACGGCGGCAAGTACAGCGTTGCAATTGATCGCACAAGTAATCCTGCTAACGGCCCTTACATTACAGTTAATCCAACTGCTACTCCAGTAGCAAATTCAACTGGATCACAGAAGTACTTATTTGAAAATCCTAATAATGTAGAATCTGCTACAGGTACTTATGTGTATAAGATTACCGCAAAAGATACAACATCTGGGAAGGCTATGCCTACTTATGTTACAGTAACTGTAGCAAAGCCTACTAGCGATACTGTTTCTACTTCCTATAGATTAGAGGCAGATGCTACAACTGTTGATATGAAGCTCAATGAGTGGAGTGGTAACAATGATGCTAAGGTTACAGTATCCTTATTCGGTTATGCTAGTAACGGTGTCAGAAATCAGAGAATAGCTCTTAGTGATGCTGCTGTTTCTGTAGATATTCTTGGTGCAGGTAATGGTTATGAGGGTAAAGTATTTGATACTGCTGCAGTAACTCTTGGTACAAATATGCAAATCAATTTAACACCTGCTACTGGTGGAAAGATTGTTAAAGCAGATAAGGGTTCTTGGACTGTAACTGCAGCTAGCGGTAATGCAATAACTGGTTATACCTTTAGAGAAACTGTTACATTTGGTGTAACTGATACACAGGAAGCTCCTACTTATACATTTGATAGCCCTTATGTTACTGTAGATAATTTTAACGAAAATGACATAGCACATATTAAAGCAGCTATTGATAAGGCTGTTACCTTTAATCTGAAGGGTGACGAAATTCTTGTAGCTGACCTTGTAAATATTGACTACTCAGTTGTAGGTAAGACTATCTATTTAAGATCCGTACAGTATCATGAGGTACTTAGCAACAGTAATTACATTCTTCATACCATCAATCTTGGTAAGACAATTACTGTTAAGTAATTAATTGGTATTAGTTCGACAATGAATTCAATAAAAGCCTGCCATAGAGATATGGCAGGCTTTTATATTGGCACTGTGTCAAATAGTAGGGGTGGGCTTCCTGTGAATTCCGCTCTTTTTCTATGTTTAGAGCCATTTTGATGTTTGGTATTACAATTCTTGTTTTTGGGCATGCGAAATAAGCTTCTCGCTCGTCGACCATTTTTTTATCAGATAGAGCAGTGTATTATCCTGGTTCTGAATCTCTTAAAGTTTTTCATCCCATAGGATATTCTTTTTAATACCTTGATTTTATTGTTATAACCTTCCGTCGGACCATTTGTGTATCCGTACTTAAAAGCATTTAGGATACCTTCCGACCAGTTCCTGTATGTAGCTGCGCAGCTCTCGAGTTCAGCGATGCCTGATTTTTCTGCAGTTTTTATCCATTCCCTGAATGCCGTGCGCTAGTAGGAGTACTTACTGCTCTGGCAAATATCATAGAACCATTCTTTAAGCTGACGAGCTCGTTATAGAGAAGCATCAGGTCATTTACCTTTTTGTTCAATGATATTTCTCTGTATTGGCATTGCCCTTGAACTTATCTATTTTAATACAATCAGGAATGGTTTGTCTTGAGTAACTAATTGTATCTAGTAACATGGTTATGGTGTTTGCTGAGATATCAGTTCCTTATGCAACTGACTTATTGCTTCTCGCAATTCTCAGTAGCTAGATTATCTGATAAGATAACCGTAATGATTGTCACCGGTATGTAGTAAGAAAAATGATATTTCTGAAAGAAATGCTTCACACAGGAACTTCGGTTTGGTCGGTATATTGATATGGTCATAAACTCTTATTACAGGAGAAACCGAGACCTTTGTAAGATGCTACATAGATATAACTGATAGTATTCCTGAGCGGATGGTAATATTTAATTAATCTTTAATTAGATGCTGTTATATCTGACATATAGGTGTATCTAATAGTAGACAGTAGCCTATAGAAACGGAGAGTTGTTAGGACTGAAGAATTCAAGTGGGTGATAGGGATTAGAGGTGTGCTTTGATTGCAAATGACCTACTTTTAGTCGAAAGAATAATAGTAAGATGAATGGATAAATTGAAATGGAGTTTAAGAGTGTATAACAGAAGCATCTCGTAAGGTATATGCACCCCGCGATATGCATTTCGTTCCACGGGGTGCTTTTAATATGCTTGTCCTGACTTAGAATAGATACAAATTAATTAACAATTAAGATGTATCTGAAGAAGTCTTTATAGCTCTTGCTTCGCTTTCTGATTAACTGCTAACCCGATACCGATTAGGAGCCAGAATATAGGTGAAACAGTGATGGTTGAATCATTGGAAATACCGGTAACCATATAGCCCAAGGTACCGCATAAAATTGCTGCCCCACATACCATATAGATGCTCTGGAAATGGCCTTTTATATAGATTCTGAGGCTCGAGAAAAAGTACATTCCATAGAAAACTAGAAAAGCAATTAATGATAAGACACCGCTTTGTACAGCTATTTGCAGGTATAAGCTATGTGGCTTAGACATGAGCTGGCCTTGATAACCATAATTGTACATATTAACATAATCCGACTGAGGAAATACAATGGAAAAGGTGTCTGCTCCGGAACCAAGTAATATTTTATTCTTTAAAAGAGGGATTGTTCTGGACCAGATATAACCACGACCGGATGCATAGCGTTCATATCCGGTAAAGATGGCAGAAGGGGCGGTAATCATCTTGTCCAACCGTCCATAACGGTTAATATAGTAATAAGTATTATCACCTGCCTGATTGGTGAAGTTCCATATGTTTCCTGAGATTGGTACTGAAAATCCAATAATATCCTCGAACAAGGTAGGTGTAAATACAAAATCAGGATATCTGGGGTCAATAATAATCGCAGGCCCGTTAACGGTTTCATAGGTATACGGTATGTCGAAGTCATTCTCGTCCTTGAATACAAAGGAGCAGAAACCGGTTGCTTCATCGTAAACAAAGATAACCTTTAGGGTATTTCCGTTGTATTTAATTACGATATTATCATCATTAGTCTGTATTTCAGTTAGTACAGGCTCGGATTTTTGTATGTTAGTTAGCTTCTCGAATTGCATTCCGAAATAATTATTCGTTTTGGCATTAACGATAAATAGCGCAGCAATAATGATGATGATCACTGGAATGGAAATATAATAGTATTTCATAAGATATCTCCATAATAGAACCACGGAAAGAGCAATTGCAATAACGATACCGACCAGACCTGCGGTTGACTTTGAACCATATAAACACACGATCAGACCGAAAACGCTGGACAGATATATGAGTCTGAGCCATAGCTTCTTCGTGAATAAGGCCATAAAAAGCATAATCGGAAGAACCAAAGCGACATACATTCCGACATAATTAGGATTATAAAAGGAAAGGTATACCCGATTGGCTTCCATAACAAAATTAAATGCATCAATATGGTTTCGGTAGGCTGTGGTGGATATCAAATTCCAGCCTATATTTGATTGGTAAAAGTCATGTTCTGAGATTTGTGTAAATCCTAAAAGGCATAATAAAATTACACTGATGAGTAATGCATAAAGAATATATTTAAGATCCCTTTCACCTCTTATGAACTGGTAGGCATAATAAACCAGCAGGCAGTAAGCCAATATTGCAAACAGAGATTCAAATTGTTCGAAGGTCCCTGTAAAGCTAAAGCTTCTGTATTCGGATATTACAGATGACAGGAAAACAAGTAATGCGTAGATTCCCAAAGGAATAAATGTTTTAGTAAAATGAATGGACTGTTTGTCGTTATACACCTTATATAATATAAATGCAAACATAATTATGGCAGCTGCAATAAGAAAAGTCTGCTTATAATATAAAAAGAAATCATAATAGACACCATTTTCTGTAAACCACTTATATTGCGAAAGGGGGGTTGAGTATTCCCGCAGTTTTACTATGAAAGGCAGGATTGCAATTACGAAGATCATAGGAAGGAGGTAAATGATTTTTGTATCCGGAGGACTTGTCCGATTATTATGATTTTTATTTGAAGCTTTATTTTGTTTTAGATTCTTGCTCTGGTTAGCCATAATTAATCTCCTTAATCAAATAGTTGTACTGCCATATTATACACTATATGATTGGCATATTCAATATTTTACAATACAAAGTTCGTATCTGGTTCGTATCTAGGTTGAGTATAAAACTCCAGTTTATAAATACATTTACATTCAACCAGTTCGCATCCGTTGAATCCCACTTTCATCCGGTTTGTAGACAAAATTTATATTCCGCTTAATCTTTTCACATTCCCTGGTTGTGTGAATTATAAATTATTGAACTTATTACAGCATGTCTTTATTGTATAAGCTTAATACCACTATTCCATAACATAATGATAATTCATTGGTTTACATCCTCTTCAATAACAAAATGGTAATTCATTGGTTTACATCCTCTCATGAAATGTCCTTGCGATAACCTCTTCCTTCTGCTTATCGCTTAAGGAGTTAAAGCGAACTGCATATCCGGATACTCGAATGGTCAGGTTCGGATATTTCTCCGGATTGGCTTTTGCATCAATCAACATGGAGCGATTCAAGACATTGACATTGATATGATGGCTATCTGACTGAAAATAACCGTCCAGTAGCGAGGTGAGGTTTTGCACGCGTATCGGATCAGATTTACCCAAGGCTTCCGGAGTGATTGTAAAGGTGTAGGAGATGCCATCCATACAGTAATCATAATTCAGTTTTGAAACTGATTGTAGAGAAGCCAGGGCCCCCTTCTTTTCGCGTCCGTGCATAGGATTGGCACCGGGAGCGAAGGGAGCTCCCTTTGATCTACCGTCCGGAGTAGAACCGGTCTTCTTTCCATATACTACATTGCTGGTAATCGTAAGTATGGATAGGGTGTGTAAGGCATTTCGATAGGTAGGATGCTTGCGTAGCCTAGTGATGAATTCTTCTACTAGCATGGATGCAATTTCATCAACGCGGTCGTCATTATTTCCATAGGTAGGATATTCTCCTTCAATAATAAAATCAGTTATAATACCACGTTCATCTTTGACAGGGGTTACGTTAGCATGTTTGATGGCACTAAGGGAATCAGCAACAACAGACAATCCAGCGATGCCAAAACCCATCAGGCGCTCTACTTCAGTATCATGCAGAGCCATCTGCAATTTCTCATAAGCGTATTTATCATGCATATAATGTATGATATTCATAGTATTAACATATAAGCCACATAGCCAATCCATCATTGGTAAGAAGCTGTTTATGACCGCATCATAGTTGAGAGGGGTCCCTGCTTCAAAGGGCGCTATCACCGGTCCTACTTGTTCACCACTGAGTTCATCTCTGCCTCCGTTTAGGCTCATCAATAATACCTTGGCGAGATTACAGCGGGCTCCGAAGAATTGCATTTGCTTCCCGATACGCATCGCAGATACACAGCAGGCAATTCCGTAATCATCTCCGAAGGACGGTCTCATCAGCTCATCGTTTTCATATTGGAGGGAGTCTGTCTCAATCGACATCTTGGTACAATAATTCTTAAAGCGAACAGGAAGCTTGGGGGACCATAATATTGTCAGATTTGGTTCAGGAGCAGGAGACAAGGTGGTTAGAGTATGTATAAATCGAAAGCTATTCTTCGTAACCATGCTCCTACCATCTTCTGCAATACCACCAATCGCTTCGGTAACCCAAGTGGGATCTCCTGCATACAACTCGTTATAATCCGGAGTTCGAAGTTGTCTTGCCATTCTTAGCTTTAGTACAAACTGATCGATTATTTCCTGCGCCTGTGTTTCATCTATAATTCTATACTTTAGATCCCGTTCAAAGTAAATATCCAGGAAGGTAGAAGTTCTGCCTAGGGACATAGCTGCACCGTTCTGTTCCTTGATAGCGCCGAGATAAGCAAAATAAAGCCATTGTACAGCTTCCTGCGCATTCGTTGCCGGCTTCGCTATATCATAGCCATAGCCGAGCGCCATAGTTTTCAGCTGCTCAAGGAAGTCAATTTGACGGTACAGCTCCTCCAGTGTACGGATGGTCTCGTCGTTCATCACGCATTCACCAAGCGCTAGCTTATCCACCTGCTTTTGCTCGATCAGATAATCTACCCCATAAAGAGGGACTCTTCTGTAGTCACCAATGATTCGCCCTCGTCCGTAAGCGTCGGGAAGACCGGTAATGACGCCACTTTTTCTGGCAGCACGCATCTCAGGGGTATATACTCGGAAAACTCCATCATTATGTGTAGTACGATATCGAAAATGTTCTTCCACCTCTTCCGATAATGTATAACCATATGCTTCACAGGCCTGTCTGGCCATCCGTATTCCGCCAAAAGGATTGACTCCTCTTCGTAGGGGAGCATCTGTCTGAAAACCTACAATAAGCTCCTTTTCTTTATCCAGATAAGAAGGCTTGTAGGTTAAAAGAGAAGACACCTTATCCGTGTTAATGGATAATACTCCTTTTTGATGCTCCTCTACTTGCAGCTTTTTATATTTATCGTTTAGTTTCTGGGTGCGTTTTGTAGCGGAAGATAAGAAGCTCTCGTCTCCGTCAAATGGGGTGTAATTCGTTAAAATAAAATCACGTACATTAATTTCATTCTGCCACTTTCCCGGCTTAAAATCATACCATACGTTCATTTTTTACCTTCTTTCTGTTCGTGATTAATCCTAGATTATATAAAACATATTGAATATCCTGGATGTATTGAGCGTTAAATTTATTAGTGATGCTATTTTATGTCTTACACGCATCGAAATAAGTGCAGTTTTTGAACGACAAAAAACCGCCTGAGCATTTGCCCAGGCGGTCGACTTTACAATCCAGCTTCTTATATAAGAAGATTTCCTATCGGTCCCTCGTGGTTGATCCACATATCCGCCAGTTCCGATATAACTAAATTATAGAGCTGACAGGTAACTATGTCAATAGTAGTGCCATTATATAAATTAATAGTAGACATAATCAAAAATAATAATTATATTACAGGGTAGTTTTAATCTGCCATGATGCTTCTGATCTGCGGAATCTTTCGTAATAAGGGGAATAACAAAATAGAGATTACTATCCCAAAGCCATTCTGAATTAGATTAAAGGGGATATTTATAGCAGCAGTCGCAAATCCAAGTCCGAGGAGAGCACCTTCAAAGATAAAATAACCTAGAGTGATTAGAGCGCCACCAAAGACACTTGCTGTTAATATAGGGATCAGCTTAACCTTCTTATTCTTGCGAAGGATATGATGGATACATACTGCAGTAATCGCTGCGAGACATTTGATTATCAAGGTGGCTGCGGCATAGGCACTATATCCAAGGATCAGATCTGCAATCATGGAGCCAATTCCGGCTGCAAGACCACCAAAGAACGGACCTAAGATAACACCGGAAAGAATGACAAAACCATCACCGGGATGAATAAAGCCTCCTACAGGGGAAGGTATAGCGATTACGATGGTTGCTACACAGGTCATTGCTGCCATTAGAGCTGCTGTAACCAGTTTATTAATATTACTATCTTTCATTAGGGCCTCCTTAAGCCGAAACCTGGAATACTGGCTGGAATAAATTAATTATGAGAAATCATAGCATAAATTACCATTGATGACAAGCGGAAATATATTATAACATCGGAGTTTTTGCCTTAGTTCGGTACTTAGGTTATGTCCTGTGGAATCTAATGTACAACTACGTGATACAGCGAAACGAAAAGATCACCGAGTTTGTATATATATGTGTGTTGAAGCTATATATAAGCTTTGAATATGTCCAATAGTAACGAAGCCAGATAACCTCAAGTCTAAACGTGTTGACAGAAGGTAATAATCTAATATATAATAGTTATTGCAAATGAGTTGCATTTAGACGGATTAATTATTTAAAAGTCATGCGAAAATGTTTTAAAGAAAGGAAATATAATGCACTTGCATTATAAATGGACAACTTATGAAAAGAAAACTATACATTTTAGTCGGAATTATGGCACTATTAACTATAATCGGTTCCGTAGTAATTGTATTAGCAACAAAGGAAACAGAAGCTGAAATTGCTATGGAAGAAGACAAGCTTCAGATTGTAACGACCTTTTATCCAATCTATATGCTTGGTCTCAATCTGACACAAGGAATCGACGAGCTTGAGGTAAAGAGTTTGACTGACCTGAATACAGGATGTCTTCATGATTATATATTAACCACAGAGGATATGAAGATTATATCCTCTGCAGATATTATGGTCATTAATGGTGGCGGAATGGAAAGCTTTCTGGAGGATATCAGGACGAATTATCCAGACTTAACAATTATTGATGCAAGTGAAGGAATTGAGATGCTTCCTAACGCCACGGAGCACGCCCATGAGGCCGAGGAAGGCGATGAAGAGGTAAAAGAGGAAGAACATAACCATGGAGAGTGGAATGCCCATGTATGGCTTGATCCGAGTCTCTATATCAAACAGATTGAACATGTCACGGAAAGTCTTCAGGAATATATCGAAACTACTAAAGTAACAGAATTATCTGTTGCTGACGAATTGAGTAGTAATAGCCTGGCATACATTGATCAGATTAAGGCGCTCGATCAACAGATCACCGAGTTAACAAACGAAATAAGTACGGATACCGTAACCACCAGGGAAGCGGTTATATTCCACGATGCCTTTTCTTACCTTGCTAATCGTATCGGAATAACGGTTGCTCATACGGTCCCTCTGGATTCGGATACTTCGTTAAGTGCAGGAGAGATTGGAGAAATAATCGACGAGGTACAAGCAGGTAATATCCATTATCTTTTTACCGAAATACAATACAGTGATTCGATTGCCAGTCAGATCGCAGCTGAGACGGATGCTTCTGTATATATTATTGATTCAGCGGTAACCGGAGACGGTTCGAAGGATTCCTATATAAAAGCAATGCAGAAAAATATGGAGACCTTAAAAGAGTTAATAAAGTAAGTAGAAGATTGACTGAAAAAGGTAAACATTAGGAAAGGTGAAGGTATTGCATGAAGGTTTCAACAGATATGTCACGTAAGCATATAAAATCGACCAAGCTTCATGATACTGCCTGCGGCTTGCACTGTATTAAGATGAAGAACATTAGTGTGAGGGATGGCAATCAGTTGATCATTGATAATATTAATCTGCATATACATTGTGGCAAGATAACGGTCATTATTGGTAGAAACGGTGCAGGTAAGTCTACTTTAATTAAGGCGATAATCGGAGAGATCAAACACGAAGGTACGATAGAATTTAATGATTTAAAGAATAATAGGCTTGAAAGTCTTAAGATCGGCTATGTACCGCAATACATTAATATGGAGAAGAATACTCCTATGAGTGTATACGATTTATTTGCAGGATATGTAAGTAACTCTCCGATATTCCTTCGGAAAAATCCCAAGGTTGCTCAGTATGTGAAGGAACAGTTAGCTGTTTTTGAAGCACAGGAGCTGCTCGATAAGCGTGCCTGCGATTTGTCAGGAGGGGAGCTGCAAAGAGTACTATTATCCATTGCCATCTCACCGGTACCGAATCTTTTATTGCTGGATGAACCTGTGTCCGGCATCGATTCGAATGGGATGAATTTATTCTATGATAATATCGCTAAATTGAAGATGAACTTCGATCTTGCCATGATTATTGTATCACATGATTTTGAATTTGTTAGGAAGTACGCCGATCATGTGATTCTTCTGGATAAAACTATTCTGAAGGAAGGTTCACCGGAAGAGGTACTAAGCAGTGAAGAATTCAAGAAATCCTTCGGATAGGAGTGAAAGATGAATCAAATATATAATGGGCTGGAAGCACTATTACCCTTCTCATGGGTAGGATATGATTTTATGAAAAATGCATTATTGGCGGTATTGATTATTACGCCCTTATTCGGCATTCTTGGGACAATGATTGTAAATAACCGAATGGCCTTCTTTTCCGATGCATTAGGACATTCCGCATTAACCGGAATTGCACTTGGTACATTATTTGGAGTGGCGGATACCAATCTGTCTATGCTGGTATTCGCGATTGTATTCGCCTTGCTTCTAAACCGTATTAAACGCAGGAAAACCGTTTCTACCGATACGGTTATCTCTGTATTTGCATCCTTAAGCATGGCAATCGGACTGGTGATACTATCCAGGGGTGGTAATTTCGCTAAGTATTCAGCATTGCTGGTGGGGGATATTCTGAGCATAACGGTGAAGGAAATTATCCTGCTATTTGTAATTTTTCTGTTGACACTCGGCTTTTGGTTTGTCGGCTTTAATAAGTTACATGCAATTAGTGTTAATGAGTCCCTAGCGAAAAGTAAAAATATCAATATTAGGCGGATGGAAGACTACTTTAGTATTATCATTGCAGTGATTGTTATGTTCTCAGTTAAGTGGGTAGGGATTCTGATCATTAATGCCCTGCTTATCCTACCGGCGGCAGCAAGCCGTAATATAGCTTCTAACGTCAGAGAATATCATCTGTTTTCTGTATTAATCTCACTTTTTTCCGGAATATTGGGGTTGATCCTATCTTATTATATGAGTACAGCTACAGGTCCAACTATTGTTATACTGGCAGCAACGATTTTCTTTCTGACTCTGTTCCTTCGCATGGTAGGTGGCTCGGGAGGCAGAGATAAGTAAATACGATACGTTTCAGGTAGTTCCGTGATAAAGCTAGCATGCAAAGTGCAGCTGATTTGTCGACTCATGATCAGAGATGATAAGCTACTTGATTTATGCTTCTGATATAATAAAAAGCGTAATGAGTATACTGCAGCATGCTTATAAGCTTGCGATCTGAGCTGATGATAAGGAAACGATTTATATTCCTTATATTATATATTAATAAATCATATAGATAATTGGTGAAAATAGATTGTTATTTGTTTGTTGAATATATTATAATGAATATAGAAGCTATGATCTGATTATGCGAGGCGTGTGAGAGGAGATCTATGAATCGATTTTTGCTCTATCTAAAAATAGTTATAAACTTTGTGATAGTAATCGTGAGTGCACTTTTGTTCATTTTTGTACTGCCTGCACTTCTTAGATTCTTTATGCCCTTCGTGATAGGCTGGATTATTGCACTGATCGCAAATCCCTTAGTTCATTTTCTTGAGAAGAGAGTAAAGATGCACCGCAAGCATAGCTCGGCAATTATTCTTATTCTCGTTATTTCTGCTATTGTTGCGATCACAGTGTTAATCATTTCCTTGTTGGTAAAGGAAATTCGATCCTTAATAGATGATATGCCGGTCATAATTGAAAGTGTTAAACTTCAATTTGACGAATTGACGCAGTCTATTCTGAGATTTTCGAAAACACTACCTACCAATGTCCAGACGATGATCAATAATCTGATTGAAGGAGTCGGCAATTATGTCTCGAATCTCGCCCAGCAGATAGAACCTCTAACCATGAGCAAGGCCGGTAATTTTGTACAGAATATCGCAGAAGGTTTTCTTGGGTTAATTGTGATTATCCTATCGGCATACTTTTTTGCTGCAGGCAGAAATGATATCAATTCCATGCTAAAGAAGAAGATTCCTGAATCGATAACTAGCTATTGGCAGCTGATCCTTGATAATTTCAAAGCTGCATTTGGAGGTTACTTCAAAGCACAATTTAAGATTATGTTTGTGGTAACCATTATTATGTTTATAGGCTTTGAGATATTGAAGGTTGGATATTCCTTTTTATTTGCTTTAGGCATAGCGTTTTTAGATGTACTTCCGGTCTTTGGTACAGGGGCCGTATTATGGCCTTGGGCTATTATTGACGTATTAACAGGGAATTATATCAGAGCGATCGGCCTTGTGATCATCTACCTGATTTGCCAGGTGTTAAAGCAAATTCTGCAACCCAAAATGGTAGGCGATAGTATAGGTCTAAACCCATTGGCGACCTTATTCTTCATGTTTGTCGGTTATCGTTTTTATGGTGTGTTTGGTATGATCATTGGTATCCCGGTTGGTATGGTATTAGTAAAGCTTTATCGGATCGGTTTGTTTGATCGTACCATAAGGGGCTTTATGATTATTGTAAAGGATTTGAATGAGTTTAGAAAATTCTAAGCTATGCGGAAATAGGCTTAGAGTGCTATTTTTTAATTTATACTTAAAATAATTCGAAATATTCATGTACAAAAGTTGGAAGAAATGATAATATTAATGTAGGAAAATGAGATTTTATACAAAAGATAATAATATGGAACTGAGGAGTAATGAAATGAAAGGTAACAGAATTGAAATGGAGAATGAAACAATTATCTCTGTCGATGAAATTAAATTGATTCTTGACCGCTATCGTATAGGAAAAAAACCATTGGCTAAGCTTCTCGGCTGGGGAGAGACAACCATTATTCGTTATATGGAGGGAGATATTCCTACCAACGAGTACTCTAATAAACTGAAGGCTATCTTAGACGATCCGGAATTTTATTATGATCTTTTATGCAGGAAAAGGGAATGCCTAACAGGAGTAGCCTTCAAAAAGAGCAAGAAGGCTGTTATGTCAAAGATTATGTCCTCGAAAATTTATGCTGCTGCGTATTATATCGTAAACAAGTGTAATGCCGAAATTTGTCCCAGCTATATACAGTTTTTACTGTATTATGCCCAGGCCTTCTCCTTAGCATTCTATGACAAGGAACTGTTCCAGGAGGAATGTGGTGTTAATAACGATCATATACCTTACTTAAAGCTTTATGAGGGAATGAAGCGTTGCGGCATACATATTCTAGAGGGTGGAGAGGAATACCTTTCACAGGAGGAGATTGATCTTGTTGACTCAGTTATGGATGCATTTACCTGGTATGGGCCAAAAGCACTAAATGCGATGACTACCTACGAGAAATCAATGAGTAAGGTATCAAGGGATAAGTATAATAATAAAATCATTGCGAAGGATACCTTAAAGGCTTACTTTAAAGATATTCTGGAGCAATACCAGATCAAAAATATCTATGAGATTGGTAGGTATCCAGATCGTAGAATTGTAGATATTAAGGAACTTGGTAAATAAATATTTTTTTTATTGATATATGTGAAAAAAATATCAAAAAAATCAAATATGTTGTTAAAATATTACTTGTGGAACAAGTTGGTGTTAATTCATATGTCGTCGGTACTTAAGTTATAAACGATAGAATGCACTCTTTTACAACGTTACATTGATCTAAATTAAAATAGAGAAAGCCAGTTATTCAGCTTTCTCTATTTCGATTCATGATAATAATAAGTTCGCGAAGCGTGTTTCTTCCGGTTTAATTGCTTTGCTTATTTCTTCGATCTCTTGCGCGCATCGTAGAGTCAAGTATTTTCTTTCTGATACGAAGGCTTGTAGGGGTTACCTCGAGTAACTCATCAGTCTCTATGAATTCCAATGCCTGCTCCAGGCTAAGGATTCTAGGAGGAGTAAGTCTTAAGGATTCATCTGCACTAGAGGAACGGGTGTTGGTAAGCTGCTTACGTTTGCATACATTTACCTCCATATCCTCAGTCTTGGGATTCTGTCCTACCACCATACCTGCATATACCTTTACTCCGGCACCAATAAACAGAATACCACGTTCTTGTGCATTAAATAAACCATAGGTGATACTTTCTCCGGACTCATAAGCAATCAGGCTACCTGTCTTACGATATTGGATATCTCCTTTATAAGGACCATAGCCGTCAAACAATGTATTCAGGATGCCGGTACCCTTGGTATCGGTTAAGAATTCACCTCGATAGCCGATTAATCCACGAGCGGGGATAGAGAATTCGATTCTGGTATGTCCGTTGCCGGAGGTATGCATATTAATCATCTCACCCTTACGCTGACCCATCTTATCAATTACCGTTCCGGTGAATTCATCCGGAACATCGATCATGGCATGCTCCATAGGCTCCAGCTTCTTACCGTTCTCATCGGTCTTGTATAGAACCTCTGCCTTACTTACGGAGAATTCATATCCTTCTCTTCTCATTGTTTCGATTAAAACAGAGAGGTGGAGTTCGCCTCTACCTGATACCTTGTAGCTTTCTGTCGATTCTGTCTCCTCAACTCTAAGACTTACATCGGTATTTAATTCTCGCATCAGACGTTCTCGCAGGTGACGGGAGGTAACAAACTTACCTTCGGTTCCTGCCAGAGGACTGTCATTAACATTAAAAAACATAGCAATCGTGGGTTCTGATATCTTCTGGAAGGGTATTGCCTCCGGATTCTCAGGAGAGCAAATAGTATCGCCGATATGAATATCTGCAATACCTGAGATCGCTACGATGGAACCGATCGATGCTTCGGTTACTTCGACTCTTTTTAAACCATCAAATTCATAGAGCTTGCTGATCTTTACCTTGACATTCATATCAGGCTCATGGGCATTCACCAGAACGGCATCCTGATTAACACGGATTATTCCGTTGTCTACTTTGCCGATTCCGATACGTCCGACATACTCATTATAGTCAATGGTACTGATCAGTACTTGGGTGCTTTTCTCCGGATCACCTTCCGGTGCAGGAATATAATTGACAATCGTCTCAAACAGCGGGGTCATATCGACCGGTTCATCTGCAAGGGAAAGGGTAGCAATACCCTGCTTCGCGGATGCAAAAACAAAGGGACAATCCAGTTGCTCGTCATTTGCGTCCAACTCTAGTAATAATTCCAATACTTCATCCACAACTTCATTCGGTCTAGCTTCAGGACGATCTATCTTATTAACACAAACGATAACAGGAAGAGATAGCTCCAGTGCTTTCTTTAATACAAACTTTGTCTGAGGCATCGGTCCTTCAAACGCATCTACGACCAGGATTACACCATTTACCATCTTTAAAACACGTTCCACCTCGCCGCCGAAATCGGCATGTCCCGGTGTATCTATTATATTAATTTTTAATCCATTATATAGAACGGCGGTATTCTTTGATAGTATTGTAATACCTCGTTCCCGTTCCAGAGCATTTGAATCCATGACTCTCTCAACAACGGCCTGATTGGTTCGAAATACACCGCTTTGCTTTAATAGCTCATCCACAAGGGTAGTCTTACCATGATCAACGTGAGCAATAATAGCGACATTTCGAATATCTTCTCGCTTCATCTATAACTCCAATCTGCGTGTTTTGTACGCGAATAAATTTCTCGATTTTGCAACCTTATTATTGTAGCATATCGTCTATTTAAAATGCAATGTATGTTTCTGAAAAAATTCATAAAAAATTAGATTTTTTTTGTATAAAACTACAGAAATTGTAAATAATATAATCATATCGATATTTTTACTTCTAAAATATGGAAAACTGCATATATTTAATCATAGGTGAATGAAAGTAGCTTTTGATTATGCTGTGCATTCATACCACATTTTAGAGCAGAATGGCGTAAAAATACGCCGGAAGGAAGGAGAGGTACGGTTATGACAGATAAAGTATTTGATAACAATCAAGTAAGTATTGCAGGAGAGGTAATCAGTGATTTTACGTTCAGTCATGATGTGTTCGGTGAAGGCTTCTATGTTTTGGAGGTAGTAGTCAGCAGATTAAGTAATTCTTATGACATGATACCGGTTATGGTATCGGAACGTCTCATTGATGTAAAGCAGGATTATAAGGGCAAATTTGTAGAGGTATTAGGTCAGTTTCGTTCCTATAACCGCCATGAAGAAAGTAAAAATAAATTAGTGCTTTCGGTCTTTGCACGTGAAGTAAAGATGGTAGATGAATTATCAGAGAATGCAAAGCCAAATCATATATTCTTGGATGGATTTGTCTGTAAGCCGCCGATTTATCGCAAAACTCCACTGGGAAGAGAGATAGCTGATGTGCTATTAGCGGTTAACAGACCTTACGGAAAATCGGACTATATCCCTTGTATTTGCTGGGGAAGAAATGCCAGATTTGCTGAGACCTTTGCAGTAGGAGGTCATGTTCAGATCTGGGGCCGGATACAGAGCAGAGAGTATCAGAAGAAGATGAATGAGGTAGATTTCGAAAAGCGGATTGCCTACGAAGTATCGGTAAGTAAGCTGGAGTACTTAGAAGAGTATTAATCGGATCCATTGAGATATGAGTTAATAATTTTAAAGTTTATGATTTGTACAGCTATGATTTCGTAGTGTATAAATGAAAAATATATAGATTCAGATATCTTGGCAGTAATACTAATCTCTGCTCGGATATCTGAATTTTTTTGAACACAGGAATAAGTACGTGGTAATAGTTTAAGAATTGTAATAATACCATAAGAGAAATAGAAGTAATGGAGCAATTAACAGAGTAATCATTCTGATAGGTTTAATTATGATATATCTATAATGGAATGAAAGATAAAAGGTATCTGTCATCCTTCATAACTTAAGTATATTGGTATAATGTTTTATTACTGCAGTATTTTATTGTGTTATGATGCAGAACAAAGACAGGTTACTGACAGGAAGAACGGTGATGGGATACCCTAGTAAACTGCAACCGGCATTTCAAAAGGACATTCTATCACTGGAATTTCTGTCAGTAACCGTCACTAGAATGATAGAGTGAAAAGGTTTCTCAGTAAAATATTGTTGACAATAAAAATAGATAGTGATAATATGAAACCACAATTATAAACTGCTTATGGTAGAGGTGCATTGTTTAAGAGTAACTGCTGGATATGTCAGGCATAGAGGAACGCAGTGAAAGGAAACAGTGCCGAAGTGGTAATAACCTAGATTATTATCGCTGGGCATATGGTAAAGAACCATATGACTGTCATCAATAACTTGATGGAGCGCTGCCTAAAGAATATTTTGAACTGAAGGATCATGAGAGGGAGTATTCTATCATGATGTCATTAAGTTATTCTTTAGTGTCGACTCTTTAGTCGGCTTTTTTTACGCTTTAATCCATGGTTAACAAGACCATACCTTTCAAGCACTAAGGGAAATTAGGAGGAATGAAAGATGGCTGTATTTAAAGGCGCCGGTGTAGCGATTGTAACACCATTTACTAAGACAAATGAGGTGGATTTTGAGAAGCTTGGGGAGCTGATTGAATTTCAGATCGCAGAGGGTACGGATAGCATCGTAATCTGTGGAACAACCGGAGAAGCTTCAACCCTGACTCATGAGGAGCATCTGGAATGTATACGTTTTACTGTGGAAAAAGTGGCGAAGAGGGTACCGGTGATTGCAGGAACCGGTTCGAACGCAACAGACACTGCAATTTATCTGTCTCAGGAGGCAGAGAAATATGGTGCTGACGCATTATTACTGGTAACTCCATATTATAATAAAGCAACTCAGAAGGGCTTAACTGCTCATTTCTCAGAAATAGCCAATTCGGTAAAAATTCCGATTATTCTATATAATGTTCCAGGAAGAACTGGCTGCAATATTACTCCACAGACAGTTGCTGCTTTGTATGAGAATGTGGATAACATTGTCGGAATCAAAGAGGCTAGTGGAAATATCGCTCAGGTTGCAGAAATCCTGCAACTCACAGATGGTAAGATTGATCTATATTCCGGGTGTGATGAGATGATAGTTCCTGTGCTCAGTTTAGGTGGGGTTGGAGTAATCTCTGTATTATCCAATATCGCTCCGAGAGAAACCCATGATATGGTTATGAAGTTCCTTGACGGAGATGTCGCAGGAAGCCGTGAGCTACAACTGAAGCTCCTTCCGGTTATTAATGCACTCTTCTGTGAAGTGAACCCGATTCCGATAAAGAAAGCATTGAAACTTATGGGCTTTCAGGTAGGCCATCTGCGGATGCCTTTAACCGAAATGGAGCCGGCGAATGCAGAGCGTCTGCAGAGGGAAATGGCTGCTGTAGGTATTAGGACTATTTAATACCTTTCACTCAGAAAGAACCAACAAGTCGGCTTCTTTCATCAGATTTTGTAATGGCGCAAAACGCCATAATGGAGGTGGAATATGACAAATATCATTTTGCGAGGCTGTAACGGTAAGATGGGCCAGGTAATTACGGAGATAGTAGATGCAGATGAGAATACGGTCATTATTGCCGGTATTGATGTCTCTCAGAACCGCAATAACAAGTACCCGGTCTACCAAAGCTTTACCCAATGTAATGTCAGAGCTGATGTTATTATTGATTTTTCGGCGCCTGTGAATCTGGAGGAAATGCTGGATTTCGCTTTGAGTCGTGAGATAGGTATTGTACTCTGCACTACGGGATTTAGCAAGGAGCAGCTGGTTTTAATTGATCAAGCTTCTTCCCAGATACCGATCCTACGATCCGCGAATATGTCAATGGGTATCAATCTGATTATGAAGCTACTGCAGGATGCAACGGCTATTCTTGCTGATGCAGGTTTCGATATTGAAATCGTGGAGCGCCATCATAATAAGAAGGTAGATGCTCCTTCCGGAACCGCGCTAGCGTTAGCTGATGCGATGAATGAGGTGTTGAATAATGAATACTCCTATCAATATGATCGATCTATCGAACGTGTTCCAAGAAGTAAAAAGGAGATCGGTATCTCTGCGGTTCGCGGAGGCACTATTGTCGGCGAACATGAGATCATCTTTGCAGGGACCGATGAAGTGATTGAAATCAAGCATGCGGCATATTCAAAGGCAATCTTCGCAAAGGGTGCAGTTCAGGCAGCGAAGTTCTTACCAGGGAAAGCTGCCGGAATGTATAAGATGAGCGACCTAATGAATTAAGAGAAGGTTCGAAAACAATAATAAATGAAAAATATCAGGGAGATGTTGAAAAACATTTCCCTGATATTTTTATACCTAATTTTAAGCAATAAGATATCATAGTTATTCATGTGGTGACCGTACAACTATAGTTCGCTTCCTTTACTAGGCATATCCTCAATGAAGTCTCTTAGTTGATAACGTTACTGTTTAACGGCGATTGTATCTGCGTCACAATTTGGATCCTTAAGAATTAGTCAAATGCGTCTTAATTGTTCTAAAAAAATAATTGAGAATAGCATATAGAAGTAATCGTGGGGCACCTGATTTTATCTCTTGCAGTGAAATGATTATTTTCATATTTTTGATAAATTTGTTCACAAAATCTACAAAATTAGGTTGTATTATAATAGCGATTAAGAATTGATTTGGCCGTAGGAACAAACTGAAATGATAAGGAGGAGACGATTTTGATTGAAGTAAAAAATTTAGTGAAACGTTACGGGAATCAAACTGCAGTGGATCATTTGTCCTTTACCGTTGAGAAGGGACAGATTCTAGGATTTCTGGGACCCAATGGCGCCGGGAAGACAACGACCATGAATATCATTACCGGTTATATATCTGCAACAGAAGGAACTGTTACTGTGAATGGTGTTGATGTTGCTGAGGAGCCAGAGGAAGTGAAGAAAATGATCGGTTACCTGCCAGAATTTCCGCCACTTTATCCTGATATGACAGTTCGGGAATATCTGACCTTTGTCGCTGATTTGAAAAAGATTAAAAGAAGTGAAAGAAAGCAGATGGTCGAGGAGGTAATGAATGCAACAAGAATTACCGCGATGTCTGAGCGCTTGATTAAGCATCTTTCTAAGGGATATAAGCAGAGAGTGGGGCTTGCCCAGGCAATTATGGGATATCCGGAGCTAATTATCCTCGATGAGCCTTCGGTTGGACTTGATCCGAAGCAGATCATTGAAATCAGAGATCTGATTAAGGAATTAAGCAAGAAGCATACCATTATATTAAGCTCACATATTATGCAGGAGGTTAGTGCGGTATGTGATACCGTAATGATTATCGATAGAGGAAAGCTCATCTTGAGTGATAAACCCGAGAATTTAAGCTATCGTCTTGGTGCTACCGGTGGTATGAGACTGTCGGTTAAGGGAAATAAAACTACCATTATTAATGCACTTAAGAAGGTTCAGCGAATAAGAAAGATCAAGGAACATCCGATGATCAGTGAAGGTGTTATCGAGCTTACAGTATTCTGCGGAGAGAAGGAGGATATTCGTGAGGAGGTTTTCAATGTGCTATGCGAGGCTAAGACGCCGATCCTTGAGATGCAATCCATCCGCATGAGCTTAGAGGATATCTTCCTCAAGGTTACAAGCAAGGAGAAACCTACACCGATTGAAATGGATGCTCCGCCGACCTTTGATGATGAAGCAGATGAAGCAGATGAAATTATCATAAATGATGAGGAGGTAAACTCAGATGCTGGCGATTTATAAGAAGGAGTTACGATCTTATTTTACATCGATGATCGGCTATGTATTCATTGCCATCTTTTTAGTGATCATCGGTATCTATTTTGTGGTTCAGAACCTATTATACGGTTCTGCAAATGTGGAGCAGACCTTATCCTCCATTACCTTCCTTGCGGCCTTATTGATTCCGCTTTTAACAATGAGATTGATGGCTGAGGAGAACAAGCAGAAAACGGATCAGCTACTATATACATCGCCGGTAACTGCTTCCTCCATTGTATTAGGTAAGTTCCTAGCTGTTTTTACAATCTATGGAATCGTTGTATTGATTGTTTGCACCTTCCCTCTTATTATGAAGCTATATGGTACTGTACCAATGGCAGCAGCCTATTCGGGTATTTTGGGATTTGCTCTACTTGGAGCAACATACTTAAGTATCGGGCTTTTTATCTCATCTCTATCGGAGAGCCAGGTGGTAGCAGCGGTCATTACCTTTATTGTATTTATTTTTACAATTTTGATGGATGGCATCGCAAGCATACTGCCCACCAGCAATAAAGCAGCAGTAACAATCTTCGCCGTACTTCTACTGGTGCTATGTGCAGTCATTTATCTTATGGTAAGGAATACAACCATCGCAGCAGCACTTGGTGTGATCGGAGGAGGAGCATTAGTGGCTGTTTATTATCTGAAGCCATCTCTGTTGGATGGTTCTGTAATTAACGTTTTTGGATGGGTATCCGTTCTGAACCGTTATAATTCCTTTGCATATGGAACCTTAGATGTGGCTGTTATTGTATATTACTTGAGTGTAACCTTCTTATTTATCTTCTTAACAATACAGATGATTAATAAGAAGAGATTCAGCTAGGGAAAGGAGAATGATACCGTGAAGAAATCAGGTTCAATGGATAATGAGACAGTAAGCTCTTTCGGAAAAATCAAAGCATCCTTTTCCGGAAGAAAATTTCGTGGAAGAATGTATATTACTACAGTGACGGCAGTGGTATTCATCATTATACTTGTTGTAAATATGCTGGTTACCAAAGTAAATATTCAGGTGGATTTAAGCTCACAGAAGATGTATACCCTGACACAAGATACAAAAGAGCTGGTATCAAATCTGTCCGATGATATTACCATCTATTATATGGTGCAATCCGGTAACGAGATGGAATTATTTAAGAAAGTTGTCCAGAAGTATGATGGCTTATCCGATAAAATCACTCTGGAATACAAGGATCCGGTATTATATCCGACCTTTTCCAAGGACTATACAGAGGATGAGATCTCTGAGAACAGTTTGATTGTTGTGAACAACACAAACGGCAGGTCAAAATATATCGATTACAGCGACATGCTGGTGCAGGAGATAGATTACAATACCTATCAAATGAATACAACAGGCATCGATGTGGAAGGTGAATTAACCTCCGCCATCCAATTTGTAACCAGTGCTGAGCTGCCGGTGATGTATGTAGTGGAAGGACATGGTGAGACAGAAATAGGAAGTGTTTTTGAAGAAGCAATCGGTAAGCTAAATGTTTCCATAGAAAAGCTTAAAACACTTTCTGTAAAGAGTATACCCGAGGATTGCGGTATCTTATACCTGAATGCTCCCACAACAGACTTCACAGCGGAAGAGACAACGATGATTAAGGATTACCTAGCTACGGGTGGAAGCATGATCGCAACCGTAAATTACAAAACCTCCGGCCTTAAGAATTATGTATCTATCCTGGGGTATTATGGTATGGAGGTAGTGAATGACATCGTATTTGAAGGTAATATGGGTATGCTCTATTCTAACAATCCGATGTATCTTTTGCCAAAGGTGGAGAGTCATGCTATTACCTCGAAGGCAGCCAGTGTAAATATTCCGATCATCATGCCGCAAAGCGTTGCCGTAAAAGCCTCCGACACAATGAGGAGTTCTATAGAAATCACCCCGATATTAACGACTTCAAAGGATTCCTATGCAAAGGATCCCGAGAATATCACAACTGCAGAAAAGCAGGCAGGTGATCTGGAAGGGCCTTTTAATGTAGGTATCGCTGCTACCGACACTTATGATGGAACGGAAACAAAGTTAGTCGTATTTACGACGGAATTTACCTTTGATGATAATACCTTGAGCTATGGTAATCGAGACATGTTGAGTGGAGTTATCAACTTCCTGGCAGGCGACAGTGTCTCCGCCCTATCAATACCTACGAAGAGTGTAGCAGCTGAATATATCTATCCCTCACAGGCACAGGCCTTGGCATGGGGTGGTATCATCATAATCATTATTCCTGCGGCCATCCTTGCCTTTGGTATTTTTGTTAGCTTAAGGAGGAGGAAGAAATAATGTCAAAAAGAAAGAAAAAGAATGCGGTTACGCTGATCTTACTTCTTTTCGCATTGTCAGGTTTGATTGGTTTCTACCTCTGGTATACGAATCGGGAGCCCATATCGGAGGAAGATACGGAGGAAGCAACAATTGCTTTATCAACCATTAAAACAGAGAATATCGAATCCTTACATTACATCTATGACGATACGGATTTAGCTTTCGTAAAGGAAGGTGAGGTATGGGTATCAGAGGAGGATAGGAGCCGCCCGATTAATCAGGACCGTATAAAAAGTATCATCGGCGTAATTGATGATATCAGTGCAATGCGTATTATTGCGGAGAAGGCAGAAAAGCTCGAAGACTTTGGACTGGCAGATCCAAAATCTTATCTTCAGGCTGTATTATCCGATGGAACAAAGGTGACTCTGCAGATTGGCAACAAGGCTGCAACAGGAGAAGGCTATTATGCTCTGGTGAATGAGGACGGCAAGGTATATTTACTTTCCGATTCCTATGGCTCCGGATTGAGATTTACCAATACTGACATGACGGAGGTAGCAGAGGGCCCGACAATTGAAGCGGCAAATATTCGTCGTATTGTAGTTGACAATCGTGATAGCGAGGATTTTGAATTATTGTATCAAGAGGACAATGACCTGGATAAGAGTGGTTCCGCAATGTTCCCCTGGATCCTGGTAAAGCCCTATGCACAGGGATATAGCGCTGATAGCTCTGCAGTTACTACCCTGCAGGAAAAGTATACCGCCATAGATTATATCAAATGTGTAGAGTATAATCCCATCGACCTGAGCCAATATAGCTTGGATAACCCCATCTCTGTTATCAAGCTGGAATATCTGGAGACCCGGACAGAGAAGCTCGATAAGCCGGAGAAGGACCCGGATACCGGCGAGGAGATTACGGAGAAGACTTACTATGAACCTAAGGAATATAAGCTTTCGGTCGGAGGACTGGATGAAAATAATAACTACTATGTTATGATTGAAGATGATGGCGCGATTTATACAATGGATAAGGACGCGGTTGACGATATGGTAGAGGTGGATACCTTCAGCCTCTTGAATAAATTCGTTGCTATTCCAAATATTGATATGGTAGATAGGGTTGACATCGATATTGACGGTACTTCATACACGATGAGCATGGAGCGCGCTACCGGCACGAACGATGCAGGAGAAGATGAGGTTAAGACCACTTACTTCTACAATGGTAAAGAGGTCAAAGAGGATGTCTTCAAAGACGTATACCAGAAGATAATAGCCGCTCAGTACGATGCTCCGATCAAAGAGGAGATCAGTGCAGAGGGAATCACACCTCATCTGACCATGAAGTTCTATCTGAATGATGATAAGAACACCGTCCTTACTGCTTCCTACCTGCCTTATGATGATAGCTTCTATATTATTAAGAACGGTGAGACAAGATTTTTCGCAGATAAGAGAAAGATTGATGATATTGTAAAAGTGGTCAAAGAATTTAAAGCTGAGGTAAAATAAGAAAATAGATAAGTATCGAAAAGAGATATTGCTAAAATATCCTCTTTAGCCCTTATGCTTTTTGAAAGAGGCAGTATTACAGGTATCTTACTAATTTTAAAACGAGGCTTTAACAGAATCAAGCTTAGGAATAGGATAGGGCTATAACTTCTCAAGAACTCTATGAAGGAAGTCTATAGTCCTTTCCTGATTCTATCAATCAATAAAATATCAATTGAACTATTATGATGGACTTTGTCTTTAGCTTAATTTTATTCACTACTATTAAGCAACTACTTCTTAATTGGCGGTGAAATTTTTTGTATGAAGCATTAACTTGTACTCATATTACTACCATTGACATAATATATTAGCATATGGGATAATCACTATGTCAATAGGTTAATCAAGGCCTGGAATAGGAGCAGCTATGAGTATAAAGAGAAAGCTTATATTGATAGGAATATGTATTGGAATAGTAATTGTTGTATTTACAGTGAATGTAATCAGGGGTATGAAGGATCAGAAACCTGTGGAGCCAGAGACCACTGTAGTGCAGACCGATGGTATTGCTCAGGCTGAGGCATTTCGCCTGCTAAGCTTCCTTGAATATAATAAAGCAGAGAGAGAAAGCCTGAGTATGGGTATTACTTATGGAAATGAAAATATGTCAGGCTGGTATGATGCGTATGTAAATGCAGTATGGAAGATGGGCCTCATTGAGAGCAATATTACAAGAGCTCCGATGGAGGCTCTGACTTATGGTGCCTGTAAAGAGTTGATTGATAAGCTGATAATGAAGAAGCCGGATTTTCAAGCAGTATATTCCGGTATTTCCTTTGATTTTACCAAGTCTGAACAGCCGATGAAGCTGCGCGAATTTTTGGAATTGTACGATGCGATTATCGCGGTTGTTCCGGTTAAGGAGCAGAAGGTCAAGGAAGAAACGCTTTTCGTGTTGGGAAATGAAGAGTTTGAAGAAGGCTCCTTTCGTATGGTAACGGACTTAGGAAAGTTCTATTACACCGATGCGAAGAGCTATGAAAATGATCTTGGCACACAGAAGCTTGATTTGGTTTCAAAATATTTGGACAAAGGTATTAAGGTGTTGGTTTGTGAACAGGAACTAATCTATATCAAAGAAGTATCTACAGAAAAAATCGTGATACATAATGTCTGGATTAAAAAGGGTGATGGTTTACAGATTGATACTTTTATTAATGGTATCAGTAAAAGCTTTACGGCGAAGTACAAGCTCGAGACTCCAATTGAAAAGGTGGTTAGTGATATAACAATTGAGGATACTAAGATCGTTAAAATTCTTCAAAAACCGGAGATTATCAGAGGTAAGGTGTTACAGACCGGAGAAGATTATATTGAGATTGAAGGCTACGGTAAGGTGTCATTGGATGAGAATTTTAGGATCTATAAATTATACGGTAAGCTCTCAATTGAGCCTACAGGCAGTATACTAGTGGGTTATGAGAATACGGATTTTGTAGTATCACTAGGTAAGATTAGTGCTGCCTTGATAACGGAAAGTATCAAAGCAGAGAATATCAGAGTACTGCTTATGACCTCCGGTTATCAGGACTATTATCACAATAAGGTGAAATTAACGGTTTCCGGTGATTTCACTATAAGCAGTAAGGAGAAGGAGCATTCCTATAAGAAAGGTGATATCGTAACGATAGAACCGGGGGATCCACTGTTATCAGAGGGTAGGATAACTGTGCAGGCGACGGAAGAGGATGCAAAAATTCAGCTGCTATCCCTAGAGCGCTCGGACGGATATCCAAATTACCGGGGAAGGATAGAGATCTCGGAAGGGGAACAAGGACTTTTGATAATTAACGAGCTACCTCTGGAGGAATATCTTTATGCAGTGATACCAAGTGAGATGCCTACCTATTACGGGCTTGAAGCCCTACGGGTACAGGCAGTATGTGCGAGAAGCTATGCCTATAAACATCTGCTTGCAAACAGTTTGGGTACCTATGGAGCGCATGTTGATGATAGTGTATCCTATCAGGTATACAATAATATATCGGAGAATGAAGATTCAATCCTTGCTGTGAAGGATACCTACGGAAAGGTAATTGAATATGAAGGTGAGGTTATTACGGCTTATTATTTCTCAACCTCCTGTGGACATACATCAGAGGCAGCGAATGTATGGTCCACTAATGCGAATTATCCTTATCTTGTCGGAAAACTGTTATATATCGATGAGGATGGGGATGGAGCAGATACTTCAACCACCATTGCGGATCAATATGCAGATTTGTCAACGGAGGAGGCCTTTCGAAGCTTTCTGGAGGAAGAGGAGCTTACCACGTATGACAGCAGCTTTAATTGGTATCGGTGGAAGGTAACAATGAAGGCAAAGAACCTTCAGAAGGTTATTGATGAGAAGCTTTCCAGGCGATATAATGCAAATCCTGAGCTGATATTAACCAGAACCGGTGAGGATGAGAATGGAGAAGCAGTATTTGAAAGCCGTCCGGTGGACAAAATCGGTGAACTTGTGGATATCAGTGTCCTGAAAAGAGAAAGCAGTGGAATTATCTCCGAGCTGTTGATTGAGGGCAGTAAATATACTGTCAAGGTAAGAACGGAATATAATATCAGAGCTTTACTGGCTCCGACCTATGATACGGTAATCAGGCAGGATGAAAGTGAAGTAAAGAATCTTAGCCTGCTTCCGAGCGCCTTCTTTATCATTGATAAAAAGGAGAAAGATGAAAAGATAAGTAGCATAACGCTTACCGGCGGTGGATATGGTCATGGAGTAGGAATGAGTCAGAATGGAGTAAAGGCATTAGCAGACTCAGGAGAAGGTTATGAAGCAATCTTGTCGTATTTCTATGAAGGTACCGAGCTGGGATTTATCTATGAATAAACGATTATCTATTCGATTTGCGATATATTAGCTTGATTTTCTTGATAAAGCTCTTGTTCTCAAATAATAGATTAAATTCCGCTCCAAGAAAAAGAATATACATACAGAAATAGAGCCAAAGCATAAATAATACAACGGCAGTGAGGCTCCCGTACATGGAAGCATAATTAGAAAAATTATCGATATAATAGGAAAAAGCATAGGAAAAGCCCATCCATCCGGCTGCACATATCATTGCACCTGGTAGTTCACGCATTATCTTAGTCTTGCGGTTCGGTATAACGATGTAGATTAGCAGAAAGAATATGATAAGAGTAATAAGCCCGACAATGGTCCTAAGGCTGATGATTAAGAAAGCGGTATCCTCAATCACCGGAAATTTTTGTTCTATCCAAAAGTAGAGTCGGTTGCCAAAGACAAAGAGAATCATTGTTGCAATAACTATAATGGCAAAGATCAGGGTGTATAAGGCGGCCATTGCACGTAACAGAAGACTATGTCTCGTCTCGTTAATCTCATATACAGAATTTAAGCCCTTCATAATAGCAAGAAAGCCCTTTCCAGCAGACCATATAGTGGATACAATGGTAGCTGAAATTAAGGTAGTAGAGGCAGCCACACGGTAGATCTCAGATATAATAGACTCAATTAAGGAATTAACAGTGGTCGGAAAGACCTGGCTTAACAGCCGAAACATACTCTCTTCCTCAATTGGAAAATACTTAACAATGCTAAGAAGCAGCATGATAAAGGGAAAAAATGAGATGATGATAAAAAATGCTGCTTGAGCTGAGAATGCTGCAATATGGTCATCCCTTATTTTCCTTGAGAGCAAGCCGATTAGACAAAAGGTGGATTTAACCATAACGTTGCTCCAATCTATCAGATTATTTGTGTGTTCTATAACTGGGATATAATCTATGAATATAGTTTACAAATACCACTTTTATATATATTTGTCAAATAATATAATGAAATTACTTGGTGAGAGGTGTCGCTTTTTTGGGGATACCTTTTCAATTTACGAGCACAATCCTATTGGTGTTTCTTCCAATATTATTATATGAGAATGACAAATATACTATCCATATCAATTTATTATAGGATGATCAAGGAACCCCTATGCAGTATACTAGCATAAGGAAGTTGATAGAAATTGTTAGATATGTTATTATCATAAAAACGAATCTATCCTTGTCGAATGGAAAAGGTTGAATTAGTTTGATAATTTATGTATTATAAGTTATAATGATGATAATGTTTTCCTAGAAAATGCTAGAAACTCTTGATTTTTTTAACTATTATAGTATCATGAGAATGGAAGAACGTTTTAATTCCATCTAACAATATCGGAGGATCGAATATGATTAATTTTGATGAAGAAATCGAAAAATTCCAACCTAGCTTAGAGATTGAGCAGGCAGAGGATGTCATTAATAACAATGACCTGACAGATGTTACGGACATTTTAAAAGAAGTGCTGAAGGGGAATAAGGATAAATAACGATAAATAGTAAATAGCAATAAATAACGAAAAGATTAAACGGACAGGTGGGGATGATATGATTTGCCCGAATTGTGGAAGTAATATGTCGGACAAAAAGAAACGCTGCGAACGATGTGGTACAGATATGACGATTTATCGTAAAATATATAGAGCGTCCAATCAATATTATAATAACGGCCTAGCGAGAGCGAAGGTAAGGGATTTATCCGGAGCCATCATCTCCTTAAAGAGCAGCCTTGAATTGAATAAAAAGAATACTAACGCGAGAAATCTATTGGGTCTCATCTACTATGAGATGGGAGAGACAGTAGCAGCCTTAAGTGAATGGGTAATCAGTCGCCATATTCAGCCTTCAGAGAATGATGCGGAGGAATATATCAATAAGGTACAAAGTAACCCAACAAAGTTAGATGCGTTGAATCAGGCAATAAAGAGATATAATACAGCTCTGACATATGCAAAGCAGGGGAGCGATGATTTATCTATCATTCAATTAAAGAAGGTAGTAAGCCTTAACCCACGTTTCCTTCGTGCTTACCATCTTCTTGCACTCCTTCTTATGAAGCAAAAGGAGAATGATAAAGCGAAGAAGTATCTGTATAGGGCAGCAAAGATCGATGTATCAAATACAACGACCTTACGATATCTGAAAGAATTTGAAGTACCGGAAGTGACGGCGAAGGACCTGGATAATAATCCGGAAGGCAATCGCACCTCCGGAGCAATAATGCCAATATCCTCCTACAGAGAGGACAAACCTAATATTATGGTTTTTGTCAATCTTGTAATTGGTGTGATCATTGGAATTGCAGTTGCTACCTTTTTACTTGTACCCACGATTGAGAAGAGACAGGCGACAAGTCCCGATACAGAGAATGTCGATTATAGCACCAGCTTGGCGAAGATAGAAGAGCAGGAGGATGAGATCGCTTCCCTCAAGACTGATAAAACACAATTGGAACAGCAGATTGAAGCCTTACAAGGTCAGATTGAAAGCCTGAACAATGCTGAGAAAACGGACAGTCTATATGGTCCACTCCTCCAAGCCACCCAGCTCTATTTGGCTGAGCTGGAGAAGTCGGTTAACAGCAGAGATTATATAGCAATTGCTGATTTATTAGCTACCATCCCGGATGCTAAGTTAGAGAATGCAGATGCAGTTGCCCTGACAGGGTTACTGCGAGAGATATCATACCCTGATGCTGCAGAGAGTCATTATGATGCGGGTCATGACTTATATAGTGATGGTAAGTATGAGGAAGCAATCAAGGAATTGGAAAAGGCATTAGTCTTTAATCCAAAGGATGTAAATGCAATTTATTTTACGGGGAGAGCATATCATCGTCTTGATGATAAAGACAATGCAGCCTTGTATTACAATATTGTATTAACCGAATATCCGGATTCCAACAGAGCTTCGGATGCACAGAATTTCCTGAAGGAAGTACAGGAATAGATAAGACATTTTAACAACCTAAGATAAGATGATTTGGAAAAAAGACGTTTTATGTTGAATGGGGATACCCATTCCATTAAATGTCTTTTTTTCGTAGCTTAAAACAGTATTTCAAAGAGTCAGGAGGGAACAACTCATGCAAGATGCTAAAAAACAAAACGGAGTGATTTCAAACAAAGGAGAGGAGGGAACGAGCTATGATATCTCCGATCGGTGCTTGATCATCCGATTAAATGACGAATTAGATCATCATAATGCGATCCGGATTAGAGAGAAAGCGGATAAACTGATTGACCGCCATAATATCAAGCATATTATATTTGATTTTTCTGGTGCAAGCTTTATGGATAGTGCAGGAATTGGTGTAATAATGGGGAGGTACCGTAAGGTTATCTTCATCGGAGGGAAGACAGCAGTAGCCAACGTGAATTCCTCAGTGGACAGGATTTTTAGGTTGTCCGGATTGTATAAGATTATTGAGAAATATGATACGGTTGAGACCGCATTAAATATTATACGGAAGGCCTAATAAAGGATTATTAGAAATCAATAATCCTTGGTAAGAACTGCGGTAGGAATTCGTGAAGCAAATTCCTACTGGTCGCACAGAGGTGCTCACTCCTTGTTCTTACGGGTTTCTTATCTGCTGTGATACGGCATATAAAGAGCTATTAAGGATTTTTTGAAATTGAAAGGGGAAAAAATCATTATGAAGGATAGGAACGAAATGACATTAGAATTTGAAAGTAAATCGCAGAATGAAAGCTTTGCAAGAACAGTAGTGGCTGCCTTTGCAACCCAGTTGGATCCGACGATTGAAGAATTGGCTGATATTAAAACCGCAGTTTCAGAGGCTGTTACGAATTCTATTATTCACGGTTATTCCAATGAAATAGGAATAATTACAATGCATTGTATTATTGAAGGCAATGAACTCATGGTAGAGATTAAGGATAGCGGTATTGGGATAGAGAACGTTGAAAAAGCAATGGAACCGTTGTATACCACAAGACCGGAGCTGGAGCGCTCCGGAATGGGATTTTCTTTTATGGAAGCCTTTATGGACGACCTTGAGGTAACATCCCATATTGGCAGCGGAACCTTGGTGAGGATGAGAAAAAAAGTGGGGAAAGCAGAGCGGATAAAGGAGTATACGCAGGAAGCCGGTCAGAAGGTACATTGACGTATTGCAGATTGTACATAATTATAAGCTGCATAGGAAGGGAGAGAGGTTTAATGTGGATACGCTTGAGCTGATTAGACTATCGAAGGAAGGAGACAAAGAGGCCAGAGATCGAGTTGTAACGGAGAATGTTGGACTAGTTTGGAGTATTGTAAGACGTTTTGCTAATCGTGGTCATGAGATGGAGGATTTATTCCAGATTGGAAGCATCGGCTTGATTAAAGCAATTGATAAATTTGATTCCTCTTATGAGGTAAAATTCTCAACCTATGCCGTACCCATGATTACAGGTGAGATAAAGCGTTTTCTCCGCGATGACGGAATGATAAAGGTAAGCAGGTCACTAAAGGAGACAGCAGCGAAAATCAGAGTCCTTCGCGAAAAATACGGAAATACCTACGGAAGAGAGCCGACCGTTGATGAGATAGAGTTTGAGCTTGATATTGATAAAGAAGAAATTATTATGGCACTGGAGACTGGTGCTGAGGTAGAATCGCTGTATAAGACTATATACCAGGGGGATGGAAGTCCCATCTTTCTAATTGATAAATTGGCAGAAACAAAGGATGAAAGCGAAAATTTAGTAGACAGGCTTGCATTGAAAGAAATCATAGCATCCTTGGATGAAAAGGAGCAGGAAATCATCAGGCTTAGATACTTTAAAGATAGAACGCAGACGGATATCGCAAAGGAACTTGGTATCTCTCAAGTTCAGGTATCCCGAATGGAAAAAAGAATACTAAAAATTATGAGAGAAAAGCTTGGGGCCTAGTATGAAAATGAAATTGATTTTCATGGGGCAGACATTCCAAATATGATATTTATTTCCAGAATAGTAAAATACAAAAATCATATACTAAGAGAAGTGAAATTGCTGGCTTCGATGAATAAAGCATCAGTTGAGATCAACTGATGCTTTTTATACTTGATTAAAGAAAGCCAGAAGGGTGGCTTTCTTATCATATTTCGCTTGGGCGTGAAGTATCAGCAAGCGGACACCTTGTTCATCAGCCCAATAAAAAACTAAAGTAAAAGATGGAGTGTGAGAGTTGTATGGCTTCTAAGAGGAAGATAATATGGGTTGCAGCTTTTATCTTAATAATGGCGGTTGCAATCGTTATGTGCGTAGAGCTTTTTAGTACAGCACGGGAGATTCATTATGATGGAACGTTGGTCAAAAAGGGGGTAGAGCTTATTACCCCGGTTATTACTTTATTATTTAATATGCGATAGAAAAAGGATAAGAAGGAAAGGAGCAGGTGTGAATATGCCAAATAGTAAGAAGGAATCAGTCTCACAGGTGGTACAGGAGCAGGATACACAGAAGAGAAATAAGTTGTATAACCAATATGTGAAAAAAACAACACCCACTTTCAGTGTTTTCAAAAATTCAATTAAAGCTTTTATCATTGGAGGAGTTATCTGTACTCTGGGACAGGTCTTTATCGCATACTATAAATATCTCGGTGCGGGAGAAGAAGCGGCTAAATCATATAATACGGTAACTTTGGTTTTTCTATCAATATTATTTACCGGATTAGGATTATATCAGAAGCTAGCTAAGTTTGGAGGAGCAGGAACCTTGGTTCCAATCACAGGTTTCGCCAATTCTGTAGCAGCTCCGGCGGTGGAATATAAAAAGGAGGGCCAGGTCTTTGGTATTGGTTGCAAGATATTTACCATTGCGGGACCGGTAATTCTCTATGGTATCTTTTCCACCTGGTTACTTGGCTTCATCTATTATATTTTGAAACTCATGAAGATAGTTTAGTATTTTAGTGGAGGTAATAATGCAACAACAGGATAATAATCAGACTAAGATGGTTGGCAAACAGAGTATTCTTTTTCATAAACCACCGTGTATCCTATCGGCGGCATCCATAGCTGGTAAAAAAGAAGGAGAAGGTCCTCTGGGTTCCTTTTTTGATGCGATCGAAGAAGATCCACTCGCTGGTAAGAAAACCTGGGAGGAGGCAGAAAGTGAATTAATGAAGCGTGCTGCACAAAAGGCGCTTGAGAAAGGAAGCTTGGCAAATAAGGATATACGATATCTGATCGGTGGAGACCTTCTTGGACAGCTTATAGCCACCTCCTTTGGTATTGCCGAACTAGAGATACCGATACTTGGAATATATGGTGCATGTTCTACGATGGGAGAAGCGATTACAATTGGATCCATTCTTGTAGAAGGAGGCTTTGCAGATCGGGTCATGGCAATTACCTCAAGCCACTTCGCAGGTGCTGAGAAACAATTCCGTTTTCCATTGGATTATGGAAATCAGAGGCCATATTCTGCCTCTTGGACGGTGACCGGAAGCGGAGCGGTTGTCATAGGAGATCAAAGCCTTGCACCAAAGAATGAGCAGGCTATGATAGTAGTAAAGGGAGTTACAATTGGTAAGATTGTAGATTATGGACTGAAGGATTCCATGAATATGGGAGCCGCTATGGCTCCGGCAGCATTTGAGACTATCAAGCAGAATTTTGAAGATTTAGGAGTGGAGCCCTCCTACTATGATAAGATAATTACCGGTGATTTGGGCTATGTAGGTAAGAATATTTTAATTGATCTACTGAAAGAGAAAAATTATGATATCTCGGGCAATCATATGGATTGTGGTATAGAAATATTTGATAAGGACAATCAGGATACACATGCAGGTGGCAGTGGCTGCGGCTGTTCGGCAATTACCCTTGCAAGTTATATATTAAAACAGTTGCGGGAAGGTACTTGGAAGAGGGTATTATTTATCCCAACAGGAGCCCTGTTATCGCAAGTGAGCTTTAACGAGGGTAATTCAGTACCGGGTATTGCCCACGCAGTTATTGTAGAAAGGAGCTAACCACATGGAATATTTGAAAGCATTCTTGGTTGGAGGCGCAATCTGCGCTTTAGTTCAGGTGTTGTTGGATAAAACAAAGCTTCTACCTGGAAGGGTTATGGTCATATTGGTATGTACCGGTGCAATTCTCGGAGCAGTTGGCATCTATGAGCCCTTTGCAAAATGGGCTGGAGCTGGTGCTGGCGTACCACTGACCGGCTTTGGTAATATATTATACAAGGGTGTAAAGGAGGCAGTGGACAAGGAGGGCTTCATCGGTATCTTTAAGGGTGGTTTCACTTCTTCAGCAGTCGGTATTTCTGCGGCCTTGATTTTTGGCTATATCGCTTCCTTGTTCTTCGGTCCTAAGATGAAATCCTAAAGAGAAGTCGGGTTGTTATGTTAATACGCTTCTTTGTATATTGATGTAATCAATGAAAAACCAAAGGGGCTGTTGCAAAACGTATGGTATAAATGAAGGAAAGAACAACATGCATCCCATACTATTGAGATTATCCAGTATGGGATGTATGTTGTCCTTTCCTTCAGCATTTGCTTATGTTATGCAACAGCCCCTATATATAGTGGCCCGGCGGGCGCACGTTTCTATAAAGATTTCACATAGAATACTTTCTACATTGATTCATGACAAGAGAATTGCCTTATCAAACCATGCATGATGGAAACAGGGACTATTGTAATAATGACTGATCAGGAAATTCCTCGAAACCATCAGAGGGAATATTCTCAAATTCATCCTCATACTGCTCATCATCCTCAAAGATATCCTCCGGGATCGTCGGTTCGTTAATAATCGGAGCACCATTCTCGTGTATACTGCAGGAGTCACTTGGATAAATATACGGAGTATCTCCTGTCACTGAGGTCTCTGTCTTGTTGAGAAATACCGATTCTTCCACTGTCGGGCAATATTCCGTTGCCAAAGAATGAGATTCGGTACATACCGTTGCCTTAACATGAATATCACATTTCTCGGTAGGTTGGGTTCCCTTAGCAAAATATTCAACCCTGGTAGTATTACCGCCGAGATAGTGGTCACAAACACCTTCCACAGCCAGTTTGCCTGATTTGGTGCATATTTTTGCGGTTACAACCGATTCCGGAACCTTGAAGGATTTTGTCTCAAGATTCTTTTGTATATGAATCTGCTCCATTATTTTTTTCCAGATCTTGCGCTGATAGGTTTTCTCGGTTTGACTGCGGTTATTATCAAAGCCGGACCATACCGTTGCGGTATAATAGGGTGAAAAGCCTGAAAACCATAAATCATTGTAATCGGAGGTAGAACCTGTTTTTCCTGCAATCGGCATATCGATGGCGGTGAGTCTTAAGTTCTTACCGGTACCAATCTTCACAACATCCTCCATAGCACTGGTCAACAGGAATGAGGTAGATTCCTTCATTACCTGATCGCGGTAAGGCGTTTTTGTTAATAATACCTTTCCGTCGTGATCTAAAATCTTTGTATAGAAAATAGGTTCAGTATAAACACCGCTATTCGCAATAGCAGCATAAGCTGCCGTTAATTCCAAATTGCTGACACCATCTGTCAAACCACCGAGTGCCATTGGATAATTGATGTCGGATACAACGCGGCCATCATTCTCCTTGCGAGAATCGACGAGAGAGGTAAAGCCTAATTTTAGAAGGTAATCATAACCAACCTCTGGCGTTACCTTTACAAAATTCTTCACCGTAACAATATTCATGGAGTCATAGATACCTTTACGTATGGTACTAAGACCCTCGTATTTCTTCGTGGAGGTCCAATTGTTTACTTCCTTCTTTGATCCGGGATAATAGTAAGGGCCGGCATCATCCTGAACATCTGCCAGAGTTAAACCTGCGGTATCAAGTGCAGGAAGGTAGGTAGATAATACTTTAAAGGTAGAGCCGGGCTGTCTTACCGTATTCGTAGCCCTGTTCAAGGTACGATTACCGGTCTTTTCACCACGTCCGCCTTCTATTGCCACAACCTCGCCGGAATGTTGATCCATAACCACGAAGGAGATCTGAGGCTGAAGTGTCATATCAACCTTCTCGCCAAGAATGGTATCACCTTCTTCAAGCTTCGCTTCTCTGAATGCATCTATTTTAGCTTGCATATCCTTTTTATCGGTAAATAATAGAGAGAATTTACTTCCGTCTTTATTTACATACAAATCTTCCGGATCAGCATAATCCTTATAATATTCAAGTAAATCATTACCATGATAATGAATCGTAGTTTTCTCAGCATCATTCTTCTGGATGGACAATGCATAAGTAAGTTCATAGAAGGAGGTACCTATCTCGGGGAAGTTCTCTTCATCTGCAAATACCTCGTCACAAATTTCCTGTATCGTCGAATCCTGTGTGGTATAGATACTTAAGCCACCACTGTAAAGGAGTGTAGAGGCTTGTGCTTGAGTATAACCAAGCTCGGATTGAAGGTCTTCCATAACCTGTTCAATCAATTCGTCTACGAAATAGCTGTAATAAGAGGAGGAATCCTGTTCCTCATTGACGGATTGAATTCGGGAATATATATCATCGGCCATTGCCTTGTTATATTCCTCCTGACTACAATGACCCTGATCCAGCATTTCATCTAAAATCTCGTTACGGCGGATTTCGTTTTGTTCCGGATAAGTAATCGGGTTTCGATAAACCGGAGTCTGAGCGATAGCAGCGATAACGGCGGCTTCCGACAAAGTTAAGTCCTTCGCATCCTTATTAAAATAACGTTTGGAAGCAGTCTGTATTCCGTAGGTTCCTGATCCGAGATTAATGGTATTCAGATAGTATTCCAGAATCATTTCCTTATCCAATTGGTTCTCTAACTGAATGGCTAAAAACTGCTCCTGAATTTTACGCTCCAGCTTTTCAATGAAGGTAGTCTCACGCCCACCGTCGAATACTTGATTTTTAATAAGCTGCTGGGTGATTGTACTGCCACCCTCCGAAAAATGACCGCTGGTAAGTCCTATGACACCCGCCCTGAGAATACCACGTACATCGATACCGTTATGTTCATAGAAGCGTTCATCCTCTACACTGATAAATGCGTACTTTACATGCTCCGGAAGATCTGCCAATGAAACATATACACGATTAGCCTGTGCTCCTATTAGATTCTCGATGACATTACCTTCCCTATCATAGACCGTTGTGGTAAAGCCAGTAGGAACAACGTTAATCTGTGAAATATCAGGAGCACTGTCAACAACACCCTTAATATAACCGAAGCCTGCAAAGCAGCCAATTATCGCAAGAGCCAGGAAGGCTACGATACACAATCGGAACAATGTGATTCTTGTTTTTGATATCAGCCTTCTTGAGGTTGATTTTATATAATGTTGTTTATTCTCAATCCCTCGTTTACTGTAATCCATATTTAACTCCATTCTGCCTTATCATGTGAAACGATAGTTTTACATAAGCCAGGCTAGATACGTTTTACTGTCTGTCTAAAATCATGCAATGAGCAAAGCTTGCCACTCTATTCATTAAATTACATTATACCAAATATGTCCCTTGAAATAAAGACTTAATTTCTGGTAAAATCCAAAAAATAACAAAAAATGGATAAATATGTATGCAAGGAGTGCTTAAGTACTAATTTTAAGGGCGTTTGCTAAAATAATACATGAAAACGCAGAGGAGAAGCTCCTTATTCGTATTTGTGTACACAAAACGTGGATATGTGTCGAAATATAAGGAACACGATAAAATGATGCGCCGAATATGACTTTGACAATGGTTATTTACTGTGTATAATGAAAAATGTCAGCAATTTTCAATTATTATGAATGTGGGGGGTAATGTAAAAATGAAACAGGTACACCTACTTTTCAGCAACCGTGTAACGCTAGAAGATACGAGAAGCATGCAACTGGATTATTGTCTAACGGAAAGTATATCAGCAGAGGACAAAATGACCCCATTTTATGGGATCAAGATTTCTAAGTATCTTGGGGACACGGTAGAAACCGACGAAGTGAGAGGAATATCTACTTCACGAGATAGTGTAGAAAAGATTCTAAAGAAACTGTTTCAATTCGAAGTAACACCGATTTCTATGGCCGAAGTAGTGGACGAGCTTGTAACAAAGGGATTATAAGCAGGAATCGAAGAGGCGTACTTCATTGTCTATGATAGTGAAGTATACCTTACCTAACTCATCTGGAATTGCTGAACCGTTTGTAAGTTCAGCAATTTTTTTTGTAAAGGCATCATATCTGCTGGGTGGGACAAGTAGCTCAAAGCGTACCAGATCAGTATATTCGGAGGAAAGTAGTGTGAGCTGCTCCTGGTTAAAATAATATTGAAGCTTTCCCACCAGATTATAATCCGTTGTCAGTTCGGTACGCATTCCAATCTCTTTGGTTATTATCTTGCACTGATTAAGTCCTTCTAAGGTAGCTGATTGATAAGCCTTCACCAGACCACCGGTTCCAAGAAGGGTACCGCCAAAATATCTGGTGACTACAACAACTAGGTTGGCAAGTTCATGGGCCAAGAGGACATCCAACATAGGTCTGCCTGCAGTTTTGCTAGGCTCCCCATCGTCCGAACAGCGCATCAGGGGTAGGTCCGTACCGATGATATAAGCGGAACAATTATGCGTGGCATCCCAGTACTTTTTCTTCATGTCCTCAATAAATCCAAGCGCAGCTTCTTCGGTTTCGACGGGACATATCGTAGCTATGAATCTGGACTTTTTCATCACAAATTCACCAATGCCTCCTGTATATATGGTCTTGAAAGCTTCTTTCATTCGAACGGTTTCCTTTCTAATGAATGCAATATTGCTATTATTATGATAAATATGGTATCATGATACCGTAGGCTTCGGATTAGAGGAATAAAAATCCTCATCCGATTTTCCTTATATTATTTTAACTTGGAGGATCTAATGAAATTAAAATATATCTCGTGGCTGCCTGCTGTTATTATTATGGCAAGTATCTTCTGTTTTTCTTCGAAGCCAGCGACTACCTCAGGCGAAAGCAGTCTAATGATATCGCAGACGCTTCTGAATACTTATGAAAACATTACCGATCTGTCTTATGAGGAGCTAACAAGGCAACAGGTGCTTTTGGAACTTGATCATTTTGTTCGAAAGACAGCACATTTTATAGAATACGCATTTTTAGCTGCAGCTTGGGTCTTTCACTTTGTATTTCGAGGGAGAGGTTACCGTATCGCAGCAGGCTTATCTATTCTTATCACTTCTGTTTATGCGGCAACAGATGAATTTCATCAGACCTTTGTAGCTGGCAGAAGTGGGCAGATAAGTGATGTGCTTTTAGATAGCTGTGGTGCAGTTGTGGGAGCATTCATCTTTCTGTCCCTGATCCTTATAATTAAAAAGCACTGGAATAAGCAAATGGAACTATAATGCCGCTGTAAATTGGTTTAATTCTTTATTATAGGTATAATCAATACCAGATAATTCATCTTCCAGCACGAGTTGATTTATATTCAAGCTTATACATAAATCCTCTAGGCTGTGATATTCGTCTCTCAATTTGGTGTTGATAAAGCTTAGTAGTATATGGGGGTCTTTTGGTATTCTCATAAGCGGCTCCTTTTGAATACAATAGAACAACATTTATATTTCATCTATTGTTAATAGATCGAAAAATCAAAGATTTTTCAATCCGCAAACGATAAAAAGCATGTTTTGCGGTCTTTCTATTGTCATGAATTTTGCTACTGAGCAAATTTGCAGTAATCTGCCAGCATTAATAATTAGTATTATATCTTTTTATTATGCACATTCAATCGTATTTTTCAAGTCTGAAATTTAATACTGATTTTTATTACATATCCGTTGCACTTCGCTTAATCTGGCGAATATAGGTATCGCGATGTGACCAAAGGATATAAGCATTCATGTAGAGAGAAGGGTGATTTTGTGGATTTATTTGATTATATGAGAGATAACACAATGAAGAAGGAAGCTCCGCTTGCATCAAGACTTCGTCCGGTTACTCTGGAAGAGGTTGTAGGGCAGAGCCATATTATAGGGAAGGACAAGCTGCTATACCGGGCAATTAAAGCGGATAAAGTCAGCTCGATTATCTTTTATGGGCCACCGGGTACCGGCAAAACCACCTTGGCAAAGGTCATTGCCAATACGACCAGCTCCAGCTTTACACAAATTAATGCAACCTCTGCAGGTAAGAAAGATATGGAAGCGGTAGTAGAAGAAGCCAAGGATAATCTGGGGCGTTATGGGAAAAGGACTATTTTATTCATTGATGAGATACATCGGTTTAACAAGGGGCAGCAGGATTATCTGCTTCCCTATGTAGAAGATGGAACTGTAGTGTTAATCGGCGCTACAACCGAGAATCCGTACTTTGAAGTGAATTCTGCTTTGTTATCCAGGTCAATTATATTTGAACTTAAATCGCTGGAAAAGGAGGATATCAAGACCTTGCTTCGCAGAGCCGTATATGATGTGGAGCGCGGTATGGGCGCTTATCATGCGGATATCGATGAGGAGGCTTTGGATTTTCTTGCTGATGTAGCGAACGGTGATGCGAGAGCAGCGCTTAATGCCATTGAGATTGGTATTTTAACTACGGAGCGCTCTGCCGATGATAAGGTTCATATCACACTTTCGGTTGCATCGGAATGTATTCAGAAAAGAGTACTTAGATACGATAAAAACGGAGACAACCATTATGACACCATATCCGCATTTATTAAGAGTATGAGAGGCTCTGACCCTGATGCGGCGATTTATTATCTGGCAAGAATGCTTTATGCAGGTGAAGAGGTAGCCTTTATTGCCCGCAGAATCATGATCTGTGCTGCGGAGGATGTCTCTAATGCGGATCCAAATGCATTGGTAGTAGCAACGAGCGCAGCCCTTGCCGTTGAGCGACTGGGAATGCCTGAGGCCAGGATTGTCCTGGCACAAGCTGCTGCCTATGTTGCCTGCGCGCCGAAGAGTAATTCAGCAATCTGTGCGATTGATGATGCTATGGGTGTGGTTCAGAATGAGAAGACCGCTACTATACCGGCTTATTTGATGGATGCCCACTACAAAGGGGCGGCAAAGCTTGGTCATGGACTTGGATATAAGTATGCTCATAGCTACGAGAATCATTATGTGGAGCAGCAATACCTTCCTGATGAGATTAAGGACAGGGTATTTTATAGACCCTCGGATAATGGCTATGAGGTGCAGATACAAGAATATTTCAAGAAGATAAGAGGGAAAGAGAAGTAATTGTGAAAGAGAAGTTATAGTAGAAGAGAAGTAATAGAGGAAGAGAAAAGTAAACTCAAATGATACTTCGTCTTCGCGTAAATAAGAGGTTCCTGCTAGGATAAAGAAAATCCTATGCAGGAGCCTTTTGTGGTTATGAGAAAACATTCCCTAACATGCTATCCAAAGCATCGCGAATTTGGGTGGAAGCACAATTTCATAAAGATAGAAAGATCGCGAGGCGTGCTTTCTATCATTTACCGATCTCCTCGGACTCGTCCTTCTTATGAACCCACTTATAAACCGTGATATATACATAGATCATAATAGGAATAACGATAGTACAGAAAATACTTGCCGCAAAAAGGCTATAGGAATATTCTGTTGCAAATAACGCTGACAGGAAGGAGATCAGATACATTGAGACGATGAATATAAGACCAATGATAGCGGCGATGCGCTTTACTTTCGACATATTAGAATCCTTTCTATTAATGTTTATGATATCTCATTATAGCTTGTTCCTTAAGAAAAAGCAAGAAACGGTAATGATGTAACTCAGAACAGTAGTTACAGTTCAGCCTGCCAAGCTCTTGATAAGACGAGGAAGAACACTAACTAAGCAGAAGCTCTTCGTTCTTATTCGTCTCGGAGAAAAGCTGAGTAAGAAGCTCCGGATTCGACAACAAATTACCGCCTTCCTGTTTACCATTACAGGTTATGAAATAGGTACTTCTCTTTAGAGCTACACCGATCTTACGAAGGGTCTGATGAGTCACAGTTCCGTATCTACGGGCACGAATGATCTTCTGGGCATAGGTCAGGCCGATACCGGGAATACGAAGAAGCTGTTCATAATCAGCTTTATTGACTTCGATAGGGAATAGATGGATATTACGTAGAGCCCAGCTCATCTTCGGATCCATGCTTTCACATAGCTCTGGTGCTTGCTCCGGTGTGATGTCGTCAGTCGTAAAATCATAAAGCTGCAGTAAACGGTCGGCCTGATACAAGCGTTTCACCCGCCATATCGGGACCTGGGTAAAAGGAAGGTTATCATATCCTTTGGCGGGATCAAGATAGTGAAAAGCGGTGTAATACACACGACTTAGGTTATATTTATTATAAAGGGCTTTGGATAATCGAAGGATGGTACGGTCATTCTCTTCGCTGCTGCCTGCCATCAGCTGTGTTGTCTGGGACTTGGCTAGCATAGGACCACTTTTACTTCGATATTGTCTGGAATCACGGACCAGATTGCTGATTTGCTGCATAGGAATAAGAATATTCTCTTTGTTCTTCTGTTTTGCAATCCTTTCATATCCGGCATTCTGGGCGACCTCGATATTTACACTGAGGCGGTTGGCATAACGCCCGGTCTTCTCAATTAATAAAGGGTCAACACCGGGCATGATTTTAGCATGGATATATCCATCATAGAACAACTCCTTACGAAGAACACGAAGAGTCTCAATAATGATTTCCTGTGTATAATCGGCATTGCGATAGATAGCAGAGGTGATAAAGATTCCATGGCCGTTATTCTTTGCCTGAGACAATGCAATATCTGCCAACTCCCTGGGAGTGTTACAATAACGTCTTGTATTCTCACGGCTGGCTCTGCAGCCACAGTAAGCACAATTAAAGCTGCATTGATTGGAGAGGAATACCTTTGGAACGGTAGGTGGTGCGGGTTTGGCATGAATATCGGAAAATAGGGAGGGGTCTGGCAGACTCTCTTCCTCTGAATAAGACGAACCATAGCTTACCTGAGGGTCTGCCACATCGTATTTCACATCCTCCTGCATCTGATTGAGCTTATCAGTGAGGGACAAAGAATTATTATGAATAATGCTAACCATAAGCAGTGCTCCTTCTACCTAGCCTTTTGGTAAAGGTCCAGAATATACAATAGTGAATTTATGGTTTTATTATAACACTGGCATTAACAAAAGTCAAACATATGTTCGATTTACGAATGCGTAAAAGAACGATCCTCAAGAGGAGAATGTCCCAGATGTTTTCGGTAGGCGCGGTAGAATACAGAATAATCGCGAAAGCCTGACTTCAGGGCTGCCTCAGTTGCTGTACATCCGTTAATCATCAATTGCTGAGCAAAGATAACTCTTTTGTAGATGAGGTAATCAAATACAGTAGTTCCGGCAGCTTTACGGAAAGCACGGTTCATATAATGCTTACTGATATTAAAGTGTTCTGACAGCTGGTCCAGGGTAATCGACTCAGTTAAGTGATCATTGAGGTATAATATAATATCAGTAATTGTTTGAGAAGTTCTGGCTTCCACTTGTACCGGACTATGGGTCTGGCATATGAGGGTCACCTGAGCAAGAATAGCTTCGATATAGGCTGGCAGGAGCTGGCGTTTAAGCTGTTCGGGCTGGTCAGCCAGGTTTGTCAGAGCCTCGAAGAAGCTCGCTAATTGTGTTCCTGTCAGGTTCTCATAATAGACTTCACGTCTGGAATGCTTTTCATTGGTGGGGAATGCAGATAAAAGAAGTGACCGACGCTCGGGTTGTAATAAATCAGGGTTAAAATGTAAGGCAAATCGCCGATAGGGGTTCTCTGATCGTACCTTAACCCCATGAAATACATGGGGAGACAGGAGTAATAGACTATGGGGTGCAGGCCGGTATAGCTTGCCCTCCACAAGATAATCTACATCCCCCTCAATAAAGTAATAGATTTCATAAACATTGTGACAATGGACCTGGTGGGTCGGATTTATATTGTTACTAATATGATATCCAAATTGTACCATCTCGGTATTGATAACGTTGTGAGAAGCCATGACAGGGATCCTTTCTTATATTATTGATATGGTTAGGAAGCTTTGAGCATTAAAAAGATTACCATCCGCGCATGTGATATCAGGCTGTGAGGATTATTATATAGAAAAAGGGCTATATTTGCAATATATCATATGACATTTGCAATGGCGGATTTTGTAATGAAACATTATAATAGAAGAAAATAAGCAACGGTGGAGGAAATTGATTATGATTTTAGGGGCACAATTATATACAGTCCGTACCTACACGCAGACCGAGACGGATTTGGATTACACTTTAGGGCAGATTGCAAAAATAGGTTATACAACTGTTCAAATTTCAGCCGTAGGGTCTTCCATTAAGCCTGGAAAGGTTAGGGAACTGTGTGATAAGCATGGTTTAAAGATTGTCTTAACCCATAGTGATCCGAACAGAATCCTAAATGATACTGATCAATTGATTGAAGATCATAAGGCGATGGGAAGCAAATACATAGGACTGGGTAGTATGCCAGATAAATACCGTAATCCAGAATGGATTGATCATTTTGCTGAAGACTATAAGGAGGCGGCAATTAAGATTAAGAATGCAGGAATGCTGTTTATGTATCACAACCATAATTTTGAATTCGAGAAGGTGAATGGGAAGTACTACATGGAGTACCTGATAGAGGGTTTTACCGCGGAGGAGATGGGCTTTACGCTGGATACCTATTGGCTTCAGGCAGCAGGGTTAGATGTATGCCAGTGGATCGAACGTCTTAAGAATCGTATTCCCTGTATCCATCTAAAGGACATGGCCATTCTGCACCATGAGGCTGTTATGGCACCGGTACTGGAAGGGAATATGAACTTTGTGAGAATTCTAAAGACGCTGAAGGACACCAATTGTGAATACCTATTGGTTGAGCAGGATGTCTGCCAGGAAAGCCCCTTCGAATGCTTAAGGAAGAGTTATCAGAATCTCTCTTCTCGTGGTTATCGCTAAGATTGGTTTGACACCCCAATACTATCAAACAAGATAGATAAAACATAAAGGAATGGGAGGAAATAGGAATGGATAAGGTTCGGATTGGAATTATAGGTATTGGAAATATGGGTAGTAATCACTGCAACATTATTCTTAAGGGAGAGGTACCGGGAATGGAGCTGGTAGCCGTCGCAGACCTTAGAGAAAACAGGAGACAATGGGCAAAAGAGGAATTAACGGAGAGTGTTGCAATTTATTCAAACGGTGACGAGCTGATCTCATCCGGAAGCTGTGATGCAGTACTGATTGCGACTCCTCATTATGAGCATCCCAGATTAGCGGAACTTGCTTTTGAGAAAGGTCTTCATGTACTGTGCGAGAAGCCGGCCGGTGTATATACAAAGCAGGTAAGAAGGATGAATGAAGCAGCAGACAAGCATGATTTAGTATTTGCCATGATGTTCAATCAGAGGACGAACCATGTATACCGCAGGATGCATGAGCTGGTGCATAGTGGCTGCTATGGACAGATAAAAAGGGTGAATTGGATTATAACGGACTGGTACCGAACACAAGCCTATTATAACTCCGGTGGCTGGAGAGCAACCTGGGAAGGAGAAGGCGGCGGAGTATTGCTTAACCAATGTCCTCATAATCTGGATTTGTTACAGTGGATCTGCGGTATGCCAAATAAGGTACAGGCTTTCTGTCATAACGGAAAATGGCATGATATCGAGGTGGAAGATGATGTTACCGCTTATCTGGAATACCCGAACGGAGCAACTGGGGTATTCGTAACCACAACAGGAGATGCCCCGGGAACAAACCGCTTTGAGATTACTCTAGAGAGGGCTAAGTTGGTATGTGAGAATGATAAGCTGATGATGTACGAGCTTACAGTAAATGAGAGGGAATATTGCTATACTGCGACAGAAGGCTTTGCTAAGCCGGACGGAAGCTGGGTGGAGGTGACTTCTGACGGAGAGAACCCACAGCATGCAGGAATTATGAGAGCATTTACCGGTGCAATACTTAGTGGCACTCCCCTGGTTGCTGAAGGGAAGGAAGGAATTTATGGTCTTACCTTATCCAATGCGATGCATTTATCTAGCTGGCTGAACAAACCGGTGGAAATACCTTTTGATGAGGAGCTGTTCCTCAATCAATTAAACGAGCGAAGAGTATCCTCAAGAAAGAAAGATAAGGTAACAGAGGCGACTTTCTCTACTTCTGGAAGCTACGGGTCAGGAGGTAATGTAAGATGAGAATCGGAATTGTAGGCTGTGGAAGTATTGCAGTCATTCATGCTAAATGCCTGAAGAAGCTTTTAGGGCATGAGCTTGTGGCCTATGCTGATATTAAACCGGAGAGGGCTGAGGCTTTCGCAAAAGAATACGGTGGGAAGGCATATGTCTCCTTGGAGGAAATGATAGAGAAGGAGAGTCTGGATGCATTCCATATCTGTACACCCCATTATCTCCACACTCCTATGGCAATCTATGGACTTAAGTCTGGAGTACATGTGTTCATGGAAAAACCGCCTGTGATATCAAAAGAGCAATGGAAGGAATTAAAGGATACTGCTGTTGGCGCTGACCATCAGCTGGGATTATGTTTTCAGAATCGCTATAATCCCAGCATACGAAAAGCAAAGGAATTGATTGCTTCGGGTGAGGCCGGAAAGGTAATCGGAGCCAGGGGAATAGTGACCTGGAATCGTAAAGAGGAGTATTATACGGGGAGTGATTGGCGAGGCAGGCTTGATTATGAGGGCGGTGGTGCCTTGATTAACCAATCGGTTCATACCTTGGATCTTCTTCATTATCTGGTAGGACAATCGCTGCAAAGTGTGGATGCAGTCATTGCAAACCATCATTTGAAGGGGATTATTGAAGTAGAGGATACCATGAGTGCTTATGTAAGATATCAGGAGGCTGTGGTTTGCTTCTATGTGACAACTGCTTATAATGCAGACTCCGCACCCCTTATCGAGGTGAATTGTGAGCATATGGTGCTCCGGATCGAAGATCTGAATGTTACCTGTTATTATAAGAATGGGGAAACGGTTCTAATCCCCATGGAAGGGAAGCGGGGTTACGGAAAGGGTTATTGGGGTGCTGGTCACGAGGATTGTATTAGGGATTTTTATCAATGTATCGAACAGAATAGGACTTTCTCATTAAACGCTGTAGCCATGGAGGAAACAGTTCTATTGATGTTAGGGGCTTATGAATCGGCCAGAAATGGCTATGAAGTAATCTTTTAATAAAAAGGGTTTGACTGTCTTGTTTTTATCCCGGGATATGTCGATATATTATTTAGAGTTAAGCGTACGATTTGCTAACTAAATCAGAATAAGAATTATCAAGTAAGTTACGAACGGCAAATTGTGCATTTCCTTAATTTGCGGACATATGGTAGATTGGAGATTAGTATGCAGAAGAAACCTATTGACTTAATAAAATACCGATATTTAGTTGGTCTGGCCATTTTTTTAACTATATTATGGAATATTCCGACCCGCTCCTTCGCTTCTGAGGTAGCAGGTAACATGATAACAGTGACCTTCAATGCCAATGGAGGTACGTCGGATGTATATGATATGCAGGCTCTGTTCGGAGATACCTATGGACCTCTTCCCATCGCAACCAGAGACAATTATGAGTTTGTTGGTTGGTATACCTACAAAAGCGGGGGTATTAAGATTACGGAGACAACAAAGGTATTGAAGCCTCTAAATCATACTTTATACGCAAGATGGCGCGGAGAAGAAACAGAGATTACGCTAGAGCCGGATGAGGGGTTACTGAATAAAAATATCGTGAAGGTCTATTACGGATCCAAATATTATAATCAGTTGCCCACTCCTACGAAAGAAAACTATAAATTTGCCGGTTGGTATACTTCAGCTACCGATGGGGAGAAGATTACATCAAAGTCAATCTATACGGAGTCATCTCCAACCACACTGTATGCCAGGTGGACAGAGAGAACCGTTAAGGTCATATTTATTGCTTTCAACGGAGAAGCCTATGATAAAGAGGTATCGAATGGAATGTCTTACGGTGAGCTTCCTGAGCCTGAGAAGGAGAATTACGTCTTTGATGGTTGGTACAAATTCAAGGATTATACGGATAATAATGCAGAGCCAATCACGGCGGATACGATTGTAAATGAGGTCGGACGGATCAAGCTGTTTGCCAGATGGAAATTTGATAAACAATGAATTAATTGAATAATTTGAAACTATGTGCACCTCGGGCATTAGAGCAAAACCTAATGCTTGCAGGTGCATTTTTCATTAATGTTAGATGAGATTAAAAATAGAGTTAGACAAATATCTAACATAAATATTGACAATTATAAAACAATATGTTAGATTGATATCTAACAAGTAATAATTGGAAAATATTTGACAATGAAAGGGGATCATTATGAACGGAGAAGAAAAGATAGGATACCGACAGATACTAAGACAAAAGGAATATATGAAGACAATCATAGCTGCAGTAATCAATCGTTTTGGAGATTCGATTGATAGTATTGCCATGACCTGGCTGGTATATCAGCTTACACAGAGTGCTGCCTGGTCGGCGATTATATTTGGTGTAAATCGAATTCCCACGATTTTTTTGCAGCCCTTTGCCGGAGCGGCGATTGAGGGAAGGAATAAAAAGCATATCATGATAGTAACTGATATCATTCGAGGTCTCTGTGTGGGCTTTATTGCGACGGGATTTTTATTAGGCTTCTTAAATCAATGGCTGTTGCTTGTGGCAACGATTATTATCTCAAGTGCGGAAGCCTTCCGAGGACCTGCTTCGTCCTCATTATTGCCGAAGATCCTGGATAAAAAGTATTACTCTTTTGGACTTTCCTTAAATTCTAGCGCCTGCAGTGTGATGGAGCTGGTTGGTCTGGGTGCGGCAGGTGTGATCATCTCAATGTTTTCCTTGTCAGCAGCAATCTATATTGATATGGCAACCTTTTTTCTTTCCGCAATTATTATAATGACTTTAAGAGTGAAGGAAGAGAAGCTGGCAAGAGGAAGGATCGATGCCAAGGAATACCTTGATAGCTTAAAGGGAGGCTTTACCTATCTGAAGAATGATTCTAATCTGCGGTATTTTGTTCTTCTGGCGGTATTTCTGAATGCCGTACTGGTCCCACTTAACAGTCTGCAGGCTCCCTTAATCAGTGAAGTGCTTAAGGTAAATGAGATAATGTTATCGGTTCTGGGATTTGGAATAAGCATTGGAATGATTGTCGGTGCAGCCAGCTATCCTTATATCAGCAGCAAAATAAGTAAACGGGGGATAGCATCCTTTAGTGCGTATTCCATCGGTGTTTATTATCTGATATTGGTCATTACAGGTAGTTTTATTACTACCGAGGTACTGATATATATCTTGGTATCAATAAGCTCCTTTGTCGTGGGAGTAGCCGTCGCCTTATTGTCAACCTTCTGCAGTGTTGAATTTATTCGGAACATTGAAGGGGAATATATCGCAAGGGTATCTGCAATATTCAGTGCCTGCTGTGTAGCTGCGATGCCCATTGTATCTTTTCTGGTAAGTATACTTGTCGGCTTCACCCCAACTGTTGTATTATTCTTGATAGCTGGTATAATTGATATCATAGTAAGCACCATGCTATGCAGGAAGAAACGGTTTGCTACTATAAAGCAGGATGAAGTGGAGGATAGTACAAGTGGAGAAGAAGTTGAAGATATTACAGCGGGCTAATCTGGTAGATGAAGCCTTTTTGCTCCTATATTATTATATCAATAAGGGTGACATGGAGGAAACCTTTGAGAGATATGCCAATTTGCAACAGAATAGTATTGAGGATTATAGTGGGAAATACCATATCATTCATTCCATCTATACTGATGTGAAGTCGCACTTTTCAGATCGAAGGGATCGTATCGAGTATCTTTTTAAGGCGCGGAATGCGGGCTTTATGACCTACTCAGCACTATCAATCCTCTGGAACTTCCATGATAGTAATAATCAGCTTATCCCCTTCGAACAGGTCTTCGGATCCATGGAGGAGGAGAAAAAGGTTCAAAGCTATGCAGGATTAATCGACGCGGAGGAATATCTCAATACATCAAAGGAGAAGTTATGTAATCTTACTGATCTTATCGCTTTTCTCGAGGGCTCCACCTTCGAAAGTGAAGTGAAATGGGAGATTATAAAGATATTTAATCATCAGGAAGTCTTTTATAATGAAGTTAACAGCTTACTAGCCGAGACAATCCGGCTTCTTGTAAGCCGACATCAGGCTTCCATTCGTAAGCTTGAGGAGGCCTTTTATGAATATTGGAGTGATTTTCAGAAAGAGAACGATATTATCGAAACCATCAAAGAGAAGCTGAGTATCTCTTGGGAAAGTCGTTCTGCCGGTACAATCCTTGTTCCTCACTTATTTCAACCCTTCTGCGTTGCCTTATCCATGGATGTGGATGAACCCTCCAAGCCGGAAGTCCTACGAATCGGAATTATGATGGATAAGAATTTTATCATTACTGGTAATCGGATCAAGAAAGAGGACATTGTTAATATCGGAAAGCTGTTAGGTGATAAGAGCAAAGTTGATATCCTGGAAATGGCCGGGCGAAAGCCTTTCTACGGAAAGGAGCTGGCCAATGAATTACAGCTGTCAACGGCTACCATCTCTTATCATGTGAATTCATTATTAAGTGAAGGCTTGCTTAAGGCTGAGGTCAATGCCAATAAGGTGTACTACAGCTTGAACCGGGAAGTGCTGGCTGCCTATTTAGAGGATCTTAAGAATTATTTCCTAAAGTAATCAGAACGACCAATATTGCCTCTAGCTGGTGGAGCAGCCAGAGTATAAAAAAGACTTAAGTAGATCACCCCTTATAATTGTATTCTCACCGGTTCACCAAGTACAATGCCATCCTCAGTAACGACAGAGTCATAAGCAAGAACCGATACTCCCTTTTCCTTGGCTATGGTTAGTGCCTCTGCTAATTTCGGATCTCTTATTTTGTTAGGAGTGAAGTAGCTGACGCCCTTCATCTGAACCAGGAAGAAGATATAACCGGCATAGCCCTCCTGGACTGCTTTGATCATCTCATAGATATGCTTTGTACCTCTCTCTGTGGGAGCGTCGGGAAACATCGCTACGCCGTCCTCTTCAAGAGTTACTCCTTTGACTTCTATAAATCCTTTTTGCGGCCCTGCTTCAAAATACAGATCAAATCGAGAATTACCATAGACAACCTCTCTGGAAAGCTTCGTTACCGTAGGAAGCTCCTTCATAAGGTTGTCTTTTATGCTTTCATAGACTACTGCATTAGGAATCTGTGAATCTATATTGATTAAAACCTCTCCCTTGTAAGCTGCAATCAGAGAATACTTTGTCTTGCGTTCCTTATTGGCAGCTTCTTCTATGATAACCAAGGTACCCTCCTGTAGGATTTCTCTACATCGTCCTGTATTCTTAACATGAACGATTTCAACTTTGCCATCCACGAGAACGTGAGCGATGAAACGATTCGGCCGCTGAAGAAAGGTAGCCTTTTTAACGATAGAATACTGCAAGATCTGTCCCTCCCTGTTCTTTTTCTGAGCTTGTAATGCTCCTGTCGAATAGTACGAGTATAGCATAGAACGATACCTGAAGCAATTCTGTTATCATCCCTGCCATGATCAGCTAGGTGATCTATATCCGGATCGTTCTGATTGGTTGCATAAGACTGTAGAAAAAGAAAAGGAATACGGAGTACATCAAGTAGGATTGGATATTCAAACAATAATTGATTACTAAAATTTTAGTAAAACAATATTATTAGTTGATTGTACTAATTAAATGTCGTATAATGTTAATAATTGTAGATAATAGCAAACTTACTGAAAGGTAAGGACGCAAAGCTGTGAATCTAAGGTGATAACTATGATCGTCCAGTTGCCAAAGCAAGAAAAATGGAAATATAATTTCCTTCTGTTGTTGTGCTAAAATTCCGTTGTTCTTTTTTGTGACAAATATGTAGTTCAGAAGTTAATTCCCCGATTACCAATTCACAATCTGTGAGATACCTCACGGGTTATTTTGTGATGCGTTTTTTGCTGTTATTTACAAGAAGTGTGGAGAATTATAATTGGAAAAGGAGAATAACGGATATGAAATTGTCAAATAGAATTGCACTATTTGTCGGAGTACTTGTTTTAATTGTTGCCGGTGGTTTGGGCACACTATCGATTGTTTTAGGATTTAATACGGCTTTTGGAGAGGCACAAAACGGACTTGAGGAAGCCTCAAGCCAGGGAGCGAACTATATCAATGCCCGTCTGCAAATGCGAACAGAGGTATTGAAGCAGGTTGCAAATCGTATTAGCGGTCTGCCATTGGAGGAGCAGTTGGGAATTCTGGCGGAAGAAGCAGAAGAACTGGGCTATCTTGATATGGCGGTGGTTAATACCGAAGGAATTGCAACATATGCAATCGGAGGACAGGAAGCAGATCTGAGCGAGCGAGATTATGTTCAAGATGCTTTGTTAGGTAAGACAGGCTTTTCTGATGTACTGGTCAGTAAAGTAACCAACAGTACCGTTATTATGTATGCGTCACCAATTAAATCAGGCGATGAAGTGATCGGTGCACTCATTGGACGCAGAGATGGAGCGGCTTTAAATGAAATTATACACAGTATGACCTTTGGAGAAGACGGAAGTGCTTTTATTCTTGGATATGACGGAACATTTTATGCTCACGATGATGAGACTATCATAATGGAGCAGAGAAATGTAATGAAAGATGTTGAGGAAAACGGAGAGTTTAAAGACTTTGGTATCAATTTCGGTGAATTCAGGATTAGCAAGAAAGGAAATATACGCTACCGCCTGAGGGGAGTAGATTTCGTAGCATCTCTTACAATGATACCGAATACGGATTGGGTATTAGCTCTGAAAGCACCTCAGAGACAGATTACCAGAGGGATTAATAACATGACTTTATTATTGATCTTTTTCTCATTGATCTTCATTGCTGCCGGTGTTGTGATTGCCTTTGTCCTTGGCAAATCGATTTCGAAGCCTATCACAAATGTGGTGGAGCTATTGAATAGCATGTCACAATATGATATGACGATCGAGAATAATGATAAAGCGAATAAATACATCAATCGGGCCGATGAAATCGGGATTATGGCAAATGCAGCCTTGGTTCTTCAGGATAACTTAAGAACACTGATTGAGAGTATTGCGCAATCGGCTGAGCATATAGCAGCAGCCTCCGAGGAGCTGACAGCAACCACACAGCAGGCAGCAGAAAGCGCTAACGAGGTAGCCGGTGCAGTGCAGGATATTGCTTCTGGAGCGGCAGATCAGGCAAGCGATACCGAAAAGGGTGCCGTTGAGATTGAATACTTAGGTGACTTAATTGAACAGGATAAGAAGCTTATTATAGAATTGAACGGACTGACAAATGAGGTGGAGAAACTAAAAAGCGAAGGTCTTGATGTTCTTAACATATTAGTAGCTAAGACAGAAATGACGAACAAGACTGCAACTGAGGTACGCAATGTCATCCTGGAAACAAACGAAAGTGCAAATAAGATAGATAATGCCAGTCAGATGATATTAAATATTGCCGATCAGACGAACCTATTAGCCTTGAATGCAGCAATTGAGGCAGCAAGAGCTGGAGAACAGGGAAAAGGCTTTGCGGTAGTAGCAGATGAGATACGTAAATTATCAGAGCAGACCAACCGTTTTACAAGCGAAATCATAAAAGACATTGAAGCACTAACCGGTAAGAGCCAATTTGCGGTAAGGGCGATGGCGGAGGTTGGTAATAATCTGGAAGAGCAGACCAACAGTGTTGATTTCACCAATACGAAATTCGAAGGTATTGCAGCTTCAATTGAAAATCTAAAGAAATTAATTAACCATTTGAATCAACAAAGCAAGGAAATGAATGCCAAGAAGGATGAAATTGTAGGTATTATTCAGAACCTATCCGCTATCTCTGAGGAGAATGCAGCAGGGACACAAGAAGCTACTGCATCGATTGAAGAGCAAACCTCATCCATGAATGAGATTGCAAACTCCAGTGAGAGCCTTTCCGGATTGGCAGAGGATATGCAAAAATCCATATCAAAATTTAAGATGTAAGCTTAAAAAAGAGTCTGTCGCAAAATTTATCATGCGACAGACTCTTCTTAAATCTATAATGCTTTATATGGTAAACTTCTGAACAGCACGTACCAGATGATCGGCATTTGTACTTAGCGTCGTAACGGATTCATTCAAGGAGCTGACGGCAGTTAGCTGATCAGTAGATACCTGGTTAACATTGTTGGAGGAGGCTGCGATCTCTTCCAATACGGCAGAGATGCTCTCAACTGCTTCCAAGGTACTAATTCTTGCATCATTAATATTAGCGATATTCTCTGTTATATAGTTTAGGAATACAACAAGCTTCTCAACACTCTCATGAATATCCTTGTAGGATTCTGTGGTATTCATCACTGCGCTTTCCTGCAGAGTTAATACGTTCTCAGCTCTTTTCGCGATCTCTACTACCCCTGCGGTATCCGCCTGGATGCTGTTGATTATTGTCTTGATATCATTTACAGAGGATTTTGACATTTCAGCTAAGGTTCTGATTTCACTTGCGACAACCGCAAAGCCTTTACCATACTCACCGGCACGGGCTGCTTCAATAGAGGCGTTTAAGGATAACAGATTGGTCTGATTGGCTATGTCATTAATTACATTGATGATATTATTGATGGAAGAGGATTTCACTGCCAGCTTCTCGATCTCATGAATGATATCAGTAGTGATTGCGATGGTGGATGAGGTCTGTTGATTGAGCTCCTCTGTAGCTGAAGTTCCTTCTATAATCCGCTTCTTTGTATTATCAGCAATCTGGCCGATTTCCTTTGTGCTATCACTAACTAATTCAATCCTCTGAGACAAGCTGTCCATCTGGTTCAGGCATTCCTCGGCATTTTTTGCCTGTTGGTTGATGCCTTGCTCAATCTCATTCATTGCATTGGAGATATTCTCGGCTGAAGTTAAGAATTGCTCTGAGGTCTTGGATAAATCGGAGGAAGACAGCTGTACCTCACTGCTGGATGCCTTTACCTGCTTAATTAATGTATTAACATTTTGAAAGGTCTCTTGTATCTCTTCGGTAAGAATATGGAATTCATCCTTGCGTTTTGAAGTAAAGGTTACGGTGAAATCTCCTTTGGCGGCCAGTTTCAATCCGGAATTAATGCCCTGTATCGTCCGATCGATTCCCATAGATAGCAGAAGAGCGGTAAGGAGAGCCAGAATGCATGCAATAACGACTATAATCAATGTTATTTGCTTGATACTGTCAGCCTGTTTATCGATGGTTGACTGCGGCATTAATACACAGATCATAGCACCGGTATCGCCTATTTTTGCATGTAGGAACAGGTAAGGAGCCCCTCTATAATTGATTTCTTTCGAACCGTTTTGTTCTGCCTGAGTAAGTGCTTCCTGATAGAAGGTTTCAGAAGTAAAAACCGGGCCGGAGTCTTCCTTCACCGTGGCTTCTCCTTCACTCGGGGTCTTTGCAAGGATCTCCTTTCCGTCCGGTGTAATGACGCCAAGAATACCTGACTTGTCTATGGTTAGATCTGCCAATATTTTATTTACGGCCTCTGCTTTAATATCGATGATCAGGACAGAATCAAGCCGACCAAAGCCACGTATGATACGCATGGTATAATCGGAGGGCTTCGTCATAAGCTTACTGTCCAGATACTCATCTTGACCGTCCCACACTGTCTTCATCGGATTTTCTTTCAGATATTTTCCGATCTCAGTCTCAGTCAGACCCGCATAGAAGCCATCAAATTTTAACTGACTTGTAGACAATGAAAAGGCCGTATCTGAGATAATATAGATATTTCCAATGAACTCATCTGTGGTCTTTCGGGAGGAGATGGATTTGGAATAAGATGATTTGGTACTACTCAATTCGAGCATATCTCCGGTGTTCGACAGATACTGTGCAAGTGCGTTATCACTAGCATATTGATTACTTGCAGCTAATACGTTCTGAAAACCAAACCTCATATATTCTGCCGCCATATTAATAGAATCAGCGGTAGAAATCTCATAATTATCTTTGATGCCTGTAGATGCTTTTTGGAATGATGCAACGCCAAGAATGATAATGCATGCGATTGGAATGAAGAACGAAGCAATCAATCGAAACCGCAGAGTAGAGAAAAACCTGACCTTTGGTAGTGTGTTGTTACTTCCGGTGATTTTTGGTTTTGAATTCCTTATATCCTTCTTTTTTATAACAGCTACAACTTTTGAAACAACATTAATTCGAAATCGCATAGTGTACGTCCCTTCTCTTAATCACGAGTACTTTCTTTAACATCATAATAGTAAAACCGATGGTTCATGAATCATATGTAAATTATAGCATTTTTTCCGGTTTGAACTCCATGTATAAACAATGTAATTAATGTGTAAACAATGGAAATAATAGTATTTGGTACTATTTTAGATGCAATGCTGGTCTTGCCAAAATAAGTATGTGGAGATATAATGGGGGGGTAGAAATTTTCCTTAATTAGGAAGCACTATTATGCTTCATAACTGAGTCTTTTGAAGGCTTATGGAGGGTTATATATTAGTGTGATACGTAGAGGTGGAGGGGTAGTGATGGATGAAGAATTTAGAAAGCCATATGAGTACAATGAGGAAAAAAGAGGATTTATTCTGGTGTTTATTTTAACATTATTATCATTTGATATTTTACAGACACTTTCGCTCTCAGCGCAGGTGAATGAGGCTTTTAAGGCAGGACCAGTCTTTCGGATTTTCTTTCTGATATTAAGTACTTTATTCGTAATCTTTACTTTATATACTGCAACGAATTGCTATCGGTTAAAGAAAAACCTGGTCAAAATATCTAAGTTATATTTAATTGTACGGGCGATCATTTCGACCTGCTATGTGGTCATTATCTATGTTTACCGAACATCACGAGAGCATTTGGTGGGGGATGGTCAGCAGCAGTACCAAACAGTGAAAGAAATGGTGATTGGAGAGCTATTAATTCCACTTGCTTATGTCATAGTTTTCAGTGTGATTTGGTATGCTTATTTCACCTTGTCGAAAAGGTGTAAAAAGTTGATCAGCCAAAATGAATAAGAATCAGGTGTTTTCATCTAATCATTGCCGGTAATGATACTGCGCAGGTGATGACCATGGTATGCAATATGCGGGTGACTTGATAAGAACAAGAATGGACTATAGGCCTCCCTCACACTGTGTATGTGGGAAGCCTATAGTCCATTCCTGTTCTTGGAGCTTGATTATATGAATGCCATGCCTCTATTGTTTGCATAACAACTGGCACGTGCGTTAATTATTCATCGCTTCCTTAACTTCGATAAAGCATTTTACGATATAATCGATCTCTTCCCTGGTATGTGCTGCCGATACCTGAGTCCTGATTCGGGCTTTTCCTTTAGGGACGACAGGGTAGGAGAAGGCAACCACATACACTCCCTTTTCCATCATACGTCTGGCCATTTCTACGGCGGCTTTTTCATCATACAGCATAATCGGCACGATGGGATGAACGCCCTTGACGATATCGAAACCGGCATCTGTTAGGAGCCCACGATAATAGGTAGTGGTGGCCTCCAACTGATCGCGTAATGAGGTATCATGATCTAACATAGCAAATACTTCAAGGCTTGCACTGACAATAGAAGGGGCTAAGGTATTGGAGAAGAGATAAGGGCGGCTTCTTTGCCGAAGCAGATCAATAATTTCTTGTCTACCGCTGGTATATCCACCGGAGGCTCCGCCGAGGGCTTTACCGAGGGTACCGGTAATGATATCAACCCTGTCTGTAACTCTGCAGTATTCTGCGCTTCCCCGACCGGTCTTTCCTACGAAGCCTACTGCATGACTATCATCAACCATTACAAGAGCATGGAATTCATCTGCGAGATCACAAATGCTCTTTAAGTCGGCGATAATTCCATCCATTGAAAAGACACCGTCGGTAGCAATCAGCTTAATTCTGGCACCGTCAGTATCCGCGGCCTTTAGCTGGGCGCGTAGGTCTTCCATGTTATTGTTTTTATAACGGTATCGTTTTGCCTTACACAGACGGACTCCGTCAATAATACTGGCATGGTTCAGCTCATCACTGATCACTGCATCCGCTTCAGTTAGAATAGTCTCAAATAATCCACCGTTTGCATCGAAACAGGAGGAATACAATATGGTATCCTCTGTTCCAAGAAAGTGGCTTATCGTCTTCTCTAAATCCTTGTGAATATCCTGCGTTCCGCAGATAAAGCGAACGGAGGATAATCCATAGCCTCGCTCATCATAGGAACGTTTTGCTGCCTCAATAATTTGTGGGTTATTCGCAAGTCCAAGATAATTATTAGCACACATATTAATTACTTTTCGCCCATTTGCCAAGGTTACCTTAGAACCTTGAGCAGAAGTGATAGGGCTTTCTCCCTTGAACAGGCCGGCTTCCTTAATTGCTTGAAGCTCGGCTTTATAAAGGTCTAGAATATTCTCTTTCCATTCCATCGCCTAGTCCAATCCTTTCCTATAGTATACTTTTCTATCGTTCGGTTAATCGTTGATATGGCTCCAATCTAAGATTACTTTGCCGGAAAAACCGGATCTCATTACCTCAAAGCCTTTCTCATAATCCTTAACGTCAAAGCGGTGCGTGATTACATCATCGATGGATAATCCGCTTTGCAGCATGGTTGACATCTTATACCAGGTCTCGTACATTTCTCTACCATAGATACCTTTAATCGTTAATCCATTAAATATTATCTTATTCCAATCAATTATCGTACCTTCTTTTTGTAATCCAAGGAGAGCTATTTTTCCGCCGTGCTTCATATTATTCACCATATCGTTGAACCCGGCCGGACTTCCTGACATCTCGAGACCGACATCAAAGCCTTCCCGCATACCTAGTGTTTTCATTACGTCAGAAACCTTTTCCTTGGATACATTGATGATGCAGTTAGCACCTAGTTGTTTGGCAAGCTCCAGTCGATATTCATTGACATCGGTGACAACTATATGTCTTGCACCGACATGGCGGCAGACTGCTGCGGCCATTGCGCCGATGGGTCCAGCACCCGTAATCAACACATCTTCTCCGACCATATCAAAGGAAAGGGCTGTATGAACGGCATTGCCCAGTGGATCGAAGCAGGAGAAGAGCTCTTCCCGGATGGAAGGATCACAGCGCCAGACATTCGTGTTGGGAATCACAAGATACTCAGCGAAGGCACCGTTACGATTGACGCCTACACCCTGGGTATCCTTGCAAAGGTGACGATGTCCCGCCAGACAATTACGACATTTGCCGCAGACGATATGTCCTTCTCCGGAGACCAGTTCTCCGATCTCATAGCCCTCTACATTATCTCCGACTTCTACAATCTCACCGACGAATTCGTGTCCGATGGTCATCGGAACGGGGATTGTCTTTTTGGACCATTCATCCCAGTTATAGATATGTACATCAGTACCACAGATGGAAGTTTTGTGAATCTTGATTTTTACTTCGTTCTTACCGGTTGATGGAATAGGAACACGCTTCATCCATAATCCTGGTTCTGCTTTTTCCTTTACCAGAGCCCACATTGTCTTGGTTTCTCTTTCATTCATAAGCTGTCTCCTTTACAAAATAAGATTGAATAATCCATAGGTTAAGTATCCGAAGTGAATGATTTCTTTACTATAATCATAAACGAAAAAACCAATTTTTGCAACTGAAATTCTTTGTGTGACGAACAGTTTCTCGCAAAGTGTCCTCGTGATAAAGACATGTGTGCAGTGGAAATAGATTGAAATATCATAGATTTTTCAATCGGCAAATTTGTGCTGCTATCCAATTTCGCGATGTCTTGGCAGCACGCAGGATAACATATTTAGGCATACATTATTTTCCTGAATAGAAAATACACAAATAAATAAACCTAGTAATAGTAAAGTCAATTACTACGAATTATATTAAGGAGTTCGTATGTCTGAGCAGATCAAAAGGATATTTTATTGTATACTAATTTTTTTTATGGGGCTATTCATTATATCCTCATTCTTTTTCAGAGCAGAGTTCAATTATTATCGATATGGTGATAATCCGATCCTTCATAGACAAAAGCTTTGGACTTTTATATTAATATCAGTTCTGTTATTAATCATTAGCATAGTTCTGTATTATGTTTTTTCACATCTGAATAAACTCAGTGGGAAGCTGGTGATACCAATTATTCTCATGGTTTCTTTTGTGGTACAGTACTGGATTGTTGTATGCTTCCCTGTGCTGCCTACCGCCGATTCTAAGAAACTATTGTTAATCGCTTCCGAGATACTTGATAAAGCAGATTATTCATCCTTTCAGAAAGGTGGCTATCTCTTTAAATTTCCTCATAATTTCTCAATGGTTTTATATTTCAATGCGTTATTATCCACATTTCACGGAAAATACTTTGTAATCAAAATATTTAATATACTTTTTACACTTGCAACAACACTGTTAACCTACCTGATTTACAAAGAGTTTAGTGTAAATAAAAAGCAATTCACACGAGAAGATGCGCAAAATCCGCACAGAGGTGAGAACTCCAATGAATATGGTGTCTTAATCTTCGCGGCAACCTTTATTCCAGCATTATTTATGTGTAATTATATGTATAATGATGTAATAGCCACGACATTTTTTACCGGTATGCTATATTTTATGATAAGATTCATAAAGGATAGGCGAATGATGAAGCTTGTAATCGCTTCTCTGTTGTTATCCATCGGAAATTATTTAAGAAATATCGGAACCATATTCCTGATTGCTGCAATTATCTACCTGCTACTTAATAGCAAGAAGCTTGGAATAAAAAAGATAACAGCTTCCACTCTGATACTACTGTTTCTATTTGTTATCCCTGGCTGGACTCAGAATGCAGCTTTACAGGCATCTCATAAGGTGGAGGCATCAATCTATCAGAATTCGGCACCGGTATATCTATGGTTGAATATGGGGATTGATACGAAGCGTCTTGGTTTCTTTGATCATAAGAAAAGTTATAAAATCTATGAAAAGAATGCAAAATATGATAAAGAACGGAGTAAAGAATTATTCAAGGAGGAAATCAGAAGAAAGTTCCGTGAAGCCTCCTTCGAGGATATGGTAGGTATGTATTATAAAAAAATCATATGGACCTGGACAGAAGGAACTTACCAAATTGATCGATATGGCTTGGGTGTAAATCCCGATTCGGTTAAAGCAAAGAATGTTAGCATTATGGGAGGGTATGACTATCAAACCTCTGCCACGGAACTATTCAACCGGAATAATCATTATCGAGGGATGTTGCTTTGGGGCTTATATGGAATTAATTTTCTTATCTATTGTTTTATTGCAGTTAGACTTTGTTATTGTATTAGATATAAGAGATTTGAGGAGGTATTGCTTATATTAGTATTGTTAGGCTTTATTGGCTTCTACATTCTATGGGAAATCAAATCAAGATATATCTATCCGGTATATCCGATTCTAATAATTCTATCGTATCAGGGTTATACCAATGCATTTAACTATATTAAGAATAGGAATAAAAGGCAGGTAACATAGGCTGTTTTAAGGCTGTTGCACAATAGAAGATATTACAAAGATGAGGGGAGTCAGAAGATAGAGCTGTTATATGGGCGTGTCTTTCATACATAGGATGAAGCACGTCCGTTTATAATTTTATTGAAAAAAGCGTATTATAATGCTACAATTTGGGGAAAAGCTTAACGAAAGAGAAGGGGAACAGAATGGCACAGTTAATGGAAGCGGCAATGGTGATATGCTTTGGTATATCCTGGCCGACATCAATTATCAAATCTTATACTTCAAGGACATCTAAGGGAAAAAGTATCATTTTTATTTGTTTTATTTTAATCGGTTATTTGTTTGGAATAGCGTCAAAATTTGTAGCGGGCAAGATGAATTATGTTGTGGTATTTTATATTATTAATTTCATTATGGTAATGATCGATTTATGCCTGTATTTTCGTAATAGAAAGCTTGATTTAGCGAGAGAAGAGGAGGGAAAGTAATGGTCAACATACTGGCTATTGGCAACAGCTTTTCTCAGGATGCCACGGCATATCTTTATTCTATGGCAAAGGCTTCCGGTATGGAAATTAAGGTAGTGAATTTATATATCGGCGGATGTTCTCTAGAAACCCATTGGTCAAATATTCAGAGTGATGCCGCTGCATATGATTATGAATTGAACGGGCAATACACCGGTCGTAAAATCTCAATTAAGGAGGCACTAAAGGAAGAAGCCTGGGATTATGTTACTCTACAGCAGGTAAGTGGAAAAAGCGGTCTAATCGATACCTTTTATCCTTATATAATAAATGTCTCCGAATACGTCAGGGAATATGCTCCCGCTGCTGAGCTGCTGCTTCATCAAACATGGGCTTATGAGTTTGATTCTGAGCATTCTGATTTTGTTCATTACGACAGAGATCAGAGTAAAATGCACATAGCCATAAAAGAGGCATACCATAGTCTGAGTGAGAGACTATCCTTTCGAGTAATCCCCAGCGGAGATGTGGTACAGAAGCTACGTTCCATGCCGGTCTTCGATTATGTGAATGGTGGCATCAGTCTGTGCAGGGATGGTTTCCATATGCATTTTGTATATGGACGTTATGCACTTGCTGCAACATGGTTCGAATTTATCCTTAAGGGAAATGTTTTGAAGAATAGTTTTGTTCCGCCTGCGCTTCAGGGGGAAGTAGTGGACGTGTTGAAAATACGGTTAATTAAAGAGACCGTGCATGAATTACTATCACATTAAAGCATCAAGGAATTATCACATTATGTTATTAGTGAGGTAGTTCCTTTTTATATGTAAGAAGTAGTATTAATGCGAACATGTATTTTCTATTATTGACTACACTGTTATAAGATTGTATAATTTACCAATTGGTGGATTTGTATGACTTGATAAGCAATACTTATTGCTAGAAGTAATAATAGATCGTAAGGAGATTGTTGAAATGAGGATAAGATTTTTAACCTTGCTGATGGGTATCGCTCTATTACTTGTAATAACAGCGGCTTCCTGCAGCACGTTGAATGTTTTTGGAAAATCAGCTAATCGGGAGATTGTACTGAAGAATGACAATACCAGTAAAGAGCGGAATCGTCTTTTAACGGAGGATATTAATTTCTTTATGAAGGAGCTTCCCAATCAGCATATAAATTTATTTAGTATTATCTCCAAGGAAGAGTTTAATACTATGACAGAGCAGTTGATTGATCAGGTTGATCAGCTGAGTAATAAGCAGGTTTTTGTGGAGCTTAACAAGATTATTGCTTCTGTCGGGGATGCTCATACCTCAATAAATTACTGGGATGGATACAGCTATCCGTTGCAGTTTTATGTTCTTGACGGTAAGGTTTATGTTGTCAATGCCGGAAAGGATTTTGAAGATATGCTGTTTAGTCAAGTTATTAAGATTAATGACGTTGACATTAATAAAGTAATAGAACAGCTCAAAACTTTGATATCCCATGAAAATGAGAGTTGGGTATCAGCAATGCTTCCAAATTACCTTCAGTCACCGGTCTATATGTATGGCCTGGGAATCCTACAAAATGAGACAGAGACAGTATTTACCGTACAAAAGGATGGTGAGGAAGGAAAATATACCGTTCCCACCCTTGAATATGGAGAAAGTACCGAGTTAGTCAATACAAAGGAGAAGGATGTACTTCTTGGAACATATAATAAATATTATGATTATGAATATCTAACACAAGACAGGGCTCTCTATTTTGAATACAATGCTTGTGCCGAGATGGAGGATCAAAGCTTTGCAGATTTCAACCAAGAAATGATGAATAGGATTGAGAATGAAGAGGTTGATAAGATTATCATCGATCTGAGAAGCAATTCCGGTGGAAATTCAGAAATACTTAATCCGTTTACGCAACGTCTTAATGATTATATCAAAGAGAAGCCGGAGGTAAAGATATACACTCTGGTTGGGCGCAATACGTTCTCTTCGGGTATGTTTGCAATATATCGGATTAAAGAGGCGGCTCCGGAGGCTGTGTCGGTGGGTGAACCTACTGGTGGCGCTCTGGATTGCTACGGAGAAGTGAAAACAATGGAATTGCCGAATACCAGGATTCCGATTAGCTATAGCACGAAATATTTTGAGTTTTCGAAGAACTTTAGCTACAAAAATGAAGGAGTTGGAACATTTCTGCCAGACATAGTCATCCAGCCTACGATGGAAGATTATATGAACGGTAAGGATGTGGTATTGAATTACGTACTAGCAAATTAATATCTTAAGATAAAATTGAAGATATAAATAAAAGATAAAATTAATAGATTAAATAGAAGATAAGATTATAAGATAATACAATAATGATACTGCTCCTGACCTAGCCGGTTTTGGGGCAGTTTTTGCTTTATCCGTTACTAATCTCTTGCTTACCTAACAAGTGTTAGGTATAATGTAACTAACACTTGTTAGGTAAGCTCGTTGGGAAGGGAGAACTTATGGAGGGAAAGCAGACAACAAAAGATCGGATCGAACAGGTTGCACTGGAGTTATTCGCTAAAAAGGGATATCAATCCGTATCAATCCGGGATATCGGAAAGCGGGTAGGGATTAAGGAAAGCTCCATTTATTATCATTTTGAGAATAAACAGGCTATTATGGATTCCCTTATGGATAAAATCGATCTGCTGATTGAGAAGATGAGGGCAGGCTTTGATTATGAATTCAATAAGGCAGAGGAGATTACGGAAGCTGCTATGTGTGAAGTGGCTGTCGGCTTTTTAAAGGGATATCTCCTAAACCCATATGTCTATCCGATGTTAGCTTTTTTGGTAATGGAGCAGATGACAGATCCGAAAGCTTATGAAACCTATCAGAGACTGGTGTTTGAGCTACCGCTGGCACAGCAGGAAAAGGTATTTGACGAAATGATGAAACGAGGCTTTATTAAGCAGAACAATCCGGCTGTATTAGCGCAGGAATATTATGCTGTTATTTTCCTGGCATTTCAAAAAAATTGTGTGGGATGTCAGACTACAGATGAGAAAATTAATTTAGCTTGTGAGGAAATCCGCTTGAATGTCAGGGATATCTATCAAAAAATGAAGGGGTGATACGATGGAACAATATCGGAGTAAAAAGGCCGAAGAAAACATTATACGGACCTATGACCGGCTGCTTGATGAGTGGCAGATCGCGAAGGAGGAGAAAATGATTCCAACATCATATGGTCCGACCCACGTCATTACCTGTGGGAAAGAGGATGGGCCTCCCTTATTGATGTTCCACGGAGTAGGGGATGATTCTGCTCTGATGTGGATCTATAATGCAAAAGCATTAAATCGTATGATTATTGACATAATGAAGGGTAACAACTCTTTTACTTAGGATAATTATTAATGAATAATTGGTTTTCGTTAATAAATATTCAATTGACATAAATCACTCTTTGTGTATAAAATATACGTAATCATGTATCAAGCATCCAAAATGCTCTACGATAATCTAGAGTATTTCACGGAGAAATGTTATGTATTATGAAGAAAGGATGTTCATCATCTTATCGGGACATGATAGGAATATGAATGCATAATTATGAATACGGATATTAAAACAATTGAAGATTTGTCACTGAATGCCTGGCCATCCCATCAAATGGAGCTTTATGATGGGTGGATTCTTCGTTTTTCTCATTTTTATACACATAGAACCAATAGTGTGGAGCAATTCGGTGCTTCAACTCTCTCCTGGCGTGAGAAAATACCGTATTGTGAAGCTGCATACAAACGATGGGGGACACCTGCAATATTTAAAATCAGTCCTCTGGTATCGAAAGATTTTGATTATATGCTGGAGAACCGTAATTATGATATTCAGCATACCACGGATGTTATGATTCTGGATTTGGAGGAGGCAAAGCTAGAGGCACCCACCGATGAAGTGATTGTCCGTCAGACAATCGAAAAAGAATGGATTGATGGATTATTTGATTTAAAGGGAACGTCCAATGCTATACACAGAGCAATTGTACCAACAATGTACAATGCAATATCGAAGGATACCATATGTGTCTCCTTGCGGAGAGAGGGTGTGATTGTCGGTACCGGACTTGGCATTCTTGATCGAGATTATGTTGGATTATATGCCATCCATATAAGGGAGGATTTTCGTAAAAAGGGTATGGCGCGGTCATTATGCACCTGCATTCTGAAGGAAGGTATGAAAAGAGGTGCAAGTAAAGCTTATTTACAGGTGGTAGAGGGAAATCAACCGGCAATATGGCTTTATGAATCCTTGGGCTTTAAGAACTTCTATACTTATTGGTTCCGTGTTAGTAACGGTATATAGGAGATAGTACAGCTTTCATTAAGATAATATTACAATATTTGGCTTCGTTTTTGGAGGTATGTATGAAAGAATTTTATACGATTGGTGAGGTAAGCAAGATATTTAAAGTATCAACCGACACCTTGCGATTCTATGATAAGATAAATCTGATCAAACCATGGAAGAGCGGTGAGAATGGATACCGGTACTATTCGAAAGCCCAGTTTGAAATGATCTCGACAATTATACTGCTTCGTTCAATCGGGACTCCGATTCAAAAACTTTATCAAATCCTTAATTATAAGGATGCAAGCAGGATTGAAGCTGAGTTACTAAGCTATACGGAGGAGATCGAACGTAAGATCAGTGAGCTCCAAAGCTTGAAGGCGAAAGCATATTTATTACATGAAAATATCAGGGATACCTGTTATGACGAAGAAATAACAGTCAGAATGGTGCCTAAGCTTTGGCTTCTATCAAAGGAGTTTGGAACGGAAGATGAATTGGATATTGAGGAAATATTACATACAAATAACGCTACCCAGGGTGACTGGATCTCCTTTGCAAACATAATCTCTACCATTGATCAGGAGAAGCTGAAAGAGGGAGAATATCATATTTATAAGAAGTATGGTTTTATCTCAGAACATCCATGTAATACAAACAGTAAGTATCTGGAAATCATTGAAAGCAGATTATGTGTATGCTGCAATGCTAAGGTAAATAGAATCGACCATACCGACATTGACCGAATATATAGCGGGATGATGGAATTCATTAAGAATAATGGATATACCATCACCGGTGATGCGATAGAGAGAAATGTGCTTGATTTATATCAAGGGAAGGATAAGGAACTGACGATTTACTTCAAAATATATATTCCGGTATCTTGAAACGGTTTAATAATGTAATTACCATATACTCTAAATAGCCTACGATAATAGATCTTTGGAATAATTTAAGTCAGCATTTTATGAGGAAATGTAAAAGAATTCTTGACCTTGGAGCGACTCCAAGGTTTATAGTAAAGATGAGGAGAAAGACTTCAGCAATGAATTCGTAGAGTGCTATTAAACCAATAAGGTGGAGGCTGTGTTTATGGGAAACATTATTAGGAGGATTGGAGTTCAATACCGTTTTAGTAAGGGGGGATTGTCATTTGGGGAAAAGCTGACTTTGGCATTACCGGGGCCAGCTTCTGTAATTGGACCAATTATTATACATAATGCGTTGATTAAATATTATACTGATATCATTAATATTAACCCCGTTTACATCGGGTGGATCTATTTCATATATAACTTGTGGAATGCTATTAATGATCCACTTCTTGGAGTTTTTGTAGATCGATTTAAATTCAATGAAAATAAAGGCAAATATGTATACCTTATGCGTGTTACAGCACCGATCATGCTGCTGTCCATATTTGGTATGCTTTTCTCGAGTCCATCCTGGAGTGATTGGATTATCTTTGCAGTTCTGCTTGTCGAACTGTTTATCTTTGATACAGCCTATACTGTCTATAGTGTAGCATATCAATCTTATTTTCTCATTGTTGCACCCAGTAAAGAAGAACGAGTCGATGTTGAAGTGATCCGATCCTATATCGGCAATGCACTTGGCTTTCTTACAACGATTGTACCGACGCTGTTATTAGTTGGCAACGGCAATAGAATGCTAATCATACCGATTTTTTCAGCGGTGATCGTTGTTAATGCGGTTATGTATCTTATCGCATTACGTACTTTAAAAGAAAAAGCGGAATTATATGAGAATTTACCTCAACAGCCGAAGCATCAAAATCTTCAAGAGGTTTGGCGGGAATCATGTGATATCATAAAGTCAAAGCCGTTTCTTACTTATCTGATTTTCTTTGTTACTGCCAGAGGAGCTTTGTCTTATTATTTCACCCCCTTCTTGTTCTATATGGATAAGGTAGTAAAATCCTCAGGCATTGTAGCCACTATAGCGGATGTTGTTCCCGGCCTTATAATGTTAGCAGTCCTGCCTGTTATTGGTACGTTAATTAAAAGGATCGGTAGTAAAAACATCATTCTTATTTCATACATTCCGGCTGTTCTTGGTTTTTCCGGATTATTAGTGATTAGGGAGGCTTGGCAGGCAGTGATTTGCTATACCTTTATTGTTGTCAGCCTGAATATGTGCCTAACTGCAGGTGTTGCGGTGAACGGAGCCCTAATTGATGAGAATGAAAGAGCTACCGGAATTCGAAAGACAGGATTGTTTAATGGTATTTTTGCATTACTGACAACAACCCTTACAAGCTTTCAGTCGATTATATTCACCAATATTATTAATTGGTTTGGCTATGATGGCAATGCAGTGGTCCAGACTGAGAGAGCAATTTTCGGCATTAGGGTAGGGGCAGGCCTGGTTCCTCTGATTATGGGAGTAATCGGATTTATTCCGATCCTTATATTTCCCATTAGTAAAACATTTGAGAAGGAGCTTTCCGAGTATAGTTCCAAGTTAAGAAGAAGTACAATAACGTCACAAGAGTAAGAAGGAAATTAGCCAGGAGCGGACTTTTATATTGAATGAATGATACGATTTAGTTAGCATACAACAAGGCTAAGCTATACCAGGCTTTGCTTGTCAGCGAAAAAAGCTAAATGCTATGAAAGGAAAGGGAGAGACTTTATGTGCAAAAAATTGATTTCAACGCAGGGAACTAAATTTATTGATATAGAGGGAAGACATACACTATTACATGGGATCAATATGGTTTGTAAGGATAAGGAGAGAAATTATATTGGAGATTATAAAGAAGAGGATTTTGTGGCCCTGAAGCAATGGGGGTTCAATGTGATACGCCTTGGAATATTCTGGGATGGCGTTGAGCCAGCACCAGGTCAGTATGATGATCACTACTTGTCTATGATTGATCGCTTGATCATGCTGGCAGAGAAAAATGATTTATATGTATTTTTAGATATGCATCAGGACTTATATAGCTGCAAATATGCTGACGGTGCTCCTGAATGGGCAACAATTACAGATGGGTACGAGCATACTAAGACAGATTTGTGGAGTGAATCCTATTTACTGAGTCGTGCTGTTCAAGTGGCGTTTGACAACTTCTGGAATAATAGGGAGGCTGTTGACGGGATTGGAATACAGGAGCATTTTATAAATATGTGGAGGCATATAGCCGCCAGATATAAGGATTATAAAAATGTAATAGGTTATGATATCCTTAATGAGCCCTTTATGGGTTCGGAGGTAAATCACTTATTACCGGCACTCTTATCGACGATAGGCAATATGATATCTGAGGGTGAGCCGGTTGCGATGGAAGAGCTTATGGCACGATGGTTGGATCCAGAGCAGAAGATAGAACTATTGTCTTTATTGTCAGATAAGGATTTATATCTTAAGTTGGTGAGAGAAACAGAAGGGATATCCCAGCACTTTGAAAAGACATATTTAAATGATTTATATCAAAGGACAGGAAGAGCAATTAGGGAAGTGGATGAAGAGACAATAATTTTGCTGGAAGCAAATTATTTCAGTAATACCGGTATGAGATCAAGCATCTGTCCGATTGTAGATATGGACGGGAACCAGGTGAAGTATCAGGCATTTTCTCCCCATGGCTATGATCTGCTTGTTGATACCCAGATGTATGATCTTTCCAGCAATGAAAGAATTGATGTAATATTTGAGACACATAAAAGTGTACAGGAGGACTTGCAGCTGCCGGTGCTGGTAGGAGAATGGGGATGCTTTCCGAATGCGACGAAAGAGCAGTTGGGGCAGGCATTTTATCTGTCGAGCTTATTTGAAAAAATTCTTTCCGGTGATACCTACTATGACTTTTCTCATATTTATCATAATAGGATAATAGATGCTATTAGAAAGGCATACCCTATGAAAGTTACCGGAGATATCATAAGTTACAGCAACAATTATTCAGAAAGAAGCTTTACCTGTACAATTGATGAAAATAAGAATAGGGGCTGCAGTGTCATTTATGTACCGGACCTTCTTCGTGTTGGTGAGATCTCGATAGAACCTTATGAAAAGGGATATAGACTAGAAAAGATGGAAGGTTGTAATTCCGGGTATCTAATTATTCCGGCTTCTGAACTGGCATTAACCAGAACTATTTATTTTGAGAATGCACCGAGTACATAATTGATACATCATTGCACCGAAAAGTCGTAAAGGATTTCTAGGCTCAATAAAGGATCATAGTTACTCTTTACAGAAAACAGGCTTATGATAAGGGGCTCATTCAAAACCTCAGATATTGCTTAGAAAAAGAGTATCAGCATCCCACACTAGATAATCTCACCTCACTGAAAGAGATAATTTGGTGTGGGATGCATGTTACTCTTATATAAATCAATCTCCGAGTTTAATATAGCTCCCTTTATATATACTAATCCAAGCAGAAGCAGTTATTCCTTATAAATAACAACAGGTATTCCTTCTTCAATATTCTCAAAAACAGTACTTGCTAGATATATCGGTGCATTTACACATCCGTGAGATCCATTTCTAAGATATATTTCTCCTCCAAAATTGTATCTCCATGAGGCATCATGAAGTCCTATGTTGCCAAAAAAGGGCATCCAGTAGGTTACTTTCGCCTCATAATTCAGGCCTGATAGGGTTGCTTCCTTTTGCTTGTAATTAACCATGTAGACTCCGAGTACAGTAGCATGGCCTCTGTTTGGGTTACCTGTTACTACAGGACCATGGACAATCAATTTCCCATCTTTGTAGAACCATAAATGCTGTTTCGAGATATTAATTTCTACATAGGTATTCCCTATTTCATTTCCTTCTCTGGAAAAGGCCTTTTGCAAATAAATCGGTTCTTTTTCGATTACATCAGCTTGTTTTATATTGTCTAATAAAGCTTTTGTCTCGGCATCACGGTTGATTTTCCAGCCATAAAGTCCGCCCTGTAATTCTACTTTTTTACCGGTAGACGATTGGAATTCTCTTATAATTCCAACAGTGTCGTATTTTTTACTTAATACAGTGATGAATTTCGCAGCTTCTTGGTTACTTATTATAACCTCTAAATTCTCATCAACACTAAGCCAATGATGAATTGTAATTCCGTCCAATTGTTCCGTTTCATTTCCGAAGCGATACGTTATTCTTGCTGATACATATCGATCTAGTATTTTTTTTGTTTTCAATGCTTTTGGGGAGCCAATAGTAAATAGTGGACTTTCGTAACATTGCATAGCGCTTAAATCCAATGTTTGTCTTCCCTTGGAGATATATTTATTTATCGTTTTAAAGAGAATATTTTTATTGACTTTATTTCCGTATATCTCTTTGACTAATTCGTAGGAACCATCTTTATATTTAAAATTAACACTACGGGGTTCTACGATTTTTCTGCTAAAGCATTTTAAATCATTAAATTTATGGTCTAATAAGGTTATATTGTAATCGAATAGATCATTTATGTAATATCTGCGATTTTCAAACAATGAGCCGATCCATAGAAAAGGATTTTGCTTATGAGTTATTAAGGATATTGAACTGTTCTTATTATATTGCATATTTATATCCTGACTGGTTATAATTTCTGTTTCTCCATCCCTTTCGAGTAGTTTAAGCTCGTAATCATTTATGAACCTAATGATAATGCTTGACACATCCTCATGAGGCTTCAGAGAAACATTTATTCCGTTTATTTCGGTTTGAAAAAAGAAATGATTAATAAAATACAATGAGATAAGTAAATAGATACCAAGGATTGAAGTTGTACATATGAAAAAGTTTCTTTTTATTTTTCTTTTACTTAACATCATGATCCTAATTTGCTTCAATCTTCGCCTCCATTCTGGCGCATTGCGTCACCACAAATAATAATAGTGTGAAAATGTTTTTTCATTATACGCTTTCATTCTAAGAATACATGATAATCATATAATCATATGTTTGTGTTTCTGATTTTAAAACCGTTACTATTGATTTCCATTAAACGACTTAATAAAACGCTTAAATGAAAAGGATATTAAGTTTTTCATTCAATTAGTTTTTCATTCAACCTTTAATTTCCTTGAAATACTAAGGAATTATAGGTATAATGCTCACATAAATGATTTTATAGGTAACGATTAGTGAATAGAAGCCGCTACTATATATAATATTATTCCGAATAGTATTGATTTATGGATTATAATTATATATAGTATTTGTAATTAATCCATCAATTTAATGATGCTTGGGTTGTAAACAAACGGAAGATGTTCGTGTTTAATAATCAATCCGGAGTGATAAGAATGGCTTTCGGATGAAGCGAAATCATGCCATCGTTTCATTAACATATTGATGGGTATGAATGTATAATACCCCAGTGTCCAGGGGTCCATGAATAGTATCCGGCTCTCATCATAACCGCAGGCAATTACATAATGAGAATCTTGCCAATCATAGGTATAGTCTATTTCAGTGTTTTTCCATGCTTGCAGGAGTAGAAAAGGAGTAATGCCATTACATATTAGCGCTTTCAACAAGTCGATGCTCATTCCAATCTGGAAGGAGGCTTGAAAACCAAGCATATTCATGAAGGTAAGGATGCTTCTATAATCAGTACCATAAATCGGCTTTTGTCCTAGCCTTTCCGCTAATACATCCTGTGTATATATAATCCCATAGCCTGCAAGTATCGATTGAACACATGCTACGCCGCAGGAATACGGAGTTTCTTGATGACACAGGGGAACCCTAATAAAATGATCGAAAGTGATGCTTTCAAGAGTATTAGTATTCTCGGATTTTACAAGCATAATGGCTCGCTCCTTTCGTTGTGTGATGATTTCTATAGTCACAATATATGACGTGATGTCGAAAAAGGTGATTTTTATAATGAATGCTGAGGAAAAAAGGAGTTCTGTTCGAATTAAGTTAGCTACGTGGGATAAATTTTAATTTTTTTAAAACAATTACAGAAAGTAGTTGAAAAATAACCAAGATGATTATATACTATTCATACCTGATAAGTATGAAATGAATTAGTATATTGGTTTAGAATATATTATAATCAGTGTGAGAAAGGAGCTACTATGCTAAATAAAAGAAAAAGTATTAAAACATTCATCAGTTTATTGCTGGCACTTGTCGTTGGGATTTTCCTTGCAGGATGCGGCAGCAATAATTCTAACGGGGGATCGACATCAGATAATAAGGATGAAGCGGCAGTTACAGGCGCTGCTTCCACTGATTCATCCACAAAGGAGAAAGTTGTCAATATTGGTGTTACCGATACATTAAAAACTTTGAATCCATTATTAATCGATGCGGGTGAAGTAAATAAGTATTCTGCAGGTATGATGTTCTTACCTCTTGTGGACTTAGGACCGGATCTCAGCTTTGAGCCTATGCTTGCAGATTCCATCACAACGGAGGACAATATTAACTTTAAGGTTCATATTGATGAGGCTGCTACTTGGTCTGATGGTACACCTGTTACGGCAGATGATGTAGTATTCACAGCGCTTCGTTTGACAAGTCCTGTAGTCGCAAATCCCAATCTAATGTTTTATGCATTTGAGGGTGTCGGTGATGACGGCTTTGTTGCAGAGGGAGCAACCAGTATATCCGGTATAGTTGCCCTGGATAATAAGACAGTACAGTTTACTGCTAAGAATCCGATGGCCTTAACCACTTTTGAGAATACCTATGCACGTTATTTTCTTACCCTGCCAAAGCACATTCTCGAAAATGTTGCCGAAGCAGACCTTTCAACCTATGATTGGTTTAACCATCCGGATGTAGTTAGTGGTCCATTTGTTGTTACAGATTTTGATGTGAATCATTACATTTCTTACACAAAGAATGAGAATTACTGGAGAGGCAAGGTAAATATTGATAAATTAAATATTAAGATTGTTACCGGAAGTCAGTTGTATGCAGGATTACAGTCCGGAGAAATTGATTTTGTACAGCAGACGATGGGTGTAATTCCGCAAGAGGATTATGCCAATATAGAAGCCTTGGAGAATATAAACGCAGTATATGGTGAACCTGTTACGAATCAGTCTGTATTCTTTCAGACAGCGAATGAGGCAGTAGCCGATCCGTTAGTACGCCAAGCGATAGTCTATGGAATTGATCGAAATCAATTAGTAAACGGGCTATTAAATGGTAAGGGTGAGGTTGTAGACGGGTTCTTATCCTCTGCAAGTCCTTTCTATGATGCTTCTTTGGTGCCGATGGAATATAACCCGGAGAAAGCGAAGCAATTACTTGCTCAAGCTGGTTGGGATGGAAGTAAGACCTTACGTTTCTATGTTAATTCAGGAGATACAACCTTTGTAAATGGTGCCAGTGTGATCGCTGCACAGTTGGAAGCGATTGGCATAAAAGTGAAAATTCAGACGGTTGACTTTACTACCTTGATGACAGTAGTAGGAACTACAGACTATGATTTATTGGCTGTTCAGTATACCTATGCACCGATCGATCCATACCCAGATATTAACTGGCTCCTTAGTGGGGAGGGCAGCTGGACCAGTTATTACAATCAAGATATTGCAGATGCACTCGTAAAAACACAGCTTACAAGCGATATAAATGAGATTAAGGGTTATTATTCAACCGTAGATCAAAAGGTACAGCAGGATGTTCCCATGTTCTCGGCTTATGTTATTAAAGCCCTTGGCGCAGTAAATAAAAGACTGGTAAATGCTACCCCTTCGGTATATGGTTCCTTTAACCATATTGAAAAATGGGATGTAACGGAGTAAAATATATTCTGACATTCGTAATCATATAAGGGGCTGTTTCAAAATATTTGAGTCAGCTTAGGATAAGGTTAATAGCATTACTCACACACAGGTTGACGGACATTTTACTATAATGTAAGCCACATCAAACATGGAATGTTTGCTATTGTCTTACAGAACCAGTAATTTGTCCGTCAAATAGTGCATTATGGGATAAATATTGACTTATCTTAGTTAATGATAAACGTTTGAAATACCTATTAAATTAATAATGGATAGGAGCAGAGGTATGTCAAATTTGCTGAAAGTAACTAATCTAAAAACAATTTTCGACGGTGATATGGGAAAGACAATTAGCGTTGATGACATTAATTTTCATGTTAATGAAGGCGAGACGCTTTGTATTGTTGGAGAATCGGGCTGTGGCAAAAGTGTTACATCCCTATCTATAATGAGACTACTAGGTCGTGGCGGTGAAGTGGTACAAGGAGAGATTCTTTTTGAAGGTCGGAATTTATTGGAGCTGTCGGATAAAGAATTGGATGAGATAAGGGGCAATAAACTGACCATGATATTTCAGGACGCGTTGGCTTCCCTAAATCCCGTATTTACCATAGGCAATCAATTGACGGAAAGCATCCGGTCGCATTTAAAGCTGGATAAGCTGGAGGCAAGATTACGGGCAATCGAACTGTTAAAAAAGGTTGGCCTCGCAGAGCCTGAGAAAATTATGAAGAAGTATCCATTTACGCTATCCGGTGGTATGCGTCAGAGAGTTATGATTGCTATGGCATTATCCTGTAATCCGAAACTGTTGATTGCGGATGAGCCAACTACAGCATTGGATGTTACAATACAGGCGCAGATTATGAAGCTGATGCGTGATTTACAAAGAGAACTGTCCATGTCAATTGTTTTAATTACCCATGATATTGGAATAGTAGCAGAGATGGCAGATAGAGTACTGGTTATGTATGCAGGGCAGGTGGTTGAAGAAGCGAGCGTAATGGACTTGTTCTATCAGCCTGCGCATCCGTATACGATGGCTTTATTGCAGACAATACCTAATATATTAGATGAAGCAGACCGAAAGCTTGAATCCATTCCAGGTATTGTACCGGAGCGTTATCAAGACATTCCAGGATGTCGCTTTGCAAGCAGATGCCCTTACAGGGAAGAAGCCTGTGAAAAACCACAGGACTTGATTTTAGTGGAGGAAGGGCATTTCTCAAGATGTCATTTGGCAAAGCAGGTACAGAAGCCCTTACGAAAGGATGTGCAGATCAGATGATTTCATCAGACACGGATAAGATACTTCTTGAGGTGAAGGATTTAAAAAAATATTATCCTGTAAAAGCTGGATTGATAACACATACTGTTGCGAACATTAAAGCGGTTGATGGCGTAGATTTTTACATTAAGCAGGGAGAGACATTAGGACTTGTAGGGGAATCCGGCTGCGGAAAATCCACCATAGGAAAGCTGATTGTGTCTCTGGAGAAGCCTAGTGAAGGCACGATCCTATATAAAGGACAGGATTTGACGAAGGTATCACGGGGACAGATGGGGAAGATACGTACCCAGCTTCAGATGGTATTTCAGGATAGCTATTCGTCACTTAATCCAAGAAAACATGTCTTCGAAATCCTTGCGGTTCCAATGATCTATCATGGGATCGTCTCAAAGAGGGATGCGGAAAGGCAAGTAAACCGACTGTTAGATCTGGTTGGTTTACCCGGGAACAGTAAGGGGAAGTATCCGCATGAGTTTTCCGGCGGCCAAAGACAGAGACTAAGTATCGCAAAAGCACTGTCCTTAAATCCAGAGCTTATTGTCTGTGATGAACCGGTAAGTGCGCTTGACGTATCCATACAGGCTCAGATTTTGAATCTGCTGCGTGATTTGCAGAAGGAACTGAAGCTTACTTGTCTGTTTATTGGGCATGGCCTCGGAGCGGTCAATTATGTCAGTGACCGAATTGCTGTTATGTACCTAGGTAAGATTGTTGAGATAGCAGATGCAAAGGAATTATTTCATAATCCAATCCATCCTTATACGCGTGCGATCTGCGATTCAGCACCGATACCGGATCCGATGTTGAAGAAAACGGATACGATTATACTTCAGGGAGAGATTGGATCCAATATCACACCCCCATCCGGTTGCCGCTTTCATCCAAGATGCAAGTATGCAACCGAATCCTGTAGGACCGTCAGTCAAGTACTTCGGCCAATTGAGGAAGGAAGCACTCGTCTGGTAGCATGTGATGTTATGATAGGAGCCAAAGGGAGGGAGGAACCATGATAAAGTATATAATCAAACGAATTTTAATCGCAATACCGGTTTTGATTGGAATTACAATCGTTGACTATGCAATCATGTGTGCGGTAGGAAGCCCACTTGCAATGCTGAAGGGGCCTCGTGTGTCGGAGGCGGCGGTAGCGGCAAAGGAAATCGCTCTTGGACTGGATCAGCCTGTTTATGTACAATACTTTGTCTGGTTAAAACAATTATTGAGAGGAAACTTAGGGTATTCTATAAAGAATTATCAATCGGTTGGATATATGATTGCATCACATCTGGGACCCACTCTATTACTTATGGGAGTCTCACTATTGGTCAGTATTCTAATTGCAGTACCAGCAGGTATATTTAGTGCAACTCATCAATATTCCAAAAGGGATTATACGGTGGTTACTCTGTCCTTTATCGGAACAAGTATACCGGGATTCTTCCTTTCGTTATTATTGGTATATCTTTTTACAGTAAAGCTCGGATGGCTGCCTTCCAGTGGAATGAGCTCTTTGGGTACAGGTGGAAGTGCAGGTGATGTTGCCAAGCATATGATTATGCCGGTTATTGTATTGGCGACTTCTATGGCAGGAACTAATATCAGGTATATCAGAAGTGCTGTCCTTGAGATACTGCAGCAGGATTATCTTCGTACCGCTCGCTCCAAGGGTATCGGTAACTTCAAGGTAATTAATAAGCATGCGCTACGAAATGCTTTAATCCCAATCGTAACCGTAATGGGAATGGAAATTCCGGTTTTATTCGGTGGAGCAGTTATTGTAGAACAGATTTTCTCATGGCCAGGACTTGGACTTATGACGATGAGTGCAATTACGAATCGTGATTATCCGGTAATCATGGGTGTATGTCTCTTATCCGCAATCGTAGTATTAGCTGCAAATTTAATAACAGATATTTTGTATGCAATTGTTGATCCGACGATTCAATACAAATAGCAGGGGGACAAAACGATGAAGCAGAACAAGGTAGAGGGCGAGAGATACATGCAAACGGTATGGCGCCGTTTCCGACGTCATAGATTAGCGCTGGTCAGCCTGACCGTGCTTTCAATAATAATACTGGCAGCATTATTTGCACCAATTATAGCTCCCTATGATCCAAATAAAATTGTTGGTACCTTTAGTGGACCACCAAACAGTAAAAATTGGTTGGGAACGGATCAGATTGGTCGAGACGTCTTTAGCAGACTATTATATGCAACCAGAATATCACTTCTGGTTGGTGTACTTGCAACGTTAATATCAACGATAATTGGTGTGGTTCTCGGTCTGGTATCCGGATATTTTGGCGGCATCATTGATATGATCATCATGCGCTTTACAGATATGGTAATGTCTTTTCCATATATTCTATTGATATTAGTGGCAGCAGCTATTTTTCAACCGGGACTGTGGAACATCATCTTAATTCTTGGATTTGTTGATTGGCCTGGAATTGCCAGGCTTGTTCGAGGTAACGTACTAAGCCTTCGTGAGACGAATTTTGTAAAAGGTAATATAGTAGCAGGTATGCCAAAGCGACATATATTATTTTCGGAAATATTACCGAATACAATAGCACCCATATTGGTTTATGCAACCTCTGTCGTAGCTCTTTCCATGCTCGATGAAGCTGCTTTAAGCTTTCTTGGAATGGGTATTCAGCCGCCCACAGCAAGCCTCGGTAATATGCTGAACGGTGCGCAGTCGCTTACTATATTGACCTCCAAGCCGTGGCTTTGGATTCCTGCCGGGGTTCTGATTGTAATCCTGGTTATGTCCATCAGCTTTATCGGAGATGCATTAAGAGATGCAGTTGATCCAACCTCGCGAAGCGGTAAGCCGGAGGGGGCATAGAGTTCTTAAGATTACGAGTTGATTCGCAACTTGCAATTGCTGATACATATGATATAATATAATTGACAAAAGCCAATTACCAAATAATAACATGAAAGAAAGGGACAATTCTGTGAAACCAACCAATATAATGTTAGCAGTGAAACTTATCTCCGCGCAAAGACCACAATTGAAAAAAGTCGGCTATGCTTTGCTCGGAGATCATATTTCTTAAAATAGTTGATGCCTAGATTGATTCGATTATTCTCCTGATATTCTTCATGAGGATTATTTGGAGTACCTCTTTTGGCATCCTATTTTAAGATTGGTGATCAGGATAACTTTATTCATATGTGACTGCAGCAGCATTAGCCTGTCTGCAGTTTTTTTATTTACGCGAAAGCAAAGCGAAGTATCATTCAAGTTTACTTGAACTGATACGAGCAAGCCCGCGAAACCGGAAGAAACTCGTGAAGCGTGTTTCTTCCGGTTTTTAACAGACGTTATGAAATTGACGTTTACGAACCAGATAACTGCCGGACAGGTTTGCAGCACGACCTGATCCGGCAGTTTTTTATCCTTAATTAGCCGATCGGAAATACGATTCACCTGGAAATGTAACAACGAGGTTGTAGGCGAATTTGGAGGTTGAACCAGTATGTGGTTTTGCGACGCATCGGATAGACAGAAAAGTTGCCTGTATAAGAAGGATTTAGAGAAAGGAACTACATATCTATGATTTATCAAATTAATAACGGACTTGTAAAATATGCAGCCGATACTATACTGGATCATATTAATTTTGAAATAAGAAATACAGAGAAAATTGCAGTCGTTGGTCGTAACGGCTGTGGAAAGACCACATTGTTTAAGTTGATTGCAGGGATGCTTCCGTTGGAGAATTTGGACAGTGATGAAGATAGCTGGATCAGCAAGGCAGGTAATACATCAATAGGGTTCTTACAGCAGATCAGCTTTGAGAATGAGAATTTATCAGCGGAAGAAGAGCTTTTGAAGGCTTTTACCACTTTGTTGGAATGGAAGGTAAAGCTGGAGCAGCTATGCATACGGATGGAGAATGACCAATCGAATGAAGTTCTGGAGAGTTATTCAAAAGCATTGGAACTGTTTGAGTACTCGGGTGGCTATACCTATCAATCGGAAATGGAAACGGTCGCTACCAAATTTGGATTTACTCTGACGGATCTGCAGCGCCCTTTGAAAAGTTTCTCTGGAGGACAGAAAACAAAGCTGGCGTTCATACGACTGCTGTTAAGTAAGCCAGATGTCTTACTGCTGGATGAACCTACTAATCATCTGGACCTACCCACAATTGAGTGGCTCGAACGATATTTAAAGCAATATCCTAAAGCGGTTGTTGTCATTTCCCATGACAGAATGTTTCTCGATAAGATAACAGATGTTACTTATGAAATCGCACATAGGAAGATGACACGGTATCAGGGGAATTACTCGGCGTTCGTAAAACAGAAGCGATTAAACTGGGATAAGCAGCAGAAGGATTATCAATTACAACAGAAGGAAATTGCAAGACTCATGACACTAATTGAGAAGTATAAGCATCATCCAACCAAGGTGGCTATGACCAAATCCAAACTGAAGCAGATTGAACACATGAATCTTGTTGATGCACCTGAGAAATATGACCTTAAGTCCTTCCATGCAGAATTTACGCCGTTAAGAGCTGGAGGACAGGAGGTCCTTAAGGTAAACCGGCTTGTTATCGGGTATGACCAGCCACTATGTGAGGTGAGCTTTGAGCTAAAGAAGGGACAGAGACTTGCAGTAATTGGTGAAAATGGAATTGGTAAATCAACACTGTTAAAAACATTGGTGAGACAGGTTGATCAGATAACAGGAACATTTTTCTACGGATTTCAAATTGATCCGGGTTATTTTGATCAGCAGCTTGCACTGAATGAGAATGACAGGACAGTACTAGAGGATTTTTGTGATGAATTCCCGGAGATGCCTTTGTCGGAAGCTCGTTCTGCTCTTGCCTGCTTCTTATTTACTCAGGATACGGTGTATAAAAAAGTATGTCAGCTGTCAGGAGGGGAGAAGGTTCGATTGAGCCTTGTGAAAATTCTGAAGAAAAGACCAAATCTTCTTATCCTTGATGAGCCGACGAATCACATGGACATTGTTGGGAAGGAGGCTCTGGAGACTATGCTCATGAACTATGAAGGTACAGTTCTGTTTGTATCCCATGATCGATATTTTGTTCAAAAAATTGCAGATTCGCTACTGATATTTGAAAAGGATAAGGTGAATTATTATCCTTTCGGCTATGAAGAATACACAGAAAGAGGGCTAGCCTCAGTAGAGCCGGAAGCTTCCGTTAAGTTTGTGGTTCAGACAAACACTCCTAAAGCAGTTCCTAGTGGGAAGGAGTGGGATAGAAAGGCTCAGAGCAGAAAGGAGCAGGCGATACGAAAGCTGGAAATGATGATAGAAGAGACGGAAGGGGAGATCAGCAAAATAAAAGCGTTGATGGAAATCCCGGAAATTGCCTGTGATTATGATAAACTGCGTGAAATTAATGATCAGTTGATTAGGGAAGAATGTAAGTTGGAGGAGTATCTTGAGAGATATGTGGAGTTTCAGGAGAAGATTGAGGAAATTGATTGAGTAGCATTATACAGGAGGACATTCCAGCCCACAAGTAAATAGCATGTCACGCCATTAGCAAAAAAAGGGCTTGATCCATAAGAATAGGATCAGCCCTTGCTTTGTATCAATATATTTATATATGTACAAAATTATAGTTTTAATGCGCCGTTCATGTAAATCTCATAATATTTCATAATATAATATGAAATAATCATACGTTGCTGTATATAACCATTATCTAAAGGAATTGTAATAATCTCAGATATTTTGTTTATTTTGTTTTGAACGGTATTACGATGCATATATAATGCCTGTGCGGTAAGCATTATGCTTCTGTCATTAATCAAATAATGGAACAAAACATCACACAGATTAGTTTTATGCTTTTTGTCATAACGACAGATTGCTATGATTGATGGATGAGTTAAATAAATAATATCGTCATGATTATGAAGCTGAGTGAATTTTTGCACACTCAAATCAATAAGATAATAAATACTATAATCCTCATAATTAAAAATTCTTGGATTTCTATCCGTTCTTCGAAAAGGTATTCCAAGGCGTATTGCATTTGCAGAAAGCAAATACATAGTATAAAGCTTAGTTAAATGACGAGAGCCATTACTTATCCCTGCATAAGCATTATATCTCACTAATAAGGTCGATAATTGTTCATAATCAAAACTTAAATCGCTAAAGGTTCGTTCCTTTTGACAATGTAAAATGTAAATCTCTTCTTTATAGACGGTAATATTGGTTTCTTCAAAAATCTCCTCTAGCTGACTGATAATATAGCTATAGGGGATTTTTTTCTTCTTTCCTTCTTCATCAAATCGAATAAGGATACAGTATAGAAAACCATTTAAAGGATAAGGAAGCATTTTGCTTCGGCTATCAATATCATTCAAATCGACCAATTTTTGTTCAATAATATCCTTAATAAAAGTGGAGCAAATGGTATCCTGATGAAAGGCATCTCCGTATTCATCTAATAAGAATTTTTTTACGATATTTGAAAGGTTAAGTATTAAATCCGGCATGTCGATGGCTGAATGACTTTGATTCACGATAATCAGCAAATTGGCTATAACAGCATTCTCAGAGCTGATCTCACATCGATAATAGGTTCGATTTGTAGTTTGAGAGGTGAATGTAAACAGCTTGGCATTGCCATAAATCTTGAGATGTGTCTCTCTTGAGAGGCTATTGATACTGTCATAGGAAAGATAACCGTTCTCAGAAATTTCTTTTTCATAGATATCATCAATCTGCTTCTCGGTATTACTGCAGATTACTTTAAACCCGGAGTTGAGAAGATAGATCGGTGCCTTAATCATATTACTGGCAAGAATAATAATTTGATGAAGGTTTTTGCCTTCACATAACGCTTTCATGAGAGTAGAAGTCCAGTATTTATAGTTGGATACAATTTTATTGATCTTATTATATAAATCGATGATATCCAAGTTGGTAACGATATAATTGATTGGCGGTATTTGGCTGCAGAATGGTACAATTTCCTTACAGCCGCCGGCGATAAATATCGTGGTAGGATATTTGATCTCAATTGTCTTAAGAAGTTGATGTACGGTATCCTCTTCTCCTATGAAAATATATCCTCGTGGAAGAGAAGATTGTTCTTTTAACAATACGATTCCTTCTATATCACCAATGTCTTCGTATTTTATTTTCTCGTAAAATATATGTTTTTTTAGAGCATGTTGAAAAAATTGGACACGGGGCATTATTTTTCGATCCTTTCTATCATATATCCTGATTATACTTTATATTTGTTAAAAAATAAACAATTAATACGATTTAATAAATTAGTATGTGCATATAAGACTAAAATAAAATTATAATTGTGCACGGTGACCACATATTGTTAAAATTATAACAAACTGTTGATGGGGATGATTTTAATTGATAATATTACCATATTGACAAGTCGCGCGTGACCTTGGCTAAGAGAACATTCAGGTATTATGTTTTCATGAAAGGAATTAATGAAAATGAATGACAGAATTATGAGTCTTAAGGAAAGATTACGAATTAGTAAATACCCCTTATGTATTGAAAAATTTCGTATAGCGAATGAAACCTTAACAGTAACAGAAGGCCTGCCTCAAATTCTACGTCGTGCACAAATCCATGCCAACATTCTTGACAATATTACAATTTTCATAGAGAAAGATGATTTGTTGGCCGGTGAAGGTGCCAGTAAACCATTCGGCTTGGAAATTGATTATGAATATGGTATCTGGACTCCAGACGAAGTGGAAGCCTTAAAAAGCGAAATTTACACAATAAACCCAGATGATGAAAAGGAATTATATGAGCTGAATGAAAAATTCAATGGAAATAGCTTGAATAGTAATTTGGTGAAAGCAATGGGCGAGACATTAGGTGAAGATGACAGACTTTGGCCATTCATGAAATCCAGTGTAATTCTTCCTCCGTGGAAGGATAAGAAGGGCGGATCAGGAGGTGGTTTTGCCCAATCAGGAATGGGACTTGGACCAGGTTTTTTCTTAGTAGTCATTGACTTCGAGAAAATATTACAAAAAGGTGCCAGATCAGTAATCAATGAATGCAAAGAAGAGTTGAAGCAGCTTAGATATTTTCATGGGGATTCTATTGAAAAGAAGCATTATTGGGAAGCAGTTATTATTGTTTATGAAGCTTGGATCCGCTATGCAAATCGCTATGCCGATTTGGCAGAAAAGATGGCATTAGAAGAGCTAAATGACAAACGTAGGAAAGAGCTTCAGGAGATGGCCAGGATCTGTCGTAATGTTCCCGAATATCCGGCAAAGAACTTCAGAGAAGCCATTCAGGCCTTTTGGTTTACCTTCCTGTTAGCATGTCCATCCCCCACGACGGCAGCAGGACGGTTTGACCAATACATGTATCCATATTATCGCAAGGATATAGATGAAGGGTTGATCAATGATGACGAAGTACTAGAATTAATTGAGCTGCTACGAATAAAAGAAATGAAGATGAATCGTGTATCCGGTAAAGCAAATCGCAAGAAAAATGCCGGTATGGCCAAATGGCACAACTGGACTTTAGGAGGCGTTAAAGCAGATGGATCGGATGCTGCGAATGAATTGACCAGTTTGGTGATAAAGTCCGCTTTAGATACACAGGTTCCCCATTTTACCTGCACACTGCGAGTACATAAGGAGACCAGCCTGGATTTAATCGTAGAAGGATTAAAGGTCGTAAGAACAGGATTAGGTATGCCAGCTTTTGTTGGAGACGACAGTTACATCAAATTCTTTGAAAGTCATGGTTGTACAACCGAAGATGCTAGAGATTATGCGATGACGGGGTGTTTGGATGGCAATATACCAGCATTAACGAGAACTCAAACAGCAATTATGTTTATTGTGGCGGAAGCTTATGATATCTTCTTGCATAATGGTTATTGTCCGTTTTCGAAGGAAGATGTAGGTATTAAGACAGGTGATGTGACAGAATTTAAAACCTTTGAAGAGTATCAGGCAGCTTTCTTTAAACAGATGGATTATTTACTGCGGATGGCAGCAGAACGCTGTAATGTAGAAATGATCTCCCAAAAAGAACTATTTCCGGATCCCTTCCGGTCATCGTTAATGGATAGCGGTGTTAAGTGTGGAAAAGATATGCTGAATCGTACCTTTGATTTTGATAATGCGGCGTGTCTTGTGGCGGTAGGTGTCATTAATGTCGCAGACTCTATGGCTGCTGTAAAAGACCTGATATTTGATAAGAAGCAATATACTATGGAACAATTGATGGAAGCTTTAGAGGCTGATTGGGTTGGATATGAACGGATGCACAAGGATTTTCTGAATGCACCCAAATATGGAAACAACCATGATCTGCCAGATACAGTGGCTAAAAACATCTATCATCAGTATGCTAAATCGGTATCAAGTATTGAACATGCATATGGTGGTTATGTAATGCCAACTGCTATTTCAATAACAGCCCACCAGCCGGGAGGACTTGCAGTAGGTGCGCTTCCGGATGGAAGAAAAGCAAAGACGATCTTAGCAGATGGAAGTATGTCTCCTATGCAAGGAAAAGATACAAACGGTCCATTAGCTGTTTTGCAAAGTGCTATGAAGATTAATCAGGATGAATATCAGGCGACTTTGTTAAATATGAAATTCCATCCTTCTGCATTACAGACGGACGAAGACTTATATAAACTGGCGACGGTGATGAAAACCTACTTTACGAATGGTGGTAAACACATTCAGTTCAACGTGGTGGATCAAGAAACATTGAAAGCAGCACAGGAAGAACCTGAGAATTATAGAGATGTAGTGGTTCGTGTTGCCGGTTATAGTGCTTATTTTACGGCTTTATCGAAAGAAGTACAGGATGAATTAATCAACCGTACGGGATTCAAACAAATATAAAACTCATACACAGGAGGAACGATTATGAATTCAGGTTTAATGTTAGCAATAATTTTAATTTCGGTTCTAGTATCCATCGCTATAGGCTTTAAATTTAAAATTAGCACAGGTGTAGTGGCAATGGTATTTGCATACATAATTGGCTGTTTCTTCATGGATTTAAAAGTTTCTGAGATCGTTGCAATGTGGCCAACAAAAATTGCATTTATGTTAATGAGCATTACACTATTCTATGGTTACGCAGTAGAGAACGGAACTCTGAAAATGATGGCAGATAAAATGCTCTATGTGGTTAAAGATGTTGCATGGGCAGTACCGATTGCTATTTTTGTGATTTGTACCATTCTGGCAGGTATCGGTGCAGGTGCACCGGCGGTAACTGCATTTATGGCTCCCATTGGTATCGCTATCGCAATGCAGACCGGAATGAATCCATTATTAGTTCTAATTGCTATATCATCCGGTTCCTTAGCAGGATCCAATTTTACACTAAGTCAAGGTGGTGTTATTGTACGTGGTTTGTTGGAAGCTACAGAGTATGCGGATCAATCTATGGCTATGACTACATCCGTATTTGCTCACAGCTTTATTGAGAATACTATTGTATTTTTGATCGCATATTTTGTATTTAAGGGATATAAAATCAAAAAAATTGAAATGAACAAACCGGAACCTGCAACTTCTGTACAGAAGAAAAACCTCTATATCATTATTGGAGTTATGCTTCTGATCTTAGTACCGGTTGTTGTTAATCTTTTTGCTAAGAATCCTGTTACTGTTAAAATGGCAAAATACTGTGATATCCAGATGCTTGCTATCGTTGGTGCACTTCTTTGCGCTGCATTAAAGCTTGGAGATGAGAAGAAAATCATTAAAAATCATATTCCTTGGAATACCATAGTAATGGTTGGTGGTATCTCTATGCTGATGGGTGTAGCAACCGTTGCAGGAGTAGTAGAATTCTTATCAAACTGGGTAAGCTCCAGTATTCCAACCTTCATAGTACCGGGAGTACTCGTATTTATTGCAGGTGGTATGAGCTTCTTCTCAGGAGCTGTCACGGTAGTAGTACCGATGCTTGTTCCTATTGTTCCCTCTTTATCAGCAACCACAGGATTAAATCCCGTATTATTAATATCCTGTATTTTAATCGGTTCCTGCTGTACAGGTATTTCCCCGTTCTCAACCGGTGGTAGCTTATTGTTATCCGGAATCAAAGATGATCAATTAAGAGATAAGATATTCTACAAACAATTTGTTACTACAATAATCGTATGGATATTAGTATTTATCCTGGCAACTGTTGGGGTATTCAGCATATTTAAATAAAGAAATGTAATTAGTAAAAAACATAACTGAGAAAGGGAGTTAATATGAACGATAGAGTAAAGCGGCTTCGTGAAGCGCTAAGGGTTGATACATTTCCGATCTGTACAGAAAAGTCACGGATTATATTAGCATCCTATCAACATAATGAAGGACGTCCGGTTATTATTAAAAGAGCACAAGCTATTGCTGATTATCTGGATCAAAAAACAATCTTTATTGAAGATGACGAGCTAATCATAGGCAATATCGCTTCAAAGCATATGGGTATGGAGGCCGGTTCCAATGGACCGGCATGGCCGGATGATGATCTGGATGATTTGCTAGCAGGTGGAGTATTATCGATATCGGAAGAAGATAGAAAAATTCTGCGTAATATGGATGCTTATTGGACAGGTCAGGGTAGAACCCAGGATGAGCGTCAGGGAAGCTATTATGATGATGAGCGATTATGGCCTTTCATGAAAAAAGGGTTCTTATGCCCACCTTGGCAGAGGAAGGATCAGGGCCGCGGTCAGGGAGCAGCAGGTGTTGGCTGGGGTTTAGGAATGGGCCCGACCTGTTTAATTACACCTGATTACGCAAAAGTAATACATGGTGGACTAGGCTCGGTTATTGCTGAAGCAGAAGAGGAACTGAAAAATCTTCGCTATACAGATGCTGATAGTGTCTATAAAGCAGATTATTTAAAAGCCATATTAATTGTATTTCCTGCAATCATTCGTTTGGCCAAACGCTATAGTGAACTGGCTTTAAGGATGGCTGAGAAGGAAATGGATGCAAAGCGAAAAGCAGAGCTGTTAGAAATCTCAGAAACCTGTAAGAGAGTACCGGAGCATCCGGCAAGAACCTTCAGAGAAGGAATGCAATCGTTTTTCTTCTATTGGATTATGGTTGCGTCGGGAACAACTCCGGGAGGCCGTTTTGATCAGTACATGTATCCGCTTTACAAAGCAGATAAGGAAGCAGGAAGAATAACCAAGGAAGAGACTTTGGAGCTTTTACAATGCTTAAGCATTAAGATTATGCAGTTAAACTTTGTCGGTGGTGGCAAGGGTCAACGAGAGAAGTGGGCAGGTATGGCGCGCTGGCATAATTTTGTCATTGGTGGATGTGACAGAGATGGGAAAGAGGCAAGTAATGATCTTTCATATTTATTATTAGATGCTGTTATGGAGCTTCAGACACCTCATCCGACACTGACCCTTCGAGTCAGTAAGGATACACCAAAAGCATTGATGCAAAAAGCCCTTGAGGTAGTTCGAACCGGTATGGGAATGCCTGCTTTTATCTCAGAAAATTCCTATATTAGCTTTGTTGCCGGAGAAGGTGTGGATATAAAGGAAGCAAGAGATTTTGCGATTGCCGGATGCTTAGATGTTCAGCTTCCCGGTAAATCAAGAAATAATGCCTTTGGTATGTTTATAGTACCTATGGTACTGGAATTAGCACTCAATAATGGACGTGACCCAAGGACCGGTATTTTATATGGCATCGAAACAGGAGAATTTAAGGATTTTAATAGCTATGATGAATTCTATCAGGCATTCTTGCTTCAATTAAAACATATCATGGGTATGATTTCAGAAGAACATAATATATTGCTGATTGCTCAAAGAGATGCATTTCCGGATGTAGTTCATAGCGCATTGCTAGAGGATGGTGTTAAGGTAGGAAAAGACGGTTTGAATCGCCAGATGATGTTTGAAAACGGCTCTGCAATCAATATGGTCGGAATGTGTAATACAATTGATTCCTTAGCAGCGATTAAAAAGCTGGTTTATGATGAGAAAGAAGTAACGGCGGAGCAATTATTAAACACATTGAACAGTAATTGGGAGAATAATGAAGGATTGCGTAAGAAGTGCATTGCAGCTCCTAAATTCGGTAATGCAGATCCTTATGTGGATTTGATTGCAAAACAGGTTTGGGAGGACTATGCAAAGACTGCTCGTACTTTTACCTCAGTATTTGGCAAACCGGTATTACCAACCGCGATTTCAATTACAGCACATGCACCCGGCGGTGCAATGACCGGAGCGACACCGGATGGAAGAATGGCTGGTGAAACCTTTGCAGATGGATCAGTATCACCTTCCCAAGGGTGTGATTGCAACGGGCCCCTTGCAGTACTTCAAAGTGCTATGAATATTAATCAGGATGAATTCATGGCTACCCTATTAAACATGAAGTTTCATCCAAGTGCATTACAGTCAGAAGATGATTTGAATAAGCTTGGAAGTATGATCACAACCTATTTTGAAAATGGGGGAAAACATATTCAGTTTAATGTCGTAAATAAAGAAATGTTACTTGCTGCAAAACAAGACAAAGAAAAATATAAAGATTTGATTGTTCGTGTTGCAGGATACAGTGCATACTTTGTAGCATTAACTCCAAAGATTCAGGATGAAATAATCGCCCGTACAGAGCAAAAGCTATAATATATATCAGCTTTAACAAGATTTCTGCATCAAGGGAAGAGGATTAATTTACGGTAGCGAATAGCAGCCGTTATGCTTCCCTTGTTACAGAAATAAAGGAGAGTTTGTAAATGGAGAGTCTACTAAAACAGGAAGATACAGGTATTGTATTTAACATTCAACATTATTGCATTCATGACGGTCCGGGTATCCGTAGTAATATCTTCTTAAAAGGATGTCCGCTAAGATGTCTATGGTGTCAAAATCCAGAATCTAATTTGTTGCAGCCACAGATTATGTATGATCACTCGAAATGTGGTTCATGTTTGACTTGTATTGATCAATGTCCCAATCAAGCAATCTCTTTTGAAAATGGTAAAGTAAGAACAGATCGAAATTTATGTACTGGGTGTGGAGCCTGTGTGTCTAATTGCCTGGTAGAGGCAAGATCCCTTATCGGTGAGTGGAAAACAGTGGATGAAGTATATGAAGAGGTGGCGAAAGATAAACTTTTTTATGAAAGTAGTGGTGGAGGAGTCACTCTGACTGGTGGAGAACTTTTATTACAACCAGCTTTCTCAAAAAACATCTTAAAAAAATGTAAAGAGAATGGCTTACATACAGCAATAGAAACCTGTGGATATGCAAAGTGGGATGTTTTAAAAGGAATTTTAAAATACGTAGATATTGTGCTTTATGATTTGAAACATATGAGTTCAGAAGAACATAAAAGATGTACTGGTGTGGGAAATGAACGGATATTAGAAAACTTATACCGAATTTCAACAGAATTAGAGCTGCCGATCATTGTAAGAACACCGATTATACCGGATTATAATGCCTCGGATGAAAACATGCACTTGATGGGAGCCTTTCTTTCAGAGAAGATACCAACTTGTACTGAAGTTAACTTATTACCATATCACAATATGGGGGAAGGGAAAAATGAACAGCTCGAAAAGGGACTATCTGCTTTTACCAGCCGTTGTCCTTCTGCTAATGAGCTGGAACACTTACTTAATATAGTAAGGTCCTATGGTTTGCACGCAAAATAAATGAGGTTTTTTCATTCCATAAATAATTTTTAAGTTTCTAAATATAGATTTAGGAGGGATTGTTTCTATGGCAAAATTTATTACAGCAGCAGAGGCTGCATCATTAATTCCAGATCATGCTACAGTAGGTGTGGCCGGAATGGGATTATCCGGATGGCCGGAAGAGGTGGCCGTAGCTATTGCTGATCGGTACAAAGCAACTGGACATCCCTGTGATCTTACAATGAAACAGGGAAGTGCAATGGGCGATTGGAAAGAAAGAGGAATGACCAGACTTGGGATTGAGGGCTTAGTAACCAAATGGTCAGCAGCTCATATTGGATCCGCATTTGCAATGAATGATTTAGTAAGAGCGAATAAGATGGCTTGCCACTGTCTTCCGCAGGGAGTTATTGTGAATCTGTGGAGAGAAATAGCAGCTCATCGACCGGGCCTTTTAACTAAAGTTGGATTGGGAACCTTTGTGGATCCTAGATTAGAAGGTGGTAAGATGAATGAAGTAACCACTGAGGATTTAGTAGAAGTAAAGGAGCTAAACGGAGAAGAATACTTATTCTACAAAGCATTTCCATTGAATGTCGCCTTGCTTCGCGGAACTACCTCAGATGAGAACGGCAATATCACCTTTGAAAAAGAAGGACCAATTAATGAAGGTCTTGTGGTTGCTCAAGCGGCAAAGAATAGTGGTGGAATCGTAATAGTTCAAGTTGAATATACCGCACAAAAAGGAACTTTACATCCGAAGGATGTTAAAATTCCGGGTGCTTTAGTAGATTATGTTGTTGTAGCAACCGATCAGAATGCTTGTTGGCAGACCGAAGGAGTTTACTATGAACCGGCTTTTGCTGGCAATATAAGAAAACCACTGGATGCCTTACCAAGCATCTCATTATCTGAAAGAAAAGTAATAGCAAGAAGATGCGCAGTAGAATTAACAAAAGGAGATATCGTCAATCTTGGTGTAGGAATTCCATCTGATGTGGCAAGTATTATCGCAGAGGAAGGACAGATTGATCGTATTATTTTAACGACAGAAAGTGGTGCGTTTGGTGGCGTGCCGGCAAGCCTGCCTAATTTCGGAAGCTCTTACAATGCAGAGTGTAACGTAGATCATGGATCCATGTTTGACTTTTATGATGGCGGCGGAGTGGATGTTGCAATCCTTGGTTTAGCACAGGCAGATGAACAGGGTAATATTAATGTCAGCAAATTCTTTATTCCTGGATTTGGTGCAAGGTTAACGGGTCCCGGGGGATTCATTAACATCTCACAAAGCTCAAAGAAAGTAATCTTTGCAGGAACATTTGTAGCAAAATGCAAAGAAGAAGTAAAGGATGGAGAATTACATATTATTCAAGAAGGAAAAGACAAGAAGTTTATAAAGGAAGTGGAGCAGGTTACCTTTAGCGGTAAATACGCTGCGAAAGGAAGCCAGGAAATCTTATATATAACGGAACGGTGTGTGTTCCGACTACTGAAGGGTAAGATGACAATTATTGAAATTGCACCAGGTATCGACTTGCAGAAAGATATTATAGATCAGATGGATTTTGTTCCTGAAGTTGCCAATGACTTAAAACTCATGGATTCAGACCTGTTCCAAGAAGAATGGGGCAGATTAACTTTATAGTAGAAAGTACGGTGTATGGGTATGAACTTACTGAGTAAGACAATTGGTGATTGTTTTGCAGAGCGCGTGAGATGCTCTCCTGATAAAATAGCTATTTCGTACTGGGATATGAAGTATACGTGGCTTGAATTAGATCAATTATCGGATTATCTGGCAGTTAGAATGGTATCATTTGGATTAGAAAGAGGAGATCATGTTGGAATATGGAGTGTGAATACTCCTAATTGGGTTATTACATTTCTTGCATTGATAAAGATTGGTGCTATCCCAGTACCCATTAATACCTGTTACCTGGAAACTGAATTACTCGGTATTATTCGTTATTCAGAGATTAAGTATCTATACTATGGAGATGGCTACAAGAAGCTAAACTATGCTTCCATGATTCAAAGGATCAAAGGAGAATTGGACGGACAGGTAAAGATGTGGATTCCGATAGGAAGGGACATAGAAGGGAATTGGTTGTCAGATAATAGTTTTAATCCCTCAGAAAAGTCTCTGAAAGCGGTAAGCGCAATAAGGAATATTCAACAGCGGGTAAGTCCACACGACGCGGCAATTATTTTATTTACCTCAGGTACTACATCTACACCCAAAGGGGTAGTACTAAGTCATTACAGTCTTGTAAATAATGCAATGGAAACGGTTATACATATGGGTTGGACAAGTAATGATAAGATGCTAATCGCAGTTCCTTTGTTTCATTGCTTTGGAATAACGTCAGGATTATTATCCAGCATTCACGCTGGATGTATGATGCATCTAATCAAATATTTTAAAACACAGAAGGTGTTAGAACATATTGAAAGGAATGGTTGCACAGTCCTAAATGGAGTTCCATCCATGTTTTTAGCCATGATCCATAATCCAAATTATAAGGATTACAGTATTTCAAGCTTACAATCCGGGATTATAGCAGGTTCGCCGATATCACCTCAAGAATATACATCGATATGTAATACTATATCAAATATAAAGCTACATCAATCCTATGGTCAAACAGAGACGTCTCCTTGTGTCTCTATCATAGACCTCGAAGATTCCAGTGGAAAAAAAGCTTTTTCCACTGGAAAGGTTATTGGTCATGTAAAGGTACGAATTGTAAATATTGACACAAATGAGCCCGTGAGTGCAGATCATATCGGAGAGATACAGGTACAAGGCTATAATGTCATGCAAGGCTATTATAATCTTCCTGTGGAAACCGAAAATACAATATTGGAAGACGGTTGGTTAAGAACCGGAGATCTTGGTTATCTGGATGCAGACGGATATCTCTACATAACAGGAAGATTGAAAGAAATGATTATACGTGGCGGTGAAAATATCTCACCACAGGAAATCGAAAATTGTTTGAAAGAATGCCCTAGCATTCAAAATGTCAAAGTAGTTGGAATTCCAACTGAAGTGTTACAGGAGATGATCGTTGCGTGTGTAATTATGGAGCCGGGAGCTTTGTTGAAGGAGGAGTTGATCAAGGATCACTTAGCCTCGAAGCTAGCCTACTATAAAATACCGTCGCATATCTTGAGCTTCCGTGCATTTCCCATGAATTCCAGCGGTAAAATACAGATATCTGTGCTTAAGCAACAGGTGATCGAAAGATTACATCAAGATCAAAAAGAGGAGGATTTATTATGTTTTTCACAGAACAACATAATTTGATTAGAAAATTAGCTAGAGAATTTGCGGAAAAAGAATTAACCAATGAGATACTTGATAAGGTTGAAGAAACCGGAGTGTTTCCCAAGGATATTATCGATAAGATGGCTAAGGCCGGTTTTTTTGGCATTAAGGTTCCAAAGGAATTAGGCGGTCAAGGTGCTGACGCCCGTGCCTATACCATTGTTATGGAGGAAATCTCTAGAGTTAGTGGTGTTGCTAGCTTATATGTATCCTCACCGAACTCCTTGTCAGGAGGACCGCTACTTTTATCAGGAAATGATGAACAGAAAGAGAAATATTTAAGACCTGTGGTAACAGGAGAGAAGATGCTTGCTTTTGCATTGACGGAACCTGGTGCAGGCTCTGATGCAGGGGGCATGACATCAACAGCAGTAGAGGATGGAGATTACTATGTACTAAATGGTCGTAAAACATTTATTACCATGGCTCCGCTTGCTGATTTTGCAGTTGTATATGCCAAAACAGATATCACCAAGGGAACTCGGGGAATTACTGCATTTATTATAGATATGAAACAAGAAGGAGTTTCTTGTGGTAAGCCGGAACATAAGATGGGATTGATTGGTTGTGCAACCAGTGACATCATTATGGAAAATGTACGCGTACATAAAAGCAATGTACTTGGTGAGGTTGGAAAAGGTTTCTCTAATGCTATGAAGACTCTTGATACAGGTCGTATGGGTGTTGCTGCTCAGTCGATCGGTGTAGCTCAGGGTGCTTTGGACGAAGCAATTAAGTTTGCGAAGGATAGAAAACAATTCGGCAAAAAAATAAGTGAATTCCAAGCGATTAACTTCATGATTGCCGATATGGCAACGAAATTAGAAGCAGCTAAACTGTTGGTATATAAGACTGCTTATCTGATGGATACGAATCAGAGTGCCGGAATGAATGCATCTATGGCAAAATACTATGCATCTGAAATCTGTAATGAAATTTGTGGCAAAGCGGTTCAAATTCACGGTGGTTATGGTTATACCAAGGAGTATAAGGTAGAACGTATGTATCGAGACTGCCGCGTATTTACAATTTATGAAGGAACATCACAAATACAGCAGATGGTAATTGCGGGTCATTTGCTTAAGAAATAATGAATAGTAGCTATAAGGTTGTATTGATAAAGAGATGTCTTTATGTAATCGGGCAGTACAATCTTTATAGTCATTAACAATAGAAAGGCATGGGCAGAAAAATGAAAATTTTAGTTTGTGTAAAACAAGTACCGGATACAAATGAAGTGAAAATAGATCCAGTAAAAGGCACCCTAATCAGAGATGGTGTTCCCAGTATTTTAAACCCAGATGATGCAAATGCATTAGAAGCAGCATTAGCAATCAAGGATCAGGCTCCGGATACTGTAGTTGCGGTTATTACGATGGGACCGCCACAGGCGACCTATATGCTAAGAGAATGTATGGCAATGGGAGCTGATGAAGCATACCTGTTAAGTGATAGAGCATTTGGAGGTGCAGATACCTGTGCAACTTCAACAACAATTGCAGCCGGTATTAAGAAGGTAGAGGGTGTTGATATAATCTTTGCAGGGCGCCAGGCAATTGACGGAGATACCGCTCAGGTAGGACCTCAAGTTGCAATGAGACTTGGTCTTCCGGTTGTTACCTATGTTCAAAGTATTGAGATGAAAGACGGTATAGCGACGGTACATAGACAAATGGAAGACGGCTATGAAGTGATTGAGGTTCAGATGCCCTGTCTGATCACTGCAGTGAAGGAATTAAATGTACCCAGATACATGAACGTTGGAAAAATCGTGGATGCATATAAGAAAGAGATTACAACATGGAATCATGTTGACTTAGGGCTTGATCCTAAGGATTGTGGATTAAACGCATCACCGACACAGGTATTGAAATCCTTCACACCACCCGTAAAAGGAAAAGGTGTGATGTTAAGTGGTTCTGTTCAGGAAATATCTGCAAATCTTGTAGGTAAATTAAAAGAAAAACATTATATATAAGAAAGATAGGGTGAAAAAATGGCTGTTCATGTAATAAACGAGAAATGTAAAGGTTGTTCCATTTGCATAAAGAACTGTCCTTTTAATGCAATTACAATGGAGAATAAATTAGCTGTAATTGGCAGTGCTTGTACTGGTTGCGGAGTTTGTGTGGACAAGTGTCCCTTCAAAGCTATTGAAAAAACGGAAGAGATCAGAGAAGAAAAAGATTTAAGTGCATATAAAGGAGTCTGGGTATTCGCGGAACAACGCGAAGGACAGATTATGCCGGTAGTCATCGAATTATTAGGTGAAGGCAAAAAACTTGCGAAGGAAGTTGGATGTGAGCTTTGCGCGATTTTGTGTGGACATAAAATAGAAGGACTTGCAGAGGAATTGTTCGCTTATGGTGCTGATAAAGTATATGTGGCGGATGCAAAAGAATTAGAGCATTATACTACGGATGGTTACACCAATGTTATCTTCGATGCAATTGAACATTACAAGCCGGAGATTGTTCTATTAGGTGCAACCCATATCGGACGCGACCTTGGTCCTTGTCTGGCTGTAAAGGCAAATACCGGCTTAACCGCAGACTGTACAAAGCTGGAAATTGATCCGATGGATAAGAAGATTATGCAGACACGCCCGGCATTTGGTGGAAATTTAATGGCAACCATCATATGCCCAAATCATCGACCTCAAATGTCTACAGTAAGACCGGGCGTTATGGAAAAAGCGACATACACCCCGGGTAAGAAGGGTGAAGTGATAGCGCTGAACTATACGTTCCAGGAAGGCGATATCAGAACAAAAGTAGTTGATACTGTTAAGACCGTGAAGGAAATGATATCTTTGACAGATGCAGAGGTAATTGTAGCAGGAGGTATGGGGCTCGGTAAAGCCGAAGGTTTTTCCTTATTAAAAAAGCTGGCGGATAAGTTAGGTGGGAGTGTCGCGGCTTCCAGGGCGGCCGTTGATGCAGGCTGGATTGATCATGCATATCAGGTAGGGCAAACAGGAACAACTGTGAAACCAAAGATTTATATCGCTTGTGGTATCTCCGGTGCCATACAGCACGTAGCAGGAATGCAGAACTCGGAGCAAATTATTGCAATTAATGCGAGCGAGGCTGCACCAATCTTTGAGGTTGCTGATTATGGGATTGTAGGAGATCTTTACAAAGTAATTCCAGTGCTTATAGATGAATTGGATAGATAGTATATGAGATAATTAGAACCCCTTTCATTAGACTTTTTTTGTCTAACAAAGGGGTTCACTTTAAAGCTGGTAGGGTAGTGTAAAAAATTTTGTGTCTTGGTAATAAATACCACTTTCTTGGTGAGAATTAGATATGAATAATTCTACCAGGAAGGTGGTTTTTATATGGCAATTGCTAAGGAACAATTACGACAGATTATCAAGGAAAACGACGTCAGAAGTGTTGGAGACATCTACACCCTACTCAAGGACAGCTTCAAGGATATGATGCAGGAAATGCTTGAGGCAGAGATGTACGTTTCACTCGGTTATCCGAAGAATGAAAAAGGTGATTTGCTGATAGAAAACAAAAGAAATGGATATACACCTAAGACAGTAAAAAGTCAGTATGGGGAGTTTGAGGTCGAGGTCCCCAGGGATAGAAATGCTGAGTTTGAAC
>JAEYOY010000033.1 GCA_023411215.1 Bacillota bacterium | reverse complement strand
GAATGTTTACCCTTAGGACAAATAGACATTGTCACACCTCCTTAAAATTGTTAAAGATATCTCGGATTACTGACATTCTGGGATCATAACCGAAAGTGTCACAATCACATGTCTTCTCATTCAGATTGGTACCGCAATTATTGCAAAGTCCTTTGCAATCCTCGCTACATAACAGCTTCATGGGAAAACCGATTAGAACCTCATCATAAATCAATATGTCTACATCCAGATTGTATCCAATAATATAATTTGTTTCGTCTAAACCCTCTGTCCGTTCTTCTTCCGTAAGGTTGAAGTCTACTTCCTTTGAAAAATTAATTTCCATAGGGTAAGTCATTTCCTTAAGACATCGGTCACAAAACAGGGTTAGAGAAATATTCGTACTGCCCTCAATCATTACTGTCCTGTTGCCAAGATTCGTAATAGTTAACTCTACCGGCTCCTTATGAGCAAATTCATAGGAACTCCCCTGGTAATCAAACCGCTCCAGTTCAATGGGGGCACTGATTTTAACGACCTTATCCTTGGTAGTCATTATTTCTGACAAAGATATAAGCATATGAAATCTCTCCGAATATTCACTAGGATAAGAACGGATCAAAAGAGCCATTCCTAACGCGCTTCTTGTATTATACCTACTGTGCTATTATTTGTCAACGAAAATTTAATATTTACAGTAAAGATACTGTCTCTCTTGCAATTGCTAACTCCTCGTTGGTCGGGATGATGCAAACCTTGGTCTTAGAATCAGGTGTCGTTAACATTACCTCTTGCCCTCTTAACTTATTCTTCTCAAGGTCAATGGTAATGCCAAGGTAACCTAAGTATTCGCATACCCACTCTCTTACCTTCCAATCATTCTCTCCAACACCTGCGGTAAATGCAATTACATCAACACCATTCATTGCAGCTACATATCCACCGATGTATTTAGCAACACGATAACAGAATACTTCAAATGCAGTAATTGCCATCTGATTGCCACTGTCCATCGCCGAATTGATATCACGGAAGTCACTGGATACCTTTGACATACCTTGAACGCCGGATTCCTTATTTAACAGATTCATGATCTGGTCAATGGTCTTATTCTCTTTCTTAGCAATAAAATCAATGATGGAAGGATCAATATCACCGCTTCTGGTTCCCATTACAAGACCTGCTAAAGGAGTGAAGCCCATGCTGGTATCAATGGATTTACCGTTTAATACTGCAGAGATACTTGCACCGTTACCAAGGTGGCATACGATAATCTTAGAATGATCAATATTTAAGCCTGTAAATTCTGCAGCACGCTTAGATACGAAGCTGTGGCTAGTTCCGTGGAAACCATATTTACGAATCTTGTAATTGTCATAATACTCAGAAGGCAAACCGTACAGATAAGCCTTAGCCGGCATGGTCTGATGGAAAGCAGTATCAAATACGGCTACCATCGGTACACCCTTCATCAGCTTCTGACAAGCACGAATACCGATAAGATTAGCGGGATTATGAAGAGGTGCTAAATCATTACACTCCTCGATTCCCTGAACTACTTCATCAGTGATAATGGTAGATGCTGCAAACTTCTCACCGCCGTGTACTACTCTGTGTCCAACAGCACTTATTTCGTCCAGAGATTTGATTACACCATGCTTTGCATCTACTAACGCATCAAGCACTAACTGTACAGCAACATCATGGTTAGGCATAGGAGTCTCGATAACAACCTTCTCACCACCATCGGGTGTATGCTTTAAACAGCCTACCTCTTGACCGATTCTCTCACAGATACCGACAGCCAATGCTTTCTCTGATTCAGAGTCAATTAATTGATATTTTAAAGATGAACTTCCACAATTAATAACTAATACTTTCATTTTATATTCATACCTCTCTTTATATATTAGATAAGTTATCTAAAAAACCTGTTACTGAAATTATTGAACGTTTGCCTGTACTGCAGTAATTGCGATAACACCAACGATATCATCCGCAGAACAACCTCTGGATAAATCATTTACCGGCTTTGCAATACCTTGGGTGATTGGACCATAGGCTTCTGCTTTCGCAAGTCTCTGCGCTAGCTTATAACCGATGTTACCAGCATCAAGATCAGGGAATACCAGTACATTTGCTTTACCTGCGATATCATTACCAGGTGCTTTAGAAGCACCAACGCTTGGAACAATAGCAGCATCTAACTGGAACTCGCCGTCAATCTTGTAATTAGGATATAAGTCCTTTGCTATTCTAGTAGCTTCTACTACCTTGTCTACATCAGGATGAGAAGCACTTCCCTTGGTGGAATGAGATAGCATCGCAACGATGGGCTCTTTGCCAACTAATACTTCAAAGCTCTTTGCACTACTACCTGCAATTGCAGCTAATTCTTCAGCATTCGGGTTCTGTACAAGTCCGGAGTCGGAGAAGATAAAGGTACCATCTGAGCCAAATTCACAGTTGGGAACCACGATAATAAAGAATGCAGATACAAGCTTTGTGTTCGGTGCTGTCTTAAGAATCTGTAAGGAAGGACGTAAGGTATCAGCTGTGGAATGTACTGCTCCGGATACCATACCGTCTGCATCACCTGCTTTAACCATTGTTACTCCAAAATAAAGATAATCCTTAGTTAAAAGCTCCTTTGCCTGCTCAGGCGTCATTCCTTTGCTCTTTCTTACTTCAACTAACAGGTCGATATATTTTTGAAGCTTGTCTGTGTTGTTGGGGTCAATAATTGTAGCCTTAGATAAGTCCAAGCCCTCACCAACCTTTGCAATTGCTTCCTCATTACCAACTAAAACAATATTAGCTACACCTTCTGCTAATATTCTGCTTGCAGCCTCTAACGTTCTTCTGTCCTCTGTCTCAGGCAATACAATTGTTTTGATATTCTGTTTTGCTCTTTCCTTGATCACATCAATAAAACCCATGATGTCTCTCCTTTCATAACAGGTGGTTTAATAATTAATATATGATTCGTAAAACCCATAAATTTTATTATAAATCAATTCATCTGTGGATACAAGTATATTTTTGTCTAAAAATCATAGAATTATGATCTTTCAGCATATAATTTCTACAAATCCAATTGTTTCCTTCTGAGATACTATATGCTCCCAGTATAATTGACGCTCATTGAAAATAATGCTATCATAGTGTGAATAAAGGATTTTTATAAAGCAAAAATCCTTGGGAAGAACCGCGAAGTTCGTCCATTGGAACGAACTCCTTGTTCTTCCGGGTTATAGGAATGCCGTTCCTGCGTCTTCCTCGGCACAAACTAATTCAAAGGGTAACATGTTATGTTACTGTGAATAAAGGATTTTTATAAAACAAAAATCTTGGATGAACCGCAAAGTTCGTCCATTGGAACGAAATCCTTGTTCATCTTTTGTTATTGAAATATAATGCTTTTACGGAGGTATCACATGAAGGTTGTTGGCTTAATAACCGAATACAATCCCTTTCATAACGGGCATAAATATCATATTGAACAAGCCAGAAAGGTTACCGGAGCCGATTATTGCGTTGCTGTTATGAGCGGCGATTTTGTGCAGCGTGGCACACCGGCAATGATGGATAAATACAGTCGAGCAAAAATGGCTCTAAATAATGGTGTGGATCTGGTACTGGAGCTCCCGGTATGCTACGCTACCGGAAGCGCAGAATACTTTGCTCATGGCGCAGTCTCAATTCTTGACAAATTAGGCGTGGTTAATGCGCTGTGCTTCGGCAGTGAGTGCGGTAATATCTCTCGGCTCACCTCGGCTGCGCAGTTCTTACTTCATGCACCGGAAGTATTCGAAAACCAATTACAGGATTATATGAGAGATGGTCTTACTTATCCTGCTGCCAGGCTGAAAGCCTTGGAGCATTCTATGGATGACCTGGGCTCTTCCGATAAACACTCCCTATCCAAAATTCTGACCGAACCCAACAATATTCTTGGGATAGAATACAGCAAGGCATTGATTAAGCTCTCTTCCTCCATAGAACCGGTTACCATACAGAGAATCTCCGCACATTATCACGAGAAGGAATTATCCGATGTAAGACCTTATAACAGTAATGATCTAGAGCTCTGTGATCCGGTTATCAGCTCTGCAACTGCCATACGTAATACCATCAATCAGCAAAGGGAGTTGCCGGCCGATGCCATAACTGCAGCCGTACAAAGCGTTCCGGAGGATGTGGCTAAGTATCTAAGGGATAATTATCAAATTACCTATCCTATTACAGAAGAAGACTTTGCCACAATTATCAAATATAAGCTTCGCAATGAAGATAGCAAATCACTTGCAAGATACCTGGATATCACACCAGATTTGGCAGAGCGTATTAAGAACATCAAGGATTTTAATATGAGTATCTCTATCTTAATTCAGAATATCAAAACCAGGAATATGACGTTAACAAGGATAAATCGTGCTCTCCTTCATATTCTGCTAAGTATCAAAACAGAATCCATGAGAAAATATATGGAGGCAGATTATACTCCCTATGCCAGAATCTTAGGAATCAGAAAGGAATCCACACCATTACTTCGCCACATTGAAAAGCAAGGTAGAATTCCTATGATAACAAAGGTATCAAAAGCAGAGGAGCAACTGGATGCACTTGGTATGCAGATGTTGTCGGAGGATATCTTTGCGGCAGATATCTATAATCAGGCTGTTTACCAGAAATACGGTACATCGTTGCTAAACGAATATAAACACGGAATCTGTATTGTCTAGCTACAGACTTGCATTTAATATTTATGTATTTCAATAAATCCATATTCTATACCACTTGGAACAGCAAAGCTTAAAAACAGATTAAATGGGCTTCCGGTTGTCATGTCACGTATGAGTTACTGTTTCATTGTACCCCCATTTCGTTTATATATGCTTTAATCCATTCACCCGGATTTCATCCAATTCTTGTACTGTTAAGGTCTGTGCCTGGTATAGTCTAATGTATTCCTTCGAAACATCACTGTCAAAAATAAGGATATCATCGGAATTGATGGTGACATCGACCCCAGCACGATAAAGCGTTCTGATTGGGTGCTCTGTAAGGCTTGATACCCGGTTCAGAAGTCTATTGCTGGTTGGTGTTATATTAAGCCGTATCTTATTCTTAATCAGATACTCTATAACCTCTCCTGAGGCCGCCGCTGCTATTCCATGCTGTACCTCATCCAAGTGAAGCAGCTCAATGCCTTTTCGCACTTCTTTGGCATCTGTCCACTCTCCTAGGTGAGCTTTTAGCCGAAGCCCTTGTTCCTTCGCTTTCTTATAAATTGGAACAAAATTTTCGATAGGCTGTGCTAACTCATCTCCATATAAGTCGATGGAATAGAATTCGTTTCTTCCCCAGAAATGTTCTAAGCACCCCATTAGGTAATCAATACCACAGTGTCTGGATAAACCGATCTGTAAGCGTAGTTCAATATCTGGTGCAATACTTTCCTTTGCATGCATGAAAGCAGCAATTAAGTCGTCTATATCGCCATGAAAGAACTCACCAAGCCCCCATACATCCTCTCCAATCTCAAGAATGGTAACACCATCCTTCTTCGCCTGATGAAAGGCGGCCTCAATCATAAGCCTTCTCATCTTAAGATTAGAAAACCGCTCTCCCAGGTATCGATTATTCCAGGCATGCATCTCCTCCATGGAATTTAAAACTCCTACGCTGCTTTGAATGTCTATCCCGGTATGCTCCCTGATATAGTCCCGGTCTCCTCCCAGCGAAAAATGATTATGAAGATCCGCCTTCGGTATTTTCCTAACCCTTTCCAAATCTCCTGCTTCCAATGCTTCTATAAATTCCTTTGTAAAATGATCTGTCATCCCGCTCTCCCCAAACCTTAACAGATTATATGTCGTAAAATCCGGCATACGTTATCCGGCTTCCTCTTAACCTAATGCTACTGTAGCAGCTCATCCATCTGATTAAGGAGCTCTTCAAATAGCTTCAGGGCCTGGTTAACCGGCTCCTTTGTGCTCATGTCAACTCCTGCTGCCTTCAGAAGCTCAATCGGGTAATTGGAGCTTCCTCCACTTAAGAAACGGATATAATCTGCTACCGCTTCCGGCCCCTCATTCAGAATTCTTCTGGATAATGCAATTGCAGCAGAGTAACCGGTTGCATATTGATATACATAAAAGGCGTTGTAAAAATGAGGGATTCTGGACCATTCCATATCGATCTCAGGATCAATCACGATATCCTCGCCGTAATATGCCACGTTCAAATCATGATAAATCTTACAGAGTGCTTCAGCTGTCAGGCTTTCTCCTTCTTCCACCATCTTGTGGGTTATCATCTCAAACTCGGCAAACATAGTTTGGCGATACAAGGTCCCTTTGAATTTCTCGAGGAAGTGATTGATCAGATATGCCTTCTCCTTCTTATCCTCAGTCTTCTTTAGCATATAATCAATCAAAAGTGCCTCGTTGCAGGTAGATGCAACCTCAGCAACAAATATTTGATAACCGGCATAGATGTATGGCTGTTCACGATCTGAATGATAGCTGTGGATGGCATGGCCCATCTCATGTGCCAGAGTAAATACATTGTTCAAGGTGTCATTGAAGTTGAGCAGAACATAGGGATGTGTACCGTATGCCCCCCAGGAATAAGCACCGCTTCTCTTGTTTTCATTTTCATAGACATCAATCCACCGATGGTTATAACCCTCCGTCAGAATTCTCTGATAATCTTCTCCAAGAGGCTCCAGACCCTTTGCCACTAATTTCTTTGCTTCTTCGAAGGGTATCTCCATCTTCACTTCGCCAATCAGAGGTGTATATAGATCATACATATGAAGCTCTTCAACTCCTAAGAGTTTCTTTCGAAGGGATACATAACGGTGCATCAGGTTCAAATTCTCGTGCACTGCAGCAACCAGGTTGGTATAAACCTCAACCGGAATATTACTTGAATCTAATGCTCTCTCCATAGTGGAGTTATATTTTCTCGCCTTTGCGAAGAATACCTCCTGCTTTACATTAGAGCTGTAAGCAGCCGCCAAAGTATTACGATAGCCTTGATAAGTTGCATACACTCCCTCAAAAGCTTCTCTTCTTACCCTGCGATCTGTACTTTCTAATAACTGTCCGTACCTTCCATGGGTAATACGAACCTTCTCACCATTCTCATCTACTATCTCAGGGAATTTTATATCAGCATTATTGAACATGGAGAAGATGTTACCCGGTGCCTCCGCTATCTCACCGGCTTCTGCCAGTAAACCTTCCATCTCGCCGTTCAGGATATGAGGCTTCTTCCGAAGGATATCCTTCAAATAGAAATCATACTGCATCAAATCACTTGCTTCATGCTTATACTGAGCTATCATTTCCTCGGGAATTGTTAATATCTCCGGTGTGGCAAATGCCAGCGTACTGTTCACCTGAACAGATAATGCATTGGCTTTATTGGAGAGATCCTGATAAATAGCATTATTGGTATCCTCATGATATTTCTGGTTTGCATATACATATACCCGTTCGGTCAGCATATTGATTTCATCATGAAGCTGAAGAAATGCCAACAGAATCTCTGCTGACTTTCCCAGTCTTCCCTGAAACTCAGATGCTTTTGGAAGCATCTCCTTCACCTTCTCATACTCCTTTTGCCACATCTCATCGTTCGGATACAAATCTTCGATTGCCCAGGTATATTGTACATCTACCTCGCTTCTTTTGGGTAAATTCTTATTCCGTGCCATATTAACATCTCCTTTTCATTCTGACTGCAATGCAGCTTGTCTATATTGAAATATTTTGAATATTTTGAATTGCCTACCAATAGATTATATTAAATGTTACACTTGTCTTCAAGGAGAAACATGCTAAAAAATCGCATAAATAAAAACAATATGATCAAAGGTCTTATCCTGCTATTCTTGATGCTCATGCTGATCTTTCCTTATGACACCTTTCAGGGAGCAAGTACCGGGCTCCTACTTTGGTTCCATAATGTATTACCTAATCTTCTGCCCTGTGTCATCCTCTCCAATCTGATGGTCCGGCTGAATATCACAAAGCAGATCAGTAAGGTTTTTTACCCCTTCCTTGGCAAGGTATTTCGTGTCAGTCCGGAGGGTTGTTATCCGATTGCCATCGGCTTTCTATCGGGAATACCTATGGGAGCAAAATCTGTAGCAGACCTGATAGGTGATCACAAGATTTCTAAGCAGGAAGGGCAGTTCTTGATTGGCTTGTGTAACAATGCCAGCCCCATGTTCATCATCGGATATATTGCAATCACTCAATTAAAGCTTCCCCAGATTAAATATGCATTATTCGCTATTATATACAGCAGTGCTATTCTTGGATCGCTTTTGATGCGCTTATTGTTGCACCGTAAAGCTACCGTTCCGAAGTTACGAAGAGAACCCCTGCTGCATAGCATGGAGCTGTCGGCTACGAAGCCTCCCCTACGTTTTACCTTTGACTTATTGGATCAGTCAATTATGAATGGTTTTGAGGTTGTTACCAAAATCGGTGGCTATATTATCCTCTTTTCCATCCTAGCGCAGATCATTCACACGCTCGGTCCTGATATTGGCTTTGTTAAACCACTAACCATGGGGCTTTTTGAAATCACTACCGGAATCAGTCAGATCTGCAAAAGCAATCTCGACACGAGTATTAAAATAGTCCTTGTAACCGTTCTTACTACTTTCGGGGGGTTTTCAGGAATTGCCCAAACCAAAAGTGTACTCGGTAATCAAGGACTATCAATAAAATCTTATATTCTCGTTAAACTGATGAGCGCTGGAATCTCGATTGCGATTACAATTTTGTATGTATCGTGGATGAAATTATAACTATCCTTCCTCCGGCATAAAGGTATTCTCATCAAAATTAAAATCACCATCATCATAATCATTCGGTTGAACACTAGCTTGTCCACTCTCCTGAGGGTATAACTGGTCGTTTAATTCACGCTTATTATTATTGATAATTTCAAGATTATTCTTTAAAGTACCAATAAATCCATCATAACGAGAAATAGCGGTATCATAAGCATTCGCCAGTACTCTCTCCACCTCAGTAAGTACATCATTGGAGTATACTAACGCACCGGTTCGTATCTGTTCCGATTCCTCGGTAGCTTCTCTACGAATACGATCCGCTTCCTCAGATGCCTGCATAATCATCTCATTTGCCTGATAATAAGCCTGCTGCATTATCTCATGTTCATTCAGAAGTTCCTTTGCCTTCTCTCTGGTCTGACGAAGTATGTTCTCTGATTTCTCTTCTGCGTCTGCTATAATTGCATCTCGATTTGCGATAATTTTCTGGTAGCGCTTGATCTCATCCGGTGTTCTAAGACGCAATTCATCCAATAAATCATAAAGCTCATCCTTTGGGACAATCACTTTGGTGCTTGATAATGGTTGCATTCTGCAACTTTCAACAAACTCATAAATATCCTCAATTAATTGTTCAATTCTGCTTGCTCCCATATCAAACGCTCCTTATCGAATTATATTTATCATAAACTTTCGGAACAACACACCCGGGTACAAATCCACTGATATCTCCTCCGAAGCTGGCTATCTCCTTCACTACGCTGGAGCTGAGGTAAGAATATTCTACGCTTGTTGTAAAAAATACTGTATCAACGCTTGCATCCAGCTTGTGGTTTGTTTGAGCAATTTGCAATTCATATTCAAAATCCGTTATTGCCCGCAAGCCTCTTACTATAATATTTGCTTTCTGCTGTTTGGCAAACTCGATTAATAATCCTTCAAAGGCAACCACCTCAATTGTCTTCAGCTGCGTATGCTCCCTTATTACCTGCTCAATTAATTCAACTCTTTCTTCTACAGTGAATAAGGGTTTTTTCGCATTGTTCCTTAGTACACCGATAACCAACTTATCTACCAAACCAGATGCACGAACAATAATGTCCAGATGTCCTAGGGTGATAGGATCAAAGCTGCCGGGATAAATACCGATTTTCATGTAACATCCACTCCCTGCTCAATCACTCTTATGTTTCTATATTTGTAACTATTTTAATTCTATGAAGACATGTTGATTTGTCTTATATTCTTTTCTTTTAAATATTCGGAATTTACTTCCGTCCAAATAATCAAAATTTGTCATTAAAGATGCCTCTACAACGATTATAGTATCGCAATATATAATATTGGAATGTTGAAGGGACAGTAAAACTTCCTTCTCCAATAAATTATTATAAGGAGGATCCATGAAGATTACATCGAATACCTTTCCTTTCATCTCTAATGCACGAATCGCTTCCAATGCAGTATGTGGAATAATCTCAGCATACTCTTCCAGCTTTGTAAATTTCAGGTTGGCTCTGATACATTCCAGCGCAGCCTTGTTAACCTCGGCGAAAGCAGCATATTTTGCACCTCTGGATAGCGCTTCAATACCAATCGCCCCACTTCCAGAAAACAAATCCAAAAAATCCGAATCTGCTAAATAGGGATTTAATATATTAAACAATGTCTCTTTTGTTTTATCCGTCGTTGGTCTCGTGTCAAAGCCTTCCGGTGTTTTAAGCTGCAATCTTCTTGCTTTACCCGCTATTACTCTCATACCTTATCCCCACTTTTGACCATTATACCGAATACATACACATATATACCGATAAAATATAATAGATCCCTGTATAAACCCTCTGTATTATATCCGAGGTATGCCCGTCTGACCGAACATAAACTATCATTATTATTTTATAATATTATAACTATTTGTCAACATATTTATAGTTAGTGTATCGTATCCAGTAGAAGATTTCAATACATTTTTAAAGCCAAAATTAATTTCTAACTGATACTTATTTACTAGCTACAGATAAACTCTTTCAAAAAAAGCGGTTGTCAAATCATTTGACAACCGCAGTTATTATTCATTATTTATTATGCTATTATTGCTGGCCTGACATTCTCTTCTCAGCATCCTGTATCATCTTCTTAACCATATAGCCGCCTACAGAACCATTCTGTTTGGAAGTCAAGTCACCATTATACCCCTTTTTCAAGGGAACACCAAGTTCACCCGCAACCTCATATTTAAATCGATCTAACGCTTCCTGTGCTTCAGGTACTTCTGCTCTGTTTCTTCTTGACATATAAACTCCTCCATTTCATACTTTGATTTTGCACCGTTTTGTGTGAAAGTCAAAATAATTTCTGTTGTTGTTTACTGCTTAATGAAACATATTAAGGATATACAACTTGTTTCATTAAGATGTTACGATAATAGTATATGTAAAACAAGAAATCATAATCGTGTTATTATAACAATTTTCGATGTAAAATCAGGAAATTCAACCAAAAATTATTCGGTCGATAAAATCAATAAAAAAGCCTCTGCAATGCAGAAGCTTTCACTTTAATTTTGCGATAACACTATGAAGTTTTTGTATCGTTATTTATTCTATATACAAGATGAATTGATAAATCAATTCACTTTTCATGAACAATAGAAAGCACGCTTTGCGAACTTTCTATTGTTATGAAGCAAAACACGATTTTACGTTCTCTTTTAAGCTTCTCTTCCGTTCAACGGAATATAAGACCTGTGCTTTGATACAGACTTATATGCCGGACGAATAATCTTCCCTGCATTATTAAGCTCTTCCAATCGGTGGGCACTCCATCCTGTTATTCTTGCAATTGCAAAAATTGGAGTATATAGTTCCTTTGGCAGATCCAGCATGTGATATACGAACCCACTATAGAAGTCGACATTAGCGCTTACACCCTTATACATCTTTCGTTCACTGGCAATAATCTCCGGTGCCAAACGTTCAACCATTTCATATAGGCCGAATTCCTTCATTAAGCCTTTTTCTTCAGAGAGACTTCTCACATACCTCTTTAATACGTTCGCTCTGGGATCGGAGATAGAGTAAACAGCATGTCCCATACCGTAAATTAAGCCAGATTTATCAAAAGCATTCTTATTCAAGAGATTACGAAGATATTCACTAATCTCCTCTTCATCCGCCCAGTCCTTGATATTCTCCTTCATATCATCAAACATCTGCATTACTTTTATGTTCGCACCACCATGCTTCGGCCCCTTTAATGATCCAAGAGACGCTGCTACTGAGGAATAAGTATCCGTTCCAGAGGAGGTAACCACATGGGTGGTAAAGGTGGAGTTATTACCACCACCATGCTCTGCATGAAGTATCAATGCAATATCCAATATTTTTGCTTCAAGTTCAGTATACTTCATATCTGGACGGAGCATATATAATATATTTTCCGCTGTAGAGAGTCCCGCCTTAGGAGGATGGATAACAAGGCTTTTACCCAAATGATAATGACTGGATGCCTGATATCCGTATACAGACAATAAAGGAAATACCGCAATCAACTGAAGACTCTGTCTGAGCACATTCTCTATGGATACGTCATCTGCCTTATCATCATATGAAAAAAGGGTTAATACACTTCTTGCCAGTGTGTTCATCATGTCCTTACTTGGTGCCTTCATGATGATATCACGGACAAAGCTGGGAGGCAATTCCCTATATTCCTCTAATAGATGTGTAAATTCATGAAGCTTTTCATTGGTTGGCAATTTTCCAAATAGTAGTAAGTAAGTCACTTCCTCGAAACCAAACCGATTCTCCTGCATACATCCCTGGATGATTTCTTCTACGTCCACACCACGATAGTAAAGCTTACCTTCACAGGGAATATAATCATTATCTACTAGAGAATAAGAGATAATCTCACATATTTCTGTTAAGCCTGTTAATACGCCTTTACCACTGATATCACGTAATCCGCGCTTCACATCATATTTTGCGTACAATTCGGGGTCAATTACTGTGTTCTTCTTACACAGGTCAGCAAGTTCCAATAATTCGGGAGTTATATCTGTATACTTGTTCATATTTCTTTCTCCTTTCTTATACGTGCTATCATTATAACACAGGAAACAGGGTTTGAAAACCAAAAACCACCAAAAAAAAGTGTTACATACCTGCCCTTTGCATTCGTTTGTGCCAAGTGTGCAACGTCTCGCATGCGAGACGGTTTACACTTTGGTTACGCCGAGCACAAACATGGAAGTGCGAATTATGCTTCAATAATTCACACTAACATCCCAATGCTGAGAACCTGGAAGAACAAGGAGTTTGCTCCAATGGGCAAACTTCGTAGTTCTTCCCAAGGATTTTTGCTTTATAAAAATCCTTTATTTGCACTATTCTACCTGGAAATAATATTTTGCTTGGGCATTACATATGTTACCTGCTTCATCCTCCACAGTATATGTAACCAGATAGTAGCCCTCCTCTGTCAGTTCCAATGTCACCTGGACATCATCAATCGTAAGACTTGAATAGTTATCCATAACAGTAACATCAGCAAGAGCCTCTTCCTTCGTCAATGTAACTTCTGGTGTAAGAACTTTATCAGCAATTCCTGTCAGGATGGGTGCAACATTATCAACATAGAAGGTTGCATGCTCTGTTTCTACATTTTCTTTGCCCAAATCAACTTCATAGGTTATGTAATATTCCACATCATTCTTTTTCTCTATTTCCACCTGAAGCAGCTTTTGATCCAATTTCTTTTCACCGCCATATATCTTGATACCCGATACTGCATATTCCTCATCAATTTGGCTTGCGTTCGCAACTATTCTATCACTTACGCCTATAATCATGGGTGCATCCTTACATTTACCCACGTTAAATCGTGCTGTTTTAATTTTTATCCTCCCTAACTCATCCTCAACTATATAAGTTAGTTTATATTCACCTGCAACATAGGGATTTATCTCACCCTCTACCACCACTTGATCGGTAATTTCCATACCGGACGAGGAAAATGCCGTTACTCCTTCCATCGGATCAATGGTTTTACCCCAGTCAATATTCTTACCCTTCACACCTACCAACTCCGGAAGAGTGGACAGATACGGGTTTCGTTCATCTGGATCGGTAGGATCCCAACGTACCGTTTTATCGATTTTGAGCGTTTTCGGCTTTCCTAAAGGACCTGGTGAACTCTTATCATCAAAAATCTCGACCGGAGTACCGGAGGGGCAATTATCGTAGATCCATTTCGCATCGGCGACAGTCAGGCGAATACATCCATGGGAAGCCGCTTTACCAAGCTTATTGTATTCTGCCGTTGCCAATGAAGCAGGATTATTGAACTCATAATAATACACAGAGTGAAATAGAATTCCACCTACAATCCGCGTTGAATACTGTCCCCAGACATCACCCATCAAAGCCTTCCATCGATACTTTTCCTTTAGAGCAAAGGTACCTTTAATCGTCCGCGAGTAAGAGCCTACTGAGCAAGTAATTGCCTTTATCGGAACTGTATACTCTCCTTCCTTGTCCTGTTCGTAAATCGTAATTGTATTATGGTAACGGTTCACCTTAATCAGATAAGGTGATTTCTTTTGTTCCGCAGCGTTAATCCTTTGTGTTCCTGTCAGTACCAAGGTTGCGGCCATAATCAGCAATATAGCAAAACAGCGCAGACTGAAGGTATTCATCAATTTCTTTTTCATAATGACACTCCTTATAACTCATTCACCTACTTCTCTTATGAATATTTGCTTTTCCCGGAGTGACGAAAAGCTCGTTTAGTAATTTACTTTGACTATATAAGTCTCATAGGACTTATCCTGCGTTACAGGGCTGGAAAATACCACATTTCCAAGCCTCCTGAGTAATTCATGATTAATCATTTCGTATTTTTCCTGTTCGAGTTTGCCTACGTAGATATAAGAAATATGATACTTATCAATCAGAGCCAACACTTCCTCCTCATCGAAGGAGGTATAGATGGTCTCGATATCCTTAGCACGGGCATCCAATAGAGAGGGGTCACCCTTCCAAAGCCACTCGTGGGAACGCCAGCCAAGAGGTGTTACTAGTCCCGTCATAACAGATACTCTCTGATAATCGGTATAACTGTCCCCATTTGCCTCCAGAACAACTTGATTTCCCGATACATTCTCGTTCAACCAAGCGATTGCCAGATCATCATCCGGCATAGTGCTTTCCATAAATGCTGTGGCATCCAAGCCTTTATAACCAGAACGATCAAAAATATTACCATACCAGGAATTCACTGCATTCTGACAATAAGTGATCGATATCAGGAAAAGTACCAGTCCGATTCCTGCCAGCCATTTTTGACGAAGTGTCCTGCCATAACATAAAAGTCTTAAAAGTATATATCCAAAACATAAACCAAACATGATAAATGCCTGGTAAGTAAGCTTAAACATCGTATTAGCACGCTTATAATCACCGGAGTAGATATCTTCTACATAGATAACTTCCGGTATCAGAATAAGACCAATTGCACACAATCCAAGTACCATAATATACAAATCGGACGACTTCATGGATGTTAGAAAGTGAAAGAGAACAGGTTGTCTTTTTTTATGCTCAACCTTGACATCTTCATTCTCTTGCTCTATGTCTATCATAGCACCTTTACTTTTCCCGGTTCTTTTATGATTAGAAATCAAAGCTCCTATGAAGCATACTACTACAAAAACAGGCAATCCCCACAATATGATCATTTGATTCATGGGGGTTCGTGCAACGGTCAGACGGATGTTGGTTGAAATCTGATCAAAATTCATGGTAAAGGGGAGACATACCAAAGAAGAAGCTGCAAGTACAAAGATTCCCTGTAAGCCTGTTAACCATAATGCTTTACTTTTAAAATTATATACAATAAGGTTGGAAAATAGAATAATTCCACCTGAAACAACAACATAAATCGGAAAATCCCAAAAGTTTGTTGTATGGAAAAGTCCGATAAAAAAGGTTATTAAAATAATAGCCGGATGAAATACCTCCCTGATTACTGTGGGGTGCTGCTCCTTAATGCTATCTCTTCCTGACAACCATGCGAACAGTAATCCAAGGACCGTCAATACAAAAAAGATATTAATTACATGTGCATGCAGATCTCCAAGCACAAAGGAGTAAGCCGGGAATTCATGGATAGTCTTATCTGAGGTCTCAGGATGATACCCAATAAATCTGGTAGCGTCCGGGAACCAATACTTTTTATCGCTTGCCTCAATCCCAAAGAATTTTCTTGCGGCAGGCTCCAGCCAGCGGAAAGTTGGATAATGCATATTACCCGCAATACAGACTCCAGCTCCCGCTAACAGACCGCTCAGTGCGGGAAGAAACCTTCTCTTCTTCTCCTGATCTACCAGAAACCGACGTGTCACATTATATATGATCGAATATGGTAGAACAAAAGTAAAGGCTCCAATCATCATTAGCATAAGATTATAGGCATTGGATACCTCTACAAAGGAAATTCTGGTAAGATAGGTGGCCAAATATTGTCCGACATAATAATAATTCAACTTCGTTCCGGAAAACCAGAAATCCTGCGGCGGCATATAATCACTACGCATCATGCTTGTCATAAAGCCATAATCCATGAATTTCTCTGTTCCATAAGCCTCTGGTTTAAAACAACGAATATAAGTAAAGAGAAGAAACACGGTAAAGAACAAGAGTTCCTCGACTATTACGGTATCCAATACCCCTCCTCTTCCCAATATTGCCGAATAATCCACTGGTGATGTTCTCTTCTTGCTAAGCCATAGAAGCAGAATACCGTTTAGGATGAAACAGATTACGATGCACAGAATACTGGAGGTCGTGGTAAACTTCATCAGATGAAGGGAGGATAATAGCCACATCAAGTATCCGGTAACCGCAATTCCGATTGCCTTCGAAAACAAATAACCCTTATCATGAAAGTTGGCAAATAATATTGTAGTTAACGGGAGAAAAATAATTCCGATTCCTGCAACCACTGCCCACCACTGCAAGAACGGAATATAATCTTCCCGCAGCATCCACCTTCCTATGAATAAAAGAATTATTGCAATTATTGAATACGCTATCTTCTTCATGCTCTTACTTCCCTCTACGTTTAATATAAATTACTGTACAAATCATTAATAATTAGCTTCGCAAACTTTGGGATATTACCACTGTTCTGAGCAAAGTAACGCTTGTAACTATTCAGAACAGGCTCGTAAATCCGCAGGATTTACGAGCTGTTTGGGTCAACCCAACTGTAATATTTAGAAATAGTCCTTTGAATGCAAGCATTCAAGTCCTATTTCTAAATATTACTGCTGTTCTGAATAGTTACAAATTCTTGTTTATCCTTCTAAAGTCAATAAAAGCCTGTTTACCAATCCGAATAATTTTCTTCATATTGATGGAATTTACACCACCTTGTCTAGGCCGGAAGGTTACTGGTATATATTTTACCGATAGTTTCTTCCGTGCGTAAATTACGGATATCATAACATTGGATAAATTAAAACCCTCAGGTACCTGTTTCAACTGTTCCTTCAATGTAGTCGCTTTCATCAATCGGAACGGGGTATTGGCGTCGGTAATACTAACATGAAAGCAAAGCCATAGTACAAATTTCAACGTTTTCGTTACAATGATGCGGGAGAAGCCATCCTGTCTCCCTCTTCTATGTCCGATCAACATATCATAGGCGCTTCTCTGCTTCCAGAAAGGCCAAAATTCCTCCGGTAAGGTCTGGCCGTCTGAATCTGTCTGAAAGACATAATCCGCCTCGGCGTTTATCGCATAATGGTAGCCATAGAGCACCGTTGCACCATGTCCTCCGTTTGGCTTGGTGATTGGTTCAAAAGCCGGTAAATTCGCAGCATGCTGCTGCATAATAGAATAGGTTTTGTCCTTACTGCCATCATCAATAATCACCAGCTTACTGCCGTTACCGATTTTCTCTACGATCGGATACCAATCCTTGATTACCTTATCAACATTTGCCTCCTCATTATAGGCAGGAATAACAATATATAATTTATCCACCTTAGTTCCTCCATCAATCCTTTTATCCACAAATTCTCCCGATAAACGCATATTATCCTTAACTAACATGCCTGCTCTTTGAATTAGCTTGTGCGAGTGTTTACGCTCTGGTGACGCAGTCACAAACATAGTAGTGTGAAAATTATATTTCACACTAATCATCCATGCTGCCAAGGCACCGCGAATTTGGGTGGCGGCACAAATTTGCCGATTGAAAAATCTTATAATTTTTCAATCTATCTACTTAGCGTTCCTTGTTTTAATTGTCTCATAGACATCTAAAGCTCTTCTCACTACACCATCCATATTATAATAGCGATATTCCGCTAGTCTTCCTAAGAATATCACCTTCTCTTCCTTCTTCATATCCTCCTCATAAAGTGCATATTGTGCCTTGCACTCCTTCGTCGGAAAAGGATAATAGGGCTCTCCTTCATCACAGGGAAACTCTTTGCTGATCGTGGTCTTTCGATGCTGCTGCCAGGTTAGCTGTTTGTATTCCGTTATTCTCGTATAGTCATAATCATTTGGATAATTGACTACGGGCGCCTCCTGGAATTTCTCCTGGTCGTACGTCTCGAAGACAAAGTTCACACTTCGGTAGGATAATTTGCCATACTTAAAGTCATAGTATTCATCGGTAGCACCGGTATAGATCAACGTATCATAGGTAATATCCTTCATTACCTCTCTATAATCAGTATTCAACAAAAGCTTAATGTTCTTATTCGCAATCAGCTTCTCGCATAGCTTGGTATAGCCCTGAGCAGGCATTCCCTGGTATCGATCTGCAAAATATCTGGTATCACGATTTAAGCGGATCGGAATTCGCGAGATAACGGAGGTATCCAGCTCACTTGGATCAATCCCCCACTGCTTCTTCGTATAGCTCTCAAATATCTTCTCATAGATGTCCGGTCCGACCTTACTTAAGGCTACATCCTTGCTGGTCTTGATTTCCTTGATATCTACCGCCTGTTTCTTCAGAAAACCCTCTACCTGGGAACAATCCAGATTTAAATTATAAAGCTTATTTATTGTCTCTACAGTAATCGGCATCGGCACCAGGTTACCATCCACAAAGGTGAGTACTCTGTGCCAGAAGTCATTCCATTTTGTGAAACGGGAAAGATATTCATACACCTCTTTATCATTGGTATGAAAGATATGGGGTCCGTAATTGTGTATGAGAATACCGTCATCATTATAGGAATCATACACATTTCCTCCAATGTGATTACGTTTCTCAATCACCAGAACCTTCTCATCCAAATCATTTGCGATCCGCTCCGCCATAGTTAAGCCGGCTAGTCCGGCACCAACGACTACATACTTAAAATTCATGTCAATTCTCCTCTGCTACATTAATATATTTATCATGTTCAAGTTCTATCGTACGGGCTTTTGAGTATCATAGATAGTGGTCTTCCATTCATCTTCCCCTATGGTATAGACACTTTCAAAGGTACTGCTTATATTCTCTTCATTGACGTAATACTCTTCACTGCTTCGATTGTCGTTATCAACAATAATATACCGAATGTTATTCTCCTTAACTAGCTCCCTCAGCTCCTCTGATGTCTTCGCCTCATACATCAGCTTCACCTGAGCGGTGCGGTAATCGGTATCATAACCTGCAGACCAGGGGAAATAAGGCCAGCCTTCATACAGCATTGCACCACCGAGAACAACCTGATTAATTGAGTAATTCGAGGTCAGGAAGATATCCTGTGATCTACTATTCTCATTAATCCAAGCGGTTAATTCATGATCCAGATCAAGTATGACAGCTGATTCCGGTGTATTCTTTTGCAGAACCGTTATAAAATCATAAATTCCTGTCGCCGTCAACAAGAAGATCAACATCACTCCCACAAAACCTGATATCCATTCCTTTCGCTCGAAGAGCTTCATAATAACCATTGCTGCAACGATCCCTAGCAATATACAGCTCATCATGATGTATTTATGATTCACAGTTACATCTATCGTTAAGGAGATGGTAAAGGCAAATAAAAGAGGAGCTGTAAAGGCTAATAACAGATATCGGTTTGCTCCCTTTTCCAGGCAAAGTGCCACAATTAATAGCAACGGTAGGATTCCCAATAATCGTTCTAAATAGGATAACACACCAAACAGAGTCTTATTCTCTGCAATAAAACCAAACAAGAACTGCGTTGTCACTGCTGAACCATGAATAAAGAATTTCGTCTGTAGCATAGATAACCCTATCGCAAGCAGCGCCATAATTACATATTCAAGACGTCTTCTTGATATAATCGCCATTATGAATAATATGGTTAATACTCCAATAACAGCTGCTCCGTGAAAGAAGGAAAGGCTTCCAAGTAATAAGCCTGAGAACACAGCTGTCCGTAGATCTCTTATCTCCCAGCCCTGCTTTGTAAAGAATATAACCCGAAGGCCCCCTACCAGCTTTTTAAGAAAGCTCTTATTATACCTCCTTCTATGTTCCCTTGTCTCCATATAAAAGTTCTTGATATCCTCGAACATATCATATAGATGCGGAAGAAACAGCAATAATATGAGAAACATTACGGTCAATCCAAAGGCCAGATGGCGTTGATTACAATATACATTCAGATTCCATAAGCCCCATTCCTCATTGGGCGTACTGCTGATAAAATTAGTATTCTCTGATAAAGCTTTCCAGATGCTTGTCCCCTTCGGAAGCTCTGTCAGGTAGATGAAGAGTGTCTTGGAGCTTCGAAAGGCAAAAAAGAAACATGCCAGGACACCGGCTCCAAGCTTACCGCTGATTTTAACTGCCAACAGATAAAGCAGAAGGAATGCGCTGATGAAGCTTAAGATACTTGGCAGGTTAAACGCATAATCAATTCTAAGGCCTAAGTATTCCAGGTTACCAGCAAGAAACTGGAACATAAAATGGTATTTAATATCCTCGCCAGCATAATGAGGATAAGTCGTCGGAAAATTATTACCATAAGAAAAGGATCGTATCATACCGACATGGGGTGAGAAATCACTGAACACAGATACACCAACATACAAATTCTCACCATTTACAAAGAAAGTCAACCACATTAATACATTTGCTAATAAAATAATTGCAATCAACAACAACAATTCTAGTATCACAGCTTTTCTATCCTTACAGAGGAAAGGAACGCTGCCAGTCGAGGTATGTCGCTTTCTAAATAAGAATGTACCTACCATGATGATCAGTGCAAGCGGCATAGCAATCATATTAGCCAAAAATAACGGCTCAGCAGCATCTCGGTTCAGATATGCAGCAAGATATGTTGTCCAGGTCAGTGCTAATGTTCCTATTACATACCAGGCAGGGAATAGGATAATATAAGGACTAACGGATATTCTCCGCTTCAGGCAATCTGTATCAACGATATTCCCAAGCCTTGGAAATGCAAAGTCACAGATAGCCCAACCCAAGCCGAAGGAAAGTAAGATATAAAGCAGACCTATCATTTCTTCTCACCGCCTCTGATACAGTTTGATACCAGATATCTCGGTCTGGACTTAACTTCTTTATATATCTTGGTAAGATAGATACCAATCATACCTAAGCTGATCATAATAGAGCTACCGATGATCAGCTGCAATAAAATCACAGTAGTAAAACCACTCAGTGCTTTATGTGAAAAATACATATAAAGGGTCTGTATTCCCAATATAATAGCTCCGATAAACATAAGTATTCCAAGAACCGTAATACAATGCAAAGGTACCGAGGTATACGAGGTGATTGCATTGATTGCAAGACGCATTAACCTTATGATGGACCACTTTGTCTTGCCGTTGATCCTATCGGCCACATCAAAACAGATCTGCTTCCGGTCAAAACCAAGCCAGGCAGACATTCCTCGAAAGAAGGTTGCTCTCTCCGGCATCTCTTTCCATGCCTCCACAACCTTACGATCCATCAATTTAAAATCTGAGGCCTTCCCCAGATTAATATCTGCTGTTTTATATATTACATAGTAGAAAAACTTTGCACATATTTTATAAAAATAATTCTCTTTCCCTCTGGAGCTTTTCACACCCTCCACCACATCACAGCCCTCTTCCCTCCAGGCTTTAACCATCTCGGGAATCAGAGTGGGGGGATGCTGAAGATCGCTGTCCATCACAAGAACCATATCTCCTTCGGCAAACTCAAGCCCGGCACATAGAGCGGATTCTTTGCCAAAATTACGGCTTAAGCGAAGTGCATTGATATGTTCATTGCTTTCCGCCATATCTTTCAGTTCCCACCAAGTACTATCCTTGGAGCCATCATCAACAAGCACAAAATCATAAGGTATTTGATTGTCCAACAATACCTTCTCTATGACTGCAATAGAACCTCGTATATGACTTGCCTCCTGATAAACAGGAATTACAACAGACAAACTTGACTGTGCTGTTCTGTTTTGACCAATGACTTTCTCCATCTTCTCCATGCCTTACCTCTTTATGTGCGAATTGTAGGAAGCTATCTTACAATGTTATGTTAATCGTAGAAATTCTTCTATCTAGTATAAGCGAAAATCCATGATTAAGAAAGTACTAATTACCATTTATTTCTTAAGAATACTTTAAGCTAAGTATACACTTAACTTGCTAGCCCTTCGTGTTCCAATACATTCCTACCCTTTGTGATAGTTTGTGCCAAGTGTGTAACATCTCGCATGAGAGACGTTACACACTTTGGTGACACAGGCACAAACTTCTGAATCTGAATTATGCGCTACACAGCCTGGAAGAACAAGGAGTTCGCTCCAATGGGCGAACTTCGCAGTTCTTCCTGTGTGAAGATGCTTTTCCTTCACACTATTATAAGGTATTCTGGTTACGCTGTAATATATGCTCCTCCAGATAAGGATTGTTATCAAAGATAGTCTTCACTTCGTAATCACTCAGACTCTTCACCGCTTCTGCTGCAGCCTTTAATATGCTTGCATCATTGTAGATATCACCAAGCTTAAAGTCCATATCTCCGCTTTGACGAATTCCAAAAATATCACCCGGGCCGCGCAGTTTTAAATCCTCTCCGGCGATGAAGAAGCCATCATTCGATTTATTCAGTATCTCCAGTCTCTCCCAAGCTTCTTTACTACTGCTGCCACACACAAAGATGCAGTAGGACTGATGTCTACCACGACCAACACGCCCACGAAGCTGATGAAGCTGCGCAAGACCAAAACGCTCTGCATTCTCTACCATCATAACCGTTGCATTTGGTACATTGACACCTACCTCTACTACAGTGGTGGATACCAGCACCTGAATCTCACCACTAGCGAAGCGTTCCATCACCAAGTTCTTATCCTTCGGTTTCATCTTACCGTGGAGGTATTCCACGATAATACCGGAGGGTAATGCTTCCCGAAGCCGTTCGGTGTATTCGATGACATTCTCTGCCTCCACCTCTTCGCTCTCTTCCACCATGGGGCAGATTACATATGCCTGCCTTCCCTCTGCTACCTGCCTTTCTATAAAATGGTATGCCTTCGGACGGTAATTCGTATCCACCACACAGTTTTTAATAGGTAAGCGCTGCGCCGGCAGCTCGTCTACAATAGAGATATCCAGATCTCCATATAAAATGATGGCTAAGGTTCTTGGAATTGGAGTTGCACTCATGACGAGTACATGTGGATTTCCTCCCTTACTCATCAGGGCTTCTCTCTGTTTTACACCAAACCGGTGCTGTTCATCGGTGATAACCAATCCCAGACGGTCATATTCAACCTTTTCCTGTATCAATGCATGTGTACCTATTATTATATCCGTTTTATGACTCTTAATCCTCTCATAAGCCTCTCTTTTCTCCTTCGCCGTCATAGAACCCACCAGCAGGCAGATCTGGAATCCAAATTGCTCTGCAATCTCCTCCAGGGACTTATAATGCTGTTTTGCCAGTACCTCCGTCGGAACCATAAAACAAGCCTGGCATCCGTTCTTTACCGCCATCAAGAGAGCCAAGATCGCCAGCACCGTCTTACCGGAGCCTACATCGCCCTGGATTAACCGGTTCATAACATATTCACTCTGCAAATCCCTCTGTATCTCCTTCCATACCCGAAGCTGGGCACCCGTCAACGCATAAGGAAGCGTACCAATTAATTCCTCGCATTCCTGACAGTCGTTCATACGATATTCAGAGGGGAGTATCGTCTTTGTCTCCTTTAATTTACGCAGTGCAAGTGAATAGAGAAAAAATTCATCGAAGACCAGTCTCTGTCTTGCCTTCATCATACTATCTCTGTCCTTGGGAAAATGAACCTCTCTTATTGCCTTTGTCCGATCCGTCAGCTGATACTCCTTTGCGATTGTCTTAGGAATGTAATCCTTAGCAAAATCCAGTTCCGAGATCACCTGCTTAATAGCCTTCGAAATCATTGTATTGGTAACCCCTTGGGTGAGGGGATAAATCGGTTGCATTATTTTAAGAAGTCTCAGGTAATCCTCTCGTTGGTAGATGCCCGGCTGCTCCATGACAAGTATCCCGTTCTTACGAATTACCTTTCCACGGAAGATATAATGATAGCCACTTCGAAGAGTCTTCTGCAAAAAAGGCATATTAAACCAGGTCAGATACATGGACCCGGAAGCATCCTTTACCTGAGCTGTTATAATCTGAAGGTTCCTAACCCTTTTTAACTTAGGAGTCATGGCTATCGATGCTTCTATTGCTATGGTGGCCCCCTCTGCGATAGAGGTAATCATTACTGGCCGTTCAAATTCCTCATAGCCTCTCGGGTAATGCTCTAGAAGCTCCTGTACTGTCTGTATTCCGAGCTTCATAAAAAGCTTCTCTGTCTTCTCACCGATGCCTTTGATCACACTGATTTTATCATTCGATTCCATGTTCCACCTCCTATCATTTACCGTTGAAATCATCTTTTTTATTATAAACTATAATAAAGAAATGGAAAAGGAAAAAAATATGAAAAGTTTTAGTAAGAGGTATTGACAATTCACTCATTCAATTGTATTATTGTATTAACCACTTAGTACAGTAGTACAATCAAATAGCGGTTGCAGGCACAACGTATTGATAACGAAAATTCATTTATGAAATAATACTCACAGTCAATTTCATAAAGTGGATAGCAACCGTTATCAATACCTTGAAAGGAGTTCGAAGAAAGGAGTTATAAGAATGCAATGGTTGCTTGATTCAGAACGACCTGTTTATATCCAATTAATTGAGCAGATACAGGCAGGTATTATATCTGGTGTATTTAAGCCCGGAGATAAGCTGCCCTCCGTAAGAGATCTGGCTGCAGAAGCTACGGTTAATCCGAACACCATGCAGAAGGCACTGTCGGAGCTGGAACGCATCGGCTTGGTGTATGCCAACCGAACCAGTGGCAGATTCATCACTTCAGATGAGGCTAAGATCACAAAGCTTAAGGGAGAATCAGCCAAGGAGCAGATTATCGAATTCATAGAGCGGATGAAGCAATTAGGTTTTAGTCCGGAGGAAACCCTGGCCTTAGTTACCGACCTCGTTAAGAACGGCCAGTAACTCTTATCCATAAACGAAGCGAACAGGGATGCTTCTACAAAAAAAGATGCTTAGTAACAGCATCATGGAGGTATAATAGAATGAGTACAATATTAGAGTGTAAATCACTGACTAAAAAGTTTACTACTCTTACTGCTCTCTCCAATGTAAATCTAACCTTGGAGCGAGGCCGTATCATCGGACTTCTTGGCCCGAACGGCAGCGGTAAAACCACATTAATTAAATTAATCAACGGATTATTGGTTCCCTCCTCCGGTAATATTCTGGTGGACGGTAAATTACCGGGAACAGAGACTAAAAAGATCGTATCCTACTTACCTGAGAAGACTTATCTTCCAGAATGGATGAAGGTTTCTGATACCATTGAATTCTTCCGAGATTTTTATCCGGATTTTGATCAAGCGAAGGCTTATGAGATGCTTGACCGTTTACATTTGGATCCCAGCAAAAGAATGAAGACCTTATCCAAGGGGACAAAGGAAAAGGTTCAACTTATCCTGGTAATGAGCCGTAAAGCGGATCTATACTGCCTCGATGAACCCATCGGTGGCGTAGACCCTGCTGCCAGGGATTATATCCTAAATACAATTATTTCGAATTATAATGAAAATGCTACTGTGTTAATCTCTACCCACCTGATCGCAGATATTGAAAAGGTTCTCGATGAAGTGGTATTCATCAAGGATGGCAATGTTACCCTGCACTCTAGTGTAGATGATATCCGCTCTAAGGAAGGTAAATCGATCGATACATTATTCAGGGAGGTATTCAAATGTTAAGTAAACTATTGAAGCATGAATTCAAGGCAACTGCCAGACTTCTCCTACCTCTTTATCTGGTGTTGTTCGTTCTTACCATAGTGGAACGCGTTGTAATCAGTTTGAATCTTAAGGGCTCACTTAATATAATTCCCGGGTTTTCAACTGTAGCTTATTTCTTATCCATTATGGCAATTGCAGTGGTATCCTGTGTTATCATCATCTTACGGTTTTATAAGAATCTGATGACAGATGAGGGCTATCTAATGTTTACCTTGCCGGTAAGTCCTCAGCAATTAATCAACTCAAAGCTTCTGGTTTCCTTCATATGGACTATAGTGTGCGTTGTATTAATCATAATTTCCTTGTTTGGTGCATTTATGACAAAGGAACGTTTTGATCTGATAAGCGATGGCTTCGGGATGATTTTCACTGAGATGAAGCATGAATTCGGTGTCTTCAATATGAATCTATTAATCATTGAATTCATATTGTTAATGATACTTGGAATAATCAATAACATCCTTATTATCTATGCATCCATCGCGGTTGGACAGTTATTTAATGGCCATAAGGTACTTGGCTCCTTTGCATCCTATATCGGTATCAGCACTGTATTACAGATCATCGTTACCGCATCATTTGTCATCCTTGGTGCTATATTTAATAAATCCTTTGAGGAGATTAATGCCCTGCCCCAAATCTTCTTCCCACTTACAATCGGTTATACATTATTAACAAATATACTGTTTTACTATGGCATAAATTTCATATTCAAGAAAAAGTTAAATCTGGAATAATACATCAGCTAAAAATTATACGGGAGTATTACTTTGGTAATGAGAAGACTCAAAACCCAGGCAATACTCCCGTTCTATTTACTATCGTAGTCTTTTATCTTCGAAACGACACATTGCCTGAAGGCAATAAATCAAGCCTTGAATTCTTTGATCCAGAGGACCTTCTTCTACCGCACAATCCAGCGATACTGCCATATCATTGATCAATCGGTCACTCATATGCTTCCGATTAGAGGTTATTACTTCCAGCTTCTTATAATAGGACTCTGCATCCAAAAACTGCAGAAGCACAGTATTCACACCTTCAATCGAATCGATGGGAGCTTCCATTACTGTTTCTTCTTTCAGCACGCTATCTTTATGAGCCTTATTTACTATATTATCATAACTGATATCCCTCTCAGTTGACCTATTCTGCTCATCGCTATCAATAACATTTGTTAATTGTTCATCCTGATTAGATATATTCTTTGTGTTACCTTCTTTCTCACTGGTTATCTGAATCGAATTCGACTCCTCCAGCTCCTTCGAGGTGCGTAGTTCAAAACGATACTTTTGCTCAACATTAGGGTACTTTATATGGTCAACCTCGCTTAAGAAGTTCTCCATCGGTCTGATATAACACTTGAAATCTCCGTATAAAGCTTGATATACCACCATCTCTTCTCTTGTATCCGCATGCGTCGCTACCGTAATAATCTGATACGGCTTATTCTTAAAATGATTATATAACTGCCCCGGTTTTGGTATTCTATCCTTATTCATATCCTTATTCATATCCTTATTCATATCCTTCTCCTTACTAACTATTATGAACTTCGTTCACTTACACGGAGTGCTTGTTAACTCATAGGATGCGATTGCCTATGATTTAAAAAAGTGGTTCGATCATTCTCCGAACCACTTGATTAAGCAATTTTTCTACCGTATGCCTATGCTATTCTATTCAACGGATAATACATAATAGTAAATGGGCTGACCGCCATAATGAACCTCTACATCAAGGTTCGGATACAATCCCATAACCTCATCTGCCAATGCATTGGCATCGTCCTCACTGATCTCTTCACCATAATATAGGCTGATTAGTTCAGAATTGTCATCTGCAAGGCTTTTGATAAGTTCAAGAGTAGTATCACTAATCGCATCGCCAACTGCTAATATAGTCTTATCACCGATACCCATAATATTCCCCTGCTTGATGTCTTTGCCATCAATGCTGGTGTCTCTTACTGCATAGGTTATCTGTCCGGACTTAACTTTCTTCATCTCCTCTGCCATTCTTACAGCATTCTCTTCCGGAGATTTATCAAACACAAAATTAATCACTGCTGTAATTCCCTGAGGTACTGTCTTTGAAGGTATTACAAAGATATTCTTATCCTCTGTCAGCTGCTTAGCCTGCTCGGCAGCGAGAATTATATTCCCGTTGTTGGGTAAGATAAAAATATTATCTGCATTTACTTCACTAATTGCAATCAGCATATCCTCAGTACTGGGATTCATTGTCTGTCCACCCTTGATGATATAATCTACACCAAGTCCGGTAAATATCTCATCTAAGCCATCTCCCATAGAAACCGCGATAAATCCTGCTTTTTTTCTGGGCTTTGCCGCTTCCTTCTTTGGCTCTTCACTCTTCTTAGCAGACTGCTCCGCATCCAATTTCAATCTTTCATTATGCTCTTCACGCATATTATCAATTTTCATTCTTGTCAAGGAGCCATACGTTAACGCCTTCTGAATTGCTAATCCCGGGTCATTCGTATGTACGTGAACCTTAACAATATCATCATCCGATACGACAACAATGGAATCACCAATAGACTCTAAATATGCCTTGAATTCATCCTCTGTATGCATGTTATATTCTTTTTCCAGCATGATTATAAATTCAGTACAATAGCCGAATTTAATCTCATCTGTAGATATACGCTCTCTCGTAACTTGCTCGCCAACTTCACTAGTTGCAATATTAACAATGGATACTTCCTTACCAAGGAAAGCATCATAAGCACCTTTAACAATCTCAAGCAAGCCTTGACCACCAGAATCAACTACACCTGCTTCCTTCAATACAGGGAGAAGCTCAGGAGTATTCTTTAGTACGACTTCCATATGAGCAATCACCTCATGGCCAAACACCACCAGATCATCTGTCTCGGAGACCAATTGTGCTGCTTTCTCTGCTGCTCCTCTGGCTACCGTTAATATCGTTCCTTCCTTCGGTTTCATAACTGCACGATATGCAGTCTCAACAGCCTTTTGAATAGCATTGGTCATGACTGTCACATTAATTTCCTTAGAATCTTTAATTTCCTTACAAAAACCTCTAAACAACTGAGATAAGATAACACCTGAATTACCTCTCGCACCGCGAAGAGAACCACCGGAGATTGCTTTTGATAACTCCTCTATCGTGGGATTCTGAAGTGCATTTACTTCCTTAACTGCCGACATAATGGTAAGTGTCATATTGGTTCCTGTATCACCATCAGGTACCGGAAATACATTTAATTCATTAATTATTTCCTTCTTTGCTTCTATACTAGCGGCTCCAGCAAGAAACATCTTCTTTAGTGTCGTCGCATCTATCGTCTTAATAACCACTGGTTCTTCCTCCTTAAACGTTGCTCTTCTCAGAATCGTCAGTCTATAACTCTGACACCTTCTACAAAAATATTGATTTTCTTCACCTCAAGACCTGAGAATTCTTCAACATTATATTTCACGTTGCTGATCAAGTTGTCAGCCACTGCAGAAATACTCACACCATAGGATACGATAATATGCAAGTCAATTATTAATTTGTTATCTTCTATCGTAACATTCACACCATGGCTCAAATTATCACGTTTTAGGAGTTTAACGATACCATCCTTCATATTAACAGAGGCCATACCAACTACACCAAAGCACTCTACTGCCGAAGCCCCGGCATATTTTGCCAATACATCATTATCAATTAATATCTCACCATTTTGTGTATTCATATGTCCTTTCATATTAAACCTCCTATCTATTACCACTCTATATTAACTATTATAACTGCTATTACGTTATTTGAAAAGTGATGCTTAAAATTCTTTAAACCAACCATACATTTTCATCAATTGCTTCATAATGTCTTAAAAGCATACAGTTAGTGGTCCCAATGATATTTTCATTCAAAAATACTTATTTACCTTATTTAGTATACCCAAGATTTTTACATCAATAATTCCTGTAGCATATTCACATACTTTACCAATTTGCAATATCATATATTGATATCATGTTTTCATCATATTTGAGATAACTTGATTGTTACTCGCATAATATATATTACTATAAATATGCCGTGGATGTGAATCCAGCTGCCATACCGCGATCGATCGGTAGAATGGAGGTTATCATGAAGAGAATGATCGGTTTTATCCTGTTTTGGATTGCCATCGGCATGACAATCATGCTATTCATCACGAATGGACTCTTAGCAATATGTATTATCATTCTATGCCTGTTGCTAGGCTATAATTTATTCTGCAATTAGAACATTTTTCATAAAAAAAGAGGGTGTCAAGATCCCCTGACACCCATCGTTTTCCTTATGCGCGTTCTACTTTACCGGATCTAAGACAGGAAGTACAAACATACATTTTTCTTGCTGCACCGTTAACACTAACCTTAACAGACTTCACATTAGATTTCCACATCTTATTAGATCTTCTATGAGAATGACTCACAGCGATTCCAAAGTGAGCACCTTTATCACATATTGAACATTTAGCCACCGAAAGCACCTCCTT